>JASGGU010000012.1:0-58204 GCA_047602645.1 Lachnospiraceae bacterium | reverse complement strand
TTATTTGCCGTGTGCTTAAGGTAATGGATACCCTCTACTTCTCATTTTCAATCTTGTCCTCCTTTTGTTTTGCTGTCTTTACATTTCTGTTTCATTCTCATTTGAAAATTTATTAATAATTGATTTTGCACATTTCCCGATCATTTTGAAAATAAGCTTTAACAGCACGGAAGAAATCCATGCCAGAAGGAAGCTTACCGGCACTGTCACAAAAAACCACCAGAAGAAATCCTCCACCTCCCAAACAATCTTCTTTAAATAATAAAATATGATTGCATCATAGACTCCCGTAAACAAATAGATTTCCAGCGAAACCTCCGATATTTTTCGAAATACGGTCCTGATCCAACCTGTCTTAATTTCCACATCATAAAAAAGCAAAAACACTGCCGCGGCGCAAACAACTACGGTGATCGTCGAGTAGCCGCTGTCTACCGGCCCCAGCACATTCCAGATAAAGCTTTTACCATCCGCAAAAACAAAAGAAATGACCGCCTCCGCAAGTACAATTACAAACGTAACAAGCACAAGCCACCTCTTTTTCATCTTGGGCTGGTATTCTTTGATATAAACGCCAAGATAATAATAGACAAG
Organism: Lachnospiraceae bacterium; assembly: GCA_047602645.1. Taxonomy (GTDB): domain Bacteria; phylum Bacillota; class Clostridia; order Lachnospirales; family Lachnospiraceae; genus JAEYFP01. The sequence goes on along the minus strand of JASGGU010000012.1, from coordinate 57,610 downwards.
CGGATAGAGCATCTGCCAGTATGATGGAACAATATAAAGAAAAACAGGATAAAGAGTAGATACAAATGCAAGGGAACCGATCAGTACCTGCTTTTCTTTTTTCGATACAAGCGCCTTCCAAAGCCGGTTTAAGAACGGAATCAGGGCCATCAGCGATAAATACATACCGACATACCACGCGATCTGGTAATTTGCGATATTCTTCAGCGCAATTTCAAATGTATAGACCTTCCCATACACATAATTGCTCGCAAACACCTTAATAATAGAAATTACAATATAGGACAGGAAAACCGGTATGAGGCTTTTATAATGCTCCCGGCCCAGCGTTTTCTCCGATTTAAAATAGCCGGTCAGAATCATAAATAACGGCACACAGATCAAAAACAGCCATCTGGCCGCCGTCATCACAAACAGGATCGGGCCCTTAAGCGGCGCAGAATAATAGCCGCAGTTCAAATAAAAATGTACTGCCACGACAAATACGGCGGCAATCGTCCTGATGATATCCGGTCCTGCCTGCCGGCGCTTCTTTTGTTTCACCACTGTTTGATTATCATTTTCCATATACCCACAAGCGGATTCCGTCAGATTTAACAGAATCCTCCTCCTTCTTTACTCTATTGTATCGGAATATTTTCCATTCGTAAACAAAAATTATGTGACTGTTCACTCCATTCTCAGCAACGCATAATTTCTAAAAGTTACATTTGTAATTTCGATTTATGACATCCGTGTTTTTACAAACCCACTTTTTTCTGTTATACTTTTCTCATCAATAGCATTCATTCTATGAAGGGGATAAAAAATGAAAAAAATCTTGCGTTTTACAATGGCGGTACTGCTTATCGCTGCCGCAGCTGTTTTGCTCGTACCAGAAGAATCCGTAAAAGCGAAGGAATCCGTCACAGCTCAGAATTCCGAATCTTCTGACAGTGTCGGTAACCGGTTTTATACCGGCGAGACGTCCGCGATAACTGATGTAACGGCATTAAAGGATGTTTATATGATGGGAAACAACTGTCAGATTGCCGGATCCACTGTTGACCAGGATGTTCTGATCGCCGGTAATCTGCTCTCCGTCAGCAATACTTCGATTAACGGCAGTCTGCGTGCCGCCGGCTACTCGATCGACGTTATCGGTACAAAGATCAGCGGCAATATTACGGCTGCCGCCAACTCAATCAGTATCGGTCATGAAGTTACCGCGGACGCTGCAATTCTTGCAGCACAGAGCATTGCTTTTAACGGCACCTGCGGAGATTTGAAAGCCTATGCGGAAAACGTAACAATTGATGGTACCGTTACGGGAGATGTCCACATTTTCGCAGAAAATGTGACAATCGGACCAAATGCCGACATCAAGGGCACATTGACCATTAAATCGACGAAAGAGCCCGGCATCGATGAAAACGCCTTGATTGCCAACCTGAATTTTGATAAGCAGGCGGACGTGGGAAAGACCGCAGAGAAACTGACGATCGGAGCAAAAATTGTGCATAAGCTTTTATCCAGATTATACTGGGTACCTGCCCTCGTGCTGATAGCCTTTATTTTCTGCCTTGTATTCGGGAAAGCACTGGACGGCTCCGGCACAATGCTGATGAGTAATCCGGCGGTCATGCTCGGCTCCGGTGCAATTGCTCTTATTGCGCTCCCTGTTGCTGTCATCCTGTGCTGCATCACTTATATCGGACTGCCGCTTGCGGGTCTGCTGACGCTGCTCGTTCTTCCGATTCTGTTCTTCTCCGTCACCTTTACGGGTGCCGCAGTCGGACGGCTCGTATTTAAGACGCTGCACCCATGGCTCGCTTCGCTCCTCGGAACCGCGATCCTTGTATTTGTAAAGATCGTTCCATTCCTTGGCGGGCTTCTGACCTTTGCCTGCATCATCTTTACGCTTGGCTATCTTATCCAATTATGCTACAGCGGAATCCATGGTTCAAAGATAAGGAAGCTGCCCGCACAATAACTGCTGCAGTCTTTATTACAACAGAGAGCATCCCTGAATCTTTTCATGATCAGGAATGCTCTCTGTTTTTCTATTTTTATTTTTCAGGCTTTGAGTAATTGCTCTATGTCCGCCTCAAGCTGCTCCGGCTTATAGGCAGGAGAATAACGGGCATGCACTTCTCCGTTGCTGTCAATAAGGAACTTTCCAAAATTCCATTTGATATCGCTTGCTTTTGCAAAAGGCTTCAGCGCCTTCACCTTTTTTTCAAATGCTTCACTTGCTTCATCTCCACGGTCTTCCGGTGCCTGTTCCTTCAGCCATACATAGAGCGGATCGGCATTTTTTCCGTTTACATCAATTTTGGAAAAGCGCGGGAAGGTTGTACCATAATTTAAAGTGCAAAATTGCGTGATTTCCTCATCACTTCCGGGCGCCTGATTCAGGAACTGGTTGCTTGGGAAATCAAGAATTACAAGTCCCCTGCTTTCATATTTTTTATATAATGCCTCCAAAGCATCATATTGCGGAGTCAAACCGCATTTTGTTGCAGTATTGACAATAAGCAGCACCTTTCCTCTGTAATCGGATAATGATACAACTTCACCTTTATTATTTTTTACTGAAAAATCATATACTGTCATTTTATATTCCTCCTTAAATAATTATTTTTTGAGTCACACTAGAATTTTGTATAAAAGTTTATATAGTATCCCGGCTTCCTCCTGATCCAGATTCAGGCAATGCCTCATTCTCTCCGGGATGGTAACTGCCTTTTCTTTTAATGCCGCTCCTCGATCGGTCAATACGACATCAATTGTCCGCTCGTCCTGTGTACCATGCCTGCGCTCGACAAATTGCATCTGCTCCAGCTTTTTTACCACAGGAGTAACCGTCCCTGAATCCAGATACAGAAGCTCTCCCAATTGCTTCGCACCAATCTGCTTGTGTTCCCACAGCACCAGCATCACAAGATACTGCGTATAGGTCAATCCGATTTCGCTTAAATAGGGTGTGTATTTTTTTACGATTTCTCTTGAAGCAGCATATAAAGGAAAACAAAGCTGATTTTCAAGCTTCAGCACATCCATAGCATCCCTCCTTTTTTTGTTATAACTATCATATCATCAAGGCAAATAATAGTCAAGCAAAATTTAATTGAATTCAATTAAAAATCGAACGTTTTCTTACACATAAAAAAGTAACCGATTATTTATTCTCCGATTACTTTTCTTTTCCATGTTACATGAAATTTTCCGAATCAAAACAAAGTGCTTTTCTTTCTAATGTCTGTTAAGATAATCCAAAGTACCGAAGCAGTCCCAGGTAAATCCCATAAGCAAATCCATATGGGTTATTACGCAATTTTTCCGCATCTGATAGATTGCTCAAGAATCCCAATTCAACAAGATTTGCCGGCATATCCGCATTTCTTAAAACATATAAGGAGGGATTTTCCAAGATTCCATTATTTCTCGTTCCGGTCATCTGTGTTATTCCGCCCATAATCTGTTCCGCCAGCCACTGTGCCTGCGTACCGTATTGATAAATGTACACCTCTGTTCCGTTGTAGGCGGGATTGGGGTTGTAATTACAGTGTATGCTGATAAAATAATCTGCCGGCCACTCATTAGCCATGCGGACTCTCTCTGCCAAGCTGGTGGTATTGTTTGTTCCCAATACGGTATCCGGCGACGGTCTGGACACACGTGCCTCAAATCTGGGATCACTGTTCAGCAGGTTCTGTAAATAAATTCCTACCTGATAATTGATTTCCGATTCATTCAAACCGTTTGCTTCCGCTCCGCTGTTAAAATATCCGCTGGGGTTATGTCCCTGATCAATAAATATTCTAATAGCCATATCCGTGTTTCCTTTCCATATTAGCTATTATAAATATATTCCAGGTTCTCCTGATTGCTACATTTTCATGCAAATTTTAAGCAGACAAGCCATATTTACGCTGCATGTATATAGTGATACATACTCCTCGTTTCCTTCTGTGCATTTCTTCTGATTTCATCTATCGACTTAAGATTTTGCGTAAGGAGGGATACCACATAGGGACAAATTGAGTGATCTTCCACCATGGAGTTCAACACGGCAACCGCACGCTCAAGCGTCATGCCCTTTCGATAAGGACGATCCTCGGTAATCGCCGTGAATATATCCGCAACAGCCATAATCCGCGATCCCAGTGGAATGTTGTCGCCCTGCAGATGAAAAGGATAACCCTTCCCGTTTAACTTTTCATGATGAAAAGACGCCCACTTATTGATTGTTTCAAAGCCTTTGATCATCTGCAGCAGACGATAAGTGTAAAATGTGTGACTTCTGATTACATTTCTCTCTGCTGTATCAAGATCTCCCCGCTTATCCAAAATATTTTTACTCACCGCAAGCTTCCCCAGATCGTGCAGATAGCCCGCTACCAACATCATTTTACATTCACTTCCCGAAAATCCGGCAAGTTCCGCTAATCTTTCCGCTGTTTTTGCAACTCCGGCTGAATGCGTTGCGGTAAATGGATTCCTGAAATCAATAATATAGGCAAATATTTTAGTCAGATCGATAATTCCATCCAGATCAAGCTCTACGGTGTCAAAGGATACAATATCCGGAAGGATATAAAGCAAGGGCTTGTACACAGTATCAAGCCAGATGTATTCATTCACACTGAGTTCCATAAAAGCATCGATTAACTCCGGCATAAAAACAGTATTTTTTTGTGCCGATATCTTTCCTCTGATGCCTTCGATCTGCTCAATCACATTTTGATCCTTCCGGATGGAAACTGCAATGCGGTCCGCCAGATGGAGTATATGGCTCAGACTGGTAACCTCGCTGCCGTTAAATACTCTGCCTTCTCCATCATTCCAGGGAATATGATGGTAGCGAATTATCCCTGCGGCATCAGAAAGAGGGGCGAATCCCTCCAGCAGGCGTGCACCTCTAAATGCATGGTCATTCACTGCCGGCGGTTCCTCCTCGATCATGGAAAGTCTCTCATCCAGTGAGAACGCCCCCACATCGTGTAACAATCCTGCAAGCATCAGATTCTTTTTTTGTTCGGCGGGCAGATTCATCTGTTCACCGATTCTGAATGCGAGATACGCCACCTGCTGATGGTGGTCTGCAACCTCATGACTGATCAGATCTCCGGCGTTGGTCAGGCAGATCAGCAGGTCGTATATATTGATCTCGGTCTTATCTATTCTGGGCATATACCAAGCTCCTTACTTAAAGATTATTGATTTATTTGCTATTTACCGACATCATTATACTACTTTCCCGAAATCCCGTCATTTTATTTTTCATCAAAGTATGGTATGATTAAGGAACTGTTACTGGATTATAGAATGACTGTGAATATAAAATTCTTCCTGACTTGGCTGGTATTTTTTCTCCATGTTTTCCAACCCTTCGTCAAAACGCTCTGCTTCCTGTTCATCTATCTCAAACACAGGACTTTGATAGTAAACCCATCTTTTTCCGTTCAAAACATTTGGTTTGAGTTCCTTTACCAGCATTGCCGCCGGAAAGGTTCCATTCTCAAGACAGACATTATATTTTTTACAGCTCTTAAAGCCGCGGCTTACATAATTGCCGGGATTTCCAAATATTACAACCACATCATAACCGAGCTCGGACGCCCGTTCAAAGGAATACTCTATTAGCTTTTTTCCATATCCCTTTCTCTGATATTCCGGCAGAATACAAACCGGACCAAATGTAAGGATGTGTTTTTCTTCCCCGTACTCATCGATTAGTTTGGTTTTCGTATACATGATATTCCCGATGATCTGATGATCAACTTCAATCACCAGATCCAACTTGGGCAGAAAATCTTCATGAGACCGCATTACATGAACTAAATAATGTTCATTACACCCCGGAATATATAAATTCCAAAAAGATTTCCTTGTGATTTCTTCTACTCTTTTATAATCTGTTTCTTCTTCATTCTTAATTTTAATTATTTTGTCCATTTACAACCCCCGACCATTTACCCAGAATCAATTATTTTGTACCTTTTATTATAGCTGTCCGCTCGATAAATTTCAATAATCCCTTCCTTAAAAATCCAGCCTTATATTCATTCCATATCTTTTAGTCTTTCAACTACACTTTTTCTATTTAACCGCCGCATCATTACAGACGCAAGCAATACACATAATCCCAGCATAAGAAGAATCAGAAGTAAAAAGCTGGTCCAAAATAAGTTTTCATGAAACCCGGTAAAGGTAGAGGACCCGGCGGTAAATTCGGTGATACATCTCCCCGCAAGTACTATGATTCCCGATGAAATCAGACACAAAAGAAAATTTTTCTTAAAAAGCTGTTGCCAAAGCTGCTTTTTTGTCATACCAACCGCTTGAAAAATCAATACCTCCTGCCGGTGTGCATAGATGTCCGTAACCAATGTGTTCACCACATTTGACAATCCGATGATACCCAGCACCAATGCCAGAAAAAAACCCAAAATCGTAATGGACTTTTTTTGGTGAACATAGTAAATTTCATCCTCATACCGGGAATCCACCATAATCTGTACATTATGCTCCTGCTCTACAAGATCCATGAGAACATCCATCTGCTGTTCATTCAGATCACCCTTTGTATCAATTTGAATAGCGGATATTCGTTCCCGATAATTAGGATAAACAGACTGAAACAGAGTGTCCGGCATCACAATATTGTCGTACTGAACATCACTTGTTCCATAGGTGTCTGCCCTCTGAAACACTGCCATAACCGTCACTTCTCTGGTTTCATAGGTTTCCGTGATAGCTTCACAGAAGGATAGCTTCAAAACATCCCCCGCATGAATTTTTTGATTCTCATCAATCAGCGAATCCGTCGTATTTAAATAATCTTGATCCTGATACAAAATATAATTACCGGTCATAAATTTTTCTTCATCCAGTTTACCATCCAAAATGCGGATATAGGCTTTTTCCTTATTTAGTCTGCCTGCAGGCAGCGTCCCAATCTTAAGCTTGATGTTTCCGTTAGGAAGAAACTGAACAAATTGATTTTCACCCTGTGCCGCATGAATCGCCTCTGCTTCCTGTTTGAGCTTTCCTTCCAATTTTACCTCCGCCAAAAAGTCTTCATACATTTTAACAGAGCCCCATTCCATCTGATCCGGAAACGTTTTCGCGCGATAGATCACATCCACCTTTTCAACAAAAGGCAATTTCTTTATTTCATTCGGCAAACCTGCGGAAATTGGTTTATATGGCTCTGTAAGCTCCCAAATAGCCGCCTTATGGACAATTCGGACATCCTCCTGATTATAGCGGTCTATCATCCGGCTTACCCGGTATCCCAATGTCACATTGCATACGACCAGAAAAATGATGCCGCTGAGTGCAAAAGAAAGTACCGTAAGCACTTTATTTTTGCGGCGGGGTGTATAATTTGCCGCCTCGATCGGAGAACAGGCAGCTGCCTTTTTCAACGTCCGAAAACAGCTGATCCAAACAGTCAGCCAGGAAAATAAAACGGTAAATAACAAAACCAATGGCACATTAGTCGCCTTGTAGTATTGGGAATAGTCCGTCATTTTCATGATTTCCGGTGCCAACAGCAGCCCCACTCCATATCCGACGGCCAGACCTAACGTAATCCCCACCGCCGCCAATACATATATTTGTCTCATATAGATGGTTTTCAGCTGTCTCTTGGTTGCTCCGATGGTTTTCATCATACCAATCCAGCGAATATCTGAAGCTATGAAAATATCAAAAACATTGTGAATCAGAAAATAACCGCTAGCCATAATAAGTAAAATAAAAAGCAGCAAAGGCAGCAGAATGATCAATGAAGCAGAAAATGCCATACTGTTTTTTGTTTGAACCGCTTCTCCCCCCACATGCTCGCAAAGCTCGGAAAGCTTGTTATAGATATCGCTTTTCAGAAGAAATGGATTCAGGTTGTTCAGCTTCACATAAATCAGATTCCGGCTTTCAGGCAATTCCGGGTTATATTTTAAAATGAACGCGGCAGAGGTATAGATCTCCTCATAGGTTCCGCTGAGATTTGCCAAAGGATTCTTATAAACGCCGCAGACCTTAACAGGGATTTTAGTTTCGATTTCCGCTTCATTTCGAAATACAACAGCCTGCACGAAAGTTTCCGTTCCCAATCCGGAAATTCCTGTTTTTTGAGCCAGCGTGTCCGATATTAAAATCTCTGTTTCGGCTTCGGGGAAAGTGCCTTCCTGCAAAACAATATCATTATGAGCATAAAAGCCTTTATCCGGCGCAAGTAATTCTGTTTGTATACCAGCAAAGCTGTCATTGTGCAGGGAAGCAGTGCTGCACTTTCTTACGTAATCCGCCCATTCCACCTGACCTGCCCGTGAAACCTTTTCATAGATAATTTCGTCTCCGACTATAGCACCATCCGAGCCTGGCCCCGGAGCCACCTCAGAGGCTTCATGCATAGAGGAAATAAAACTCAAACCGGCTGTCCAGACAAAGGAAATCAGGATTGTCGTCAAAAAAACGGCGGAAATAATAACCATATTTTGCTTTCGTCTGGTTTTTAATGCGTTCCGGGCAAGCTGCTTTGTGATTTGTGCATTATCATTCTCAAATGGCAGTGTCATCCTCTTCCTCCTGATTCACTATTTTACCGTCCTCAATACGGACAATTCGATCGGCGAGCTGGGCAATTTCACTATTGTGGGTAATCATAACAATCGTCTGGTAAAATTGCCGCCCCGTCATTTTCAGAAGCCCCAATACCTCCTGACTGGTCCTGCTGTCCAGATTTCCGGTCGGTTCATCGGCGAGCACAATGGCCGGCTTTGCCGCCAGCGCTCTTGCAATGGCGACTCTCTGCTGCTGACCTCCGGACAGTGTATTGGGCAGTTCATTCCATTTTTCCGTGAGCCCCAGTAAGCCTGCAATCCGACCAATAAATTCTCGATCTTCCTTTTCCCCGTCCAGCCGCAGGGGAAGAATGATGTTTTCGTGTACGCTCAATGTCGGAACCAGATTGTAATTCTGAAAAATGAAGCCAACGTTTCTGCGCCTGAAAACGGTAAGCTGATCATCATCCATCTGCGACAGTTCCCTTCCGCTTACCTCTACTTTTCCGGAAGTCGGCTGATCCAAGCCTCCAAGCATATGAAGCAAGGTAGATTTTCCGCTCCCAGATGTTCCGACAATTGCTACAAATTCTCCCTTCTCTACAGTCAGCGTAATACCATCCAGGGCTTTCACAAGGTTTGTTGCAGTGCCGTAATATTTTTTTAATTCGCTTGTATGAAGTATACTCATGAGAATCCTCCCTTTTATTTCATTGTTTGACAGGTAAAAATACGGAAAAGGTACTTCCTTTATTAATCTCAGAAACAACTTTTATATATCCGCACTGCTTCGTGATAATCTCTCTGGAAATATATAGTCCAATCCCGATTCCATCAATTTCATGAACATCCTTTTCTCGATAAAATCTCTTAAAAACAGAAGCCTGCCTGCATTCCCGAATGCCTCTTCCGGTATCTGACACATCTATTTTTACATACATTTCCCATTCTTGAACAGTAATACGGATGCTTCCGCCGTCCGGCGTATATTTCACCGCATTATCCAGTAAATTAAAAAGAGCCTCCGATGTCCAGCGGACATCATGAAATAGTGTAAGCTCCTCGGGACAATCCACAGTAAAATGCAGATTCTTTTTTTCCAGCATGGCTAGAACACCATTAATTGTGGCTACCAGTGTCTCATAGATCGGTGCCCTTTTTTTCTCCAGTATAATCAATCCTGCTTCTAACCGGGAAGCCTTTACCAGTGCCTGTATCATAAAATCCATTTTATTCAATTGACTTTCTGCGGCATTTAGGAATTCGCATCTTTTTTCCTCCGGTATCGTTCGTGACAGGAGTGTCTCATTTATTATTTTCAAATTTGCTATGGATGTTTTTGTTTGATGAGAAATATCAGAAACAAGAATTTGAAGTTCTGCTTTTTCTTTCTCTATTTGCTGATGATTATTCTGCATCATACTATAAAGACGCTCCATTCGATGACTGATTCTGGAAAACAGGCTTTCTTCCTCTAAATGAACAACAGGCTTTTTATGATCATTCATCATCTCATCCAGCGTTCTGCACAAATCAGATGTGAAGGAAGATAATTTCTTTTGAAAGCAATAAAGAAAAAGGCCGCCCCAAAACAGCAGCGCAATTGACAGCAGCAAGCCGAAGTAAATCACAATCGGCTCTCTGATGGTCGAATACATAATCAAAAATATCATAAACACGGTAAAAACACTCCCAATAGAAACTACAGTGGTAATGGTGCGGACAGAAAGAGACTTTGTTTTCATTGATGATCACCACCCGTCCATTGATATCCTATCCCATAAGCTGTTTTAATATATTTCCTGTCATTGCTTTCAATTTTTTTTCTGATCCTGCTTATAATTGTAGTCAGCGTATGCTCATCAACAAAATCACCGTCAACGTCCCACAGCTTTTCTAAAAGCCGGCGTTTTGTCAGAATAACTTTAGGATTTTTAATGAAGAGAAACAACGTTCGGTACTCTTTCGGGGTAAAGTCTACAGCCTCCCCGTTTATAGAGGCGGATTGTTCTGAAAAATCTATTTTTAAAATTCCGTCATGATAGAGATCATGCCTGGGCGCTTGTTTCTCCATATTCCCGAAAATAGCGGTAATCTTTCTCGCAAGCACCGCAACGGAAAACGGCTTCGTAATGTAATCCGCTCCACCCGCTTCATAGCCCTTTATTATATCGCTTTCGCGGTCATTCGCGGTCAAAAAAATAATGTAAGTGTCTGAACACTCCTCTCTCACTTCACGACACAGGTCAAGCCCATTGCCATCCGGCAGGTTAATATCCAGCAGCAGTAAGTCAAAATAATTTTCTCTCATATTACGCAAGCCAACGGAATAATCATATGCCGAGGTAACGTGGTAGCCGTCGGATTTCAAATTATAAGCCAGGGTCTTGTTTAAAAACATATCATCCTCTACAATCAGAATTTTTTTCATCTCTTCTCCTCCCTTGCTCATCTATGGACAAAACCTATTTTATCATGCAAATGTTGCAGAAATATCCTAAACAACTTAAAATTGATTAAATAGTTGAAAAGGAGGAATGCTTCCGCATTCCTCCTCTTTATTATATAATAAAATTCTATGCGCAGCTGCGCGCGCGGAACAAAAGCTGTGCTGCCGGAGTATTTGGCCGCGAGAGTGGGCGAAGCACACTTTTGTTCTACCGACTATTCGGCTTCCCGCAGCCGCTCAACAACAGAGTACCCGGCAACGGTGCGGTACACCGCCAAAGGCACCGCAATACCCAGTACACAAAAAATCGGCGCAAGTAACAGTATTGGTAAAACAGTAAGCCGGTAGGTAAAGAACCAAAATGTATTCTCCAATACTTTGGACAACAGGGGACCTGAAGCGAGACTGAGCACGAGCGATACAACGGCCGCTCCCAAAGCGTAATACAACCCCTCCAAAATCAGCATGGTTTTCAGCTGTCTGCCGGTCATACCGATGGATTGAAGCATGGCAAGTTCCCTGCGTCTTGTAAGAATTCCGGTCAAAATTGCATTCAGAAAGTTGAGTACACCTACAAGACCGACGATAAAGCTCAGCACACCTCCCAGCATCAGGAACATATTCCGAAAGGATTCGAACTCCGCCGCATAACTCCCTTTGCTCTCATAATCGAACTGCGGCATCTGCTCAGTTGTCAAATCAAATAAAAAAGCTTCCATTCCGGCGGTGCTTTGATCATTGACGTCACAGGCGTAATACATAATATGGCTGGTGCCGCTGTCTTGAATAAATGTCCTGTCGTTCATAATAAACTCATCGGCGCCATAATAGCGATAGGAGAGGGAATTCGGAACAACGACCAACGCCGCTACTTTGTAATCAATATCACGATAGATCTTTGCACGGGATAGGTATGGCTGATCATCAGAAATATTCTCAGAATCAAGTATTTCACCCGTGTCAGGGTCGTAATTCTCGTATTCTTCCACATACCGCAGGGTTACTGTGTCGCCAAGCTTCGCCCAATGAGAATCCATATGAGGATTCCCGTAATCATCATCGAAATAAACTGCCGCGACATAACGTCCTCCGGGCTCACTGAGCTTGGATAAATCACCCTCCAGCACGGTCAGCTTATCAAGCGCATATTGCTCCATACCGTAAAGCTGTGCCCGATCGGACAGCAGTCCTTCGTCATCTTTTTCGGCAGCGGCAACTTGATTGTCTAAGGTTTCCTGATCGCTCCAAGCCCCGTATATGGTGCGGTAATAGTCCTCTGTAATAAATTCTTCCACCGGACTGGTTTTGCCGTATACCCGACCTCCGGATTCCACGCCCGGCCGGGCTTCCAGACCTGAGACAACAGCTTCAGGCAGCGCCCGGTCGGTATCCCAAAACGCTCCTGTCTGAAAATAGCCCGCATCCGCCACAATGAAATCCGAAACCATATTAGACAAATATTTATCCATGTCAAAGCCGTTTGTAAAAGTGACTGTCATGTTTAGCAGCAAGGCGGCAAGAGAAAGCGAAGCAATGGTGACGACTGTCTTACCCCGGCTGCGTCCCAGATTCGCCCATGCCATTTTGGGCAGCGATGCGCCTGACTGCGATCTGCGTATCGCTTTTTTGTTCGCCGTTCCCTCGGTATAGCGAACCGCCTCCACCGGTGATACTCTTGCAGCCATGCTCCCCGGCCTGCGGCAGGAAATCAGTACCGTAAACAGGGCAAGCAGAGCGGAGCCTGCAAATATCACCGGACTCGCCGACACCGCATCCGGCACAATGCCGTTGAGCTGTGAAAGGATGACAGGCGTCAGCTTTATACCAACACCATAACCAACCAGCAATCCAAGGGGGATACCGATCAGAGACAGCAAAAGAGCCTGCTGCCTGATGATGCGCCTGATCTGCCGGCCTGTCGTTCCAATCGTTTTCAGCAGTCCGTAGAAACGGATGTCGTTAGAAACAGAAATCTGAAATACGTTATAGATAATCAGATAACCTGTGAAAATAATAATCAGAAGAAGCACGGCAATTGCAATAGCCGTGAGGGGATCCATATTATTGGCAAGCTGCGAGCCGGTGTAGCACCAGCTGACACCCATTGCAATATAATTGTCTCCCTCCGAGCGGCTTTCTGTCTGATAGCCATGATCCGCAAGGACTCTGATCATATCCCGTTCGATGTGCAGAGAGCTGTCGAGCATAATGTCCATATTCCAGGAACCCGTCAAACCTCCGTCACTTCCAACGCCGTTTCCTATACCGACCTGATCATAGATGGATTGCGCGCGGTTGTGAGGAAGGAGAACGTGGCTTACCGAAATTGCCTGATCATACTTCCACCAACCGCTCAGAACAAAGGTTTCCGTAACCTCCGTGCCGTCTACGTCAAACGTCATGGTAAACTCGTTTCCCAATACCGGATCAATGCCCAGCAGTTCAAGCACCCGTGTGTCGGTAGCGGCTTCGTTGCTGCCCTCGGCGGGCAGCCTGCCTTCTATCGGGTCACAGTACATCCAATGTGCCTGGTTTGCGTCACTGTATCCAATTTCCACCTGAGTCTTGAGAAAGGGTTCATTTTTAGGTATACCCACAAAACGACGAAGCCCATACTGCTTAATGAGTGGATCATTTTTTATTTCCTCAAACTGCTGCGAAGACATATACTTAAACGTCCCGTGGCTCCATCCTCCAGCCTGCCGAAAGTTGGCCTGCTGAATGGAGTGGTTAATAGATAACGCCACCGTGAACAGGGAGGTGAACAGTACGGCGGTCAGAGCGATGGCAAGAACGGCAATCAAATTTCTTGAGCTTGCCGCCCTCATGCTTTTCATACTCAGCCTGCGGATACATTTTCGGTTGGCTACATTCATCATGCATCCCCCCTTATCGAGCTGCGATCAGACCGTCTTCAATTCGAACAATGCGGTCTGCCAGCTGGGCAATTTCTTCGTTATGGGTAATCATCACGATCGTCTGGGAAAACTTTTGACCGGTTACCTTTAAAAGGCCCAGTACATCCTGACTGGTTTTGGAGTCCAGATTGCCGGTCGGCTCATCCGCAAGAACAATAGCCGGCTTGGCCGCCAGTGCTCTGGCAATGGCAACTCTCTGCTGCTGTCCTCCCGAAAGGTTATTTGGCAGGTTTTGCATCTTAGACTGAAGACCCAGTGTTTCGATGATGCGATTTACATAAGTGCTGTCCGGCACGTTGCCGTCCAACTGAATGGGCAATACGATATTTTCAAAAACGTTAAGTACCGGAACCAAATTGTAATTTTGGAATACAAAACCGATTTTGCGACGGCGAAAGATCGTCAGTTCTTCATCCTTCAAGGAGAAGATCTCCTTTCCGTCAACCGTAACCGTACCGTCGGTAGGACGATCCAGTCCGCCCAGCGTGTGCAGCAGCGTACTCTTCCCGCTTCCCGATGTACCTACGATCGCTACAAATTCTCCTGCTTCCACCTGTAAATCGACTCCTGCCAGCGCGTGAACGGCGTTTTCACCGGAACCGTAAATCTTTTTCAAATCATGTGTCTGTAAAATAGGCATAACCGTTACCTCCAAAAACAAAAGTGTGTTTGCTACAATACAGACTTTATCATATGGTTCTTTCCAGAATCTTTCCGAAAGAGCGGCAATTCTGACAGTTTTGTAAGAATTCAGAGCTTCCGGGGTAAGAACACAGAAAATACCGAGCCGCTTCCCGGCGATGAAGACACTTTCACATATCCTCCCTGTCCGGCTATAATCTGACGGGTTAGATATAAACCGATTCCCGCACCCTCTTGCTCACAGACGGTTTGTGATCGGTAAAAGCGGGAAAACACTCTTGCCTGCTCCGCCTCTGCTATCCCGATTCCCGTATCCGCTACATCAATGCGGTAAAACAGCTCATATTCCTCGACTGAAAGCTGTATACTGCCGCCGACAGGCGTATATTTGACGGCGTTATCAAGCAGATTGCAGAGTGCTTCCGTCGTCCATTTACAGTCAAATACCGCATGAGCCTGCGTAGGGTTCCTAGTCAGCAGAATCTCTTTTTGTGCTGCTTTGGGCATAAACTGCTCCGCTGCCTCCTTTAGCATCGGGGCGATAGCGTTTGAAACCGGATGGAGGGCAAACACACCTATTTCCAGCCGTGACAGCTTCACCAAAGCGTCAATCAAAAAGTGCAGCTTTTCCGCCTGTCCCTGCAGCGCAGCTACACAATTCCTACTTTCTTCCGGCAGATTCTGTTCCTCTAACAACTGTGCGTAGAGCAAAATATTGGCAAGCGGCGTTTTTGTCTGGTGAGAGAGATCTGCCAGCAGCTCTTTCATTTTTTCTTTTTCTGTTGTTATGTTGTGTGCAGATACCGCAGAGGCAGTTAAATATCGGTTTAATCTGCTCTCCACCGCCGAAAACAGGCTTTCGTCAAAGGTGCTTTCTGTAAAACCTCCGTCCATCGCGCTATCCAGCATTTGATTAAGCATTTTCAGAATTCGTTTCATTTTGCGGTACTCAAGCAGCAGGAATACCAAGCTTGTAAGAACGGCTGCCAATACAACCGCAAGCAGAACCACCTTCCATTCATTCATCCCGCCGCACCACCCATACATAGCCCAAACCATAGACGGTTTTGATATACCGGGCCGCATCCAGCTTATCCCGCAGCCGCTTGACAGTGACGGAAAGTGCGTTTTCATCCACATAATCGGCACCGTCTGTCCAGATGCGATCCAGAAGAACCGTTCTCTTTAAAGTTGTGCCCTGATTTTCTACCAGCAGACGAAGAAGCTTTTGCTCCGTTTTGCTCAGTTCTACAAAAATATCCCCCTTATAAAAAGCCATATGCTCAAAGTCAAACCGATAATCGTCAATTTCAATAACAGAAGGCTTGGATATGCAGACCGATTCACTGCGCAGCCGGGCCTTTACTCTCGCACGAAGAATCGCCAGACTAAAGGGTTTGGTGATATAATCGTCCGCACCGTGCTGAAAGCCCATCACTTCATCCATCTCCGTGTCATTCGCAGTCAAAAGAATCACAGGAACAGGTGCGCTCCCGGTTTTAATTTCGCGGAGCAGCGTAAGCCCGCTTCCATCGGGAAGATTAATATCAAGCAAAACTAGTTCAGCCGTACCATCGGCAAGCTGTTCACGAGCGGAGTTTAAATCAAAACACGAAACAAGCTGAAGCTCCTGATCTTTTAAAACAAGGCATAAGCCCCGGTTCAAATCGCGATCATCTTCGACTATGATTACTTTTTTCATCAATTATCCCCTTTTATCTTGCAAGTCAGACAACAAAACAGAGTTCCTTGCTTTTCTATAACAATGCAAAATCGGTACTCTCAATGATTGCTTTCATCTGGCATAAGCAAAAAGGATGTCCGGCGGGATCAATCATCACTCTCCAGTCATTAGAAAACTGCTCACCTGCAATGGATGCTCCGCAGTGGATTGCATATACAACTGCTTCTTCTAAATCATTAACGGCGAAGTCCATATGTGCCATTTGCTGTTGTGCCTCAGGTTCTGCCGGCCACACCGGCGGTTGATACTCCGGATTCCGTTGAAACATAATACCGGGATAGGCTCCCTGATTAGTTCCCGGAGCATATACACATGCCCAATCTTCATCGATCGACATGGTTTCCCACTTGAGAAGCGCCGCATAAAATTTTGCTAACTTCTGCGGTTCCTTGCAATCCACCGTAAATGAGTACATTTTGATTTTCAATCCATCATCCATAACACTAATACCTCCTAATTTGTCTGACTTTTGTTGGCCGGACGTGTTTCACATACTTCACGTTTTGCTCATTATGCATGAGATAACAAAGGAAACATTAATTGATTATCTGCAAAAATGTTTTCCTTATCCGACAGTACAAACAGTGTAGCATCCCTCTCATGCAAACGCTTCATTTTACAATTTGCCATTGATTTGGGTGAAAACCCCAAAATAACATTTGTTGTGTCATGTCTTGCAACAATAGATAATACTTCGTTAATATCATTCCTTTCACTACAGAAAATGTCATAACAGATTAAATCCTTACCATTTTGTTTTTTAATTACGACTGCGTCACAGTCTTCTACATAGTAAACATCGTCCTTCATAAACTGTGAACAGTAGAACATAAGTAAACCTGTATTTTCGACCATCGGCAAAGCAGAATACGGATTCGAATTTTTATATTTTGCAAGCAGCAATTCTTTGTCATTATCACTTGACATATCAAGTTTTCTGACATATTTCGGTTTGGGAGATACCTCTATTTGATATTGATATTCTTCTGCTTTTACAAATCCAAATTTTGAATAAAAATCAAGAACCGTATCATTAGCAAACAAGTAAATTGCATCGCACTTCTCTTTCCACTCCTCTACTACCTGTTCTATGAGAAAGCGAGATAAGCCTTGCTCCCTGTATTCGCTGTCAGTCATAACTGTTCCAAGTTGAATATATCGTCTTTCTTCATTTTTCCAGACAGTATCCATAATATTTACAGACACGTTAGACACTACTCGTTCGCCATCTAAAAGAACGTGCGGAAGATATTTCTCTGTCCAATAGCCGGTTTGATACCAATTCTCAAAAGACAAACCAAATGTTTTTTGTGATAGTTTATCAAAACTCAGTCGCATATCTTTGTTTTCTCTCACCTTATTGTTAAATATATATTTTTTCCCATTGATACTATATTGCATGTTGTCCTCCCAATGCATTAGATAAATAATCTGAAGTTATTTTTTCCATTTTCTCGTATATTGGGGAATTTGCTTTCAATTAAAATCCCAACTCCTGATCCACAAAAATAATTTCACACTTCATACCCAGCGGTGCCCGTTCAATCACCGAGATTATCCGACAAATTCGGTCGGGACTATTACAATCATAACATTTATCTCCCTTGACGGCACATGGCGTTTTAACTCCCAGTCGTCTGGCATTCAATGGAGCAGCTACATTTTTACATCGTGAATAAGCCTCGCCAATAGTGGAAGTGATTTTATTTTTTCCTATAATATAGTAACAAGATTGAGGACCAAAGGCAGTCATTGCAACACGATTTCCGGTTCCATCAATATTGACAATCTCTCCTGTCTCCGTTATTGCATTGGCGCTGGTTATATAAATATCTGCACAATTTGCAAGCTTTCGCACTGCCAAACCCGGAATTTTATTGTGCCATATAACGACATTTTTTTGTTCCAGAACCTCGAATAAGCCCATTTCCCTTAAAGTCTCACTTCCGCCAAATCCAATCGTTTGATTTTGTAAAGTATCAGCAAGATAACAGCAAGTGGCTTCTTTTGTTGCAAAGAACTGTGTTGTAAATCCATGACGCTCAAAATTATGTTGTATTTGTGAAAATTCCATATATTTACCTCCCATACAGATTCATGTTTATCGGTTATAAAATAGAAAGCACGATACAAGTTTCTTATACTGTAACTCATCAGAAGTTCAAATCTTTCTTTCGAGTATCACACAAAAAGTCAGGCTAAAATAGATACAAAAACAACATACCCGGCCATGTAATCCATTGTATTTTACTTTTAAACAGTCAATGTCAAACCGAATAATTCATTGTCAGCCACTTCTTTGATGCCTGAAATCGGATGTTCACACGGGACTTATGAGTGATTCTCAATCAAACCAATGGCATAATCCAAAAAGTCCTTCATGGCTGCTAATTTATCGCCAGAGGTGTGCGCCAGAAAATCAAAGAGTGATTTATCATATTCATCATGATATTTTTTGTGGGCATGGTAGGCAATCTGCCCTTTTTCTGTCAAATAGAGCAAAGAGCGTTTTTTATCCTCTGAGTCTTCTTGTTTGACAATCAGACCCCGTTCACTTAGCTTCTGCAAGGTTTTGTGAACCACCGGTCTGGTGATTCCATATTTCCGTGCAAGTTCAGCGCTGTGTATGCCGGGATAATCCCCAATCGTTTTTATCATATGAATTTCCCCTCGGTAAAAGGTCATATCTTCGCTTCCAAAATCAAGTACGTTTGTTTTGCTATTTGCAATTCGTTCCGTCAGCATGATGAATGCGTCAATGACTTCGGTGGAATGCGCAAAAAAATTGGTTGGGACTTTTTGATATAGGAGCCCTTCAAACATGGATATTTTTATCCGATCCGCCAAGGTAAGACCCGATTTGTGCAATGCCGTTTCTATTTCTTTCATGCCGGGCGGCATAGGAATGCCCTCCAAAAATCCGGATAACCAGCTTAACATATTTGCAGGAATATTGTTATTTTCATCTTCAAATTTTCCAACAAGAAGCAAATAGCTTCCCTCTTTTAGAGCATCGGATATCTTTTTTATAAATGCAGACAAATCACCATCGACAAAATTTAATATTCCAGAGGCGATAATAACATCATAAGGACCTCCCATCTGGTCCGAATTGAAGTCGCCCGATATAACTTCAATCTTTTGCTGCATTTGGTGCTGCCGGACAATGTCCCTTGTTACCTTGGAAACCTCCGGTGTTTCTAGTATAGTCGCTTTGCTGTTTGGAAACTGCTTTACAAATTCAATATCCAAAATACCGGCTCCACCCCCCAAATCAAGAATATCAAGAGCTTCATTGCTATTTGGATATAACTTGCTTATTTCATCCATAAACGCCTGCACCCGCCCAGCATACATCTCCGGGATAGTCAAACGGGCCAGTTCTGAAAAATCATAGACGGTTCCATTCACAGCAGGAGGTGTCTGTACCTTTTCTTCCAGATGTGCCAGGGAGGTCATCTTCTCACGGAATAAAAATGTGTCACCCAGAAAGACTTTGCTGTTGCGAGATAAAAACGACGAAGCTTCGGGTGTGTTTATATAAAAATCTCCCTGCTTATCAATAAATCCACAAGAAGCCAGCGATAAAAGCAGGAAGCCCATTTGTGTTTTGTCGCAGCTTGTTGCTTTTGCGATTGCTTCTACCGTTTGTGGCGTATCAAGAAAAGAAAAGATATCCAAATGTATTGCTGCAAATAGCAACTGGGCTTCTTGGTAATTGCGCATAATTTGATAATAACGGCTTGGGCTGTTTTGGGTCTCATACATAGATGAAAAATCTCCTTTCCGTATTAGAATACATTTAAAAACAATTTATATTGTTAGTATAGCATACAAAAAATATGTTTTCAATAATAACAAATATTTTTATTACGCTTTTTAATACGAAAAAGAATGAACCTCAATCAAATAAAAATTGTATGTTCTTTATAAAAAGCTGAAAACATGCAAATTTAGAATTTTCATCTTTCATGTCATCGCATAATATTCTGCTCTAGTAATAGAATACACACTTGTTTTTGTGTTTTTCCCATCCGGATATTCCTTACGTAATAACATTCCAATTTTTTCAGCCACTTTTTTTGATGGTATATTTGTCCACTTTTGATAACAAAATATTTCATTATAGTCCGTGTTTTCATAAGCATACCGTAAACAGGCTTTCGCTGCCTGTGAAGCATACCCTTTACACCAAAAACGCTTATCGACATGGTAGCCTATTTCAGGGAACAAATTCCCATCACCATAAATATTCTGCATAGTGATTCCGCAATCTCCAATGAATTGATTAGTGTCCTTTAAAATAATAGCCCATAAACCAAAGCCATATCTTTTATAGCTATCAAGACTCCAGTCAATCCAGCCTCTTGTTTTATCCATATCAAATACTCTTGGGTAATATTGCATTGTTTCTTGATCTGATAATATTTGATACCATTGCAGAAAATCATTCCTAGTTAATTCTCTTAATGCGAGCTCTTTTGTTTCTATTACATAATTTTCCACTTGCACCCTCCAAGAAATTCACAAACATCTGCACCTCATATCAATCATACGAAATTCAACCCTCGTTATTTCGTATAACACAAAAAGTCAGGCTGCTATAGATACAATTCTACATCTATTTCAACCTGATAACTTTGTGGATACCATAGAAAAAAAATTCAAATGCACCCGACATTTTAATAAAACTGACCAACAAATTGGAACTTGCCACCCGAAACCCTTCTTTACATTTGTAATGCTGTTATCCAAAAGCATATCGCTGCCAAAAATGAAAGAGGTGTCATAATATATTTTTCTTTTTTACTTCTGGATAAGATATTCATAATTGTATTTAATGAAAGATAAGTTGCAAATACAAAACAAATAATCCCAGTTGTTTTATAAGAAAACCATAACGATACAACTCCTCCCGATTGCAAAATAATTATCACCGCAAAGACTTGAATTATAAGTTGAGATATTGCCATAATTCTAAATTTCTTCGGTAAAATTCTATATTGTCCCCCCATTGTTAATTCGCCTAAAGGTAATCCGCAAATCAATAGAATGCTTAAAATAATTACAATAGAGAATAAACATGAACCAATTATAGCTAACATTATTAGTCCTCCATAAATTTCTGCTTATCTGTGTGACATTGCAAGTTTTCAGTCTATAATATCACAGTTTTGGAAAGAAAAAAAGACATAGCATCCCTTTTATAGGAAAACTATATCTTTTGATCGGAGTGACGTGATTCGAACACGCGGCCTCTACCTCCCTAAGATAGCGCTCTAGCCAAACTGAGCCACACCCCGATTTCGATAAACTGATCTATGCAAGCTTACCAGCATTTTGTATTCTATAGGAAAAAAGATCACTTGTCAAGTAGTTTGGAATGTCCAAACTACTAAAATATTAAAGCTTCACACGGATGATTTCCTCCGGGAAATTGGAAATCCCCTGCACGCAGGCAGCAAGAGAATAACCTGCTTCCATTTCATAGCACTTGCCAAAATAGTCATGCTCGTTGACCTGATGGGAATAGGACGCTAATCTCTCTCTCCCGCCTAACGTGACAGAAAAAGAATTCATCGGCAGGCTCAGCCCCTGTCCCACTGCCTTCAAAAAGCTCTCCTTTAACGTCCAGTAAAGATAAAAGCGCTCTTCATCGGTAATATCAGCACATTCGTCCCGCGTAAAAAAACGTCGTGCAACACCGGCATTATTATTTTTATGCAGCTCAATATCCACTCCCACAGGCACGGAAGAAAGCGCACAGGCCGCATATCTGCCGGAATGAGAAAGGCTGAATTCGATTTGTTCGGATATTCTGCTCTCAGACTGTCCTTCTACCTTAATGAGATGCGGCTTTTCATGCAAATCCGTTCCAAGTTGTACCGGGACGGATAAAGTCGGGTAGGTTTCTCTCAAGGCATAATTGAGCAGAGCTTCCACACCCAAAGAACGGCGGCGGTCAATTTCCGCCTTATATTTTCTGCTTCGCTCGATCCTGTTCGCAGAAACCTGCGCCTCCAAATATTCCAGTTCCGCAATCGTAACATCCGCCACATAAATTTTCATAGATTTCCGTTCCTTTCCAAAGCAGGACTACAGACAGCCTTTCATTTTTCGGACCGTTTCATCAGATACCATGCCGTTCCCATATCGTGCTTCCTCATAAATCTCGCTGGCTTCCCGAATATTCTCTCCCCGGCTTTCATACACATCGGCCGCCCGCTCCATCGGCGTATCAGACAGACTGAGCCGGTATCCGCCGCGTTCCAGTTCTCGAATTTTCTTTTTATACAATCTTCTGATTTTTTCAGAATCAGTAAGTTTTCTAAGCAAATGTTTGTTCCTTTGTTCCTTTTTTTCTGAAATCCACTCCCGGCTTTCGCTCATATCCTGACAAAGCAAAAGGCGTTCTTCTCTTCCGTTTCGAGACAAGTGGATCCTCAAAAACCGATAGATCCCCCTGAGCGTAATAAAGACCAATGAAACCACAACAGCGGCACTGATGATCATTTCCAGAAGGCGAATGAGTATCTGCACCCAGTCGGGCGGCGCATCAGCCGCTGAAAACAGATCCTCCGGAAGCACCGGTATCTCCGTACTCACCTGTTTTGCACGGGGCAAAACAGAAATAAGCCAATTCACCAAATAAACGACTGCCTCCACAATCGTTCGAAGGGCTGCCATCAAAAAATCAGCGAGTATTTTGGATTGAATCAGAAACATGCACGCCACAAAAATCCCGACAAGAGGAAGAATCAGCTTCACATTTTGCGCATACATCTGCTTGAGCGGCACTTCTTCATTCATCTGCTTATCTTTGGAAAAGCGAATCCCGTTTTGAAAATAAAGCCGCAGAAAATACAGTCCCAAATATAAAATACCCATAACATAGGCAGTGTCCTGAATGTTTTGTATACCCTTATAGCTTCCGTAAGCATACGCCAATAAAAAAAACAGGCAGAAGGATGCAGGAACATAATAAAATCCGTGCAGCTCCTCATTCGTCCAAAATGAAAAATCGGTAATTGTAAAAACGATGAGGAACGCAAACAACTCCGCCACGGCGATCATCGGCATCGGAAGGATAAAAAGAAGTGCAAACAATACGGCATGCAGGACAATATACACAAACAGATTTTTTACAAACAGCCTGAGCAGATAAAGAAGCACAAGCAGTACTGCTATACCGGCTACGGCCTCCGCATAAAAAAATCCGCCCATCCAGACTGCACCGCACCAGGAAATGACGACACTCAGCAGAAACAGCATGAATAAATTCAATAAATCCGCGTAAAAAACATATTTTCTAGTAATCATCTCTTACCGTCCATTTTATGATCCCTTCCGCCGCTGTCAGGGAATTTTCCAAAGGAACCGCCTTAAATTCAGGAATGAAAAGCTTCATGGAGTACCCCTGTTTTTTTAGGGCAGCATATTTCTCACATAAATCTTTCTTTCTGTAATTGGAAATCAGCAAATATTCAACAGAATCGCCTCCCGGCTTGACATATCGGTCAAGCAGTTCAAGAAAAGAAGACGGCTTCAGACCTGTATCAATTCTTGAAAGGGCAACTTCAATGTTTCTGATATGTTTACCATCCGATCCCGCCTCAATTTGACAAGGTTCCTTCATGATAAGATCCAGACCGTTTGTATAAAAGGCAACCGGTATTCTTTCATGAATAAAGCGAGCCGCAAGGGAAGCTGCAATCCGAATTCCTTCCTCCTTCAGCTCCTCCGCACGAGACACCGCATTGCAGTCCAGATTCAGAAGAAGAACAAGCTTTTTGGAAAAGGTAGTATAAAACGTATTGACCTGAAGGCTTCCTGTGCGCGCCGTACTTTTCCAGTTCATGCTATGCATGCTGTCATACGGCTGGTATTCACGAATTCCCGCAAATTCAAACGGATCTTCGTTTCTATGGATCTGTCTGACAAGCTCACCTAACAAATGCTCTGCCTGCGTGGGTATTTCCACCTGCCGCAGCCGCCTCGGAAGTACACAGATCATAGAAGGATGCGTCAGAGATTTTAACATCATGCGCGTCATAAAAAAATCCTTGCAGATCACATCCATACCGGTCATCTGAAAACAGCCGCGACGGCTGCAAATAAACGGATAGGTGCGTGTGATTTTTTGATAAGGCATGACCGAGAAAAATTCATTCCGGTAGTATTGGTCCGTAACCGCAGTATTTTTTTGTTTTGGAAAAAGAAACGTGCGTGTAATTGCAAATTTAATTTGCAGCACCGGAAGCGGCAGATGCTTTTTATTGCTGATCGTCTCAATCAGCGACGTCGTGCCTCCCTCCCTGACCACATTGTCCGAAAACTTGACCGTGATCGTCAGATCCCGATCCCAAAAGCATTTATATAAATAGCTTTGTAAAAAATACAGTAAGGCGCCGCATGCAAATGCGATCAGCAGCTTCATTTCCTACTCCATTCCTCGCTCGGCACTTCTATGGAAGCAAGTATCTCTGACAGCGGAGCCGTTTTCTGCTTCATCCCTTCTCCCGCATAGTAAATCATCCGGTGTGCGAGTACCGGAACCGCCAGCTTCTTGATGTCCTCCGGCAAAACATAATCCCGTCCCTTCACAAGCGCATAAGCCTGCACGGCATATAAAAGCGCAAGTGTTCCTCTCGGACTGACCCCCAGAGAGATTGCCGGATGCTCTCTGGTAGCTTGTATCAGCCGTACGATATATTCCTTTAGCTGCGCATGCACAAAAATTTCGCGTGTTTGTCTGCGCAGTTTCAGAATGTCCTCGCTGCTGCAAACAGCGGAAAGCTTTTCAAGCGGCTGCTCCCTTTCAAAGCGCCCGATCAGGGCCAATTCCTCTTCCAATGTCGGAAACCGCATGGAAAGCTGCATCATAAACCGGTCAAGCTGTGCCTCGGGCAATGGAAATGTCCCCGCCGTTTCAACCGGATTCTGCGTCGCAATGACGACAAACGGCTCCTTAAGTCTTCTCGTGACCGCGTCTACGGTAACCTGCCTTTCCTCCATCGCTTCCAGCAGTGCTGACTGCGTCCTCGGTGTCGCCCGGTTAATCTCATCCGCCAAAAGAATATTCGTCATTACCGGCCCTTCTATAAATTGAAACCGGCCTTCCTTTTGATTATAAATATTCAGCCCCGTAATATCCGCCGGCAATAAATCCGGTGTAAATTGAATTCTCGAAAAATCTGCATCCAGTGAGGCGGCAAGTGCCTTTGCCAGCATCGTCTTCCCCGTTCCGGGCGTGTCCTCCAAAAGCACATGCCCTCCCGCAAGCACCGCCGTCAAAACCAGTTCGATCGTATCCTCTTTCCCTATAATGACCTTTTTAATATTCTCGCGTATCGCCGACAGCTTCACATAACCTTCCCGAACTTCCATACCCTCCTCCTCATCACCTACAAAGTAACGTTCGTCCCCGTCCGTTTGCTTTTATTATACGCATCGAAAGACGATCTGACAAGCCATTCCGGAGGAAGAAAAAAGTATAAAAATCTGATACAAAAAAACGATACAGCCTTAACGGGCCATACCGTCTTTTTAACAATTTTTTATGCGATTTTGTTCTTTGCCAGCTCTGCAAGTGTAGCAAAACCTTCCGCATCATTTACTGCCATTTCTGCGAGCATCTTTCTGTTGATGTCCACACCGGCCTCTTTTAAGCCATAGATCAGCTTGCTATAGGATAAACCGTTCATTCTCGCTGCCGCATTAATACGAGCGATCCAAAGCTGTCTGAACTGACGTTTTCTTTCTTTTCTTCCTACAAATGAAGATGCCAAAGCTCTCATAACAGACTGCTTAGCCACTCTGTACTGATTAGAGCGTGCTCCTCTGTAACCCTTTGCCAGCTTTAATACTTTATTATGTCTTCTCTTAGCGTTCATTCCGCCTTTAATTCTTGCCATTTTTTATTCCTCCTTAAGCGCTTCTTCTTATAAATATGGGCAGATTTTCTTCATATTTGCTACATTTGTAGCGTCCGTGATCGTTGCCTGTCTAAGGTTTCTCTTAGTCTTAGCGGACTTCTTTGTTAAGATGTGGCGCTTATAGGCTTTATTTCTCTTTAATTTTCCCGTTCCGGTAACCTTGAAACGCTTTGCTGCTGATCTGTTTGTTTTAATTTTTGGCATAACATTAAATCCTCCTGATTTCAAAAATTTATGTGCTGCGCACATAGTAGATGCCCACGCGGACATACTGTTTATGTGTAACTGCCGGTACCTTCACAGCTACATTTATTTTAACTGCACGGCTTTCAGACATTACCCTATCTTATTGGCTGCGCTTTTCAGTTAAAAACATCGTCATCGTCCTGCCCTCAACCTTTGGTGGCTTTTCAATAACCGCGATATCGGCAAGTGACTCTGCAAAATTGTCCAAAATATGTCTGCTGCTGTGCATATGCGCCATTTCACGTCCGCGGAAACGAAGCGTAACCTTGACCCGGTCCCCCTTCTGAATGAATTTCCTTGCAGCATTGATTTTCGTATTCAAATCGTTGGTATCAATATTCGGCGACATACGCACTTCCTTAATATCAATGACCTTTTGTTTCTTTTTTGCTTCCTTATCCCTGCGCGTCTGCTCATATTTGAACTTTCCGTAGTCAACAATTTTGCAGACAGGCGGCTTTGCTGTAGGAGCGATCTTCACAAGATCAAGACCTGCGTCCTCCGCAAGCTTTTGTGCATCCTTCACAGGCATAACACCCAACTGTTCTCCTTCTTCCCCTACCACACGAACTTCCTTATCCCTAATCTGTTCGTTAATCATTAAATCGCTAATAACCTTACACCTCCATAATGTGAAATAAAAAAGTGGATAGCCATAGACTATCCACATACACTCATAAACAAAATCCATGCACGATAACATGCAGGATGCATTTCTATGAACACCCGGTAACATCATTCCACGTCCCGGGGTGAGAGTGGATACTCTACTTGTATTTGCGTGTCAGCAAGACACTTATTAAATCTAACACATCCCTTCTCTAATGTCAAGATGTGAAAAAATATTATGCTACTTTCTTGTCACGGCACTGCAAACAGCTGCAAATGCGCCAAAACAGATACCTACAACCGGGAATACAATCCAGGATATCCGCCAGCCATGAAAAGCAAAGCCCCATACAAAAAACACAACGGCCGTCAGCGGCCATACAACCGAGGCAACAATGCCGATGAGCTTATTCTCCTTTATGCGCTCCGGCGCATAATCTCCTATTCCGAGTATCATCGTATACATATCTTTTTTTGATACGATCGTGATAAAAAGAACCACGGCAATCGCAACCATCACAAGCATCATGCACAGACCGAACACGCTTCCGCTGTCTCCATCAGGCATAACTGCGCCCATA
Organism: Lachnospiraceae bacterium; assembly: GCA_047602645.1. Classification (GTDB taxonomy): domain Bacteria; phylum Bacillota; class Clostridia; order Lachnospirales; family Lachnospiraceae; genus JAEYFP01. The sequence goes on along the minus strand of JASGGU010000012.1, from coordinate 29,934 downwards.
ATCAACAGTACCGCTACTCCTAAAATGCAAAGCATGACACCGCTCGTCAGCGCAAGGGTTCCGGTCGGCAAATAATCATCCATCTCCTTTGTCAGCCTGTTTCGCAGATCAGCGTCCACCCATACGCCCTTTTCCATATATTCATATTTTGAAAACCGAATCCCGGAATTAATAATCAAACCTACAGCCGCCGCAACACATACGAGCAGCACGACAATCGGAAGCACCTTGCCCAGTTCCTCCGCCAGCGGATGCATAATCGCCCCCGGAAGCAGATGTGTGAGTAAAATCATCACTGCGACACCCATCATGATAATAAATACGCCGGCTGCCGTTTTCCTCAGCATACGCTGCTTCGCCGCCATATATTCGTAAACCTCCTGCTCCGTCACCTTCTTCAGCCGGATACCGGATCTTAAAACTCCGTTCTCATCCTCATAATCTGCCTCCTCTGTACGTGCGGTTCTTTGTATCTGCGGCACTTCCTCCGTTCGATTTGTGACACCAAGTTCTTTAAGCAATTCCTCTACATTACCGAATTCTGCAATCACCGTGCCGATCGCTTCATTCTCCGACTTACCCACTGCCTTCAGCTCCTGATATTTGTCTTCCATATTCGCGGCCAGATCAGCCTTCATTTTTTCAATTTGTTCTGTTTTCTCAACCGATGCGAACATCACATCCAAATAATTATAAATTGTCTCCATTCTTCTTCCCTCTCATGATCTCAATTCATTTACAGCTTCTTTTTCTGCGATAAACTGATTGACGACTTCCTTCGTCAGCTCCCATTCTTCGCATTTTTCCTGATAGTAGCTTCTTCCCGCCTTCGTAAGGCGGTAGTAGGTCCGCTTGCGTCCCGCACCGCTCTCCCGGCTGAAGGCTTCGACAAACCCATTCCCTTCCAGTCTGCTGAAGGAGGAATACAGGGTCGTTTCCTTAATGATATACTTTTCCTTTGACAGCTCCCTGATCTGCTTTGAAATTTCATATCCGTAGGATTCCTTTTCAAGCAGCAGGTACAAAATAAGAATATCATTGTATCCTCTGATCACATCACTGCTTATCAACTCCCTGCCCCCTTTACTATGTCTGTCGTAGTATACCTGTCGTAGTATACGATACCATGCATCGCGCAATTCGTCAATACAAAGGAAAAAAATTATTACAATTGTCATATCCGGTATGCGCCTGCCTGTAATGAGTGGTGAGAAACACTGACAGAACCGGCATAAAGAAAAACACCGCACAGACATCTAAAAATATCTTTACGGTGTTTTTCTTTTATAGAATTACTGATCGCCTTCCCAACATCCCTAATCCCTGAGCGGTACACCCTTGGCATCTGCATTAATGCTGCCGGCAAGAATCATGATTCCCTCCACCAGCCCCCAGATTGCGATGCCCGCGATGATAAAGATGCCGATTCCGAGGCAGCTTAACAACAGACCTACAATAGACACACAAAGCTGTATGACAGCCTTTGATGTATAACCGAGATAAAAATTATGTACACCGAAGTATCCGAAAAGAATACCAAAAATACCGGCGAGCGTTCTGGATTTACGCGGATCATAACCCTGTTGGTATTGGCTTTGATTTTGATATTGGTTTTGATTATTTGCTGCGCTGTTTTGCACCGGCCTATATTGCATATGCTCTTTGACGTCTTCGGTCGGCTTGACCGTCTCTCCCGCTGCATTTTCCTTGGCAGTCTCTTCTTCCTCTATTTTTCCTGCCGCCTCAGCGGAAAGCTCGTTTATGACCTCTGCGGCCACTCTTGCCTGGGCTCCCTCCATATCTGAATCAGACTTCATCTCAACTGCCGCTCCGCATTCCGTGCAAAATTTTGCTCCCACTGACAGCTCTTTTCCGCACTGCTCACAAAATGCCATATTTGTTTCCTCCTGTCCTTATTTCAAATTTCTGTTGATCTCCTATTTTCAATCATACATGATTTTGGGACAGTTTACACGTGCCAAATGTCATCTTTTTAAATCCGTAGGCGTTAGTTTACTTCAGCATTTGCCTTATCATATTCCTTTGTCCAATCAAGAAATCTAAATTCTTCTGCCCTGTCATCAGTCTTAATAAATTCTATCAGCTTATCAAGCATGGCAATCGGCCAAAAGTCAATATCAATGTCGGCAGTCGTATATACCCCTTTTTTTATCATATCAAAGCCAAATAAATCCTTGACGTGTGACTTCTTAGCATCTTCAATAACATCCTTGACTAAATAACTGGGAATAAAGATAACACCGCCGCCATATCCATACACGACATCGCCCGGAAGGCAAACGGCAGCACCAATTTTGACCGGTGTGTTAAAACCGTTCATAACAAAATTCTTAATAGGTGTGGGATCAACACCCCTATAGTAAATTTGTAATCCTTCTATTCCTTCAATTTGTTCCAGATCTCTGATCCCGCCCCAAATAACGGCACCGCCCGTTTTAGTTTTATTTTTGATGGCCGTAGAAAGATTTCCTCCTACAAAAGTACCTTCGTAGATTTTGTCATACATATCAGCCACAACAACATCACCCTCATAAAGCGAATCAATCACCCACTGATTGCAGGTTCCCTTTCTGCCCTCATCCGCCCCGATTTTTTTCACTGTTTCTTCCAAATCCGGTCTCGACGGAATAAATGCTGATGTCACCGCCCTGCCAACAAGCTTTCTATCATCATGCAACCGATATAATTTTTCTTCAAATTGGTTTATGTAGCCCGCCTTATACAACGGAGCCCAAATTTCCTCTAATGTAAGTCTTCTTAATTCATTTAAATCCGCATCTGAGACTTTGGGTCTTCCATCCGGCAAGCGTTCCCCCGTCCATTTAGAGGTAATTTCGATAATATCTTCTTTCACATTAAAATGCATAGTTAGCACCTATCCCTTTCTGTTTTCAGCTCCAGCAACGATCATGAGAATAATCGTTATTCCATTCATCTGTCGGCAGCCACATTCCCGAGTAGTCAGAATGCAGATGTTCTCTAATTACATCCTCGTCCAATTCCTCAATACCAAATCCAGGCAAATCCGGTACATGAATAAATCCATGATCAACAATCGGTGCCTTTACTCCCTTTTTAACTATATCATTCCACCATGGGACATCAACAGAATGAAATTCCAGAGCAAGAAAGTTTTCAGTTGCAGTTGCTGCGTGAGCTGCCGCCATTGCTGAAATCGGCGTTTCCGCCATATGAATTGCCATTGAAACCCCGTATTCCTGTGCCATATCTCCTACCTTCTTCAGCTCCAGAACACCTCCGATCGTCAAAAGATCCGGATGAATTACGGAAACTCCGCCTGCTTCCAGAAGAGGCTTGAAATTCTCTTTTAAATAGATATCTTCACCGGTACAAATAGGAATTACCGTCGAATTTGCCAAGCGTACATATTGTTTCGTAAGCTGCCACGGAATCATATCTTCCATCCAGGCTATATTATACTTCTCAATTCTCCTTGCAAGCCTAATACAGGACTCTACTCCAATATGACCAAAATGATCAATTGCCAGAGGAATTTCATATCCGATTACAGCCCTTACATCCTTCACATACTGCTCTAAAATATCATATCCATGCTCTGTCACTTGAACGCCTGTAAAAGAATGAGGTATATTCTGATTATCATACCAACGGTTTCTTTTTTCTCGATCAGCAGTGCTTAGGTTTCGCGGGATTGCATTATAATGTTCTGAGGAGTCCTTTAATTCCTTCACGAATCCAAGCGGTGCACTTAATGCACCCGGTTCGTCATATAACAGATCAATGCCTAAATCCATTTTTAAAAATGTGAAGCCCTTTTCCATCCTGGCCTTAAGGGCAGCCCCCATTTCATTTCCGGTATGCTTTCCCTCAACATCAGTATCCGCATAAACACGAACTGAATCTCTGAATTTTCCGCCTAGCATCTGATAGACCGGAATTCCGTAGGCTTTGCCTGCTAAGTCCCATAATGCCATTTCAACAGCACAGACACCGCCCCCTTGTCTTGCGTGACCGCCAAATTGTTTGATCCTTCTAAAAATCTTGTCAATGTTACATGGATTCTCTCCAAGGATTCTGCTCTTCAATGCCAATACAAAGTTACGGGAACCTCCATCTCTTACTTCACCATACCCGATCAAGCCTTGATTTGTATAAATCTTAACTATTGTACAATGCATTGGCGCACCAACAATATCCACTACTCTCAAATCTGTAATTTTCAGATCGGATGGTCTTGAATTTGTATTCACGTTATCTAAGATTAGTTCATCATGACTATTCATAATAGATCTCCTCGTTTTTAATTTATTTTACACTGCCATCTGCTTTGCCTGATACAAGCATACTCTGTGCAATGATATAGATTACTGTTACAGGCAGCGACGCAACAACGCAGCCTGTCATAATTCTTCCCCAATTGATGATGTCTCCATATTTCCAGCTGGAAATCGCTACCGTTGCGGTCATCTCCGCGGTGCTGGTAGTCATGATCATTGCGTATAAATATTCATTCCATGACATTGTGAATGCAAAAGTTGCCACAACAGCTATTCCCGGTAATGCAATTGGCGTGATAATATACCTTAATGTTTGAAGTCTTGTGCATCCATCAATTAATGCTGCTTCCTCAAGTGCATAAGGAATAGAATGAAAATAGCTTCTTAGCATATAGCAGCAATATGGAACTACAAACGTTGGATAGATGACAAGCATTGCCCACTTGCTTCCTCCCAAGCCAAGTTTACTTACAAATATGTACATTGGGATGAAGAGCACAGCCGTCGGCAACAAGTACGAAACAATTACAGCGCTGCTAAAGAATCTTCTGCCGGGATATTTTAATCTTGTCATCGCATAGGAACCTAAAATACTAATACATAAACCAAGTATTGTGGTAATCAATGCAATTACCAGGCTATTCTTTATATTAACAAGAAATCCGGCATTTTTTATCAAGTCAAAATAATGCTCGGTAGTAAACGTAAAACCAAATAAGGAAGGTCTCGCCACATACATTTCCTCATTCACCGTAAAAGAAGATTTGATCATCCAATACAACGGAAATGCCGTCCATAATATGCCCAGTATTAAAATGATGTATGTAACTATTAATTTAATTAGCTTACTGGTTTTTTTTGAATGCAAAAGCTCACCTCCTATTCTTCGTTTTTTGTAAATTTGGTGAAAATGATCAGCATGACCAGCAAAACAGGAATCACTGATGAAGCAACAGATAATGCTCTTCCAAATGAATTTTGAATAAAAGCCATATCATACGTGTAGGTAGATATAACACTTGATGCATATAACGGTCCGCCGCCGGTTACTAACCATACATTTTCAAAATCATTAAACGTCCAAATTGTTGACAGCAGCGTCGTAACTTTTAATACATTAGAAATAGAAGGCATTGTTATATATCTGAACTGCTTAAATATTCCGGCGCCGTCAACTGTTGCCGCTTCATATACCTGTTTATCTAAAGTTTGCAGTTCACCCAAAATGCTAAACATAAAAAACGGAATCCCACGCCATATATTCACTGTCATAGCTGAAAATAGTACTATTTTAGTATTTGAAAGCCACGCGATCGGTAAGTCTATCACGCCAAGACGAAGCAGCAGACTATTAATAATTCCATAGGTACTGTCATACATCCATCGCCATGTCATTGCCGCGACCATCCCCGGCAATGCCCAGGGAATCAGAAGCGCGGTTCTAAAAAAAGACTTCCCTTTAAAACTCTGATTTAAAACAACTGCCCACAGCAAACCAATGAGAAGTTTTGCCGTAATACAGCCAACTGTATAAACAACCGTATTCTTTAACGATTTCCAATAAATTTTATCAGAAAACAATTTTATATAATTTTTCAATCCGACAAAATGAGCATCCGATCCAATTATTTTATCCGTAAAGCTCCAATACAGAGCCCTTAAAAACGGGAAACCCATGATGATAAAAATTACAATTACAATTGGTATCATTAAAAGAAGTCCAAGCCGTCTATCTCTAACCATTTGAGAACCATATTTTTTTTCTTTTACTTTAACCATTAGACTCCTCCAAACAGATCATGCGGTTCAGGGGAGCGATCATCTCGCATATGCCGCCCCCTGAACAGCTATTCTCATTCTGCTTCGTAAACCTCTTTGAATGCCGTCTCCAAGCCCGCGACTGCATCTTCCGCAGAAGTTCCGTTAATCAGCATATCCTGAACAGCTTTGACGGCCAGCTGATTGCTAAAGCACGTCATAGCCCTGTCATCCGAAGGAGCCGGATAGTATGTTTTTACTGTTATTTTAGAAGATTCCAGCCAAGGCTTATTATTTTCATCTGCCCAAAACTTATTATCCTCCATACCATTGATTACCGGCTGCCACATTGACCCCATAACCTCTATCATTTCTTCATAGGAATCTAAATTGGAAAAATAATACCTTACAAAGTCTTTTGCAACATCCGTATTTGCACCGGATGCGAGTATCCCAAATGTATTGCTGCCGCCAAGTGCATAACTTACTCCCGTCGGTCCTGCCGGATAAGGAATAACTTTTGTATTATCAAACAAGTCCGGGGCATCTGTTTTCATTGCAGACGCTACGGAACCGGAGTTGCATATCACACCCGCGGTTCCCGCAAGATAAGCCTGATTATTCCAACTGTCATCGCCGGTTACCGCGTCTTGAGAAATCAGCCCGTCAACGTACAGAGATTTAATAAATTCAAATGCAGCTACGGTTTCCGGAGAATTTACAACGACATTGCCTTCTTCATCAACAGTTTTTCCGCCCCAATCCAGGATTATCGTTCTGACAAAGCCTTCGGCATCGCCGCCTCCTGATGCGCCCATTGCAAAACCGAGTGCATAGAATCCATTTGCCGGGTCATTCACCTGAGCGGCCTGCTCTTTAAGCTCTTCCCATGTCGCAGGCATCTTAAGGCCTTTTTCTTCCCATTTATCCTCTCTCACATACATACCCGGTGCTGTAAATGCCTGGGGTACAATGTAAGAAGAGTCACCTATCTTACCGACAGCCTTAGCCGCATCAGTAAAATCAAATTCAGTCATAATATCGCTGACATCCGCCAACTGGTTTAAGGATGCAAACTGCCCGACCAATGTATCATCACCAACAATCAAATCAGGCGCATTTCCTGCTTCAACCGCGGCCATTAATTTTTGCTTCATATCGCTTGATGCGACGTTGACATAATCGATTTCAACATTGTTTTCCTCTGCAAATTTATCTACTACAGCTTTCATCAATGCCGCATACTCATCAACATATTCAGCCTTATCCCAAAATACAAGTTTTTTCTCTCCTTCACTATCATCTGCCGCTTCCGCAGCCGGCGCTTTTGCAGCGTCTGTTCCTTCTTCAGCTGCCGTCTCTGTGCTTCCTGTACTTCCGCAGCCGGCAAGTGCTCCGGCCACTACAGAAATCACCAATATAGCCGACAAAATTTTCTTCTTCATTTCATTTCCTCCTTTTACTGTTTAGGCTTTGATGTTGTTGCACCAATTGTTAATTCTAACGGAACTATCTCTGATTCAAATTCTGTTGATGTGCCATAAATATCTCTTAGCAATTTTTTAAAAGCCTGTTCTGCAATAAAGCCAGCTCTGGATTCTACTCGTGTCTGCATTTCATTTCCAAAATTATTTTTAGGATAGTATTCAATATTTATATAGGAGATATCTTCCGGAATTTTAATTTTCAAGTCATTGGCGGCTAATAAAAAATGCTGTTGGATAACTGAAGATAAAATAAAAGCAGTCGGACAATTTTCGTCATTGAATGTATTTCTCCAGATATCATATATTTCCTGATCGGTTGATTTCACTTCAATTTCTATACTTCTAATATCATCTTTATTAAGATTATGCTTTTCAATCACATGCAATATTGCTTTCTTTCTTGTGTTCTCAACCACGCTGCTATCGTACTGCTTAAAAATTCCTATTCTCCTATGTCCTAATTGGATCAGGTACTCTATTGCGTTTTCCATTGCTTTCCCGTGATCAGAAGCGATATAGTGATAATCTTCATAATCATCTAGTTTTCCTACACAGATATACGGGATATTTGCAATTTCAAATTCTTTAAAAAACTTATCCTGATCTTCCAAATCAAAAACTATAAATCCATCAACCATAGAGGAGGCCAGTCCTTTTAAATACAAAACCTGGTTCTCATCTTCTCTGTTTCTTAAATAAATTAATATATTATAATTCATTTTTGCCGCAAGTTTTTCAATTGAATGGAAAACAACCGGATAATACATGGAGTCAAACAAATGTGTTAAATTTCTAGGAATAATCAAGCATATTGTTTGGCTTTTCTCCTTATTTGGCAATCGTCTGGCACTTAAATTCGGAACATACCCGAGTTCTTTAACTGTCCGGTCAATCAACTGTTTTGTTTCTGCAGACATTTTTTCATACCTACCATTCAAATAATTGGAAACTGTTGATTTTGACACACCTGCTTTCCTTGATACATCTGAAATAGTTACATTGTTTATCATCATTTTCACCCTCTTGTAAACTAATAGTATATCGTTTTAGTAAACCGTTACACTAAAGGGGTAAAAAAAATAAATGAATTGCGTTGCATTTATTAATTACCATCGTTTCATTTTTTTGTAAACCGGTTTACTTAAGAAGTAATCTTCTTATAATGATGATTCTATTCTCATTCATTTTATTTGTCAATTATATTTTATAATTTTAATATTATTTGTGCATATTTAACAATTCATTGTTTTCGTTTTCGTTATATTTTTATATCATGCCACTCAGGAGCTCTGCCTGAGTGGCATGAATATCGGTGTTTTCTTTAGCGCTCCCTGAATGTGGAGCATTCCGTCTCTTCTTTGTCCCTCGCTCCATAGCCTGCAATTCCGACACTTTTGGCGGTACATTTAAAGTCATTGTTATAAATACAATTAGACGCTTCACAATTAATACCTATCGTCTCGTTCGGGTACACCGTTGCATTGGATGCATTATCTCCGCTTCTCTTCTGGTAGCTGCCGCAGCATGTATCACACATAGAACAAGCACGGGAACCTTTTACATCAATCTCACCTCTGCAGCATAGCTCATCACTGTTGTGTATACAGCTATCCACACTACAATCTAATTTTGCCATCGCATATTCCTCCTATACATATTTTAAATAACACTTCTCCATAAAATTTTATTTAATAGGGAAATCCATAGGAATTTCCTATTAAATAAAAAAGCCATATGAGTTATCTCATATGGCTTTAGTATTTGTTGATTATATAATTTTATGCAATTGAAGAATCAGGCTTCGGTTTCCTTAAGTTCTTCACGAATGATCCTGAAAGCAGCTTCTTCTTTGACTGATTTGATGAATGTGCCCAAATCCTTTTGGCCTTCATCACCTAAAAAGCGGCTTCTGACTGCGATTACACCGGCTTCTTCTTCCTTTTGTCCAAGAATCAGCATATAAGGAACACGCTCCAGTCTTGCTTCACGAATTTTATATCCGATTTTTTCAGTTCTTGTATCAATTTCCGCACGAATTCCGCTTTCATTTAATTTTTTGAGCACCGATTCAGAATACTCAAAATATTTATCGGAAATCGGGAGCACCTTTACCTGGACGGGCGCAAGCCACGTAGGAAATTTACCCGCAAAGTGCTCTGTCAAAATTCCGATAAAACGCTCTACGGAGCCAAATGCAACACGATGAATCATAATCGGACGGTGCTTCTCGCCATCCGCGCCGACATATTCGGCCTCAAAACGCTGCGGCATCTGAAAGTCAAGCTGTATCGTTCCACACTGCCATGTACGTCCGATTGAATCCTCCAAATGAAAGTCAATCTTCGGACCATAAAACGCGCCGTCTCCTTCATTGATCACATAAGGCAGATTCATTTCCTCCAGCGCATTTTTCAAACCATTTGTAGCTGCCTCCCAATCCTCATCGCTGCCCATGGAATCTTCGGGACGAGTGGAAAGCTCCACATGATACTTAAATCCGAACAGGCTGTAAACCTCATCAATCAGTCTTACGACTCCCTTAATTTCCTCTGTCATCTGATCAGGCATCATAAAAATATGCGCATCATCCTGATGAAAGCAGCGTACACGCATTAGGCCATGCAGCGCACCGGATTTCTCATGCCTGTGTACCAGACCGATTTCGCCCATGCGAATCGGCAGATCGCGATAAGAATGCGGAGTTGATTTATAAACAAGCAGACCTCCCGGACAATTCATCGGCTTAACACAGAAGTCTTCTTCATCAATCACCGTCGTATACATGTTATCCTTGTAGTGATCCCAATGCCCCGAAGTCAGCCAGAGCTGTTTGTTCAGCATAATCGGTGTAGAGATCTCCACATATCCCTCTCTGGTATGAATCTCTCTCCAATAATCAAGCAGTGCATTTTTCAATACCATTCCCTTCGGCAAAAAAAACGGAAATCCCGGTCCTTCATCGGCCATCATAAAGAGGCCCAATTCCTTGCCGATTTTTCTGTGATCACGCTTCTTGGCTTCTTCCATTCGCGTGATATATTCCTCCAAATCAGCGGCCTTCGGATAAGAAGTACCGTAGATTCTAGTCAGCATCTTATTTTTCTCATTGCCGCGCCAATAAGCGCCCGCTACCTTAAGCAGCTTAAGCGCCTTAACAGGCTTTGTTGTCATTAAGTGCGGGCCGGCACATAAATCCGTAAAGTCACCCTGCTTATAAAAGCTGATAACAGCATCCTCGGGTAAATCCTGAATTAATTCAACTTTGTACGGTTCTTCTTTTTCCTTCATAAATTCGATTGCTTTCTCTCTCGGAAGAGTAAAACGCTCGATTGACAAATTCTCTTTTACAATCTTTTTCATTTCCATTTCAATTTTTTCGAAATCGTCGGAAGTAATCGGCTCCTCGCTGTCGATATCATAGTAAAAACCATCGTCAATCGACGGACCGATTGCGAGCTTCGCCTTGGGATAAAGACGCTTGACAGCCTGTGCCATAATATGAGAGGTCGTATGGCGAAACGCATCCATGCCGCCTTTATCGCCAAACGTCAAAATATTCAACTCGCAATCCCTGTCTACAACCGCACGCAAATCAACTCTTTCCCCGTCGATTTCACCGGCGCAGGCATTTCTTGCAAGTCCTTCGCTGATATCCTTCGCAATTTCCAGCACACTCATCGCTTGCGCATATTCCTTGCCGGAACCATCCTTTAATGTAATTTTCATAACTGTTCTCCTCTTTCCTTCAGAACTTCTTACTACAGCAATCGCGATGCTTTTTTTTCTTTTTGCCGGCATTTGCCGATGCATGCGCGCTTGCACTGTTATTTTTGTTCAATACCAATCTATGCCGGCTGCTCCCGCCGGTCGTGGAGTGGGATAAATTTTTCCCTGATCCTAAAGCATTGTTGCTCCATAAAGTAATCGTAATCCCATGTGTGAGCGGGGCCAGCAGCAAACCGATTGCCACCCCTGCTGCCGCACAGATACCTCCCAAAACCAAAATCCTCTTATCGTCAAAAAAATCTCCCATCGTTATCGCCTCCCATTCTTTCCTAATTATGCGAAAAATCCCTTACATTCGATTCAATGTAAGGGTTTTCCTCCCGTTTATACTCTTGCACCGCAGCACTTCTTATACTTCTTGCCGCTGCCGCACGGACATGGATCGTTACGTCCTATTTTTTCACCCTTTACAATGGTTGTAGAGCTTTTCTGTTCCTTATAAAACTGCTTTAATGTCTCCTCATCGTAAATACTGTTCCATTCCTCTAGTCCATACAGCCAGTCTGCCTGCGCACCAACCATATTCTTATACAAGCGCTCCTTGTCAAAAGCAAGGCTGACCTCTGTGTCGGAATCCATTTCTTCGATCGGATTCGGTTCGATCAGGCTGTCATTGATGCCATCCAAAAAGCCGGTCATCGTCATCAAATCTACCTTATATTTTTTCGCAAGTGCTTTTACCGTATCCTTCACCGGCTCATCCGGCTTCTTTAAAAGCTTCTTGTAAATTTCCTTTTCCTTCTCAAAATAATCTGCCCACAATCTCTGCAAATCACCCTTATTAGCTGTCGGCGAATATGCCACTTCCCGCCATTTTTCCAATAGTGCCATCTCACAACTCTCCTCTTGCCGTTTACTGTTTTTTTTATGTCCTTGGGCAGCTTTGCCGCCCTTCTTTCTTCCAATATCCTATAGTATACAAGCATCGCAGCAACTTTGCAACTTATTTTCATATGGCTTTCAAGAGAACGTCTCAGATTCGTTATTTATCATCTGTGATCTCACAAAGGTATTTGATTTCTTCAAGTTCCAAAAGCAGCTCTCCATAATACGGAAGCAAGCCTGACGTTTCTCCATTGCGAAGCGGCTCCACAATTTCACAGATAGTCCCATACATGCGCGAGAGCCCCATATTAGAAATGACGCCCTTTAATGTATGTGCATAAACAAACGCAACTTTGGCATTCTGCTCACACAATGCTTCGCCAAGTCTTTCAAAGCTCTTATCCATAATTATCTTTTTCAGACAGCTATGATAAAAGTCCTCATCATCTAAAAAGCGCTCTCTGATTTCATCGACAGGACAGCCTTCCCTTTCGAGCTCTTTAAATAAGTTGCCCATTCAAATGCTCCTTTCCGCCCGGTTTCTCGCTTTTCTGCTCGGACAGTTCCCCAAAAAAAATCAATTGATTTCCTACACTTGTGACATATCGCAGCGATATCCTGATCCAGCATTCTTCTCCGCCGTCCTTTCTGCGCAGGCAGGCACATTCCTCTTCGCCCTTTGTTTCCGCACATGTTTCAAATAAATTGAGAATTCTTTTATGATGAATTTTTTCCATAATACCGAATGCGTCATCTTCTCTTACGGCCGTACTCTGATAATCGAACATTGCATGATAAGCGCCGTTAACCCGCAATAGCTGAATACCCCTGTTTCCATATTCATAAATTGCCATCGGCTTTGATACACCTAAAAAATGCTTTTCCATCAACGGACAGGAGGACCAGATGCTGGCTGCCGAAAATAGGCCGGGCGATTCTTCCTTTGCCGCCTCCGCCTCATTGGCAAGCATTTCATATTCATCAACCGGCATCGGCTTTGCAAAATAGAACCCCTGTACATATTCACAGCCGATGCTTCTCAAAAATTCCACCTGCTGCTTCTTTTCCACACCTTCGGCCACAACAGGGATCCCCAGCCATTTAGCCATTCGTACGACAGCCGCAATAATGCTTTCACTTCTGCCGCTTTCGTCCGTATATCCGAAAAAACGCATATCAATCTTCAAAATATCCACCACGACATCCTTTAAAACATTCAGGGAAGAATAGCCGCTTCCAAAATCATCCATTAAAACCGTAAAACCCTTTTGACGCAGCCGGTTGATTGTATCGCTGATCAACTCGACATTGTCCGTATAAGCGCTCTCCGTCAATTCCAGCTGCAGCAGATCGTGGGGCACCTGATATTTTGCCGTGATACCGCACAAAATTTCCACAAGTCGTGAATTATAAATATCAATTCTGGAAACATTGACAGAAACCGGACACGGATTTTTCCCTGCAAGTATCCACTTTCTAAGCAAGGCGCAGACCTTGTCCCACATATAGTAATCGAGCTGCGAAACAAACCCATTTTTCTCAAGTACCGGAATAAACAATCCCGGTGAAACAAGGCCCTTTGTCGGATGGAGCCAGCGCACAAGCGCTTCGCCGCCGCAGGGTGCATCGGTCTGCAGATTATACTTCGGCTGAATGTATACGATAAACTGTCCCTCCAAAAGGGCACTTCCCATCTGGCCTGCAATTTCCTGTTCCTTTTTAATCGCCGCCTCCATATCGGAATCATAATACGCGCTGTTCCGCAAATAGTTGCCCTTCACGGATTCCGCCGCAAGGGTTGCCCTGTCATACATCGTATTTACCGGTATCTGCGGTTCATCTATCAAGTAAACTCCATAATTCGGCACAATGTCAAATCCGAGCGGATAGGTTTTGAAGCAGTTTGTAAAACTGTCCAGACATTGCTTAAGTTTCTCATCTCCTTCAAAAACAAAGCAAAGGGCGAACACATCCGCCCGGATTCTTCCATAAGTAATTAAATGCTTTCCCCGGACAAAGTCCCTGATATTGTCCGAGATAAATTGCAGCAGCTGATCCCCTTTAGACAGCCCATAATAGGAATTAATCAGCTTAAAACGTGTCACGTCAATTCTAACAAATACAAATGGATCATTGGGGTGAGTATATAGCATGAAATGCGTAGCATCGAAAAATTTTGTTTTATTATAGATACCGGTTAATTCGTCAAATTCAGCCAGATATTTCAGCTTTTCAAAAGCTTCTATCTGGCTGCGGGCAATTACATTCTTTACGCGGTAGCTGACAATCTTGGCATCATAGGGCTTGGGTACGAAATCCCATGCGCCAAGCTCCAGTGCTTTTCTCTCTGCTTCCCTTTCACTGGTTCCTGTCGTAACGATAATCGGTATATTTTGATATGTTTTATTTTGATTAACCTTTATTAAAAATTCAAAGCCGTTCATAACCGGCATAATGACATCCAAAAGAATCCCCTCAATATTGCCGTCATCCCGCTCAAGTATTTCATATGCCTGCTGCCCATTTTCAGCCTGCAAAAGGATATAATCCCGGTTCAGTATTTTTTCAAGAATCATTCGGCTCAATTTATTGTCATCTACAATCAGCAGCGTCTTTTTCTTTATTCCCAAATTTTCTGTAATTCCCATAAGTGCCTCCAAGCTGTGTCATATTTTAACAGGAATGTGATTATCCTAAGTTTACACAGATTTTCAACAAAAAGCAACTTATTTCGCACTTTTTAAAATGTGCTGATTGGTTACAGATAGGGCTTTGCATCCAGCCTCTGCGTTGCCCCATTTCTTTTCGCAAGCCGATTCCACATGATCCTGCTGGCCGGCATCAGCAGTTTGAACAGGCGAACCGTCTTTTTACTGAAACGTTCCGGCGCCGCAAAGGCAGTGGCCTCCTCCTTTGTAAAGCGCTGCGTCTTGGCATATTGCTTTCCCCACTCCGCAAAGGCACCGCCCGTCTGCGTCTTGGCCCTCCGTCCCATTGCATAGGCAACTCCATATTGTCCGCCCTTTAACAGCGTTCCGCCATACTGACAGCCAAGCCGGGAAGGCAGCTGCTCCAGATATTTTTCACAGACTCTGAGCTGAAGCGCCTCGGGAAAACCCGACTGCACGATGAAAGAAAGCCGCTTTTCTCCGAATGCACCTTCCACCGTCCTCCAGTCCTCAATATATTCTAAAAATTCCATCAGTATACCGGGAATACAGTCCACATAAAGCGGCAGCACGAACAACACCTGTTCGCTTTTTGCAAATGCCTTTTTATGCAGTTTCCACTCACCTCGGTCACGCAGATGGCAAATGAAGGCGCTGTTTTGATGGTCCGCGGTAAATCCGATCCGAAAGGCTTCCGCAATAAATGCCGACGCACTCTTCTCCTTCACTTGAGGTGAACAGCTAAATATTGTTAATTGCATCGATCAGCACCCTCCTTTCCCGATAGTAATGTGCACCAAAAGACACACCGTTCAAATTTTTCGCCACACAGCACAGCCATTCACTTAAAAACCCGCTGTTTTCTTCTCCTGAATAGACAAGGGCAAGGCCGAGCTTCCGCTCATAGCGTGGAACATGTCTGCACTCCCCGTCCCTGATTTCCAGATAAGGGGTCGCAAGCGGAATGATGCGGTCAATCATGTTTTTCAGCTTGTAGGATACAAATCCCAGCTTTGACTCCGATAGACAGATAAGCAGATCTGCTTTCAGCAGTTCCTTGAAAATCAATTCAAAATCATCCCGGATCACACATTTTCCGGGCGTTTTCAGCCAACAAAGCGTGCAGCCTTTGCAGCCCTCGATATGATAATCCTCTTCATACATCACCTCCGCCTGAATGCCCGCAACGGCCAGCTCCCTTAAAAACCCCGGCGTCTGTGCATCTCTCCTCGGCAACGTGGACAGTACCAAACACTTCACATTCATTTCCTCCATCCTGTATTTTCTTTACCATACAGGATGAGTCCATTCTTTTCAATAGATCTTTGGGCATTCGTGACAATTGTCATGCAAGGTTGTGACAATCAGAATCCCATTTTCAAAAGCAGCGCTTTTCCCCCTGTCTTTTTTTACAGTTTTCTATGATTTTTCCGCTCTCGCACTGGTAGCACACCTCGTTGGAGAGCGTCCTGTCCTGAAAAAATTCATCCAAGTTTTGAATCGTCGTTTCCGCAATGTTTTTTAGCGCCTCCGACGTCAAAAATGCCTGATGGGATGTCACGAGCACGTTTGGCTTTGACAAAAGTAAAGCGAGCACATCGTCCTGAATGACGCTCTGTGACCAATCTTCATAAAAATAACCGGCCTCCTCCTCATAGACGTCCAATCCGGCACCGCTTACCGTTCCGTCATTTAATGCCTCAAGCAGGGCATTGCTTGCGATCAGCGCGCCTCTGGACGTATTGATGATATAAACGCCTTTTTTCATCTTGCTAAATGCGCCTTCATCGAGAATGTGCCTTGTCTGCTCTGTCAGCGGACAGTGCAGGGAAATGATATCGCTTTCCTTAAGCAGTGTGTCCATATCAGCATAATCGATCCCGCTGTCCTTGGCCGGAAACAGGTCATATGCAATGACACGCATACCAAAACCCTTACAGATATCAATAAACACCCTGCCTATTTTACCCGTCCCAATAATCCCCGCTGTTTTTCCGTGCAAATCCATGCCTGTCAGTCCTGACAGTGTGAAATTAAAGTCGCGTGTGCGGTTATAAGCCTTGTGAATTTTTCGGTTCAGCGTCAAAAGCAGTGCCATTGCATGCTCTGCAACCGCATACGGCGAATAGGCCGGTACGCGCAGCACATTCAGCTTGCCATAGGCTTCTTTAAAATCCACATTACTGTAACCGGCACAGCGCATGACAAGAACCTTGACACCAAGCTCACAAAGTGTACGGATAACAGCGGCGTTTACATCATCATTGACAAACGCACAAACCGCCTCGCAGCCTTTTGCCAGCACTGCACTGCGCTCCTCAAGCCTGCTTTCAAAATAAATCAGCTCGTAATCCTTATTTGCCCTGTCAAAGGATTCCCTGTCGTAGGGTTTTGTATCAAAAAATGCGACTTTTTTCATCCTGTTTCCCTCCTGCTTCTTTTTCGTTACTATTCACCCCGTTCACAGCAACTCTTTTTCTTTATTATTTAGAAATAATACGGTTAATATTCTTAATCATAATCGAAATCGTTCCGTCCGGATTTGTCAAAAACTCCACATTTTCATTGTGATTATACTGATCCATCGGAATATTGATTTCAATTCCCGTATCTGTTTTTAGAAACTGGGTCTGGAATTTTTTTACGGTCGCTTCATTCTGCGGTCGAACCTCTTCCTTTGCCAGATTGTACTTTTCCAGTTTTTCCTCAAACTCCTCCTTGATCGTCGGATATTCCTCATATATTTTTTCACTGATCAAGACCGGATTTAAAACGCCCTGCTCCGCAATTTCGTTTTGAATGACGCTCTTTGCCTTCATCTGCATTTCGATCTCTTCGTCAAAATATTTTTTATTAATCTGTTCGACTGCGCGCGTCACAATGCCTATCTTCGTCTTTTGCGACATTCTTGCATGGCAGTTTAAATAGAGCTCGGAAAGGTAATTCACCTTTTCTCCGTTTACCTCATACTTTTTCTCGACAATTTGAATCGAATAATCCTCAAGATCAATGAGCACAGCCTCGGACAGCCTTGAAGAAGCCTGCGGAAGCGTCGCACACTGCCTGATAATGTCGTTATAGTTGGAACCGTTCTCCGCATTTGCCGTCATATGGATAAAGCTCGTCTTATAGTTAAGCTTCAAAAGCGCCAGAAAAATCCTGCCTTCATACTGATAGGTTGCTACAATCAGATCCGCGGACGGGATATCGGGATTCTGCCGCATAATCCCATACAGCCGATTCGCAAACTCACAGCTTGCCGCAACCAGCGTCTCTTCCGTAAACTGCCTGACAAGCTGAAGCATTTCGGAACCTTCCTCTGCAAATATGCAGCTTTTCAGATCATCACCTGATGCGATTTTATAAATATGCCCGCGAATCAGGTCATTGATTTCCTCATTCCGTTCCAGCAAATATTCGGACAAGACCGGCATTCCCACCGACGTCTCCAAAATATGTACGATTGCATTTCTGATTATAATTTCATCCTTTTGCATAGTATTCCGTTCTCCTGTCAGACCTCTGCTTTAGTATTGCCGAATGGCATCCTGCGCATCATCGGTCGATTTATCGATCGCCCGAATCACAACGTGATAACTGATTGTTTCGCTGACCTGTACCCGGATCCGGTCTCCGGCCTTATGACCGAGCAGTGCCTTACCAAGCGGCGATTCTATGCTGATCAGTCCCTTCAAGGAGTTGCTGCGCACCGTCGTCACGATTTTGTACTGTGCCTCCTGCCCCTCCTCTTCAAAATAAACTGTCACCGTATTGTTGATGCCGGCCTCGTCCGACTCTGAGCTGTCGGAAATGACGACTGCACAGCGAATCATCCTGTCCAGATATCGGATGCGGCTCTCGTTTTTGTTTTTTTCCCTCTTTGCCGCATGATACTCAAAATTCTCGCTCAAATCTCCATGCGCCCGTGCCTCTTTCACCGACTCCAAAAGCTGCGGACGAAGTGTCAGCTTTCTGTACTCAATCTCCTCCTCCATCTTTTTGACATCAGATTGTGTTAGTTTGTCATACATGATGCACACTGCCCTTTCTCAACAATCGAATAAACCGCAACCACATTTATGCCATTTATTTTAGCACATCGGACACCTTTTGGAAAGTGCCTGCCTGTCAAAGCTTCACCAGTCCGGCTCCGATATTCTTAAGGAATGCCTTATCGTGCTCCACAAGCAGCAGCGTCGGCTTCAGGCGTGTTATTAGCTCCTCCAGCTGCATGCGCGAAAAAATATCAATATAATTAAGCGGCTCATCCCAGATGTATAAATGCGCGGGCGTACATAGACTTTTAGCGAGCAATACCTTTTTTTTCTGTCCTTCGCTGTAATCCTCCATACGCTTTTCAAACTGCGTCCGATCAAAATCCAGCTTACGCAAAACAGCCTTGAACAGGCTCTCCCCGATGCCGCTTTCCCGAATAAAGTCCCTTAGACTGCCGCTCAGAAAGGAGGCATCCTGCGGCACATAGGAAATTACCAACCCTGCTGCTACAGTAAGCGCACCTTGCGTCTTTATTTCCGCTCCCATGAGACGCTTTAAAATACTTGACTTTCCGCATCCGTTTTTCCCGCCAAACGCCAGAATTGTCCCGTTCCTCACCTCAAAATCGACCGGCTCAAACAGCTCTTTTGAGCCGTATCCAAGCACAAGCTCTTTTGCTCTGATCAGTACGTCCTTGTGAAATTTCAATACCTTAAGTTTAAGCTGTTCCGTTTCCTCAATATTCTTTAACAGTCCCTCTTTCTCATCTATTGCCGTATTCTGCCGCCGTTCCAGATTTTTTCTTCTCTGCTGCATCCGTTTGCTTTTTTCCCCAATATAGGCGCGAGTACTGATATTTCGCTCCTCCTTCGTCGGGTCAAATCCTATTTTTGTCTGTTCGATCTTATCTGCCCACCTCGCCGTACGCCTTGCCGATTCCTGCAGTGACTTGATTTCCCGCCGCAGTTTTTCATTTTCATTCTGTTCAAATGTATCCTGCCGTTTCTTATTTTCCCACCACGTGCTGAAATTTCCCTGCTGTATTTCGACATTCTCCCGATTGAATACAAGTACATGATCAATACAGCCGTCTAGAAACACACGGTCATGAGAAACAAGAATAAACCCTTTCTTTTCATTCAAATAGTTCATAACGAGTGTTCTCGTCTCCATATCAAGATGATTTGTCGGCTCATCAATTAGAAGAAATTGATTTTCCTTTGAAAACAAGAGTGCCAGCATGACTTTTGTCTGTTCCCCATTGCTGAGTGTATAAAATTCTCTGTACAGACAATCTGCATCACAATTCATCAGACTTAATTCTCTGCACACCTTCCATAGCTCATATTCCGGCTCCAGCCGCTCCACCACGTCGATCGTTAAGTTCTCCTTTTCTTCCGCTCTTAACTCATATGGAAAATAATCGAATGCAGCAGATGAGGAAATAGAGCCGCTGTATTCATACTGCCCTAACAGCAGCTTTAAAAAGGTAGTCTTTCCTTTTCCGTTTCTGCCTATAAAACCGATCTTCCAGTCAGTATCCAGCTGGAAGCAAAGCCCCTCAAACACATAATCCGGGCTGCCCTCATAACCGAATGTCAAATTCGTCACTGTAATTTGTGCCATAAACTGTAATCTCCTTTCTGTCCGAAACGGCATGCAAAGGAAGTGTGCACCTGCTGCACGGAGTGCTTTTATTTGATAGGACATCCGCAGGAGTTTCCCATAAAAAAAACACAGAAAGAAATTCCTTCCTGCATTCTTAAATCACGCTGTCGCACCGCCATATGATACCGCGGTCATCTATCATTTTTATTTGAAGGGAAGACTTTCTTGCATGCCGCACCGTAAACAAACAGACCTGCCCGGATATTGTCCGTGCATATCCCTGTTTCAAACGCTGCTTAAATTACTTTATTTGCAAGAACTAATCTTCATCTTTTCACCCCTGACTTTATATACGGCTAGATTTCACCGTTTCTCTCTGCCACTTAACTTATCAGAAACCCTCCTGTCTGTCAAGGCGATTGTCAAACTTTTATTCTTATGAGAACATCCACCGTTCCTGTTCACCACGATTCAGTGCACACCCGCCGATATTTTTTCCATAGAAAAGGACATGATGATGACACCGAGCAAAGCAAGCAGCACCGCAACGAGCTGCATATCATGTACTCCGCAGGCATCCAGCATCCAACCCCCGATGATGCTTGCAAACACACTGCCAAGCGTCATGGCCGTCGTGACCATCGACTGCCCCTTCACCATGTCCGCACTGCCAAACAAACGGCTCACATAATAGACCGAGGCAGGAACAAACAATGCATAAGCACCGATTTGTAACACCTCTGCAAAATAAATCATACCGACGGACTTTGCCAAAAACAAAAACAAATATTTTAACATAAAAAATATGCCCGATATCCGAAGTAACATCTGGCAGCGGATTCTTTTAACGAGTTTTGTAAAGAAAATCATTGCAGGGAGCTCTAATACCGCTGCAATCGAGGCAGCAATTCCCGTATGGGAGCTATCTCCGCCAACAGCAGACACAATCTGAATCAAATAGTTGCTTGTAATCATATGTGTATAGAAAATCAGCATCGTTCCGATTAAAAAAAAGAAAAATCGTTTATTTGTAAACAGGAACTGCACAAGTCCCTGCGGCTGTCTGCTTTTCTGTTCCTTTACAAAATCTCCCCCATTCTGCAAACAGAGTGCTTGGCTGCTTCCACTTCCCGCAAGAATGCCAACACTAAAAAACAAACCGATTAATATAAAAATTGTCGTAACAGGCACGACCGAATAGGAATAAGTCTTAATCAGGATACCGACAATTGAAGAGATGAACGCATACGAGAGTGAACCGCAGGAACGGCACACTCCGAAATTAACTGCAATCCCCCGCTCCTCAAGCTGCACGGACATTGTATTAATAAACGGCTGCATGGCTAAAACCGAAATGATACAAACTGCCATCATCACCGTCAATAGAAAAGAGGCAGTCGCAAGAAAAAGCAGAACAACAGACGCGGCAGTCATCAAAAACGAAAAGAACCAGATGATAAGTTTTAATGTCAGTCTCTTATTTTTATCCGCTGCATTTGCAATCAGCGGCTGCAACACCACGACAACAATATTAGAAAATGCCATGACATAGCCGATTTCGGAATTTGAATAACCCTTTTCGAGCATGCCAATGACCGCAAAGCCTAAGACCGCACACAGTGCTGCCCAGTAAAATGCCTGAACTGCCGCATATTTGATTGTGTATTGATTCATTTTTAATACCCTCACTTAATCAGCAGTAATAGCAGCGTACCGGTTACGATAAGCAGCAGCCCCGCGAAAGATTTCTTTGTTAGTTTCTCTTTTAAAAATACATAGGCAAACCCTACCGTCAACACAATACTCAGCTTGTCGATCGGAACGACGACACTTGCAGGGCCGGTTTGCAGTGCTTTAAAATAGCAGAGCCAAGAGCCGCCTGTTGCAATACCGGACAGACAGATAAATAACAGGCTCTTTCGGTCGATTGTTCTGACGGATGACTGTTTTTTCGTTACAAATACAACAATCCATGACATCATGAGCACAACAACTGTACGAACAGCCGTGCCCAGGCCGGAGTCAATGCCCTGCATACCGATTTTGGCAAGGATCGATGTCATGCTCGCAAAGGCCGCTGACACACAGGCATAAAAGAGCCAGCGAATATCCGTCTTCCTACCATCCTGCACGGGCTTTTTGGCAATCATCAAATACGTTCCGGCAGTAATCAGAAGCATACAAATTCCCTTCAGCCATGTGATGGGTTCCCCTAAAAAAAGCACCGCGAGCAGCATCGTCAGAACTGTGCCCGACTTGTCTATCGGCGTCACCCGATTGACGTCACCCAGATACAGCGCTTTAAAATAGCAGAGCCAGGAAGCGCCTGTTGCCAGGCCGGACAAAATCAAAAATACCAGAGTTCCTTTTTCAATTTCCCAAATTCCTCTCTGGGCACCTGTCAAAAACACCAGCAGCCAGGAAAACAGCAGCACAACAAACGTGCGAATTGCCGTCACCACATTGGAATCCGTATCCTGAATTCCTACTTTTGCCAGTATTGCAGTTAATCCTGCAAAAAATGCCGAACCAAATGCAAACAATACCCACATGAAGCTTCGCCTCCCTCATATTGACACTCATCATGCGTGCTTTAGGAGAGCAGCAGCTCCCATTCGGACATCAGGGTCAAAAGCTCCTCTTCCTTATGATCAATCCTATCCTGAAGCTCCTGAAGCTTCATATAATCGCTCGCAAGAGCCGGATTGTGAAGCTCGTCCTTCTGGTTTTGGATCTCTTCCTCAACCGCAGTAAGCCGTTCCTCTATCTTTTTGATTTTTCGTTCCAGACGTGCCTGTTCCTTGCCCGCCTGATAAGATTGCATTCCCGGTTTTTCGGTCTCTTCCGTATCTTTTCCTGCTGTATCTTTCCCTGCTGTCTGTTTCTCTGCCGGCAGACGAAGGGCCTGTGTTTTTGCGTCAGTGCTGTCCCCTTGAATCCCCTGGTCCTGTTCTTCCAGATACTGCTCGTACCCAAACGGATAAAGCTTCGCGCTGTCCTGCTCCAGAACAAGTAGTGTATCGGAAACCTGCTTGATAAAATAACGGTCATGTGATACGAAAATCACTGTCCCGGCAAAATCGCGCAACATCGACTCCAGCGTCTCCTTGCCGACAATGTCCATATGGTTCGTGGGTTCATCTAAAATCAGCACATTCGGTCTTCTCTTAAAAATTTTTGCCAGTGCCAGCCGTACACGTTCTCCGCCGGAAAGCATTTTTACTGTTTTAAACACGTCATCCTGTGTAAATAAAAAAGCGCCGAGACAATTGCGTACTTCCGTCTGATTCAATGCCGGAAACTCATCCCAAAATTCGTCAAGCACGGTTTTTTCGCTCGAATATTGTGCCATCTGCTGATCAAAATAACCGATTTCCACATTCGCACCATAGGAATATTCCCCACTCAGTGCCGGCAGAACACCGACAAGCGTTTTTAACAACGTCGATTTACCGAGTCCGTTACCGCCGATCATACCGAGTCTCTGTCCGCGCTTCAATTCAAACGATACCTCTGAGAGCACCCGATTATAGCCGATTTGCAGCTTTCTGACGGAAAGAACATCCTTTCCCGTCTCTCTGGCAGGCTCGAAGCTTGCATGAAAGGAGCGTGTATCATACCGGTCAGGCGCCTCAATAATTTCCATATGTTCAAGCTGCTTTAGCTTCGATCGAGTCATTGCAACCTTCGTAGGCTTATTTTTAAAGCGTTCGACGATTGCATTCAAGCGCTCAATCTCTTTCTGCTGAGCAAGGTAATCCTTTTTCTGCTTTTCATATTCTTCACGCTTGCGCCTCATAAAATCCGTATAATTACCACTATAACGCTTGATCGCAGCATATTCAATTTCATACACGGTATCGACAATTTTATCAAGGAACATTCGGTCATGGGACACAATGACAACCGCACGGTTATAATTTTTCAAATATCCCTCAAGCCATTCAATTGCCGTGATATCCAAATGATTTGTAGGCTCATCCAGCAAAAGAATGTCCGGCCTCGAAAGCAGCAGCTTGATAAATGCCAGCTTTGTGCGCTGTCCTCCGGAAAATTCATTCAGGCGCTTCCTCCTGTCAGCCATTTCAAAACCAAAGCTGCGCAGCATCGTATCATATTCCTTTTCATAATAATAACCGCCGATATCCAAAAAGCGCTCCTGCAGCTTCGTGTATTCGGCGACAAGCTGTTCGTCTGCACTGTTCTGCATTAGAATGACAAGCTCATCAAGGCGCTTTTGCATCGTAAGCACCGTTTTAAACACTTTTCTGATTTCCTCATCGAGCGTCAGTGTTTCATCCTCAAAGGTGATCTGCTTTAAATAGCCGATAGAAGGACTCCCCGCCTTTGCGACGGACATTGCTTCCCCGTCCCCTCCCGACAGCTCAAGTTCTCCTGCTATCAGCTTTAACAGCGTTGTCTTGCCGCAGCCGTTCCTGCCGACTACCGCAATCTTTTCCTTTGAATTTTTCACTTCAAAATTTACATGCTCCAATATCGTAGTGGCCGCAAATGCTACCCGGCCATTACAGATCTGATATAACATAATTCACCTCTGATTGATTTTCCATACATTATATCATCATCCACTAAATACAGCAATGTAATTGACCTAATTTACCCTGCCTCTGTTTCCGGCAAATCTAAAAGAAGATTGCATGGGTCACAAAGCTTTAACATCTGCAGTACATGATCCGATGTATCTCCTGCAATTTTAACCAGTGCCGCCAATACTTCATGTAAATCCTCGTCGGTGTCACAATGATTTGTCAGGTTATGAGATAATATTGCTAAATTATCAAGCATTTCACTAGGAACCACCATTCCATTAAGGAACACGACAGAAGCAGTCGAATGCTTGAATAATAAAGATGCAAAACCTTCTGATGCTATCATTTTGTAATGATCCCCGCAAACAGAGGTTAAGATTGAGCCAACAAGGCTCCACTGATAATGCTTCATTACACTCCGCTGTTTATTGATTGCATTCTGATAGGTTTCAATAAATTCCCTTGTCTGTCCGGGCCCGTCAAAATTAACGCACTGCACTATTTTACTCCCAATATCGCTGACACAATCTTCTGTTGCGGCATAGATTGCCGAGAATATTGCCAGATTTCCTCCCAGCGAATGACCGGTAACGGCATATTGGTCATATGCAAAATGACTTCCTATTTCATCCAGATATTGCCCTGCCTTCAATTGCTGCTGTGTCGGTGAATTTTGAATCAGTCCCAGATCCGCTTGAATCCAATCCTCAACGATCTGTCTGACAGAAACACTTTCGCTTCCTCTGAAAGCCACAATCGCGTGACCGCTGTCTGTTTCAATCAGTACTCCGTAAAATCCGTCTTCCGAATTGCTGTCTGATACGGAAACGATTTTCCAGCCGGCGCATGCTTCCCCCGCAGCTATTGAAGCGCAGAAGTTTTCGATGGATTGTTTTATTTTCAAACGGTCACCGGTAACGGCGTCCATACGCCCGTATCCGGAATAAATATCCGGCCCGTTTTCTTTCACGATTTCCTGAAGTGTCGGACTGCCGCCATTATGAGTTCTTCTATATTCAGCAAGATACTCCTGTGTAATATTAAAATAAGCAACTTGTGTTGCCTCACACAATTCCTGATCTGTATACCTATTTTTTGAACGCATCTGCAACTATTCTGCTCCGCTTCATTATACTACTGATATATTCGTCCGCAGGTACAGATGCTACAGTAATGCAATTAAAATACCGACCAGAATAACGGCAGCACACAGCGCTTTTTTCCGGATGTTTTTTTCATGATATACAAGTTTCCCGAGCAGAATCGTCACAAAGCAGGAGGACTGCTTAATCAGCGTCATGATTGTCAGTCTGCTTTCCGGATAACCGTTTGCGGTAAACAGAGCACGATCTCCAATAATAAACAGGATGCTTAGAATTAAAATCCAGTAGTTATTCTTAAGTATCTTCCAGTTAATCCGCTGACGCCTCAGCAGCAGAAAGCCCCCATAAAACAGAACCAAAAACAGCATATACCAGAACTGGAGCTGCGCGCTTGTTACCTCTTTCATAATGATTTTGTCCAATAGTCCGGAAACAGCATTCATCAGACAGGACAATACCGAAAATACGATATATTTCTTCTTTATCTCTTCTTTTTCTGCCTTTTTTCCCTGCGTGAACCGCAGCATAAAAAGCCCCGTGAGCACAAGCGGCAGGCCAATCATCTGGAATACGGTCAGCCTCTCGCCAAGCACCAGTATCCCTAAGAAAGTTGCAAACAGCACCCTGCTTAAATCTAATACCCCATAAAAGCTGACAGGCATTTCCTTGATTGCCAGGAAACTGAATATCCACGCTAAGAATATAATAAACGATTTAAACAAGATTGCAGGCAACATTTCTGTGTTTACGGTCAATGCCGCTCCTGTTTCCGGCAGTAGACATAAAAAACCGGCCAAAGTATAAAAAAACAACACCTCTATCACGCTGCTTCGTTCCAAACTTTTCTTTTTTACAATTTCCCGCGCACCCTTTAACAATCCGTACACGAGCACTAGCAGCATCCACATGATTACAATCCCCTTTATCACGACTCACAATCTGTTATTTTATCACGAATACGATCCATATACCACTTAATTATTCATTTCCATTCATTTTTCAAACCTAATATTTTCTACAGCAAAATACACCTGGCAGATCTGCTAAGGATACCTGATCTGCCAGGTGTATTGATAATTTTTTGCCTCGAGACTCTCTGTTTTTAAGAAATGCTTTCTCAAAATCCTCTATCCCTGATTTCCTTGCCAGTCGTCTAACAGCAGCCGCAACAATTTTTTAAGTTCCTCCTGCTGGGCTTCGTCCAGTGCAGCAAACGGATCGCCATTATTTTTTACCTTTTGGCGTTCTTCTAAACGGATTTTTCCGGCCTCCGTAATTGTCACAATAGCCTTCCTCTTATCTTCGTCATCCTTGATCCGCCGGATAAAGCCCTTGTGCTCGAGCTTGGACAGAATTTCACTCATGGAGCCGGGCTTCACCTGAAACAGCTCCTGCAGATCCTTCTGGCTCATTTCGCCCTGTTCGGAAAGAACGTATAAAATTCTTCCCTGACCGCTCTGCTTCTCCGACCGGTGATAAAGAATATGTCCGCACGCTCTAAACAGATCGAATAATTCCCCCTGCTCTCCATGTCTGAGACATTCCTCATGTCTTTCGTGTTTTCTTTTGCAGCATTTGCGGTCATCTTGCCTGCACCCATGGCGGTGCCTTCCATGCCGATGTTCCCTTTCAATGCACTCCTTATCTTGATCGCCATGACCTTCCTTCAGCAGACCTTCTAAATAGTTCTTTCCTTTTTTACAACGCAGTGCATCTACCGGGCAATGCCTGGAACACTGCGTACAATTTGTATAATTCTCCAAAATTTGTTCCTTCTTTTTCTTTTTTTCTTCTTTCATAATATATTCCTTTCCGGTCATTTCTCCATCTTCTATCTAACAGTCTCAACAGAAATTAATTAGGTACCTTGACAATACACGATCACTTGTATTTTGTCAAGGTACCTAATCGATTTTATTTCCGGTCCCGTTTTATTCATTTTGAAAATCTTCCGCATCGATGACCGTATATCCGGCCTTAATCAATGCTTCTGCAAACAATCCGCGTCCGGACACCAGCCTTCCGGAAAACGTGCCGTCATAGATTTGATTAACGCCACAGGTTGGGCTGCGGGACTGTAAAATAACAAATTCAACGTCTAATCCCCTGATCTCCTCAAGCGCCCTCCGGATTCCCTCACGATAAGTGGCATCAACATTCCTGCCTTTTTCATCTATGACCATTCCGTTCACTAATTCGGCACAAGAACGAGGAGATGGCAATCTCGCCAATAGTTCAGGACACACCTTTAGAAGTTTCTTATCCTTTAAAAACCCGGCAATCTCAGGATCATAATTATTTCCCCCATTGTATTTGCAATTTTCTCCCATAATACAGGAACTGACTATGATATACATGAGCTTACTTCCTTTTTTCTTTATTATATTATCAGGTTCTTTGAAAACCGGATCTCACTGTCCTTCAGACAGTCCAAATAAGACCGTATCCACGGAACTTCCGGATTCTCTATGATGTCCATCGGACAGTACCAGATACCGTGCATCCCGCTTTTGACCGCGCCCCTCACATCATTCTCCATGCTGTCTCCGATAAAGATACATTCCTCCGGCTCATTCACATGACCCTACGGATTTTTACAGCACTGCTGAAATCTTATTTCTATGATTATATATTTTTTCATGCTTCTTGTCATCTATTTATCAGATCTTTCATTTTCTGTACTTACCTCAACTTAAAACAGTCAGATATTTATTTGCTTCATAATATCTGGCTGTTTTAGGTACTTCTGTATATTTTTGCATAGAAATATCCTCCTATAATATAGTGTTAAAAGTAAAAAAAGACACACATCATCGGAGTTGCTCGAATTAGAAATATATAATTGTTGAGTTGGAAAACGTATAGTATAATTGGCATGATAGTAATGTGGGTTAAAGGCATGTTTATAGTTAAGTTGTGGTGACACAACAATAAAATATATATTTAACAACCGCTACTAATCTTTTTAAAAAAGAGAACAACTTTGGACTAGAGAAAATGTAGTGGAAACAATATACCTGGGCTAGCCATCGCACCAGTGATTTGATACAATGTCATAAGGGCAGAGTTAGGCAACGGTTGATATGAATGGCGTGCTTGCACGCACAGACGCATCAAGGGTTGTATGACGATCGAAGCGAACGAGGAAAACCGCGGATTTTTTGAGTCTCTGCCCGTGGCAGAACTATAAACCGAACTCACGGAGGAACATTATGAAAATCAGACATCTCACAAAAGCAGACAAAACGGCGGCGATGAAGCTCTCTTCCCTCTGCTTTGACTATCCCTATGATACGAACGGCAAAACAGAGGAGGAATATTTCGAATATTTAATAAACCATCCGCAGGAAAAGCTGCATGCGCATCCAGAATATGAGGTCGGTGCTTTTACGGATGACGGCGAGCTGATGGCCGCCACAGCCGCCATTCCATTCACGTTCTATTTTGACGGCAGCACCTATAGCGGAAACGGCATCGGAAACGTCTCCACCTATCCGCAACATCGGCGAAAGGGCGCCATCCGCGCTATTTTTATGAATATATTAAAAGAATCTTACGAAAGCGGACAGACCTTCTCCTACTTATATCCATTCAGCGAAGCTTTTTACGGCGCGTTCGGCTATCGGCGCACGGACAACTCCATCCTCCATACCTATTCTCTTCAGGTGCTTCCCGATTACCGTTCCACGGGCAGCTTTTCAATCAAGCAGGGCAGCGAGGTGCCGGAAGATTATAAGACCGCGTATTTTGCTTTCGCAAAAAAATTCAATATGATGGTCAAGCGCGACGATCTGGACTGGAAAAACCTCACGGAGGCAAAAGGCTCTGAAAATAATAACTATGCCTATCTTTACCGGGATGCCGACGGCGTG
>JASGGU010000110.1:0-9918 GCA_047602645.1 Lachnospiraceae bacterium | reverse complement strand
AAGTCAACGCTGTTAAACGTTTTGACAGGTTCGTCGGTGCATTTCGAGTTTCTTTTCGCCGGGCCCCCTTGTGCCGATACCGCCTCCAAGTCTTGACATCGAACGGCCAAGCCCTGTCAGACGTGCCTGCGCATAAGTGAGCTGCGCCAGCTCAACCTGTATCTTTCCCTCCGCGCTCATCGCACGTTTTGCAAAGATATCCAATATAATCAAAGTCCGGTCCATGACCTTGACATCGACCGCATCTGTCAGGCTCCTGAGCTGTACCGGAGACAGCTCATCATCGCAAATCACGCCGGTCGCCTCTGTCTCCCATATCAAAGCCTTCAGTTCTTCCAGCTTTCCTTTTCCAAGATAGGTGACCGGATGCACCTGCTCCCTATTCTGCACAAGCCTTCCGACCGCGACAGCACCCGCCGTTTCAGCCAGTTCAGAAAGCTCATCCAGACTTTGTGCACCGTTTTCCTCTTCACCTGAATTCACCGCAAACAGCACGACCCGTTCCTGCTCCTTAAGAGTTTCCATATCGTTTCCTGATTTCCTTTATCTTGTCTTTAAAAATTCATATTCCCGAATCGCTTTTTTATCGTCCGGATACAGCTTTAAATATTCCTCCATCTGCACTGCCGCCTTTTTAAACTCAGTCAGATATTCGTATGCAACAATTTCATTAAATTTCAGGCTCTGCATATAAGATGTGTCCCCTGTCGCAATGCCGCTCTCAAATGCGGAAAGCGCACCCTGATAATCTTTCAAATTCATCTTAGCAAGTCCGAGCTGGTCATAGACGGCAGCTGACTCGGGATTTTTATCCAAAAAAGTCGTATAGAGCGAAACGGCATAATTGATGTCCCCAAGCGCCTCATAAGTTTTTCCGAGATAGAGCACCATATCCTCCGAATCCTTT
The DNA here is from genome assembly GCA_047602645.1 of Lachnospiraceae bacterium. GTDB lineage: Bacteria > Bacillota > Clostridia > Lachnospirales > Lachnospiraceae > JAEYFP01. Next base: position 9,011 of record JASGGU010000110.1, on the reverse strand, counting down.
GTTTCACGCGCTTTTTCAAGGTAATTTCGCGCATCTTCATAAGAACCCAGATAATAGTTAAAAATACCGAGCTGATAATCGCTCATTTTTCCGTTGCTTTCCATGGCGCGGTTGATATAGGCCTTTCCATCCTCCTGATATCCCGCTTCGTCCAGATCATCATAAATATGGATATACATATCATAATCCGACGGAGCAAGCGATACTGCTTTTTCAAAATCAGCAAGAGCCTTTTCCTTTTTTTCCTGAGCCAGCCACACCTTGCCTCGCAGGTAATACGCATTCGCATCCTTTTCATTCATAGCAAGAATCGCCGAATAGGTATCGCATGCCTCCTCCAGCTCACCGCCCTTATACTCGGCAAGCGCAAGGTAATAGGAAATGTCGTATTCGATCTTGTGTATCTTTCCGTCGGACTCCTTAAGCGCTGACTCAAACGAGCGAATTGCATCCTCATACTGCGCCAGTCCGAGATAGGCCATACCCTGACCTCTGCTTGCCAGCTGTTTATCCTCTCCAGCCACAAGCGCCGCCTCAAAATATCCGGATGCCGCACTGTAATCAAGCGCCTCAAGTGCCTCCATTCCAAGTGTGATATTGTCCTTGCTCTTCTTTGTCACACCGCAGCCGCTAAGCAAAAGCAAAGCACACAGACCCGCGCACAGACAAATCAGTCCAACCGTTCTCTCCATATTTTTCAATAAAATCTTTTGCATGGCAACCTCTTTTGCATTGTATCAAACAACTGCTTTCCCGCGGTAGTTTTTGCCGCGCTGTTCCTTCTTAGTATAGGTGAAAAATCAGAAATTATCAACCGTTCATTTATGATAAGGAATTACGATGGCTGAATCGTAATCCAAAATCCGTTGTAAATTTTGGTATTGCATGATATACTTAACAATATTGCAAAACTCAGGAGAAAACACCATGTATCAGCCAGAAGAACCGGTCTTGCCAAACGAACAACCTGCCTCCATACGCCATTTCGGGCTGTCCGGAAGTACACTGAAGCTCATTGCCATGCTTTCGATGCTGACAGATCATATCGGCGCCGTCATTGTGGGGCCCTATACGGATGCCGTTCTGGAAACAGCCGGCTATGAGACTGTCCGCAGGCTGAGTGTCTGCTATGATCTGCTTCGTGATATCGGAAGGATTGCCTTTCCTATTTTTTGTTTTCTTCTTATCGAAGGTTTTCTTCATACAAAAAATGTATGGCGCTATGCCGGAAGGTTATTGCTGTTCGCCGCCATATCTGAAATACCGTTCGATTTGGCATTTCAAAACAAGATTTTTGATATAACCTCTCAAAACGTATTCTTCACACTGCTGATCGGCCTGCTGATGCTGATCGGCCTTAAATCTATCAAAGAGCTGCAGCAGCTTCCGGTGTTTGTCAAAACTCTTTTATCACTCTTGACAGTTATTGCCTCAATGCTTGCCGCTTATTATCTAAAGACCGATTACAGCTATATCGGTGTTTTTTCTATCGCTGTACTCTATCTTTTCAGCCGCAAACGGATCGGCCAGGCAATTGCCGGAGCCGTATCCTTCTGTTGGGAAATTCCTGCTCCGCTCGCATTTATTCCCATTTTCTTTTACAACGGAAAGCGCGGATGGAAAATGAAATATGTCTTTTATCTCTTTTATCCGCTCCATCTGCTCATTTTATCCATGATTGCGATGATAATCATTTAGTTCGGCCTTTTTGCAGCTTTTCAATTTCCGGCTGTACCTTTTTTGTGACCTTCAGCTTAATGATTTCGGACATTTCCTTAAAAAGTCCCTTTATGACGAGCTTCATCATTTCCTTGGAATCCGCATCCATCTCCTCAATCGCATTCATGATTGCCGCGGAATTCTTTTTTAAATCCGTCTTTAAATCAATGAGTGTCGCGGCTCCCGGTGCATTAATGACTGCAAAGAGCTGTTCCACAAATTCCTTAAGCTGCTCCACATCCATTCCACGAATCCATTGGTTGACGGATTCATCCCTCATTTCCACATGCTTATACAACCCGCCCACTTTTTTAAAGCCCGTGCCGTCCACGATCCAGTTATACGGATCATGCTGCAAAAGGCCGAAACTTCTGCATTCAATAACCTCATAATTTTCCTGAGACTGCAGCAGCATTCCGACAAGAGAAGAATGAGGAATCAGCTTATGCACCCGATCCTTGATTTCGTCAAAATCACCGCTGTCCAGCACTTCCTGCCGAAAACCCGGGCCATCGTGACTATATATTTTAAGGATGCGCTTCTTTACCGCATCCTTGCATTTCATGGAGGCATAAACCGCCAGATTTCCTCCTTTGGAATGTCCGCCGACATAAAAGCCGCCGGAGACATGATCCGACGCAAGGTTTAAATACTGTACCGCCTTCTTCTGCGCCGGAACAGGCGTCTGAAACGCCATGTTAAAATCCTCCTTCCAGCCGACAATTGACTCATCCGTCCCTCGATATGCAACATAAACAAGCCCCTCTCCGAATAAATACGTAATGGCGGAAAACTGGATTTCCCAGCCGGCATCCACAATATTTACATAATCATTCAGGCGCATGTTCTGAAATCGTCTGCTTTCAATCGCCGCCCTGAAAAGCGCCTTATTCACCTTTTCATAACGCTCATCGTCAAACAGATGCAAAAAATCCACATGCTCCGGCAAGTCCTTCAGCAGAACGGAGGGACAGTTTTTGTTCACCCCCGGCACCATCCCGTCATATTTCAAATAGGAAAGCTGCGACAGCACAAGACTGTCCACATCGTTAAAGGGTTCTTCTGTTATAGAATACTTTCCAAATTCTTTTACATAATCAATGACATTTTTCATGTGCGTATGCCTCCTGTCTCTCCCTTTAGGAACAAAAGTGTGCTCTCAAACTCTCACGCCGAGCACGGCTGACATACTATCCTTTAATACGTTCCCTTATAGTATAGCAACATTTCCTTTTTCTAACAACCGTAAAGTAGACGAGTCCCTCCAAATTTGTTTACACCTTTTTTTTATAGTGTTATACTTGCATAGAGCACTTATGATCTAAATTCGGAGGCTATTGCCATGACATTTGAGGATGTAAAACAGCAGACACCCTGCTATGTTATTCAGGAGACACTTCTTAGGGAAAATTTAAAGGCCTTTGAGGATGCACTCAAAAAAAACTGGAATCATTACGGCTTCGGCTACTCGGTCAAAACGAATCCGCTCCCGTGGCTGCTTTCCTATATAAAGGATTTCGGCTGTATGGCGGAGGTCGTTTCGGATACGGAATATGAGCTCGCAGAACGCATAGGTTTTCAGCCTGACAATATTATTTTTAACGGTCCGATCAAAAGCCGCGAAAAATTTATTTATGCGCTGAACAATAACAGTATTGTCAACATTGATTCCAATCGGGAATTAAAATGGCTGAAGGAGACATCGGCATTTAATAAAGAAATCACCGTTGGGCTGCGGGTGAATTTTGATTTGGAGGCAGTCTGTCCTGAGGAATCCTTAACGGGAGGGGATGGTAACCGCTTCGGTTTTAATGTGGAAAACGGCACATTCAAGGCCGTCCTTTCTGAAATTTCGGCGCTGCCAAATGTGCATGTGGCAGGACTTCATATGCATACCAACTCCAAAACACGCTCCCTGACCGTATTTCGGGAGCTTTCCAAACAGGTTTGCTTCCTTGCCCATGAATACGAACTGGAACTTTCCTATATTGATATCGGCGGCAGCTTTTTCGTGAAAAAAGGGGATTTTCAGGCATTTGACGATTATGTGCGCGTGATTGCGGATGAGTTGTCCTCTTCATTTAATCCGGAGAATACTGCTCTTCTCATCGAACCGGGCTCTGCCGTCATTTCGACACCGGTCCAATATCTGACAAAGGTTCTGGATGTCAGGGATACGAACCACGACCGATTTGTCGTCACGGACGGCGGACGGCTGCACATCGACCCATTCATGCGAAAAACGGGATACGTGTATGAGCTGCTTGATGAAACAGGAAAGACCATTACCGTCCGTCCTTCCCACAAAAAACAAATTGTCTGCGGATTTTCCTGCATGGAAACGGATCGAATCATGTCAATCGGCCAAATGCCGGAATTAATGGAAGGCGATTATGTGCGTTACGATATGACAGGAGGCTATACGCTCAGCTTCAATGCGCTGTTTATCGAATATCTCCCTCCTGTTTTTGTGCAAAAGAGCGACGGCTCTTTCATACTTGTCAGAGAAAAGTGGGGGCTCACGGAATTTTTGCAGAAAAACCGGCTTTCTCATGATGAACAGGAATAACCGGTTCTACTCGATTTTCCCGAAATGAGGAAAATAGCGGAACACCGCCTTTCCGAGGATCTTATCACTGTATACAAACGGTTGATTCCAAAATCTTGAGTCAGCCGAATTATTACGATTGTCTCCCATCATGAAATAAGCATCCTCCGGAATTGTAACAGGACCGTAATCGCCGACCGGTATAACCTCCAGATAGGACTCCTCAAGCGGCTCCTCACTGCCGTCTATATAAATCTTGCCGTCACGCATTTCCAGCATCTCGCCAGGCAGTCCGATAACGCGCTTGATAAACAACTGTTTTTCATCGTCAGGAAATTCGAAAATGACAATGTCACCACGCTTTGGCGTATCGTTTAAATAAGCGAGACGGTAGCCGAATATCCGGTCGCCGGTCATGATCGTCGTCTCCATGGAAGCAGATGGGATAACCGCATTTACAATAATGAACATGTTCAAAACCACGGCAAGTATGATCGCAACCTCGACCACGATAATCCATTCCATAATTTCCCGTTTCATAGATGACTTTTTTATTTCTTTATCAGACATTCCGTATCCTCTTTTTCCGCTTTATTTTCAGACTTCGGCCTCATAGCAACAGAATGTGGTTAACTAATAACTTCTCCGCCGCAGTTTAAAACAGCTCAAATTGACATCGCTTTACCATTATAGTACAATCAAAAACAGATTACAAGTTCGCAAATACCTAGTTCAGCGGAGGATAAAAATGCTGTTTAATTCCTTGCAGTTCTTAATATTTTTTCCGATTGTCGTGCTGCTGTATTTTCTGATACCACACAAATTCAGATATATATGGCTTCTTTTTGCGAGCTACTTTTTTTATTTTTGTCAGAAACCTGTCTATGTCATTTTTTTAATACTGTCAACGATCATTACATGGACGGCCGGCAACCTGCTCTGTCAAACAGATTCCGCTCATACAAAAAACGGAATTGTAGCCATCGGGTTTTTACTGAATCTTTCTATCTTGATTTATTTCAAATATACCGGTTTTCTGCTCTCGCTGTTTGGCAATGAAAAGCAGTTACAGCTGCTGCTTCCGGTAGGCATCTCCTTTTATACGTTCCAGTCCCTGACCTATATTATGGACTGTTACAGAAAAGAAACGGAGCCGGAACACAATATTTTTAAATATGCACTGTTCGTTTCATTCTTTCCGAATATTTTATCGGGTCCGATTGAGCGTTCCAAAAATCTGTTAAGGCAATTTGAAGAAGTGCATGCATTTGATGCGATTCGGGCAAAAGAAGGGCTGATGCTGATGCTATGGGGTTATTTTCTGAAAATGGTCATTGTATCCCGTCTCTCCATTTTGACCGATCTGGTTTATGACAATTATAACGACTATGCCGGCGCTGCGCTGATCATTGCAACATTCAGCTATACCTTTCAGATTTATTGCGATTTTGCCGGTTATTCCAGTATTGCGATCGGTGCAGCTAAAATTATGGGGTTTCGGATCATGCAAAATTTCAGACAGCCCTATCTGGCTCTCAGTGTTGCCGATTTCTGGCGGCGCTGGCATATTTCGCTTTCTTCCTGGTTCCGCGATTATCTCTATATCCCACTCGGTGGGAACCGTCATTCCAGACTTCGAAAATATGGAAATATTATGGCGGTCTTCCTCACAAGCGGCATCTGGCATGGTGCAAATATCACCTTTGTCATCTGGGGCGCATTAAACGGCCTCTACCAAATCATCGGTGATCTCTTAAAGCCTGTCAGAAAACGACTGTGTGAGCTGACCGGTATATACCGTCAGCCTTTCATTCTGCGTATTCTGCAGACAACCTTTACATTTCTGCTCATGAGTATCACATGGATATTTTTCCGTGCACCCTCCATTGCGGAAGCGGGCGATATCCTTCATAAAATAGTTACGACACTGAAGCCCGTAAGTTTCATCGACGGCACTGTTTTTTCACTCGGACTCGGCACGGCAAACCTTCTTTTTGTCTTCGCCGCCCTGCTCCTGTTATTTACCGCGGACATCCTCTGTGAACGAAAAAAATGCGATATCAGCATTCTCCTCACACACGCCCCGCTCCTGCTGCGTTGGGGAATCTACTACCTGCTGATTACCATGATCTTGCTCTCCTGCAACCTCTCCACGCAGGAATTCCTATACCTAAAGTTTTAATCAATGAGGCATGCTATGAAACCAAACCACCCGATAACAACCTTTCTGTTCAAGTGCATACTCGCATTACTGCCGCTGCTTTTCCTGATCGGATATACAGCTTTGTTTCCGTTTGCTTATATGGATGCCGAATATCCCTCATGGGCCTACACAAAAGATGTCGTCAGCGGAAAGCTGACAGTTGCCGCAGCTGCGGACAGCGAAGCCGATATGATTCTGATTCTCGGCGATTCCCGCGCAATGGCGGATCTTGTCCCCGGCGAGCTTGACAGTCCCGCCCAGAATCTCGCGCTTGGCGGAGCTACCACTATTGAAATGTACTATACGCTTTCGGATTATCTTACCCATCACGAGCCTCCTTCCGCAGCGGTTATTTTATTTGCTCCATTTCACTACTCCTATATGGATAATTTCTGGCAGCGCACTATTTATTTTAACTATTTAAGTATTCCGCAAATGTTCGAAGTGTTTGCAAATGCAAACACGGTCGCCTCCGAGACGGTATTACAAGAGCATTATCTGATCGACAGTGCAAGTTATCGGCTCCGTTTACCGGACAAATATCTTCCGGCGCTTATCAACAGCCGTCTCTGCACGCGTTTCAGTGAAAATAATACTGCTTACGAAAAATTGTACGCCGAGGGCGGGCACGGTTTATTTGGTACAGCGGAAGGATCCTCCGATTTAAATTATGAAGTTAATTACACGCAGATGAAAGCCTCCGGCGATTCGGCGTTAATCTCTCTTTACTTTGACAAACTGCTCACTCTTTGTGCCGAAAATAAAATTGATGTGATCGTAGAACAACCTCCGATGAATGAGGCTTCCTATGAAAAGCTTCAGGAGAGCTATCTTAACGAATACACTTTTTATATAGAAGAAATACAGAAAAAATATCCCTCTTTTTCCATCAATAGCTCAATTCCATGCTATAAAAATGACTTTTTTGGAGATTCATCCCATTTAAATGAGAAAGGGGCCCTCGCTTTTACACAGGACTTTAAAGAAAAATACAAAAATATTCTTTTGACAAACTGATGTATTTTTGTACTTTCTTAAGAATTCTTAAATAATCACGAATACCTCTTTACTTTCTTTTCTTAATTATGTAAAATTCTCATTGTGTTATTCATTTATTTTCAATTTAATTACTTTATAACATTTTTGTAAAAAAGTCGTAATATTTTGTATAAAATAACAGTGACTTACACCTTATTTTGTGTTATAATCAACGACGGATACAAAAGTGGACAAAATCGCAATGAAATAAGGGAGGAATTATACCGATGAAAAAAAGAACTTTACTTCTTCTTTTCGCTTTAACAGGAACACTTGTACTTGCCGGATGCGGTAAAAAAGAAGAGGAAGCGCCTGCTGAGGAAGCAGTTGCAGAGCCTGTCATTCAGGTTGTTAAAGAGGAGTCTGACACAGCAGACACTCCTGTCGAAGAGGAATCCCGTGAGGGAATGTACCGAAGCGAACTTACAAATGAGTGGATCGATGAAACTATAAAGGACCAGAGACCAATCGCGGCAATGGTTGATAATGAAAAAACAGCTTTACCTCACTATGGGATGTCAACTGCAGATGTTGTTTATGAAATTACAAACAGTACCGCAAATGACGGCATTACCCGTTTTATGGTTCTCGTAAAAGACTGGGCAAGCATTGAGCAGCTCGGAAGTATCCGGAGTGTAAGACCAACCAACCTGCAGCTTGCTCCCGAATGGAATGCAGTCGTCTGCCATGACGGCGGTCCGTTCTATATCGATGACTACTTGGCAAAGGATTATGTAGAAAACTTCAGCGGTACATTCTCACGTGTGGATAACGGCAAGTCCAGAGAGTTTACGGAGTATATTCTTTCCGGCGATCTTGAAAAGAATTTTTCGAACAAAAGCTACAGCGAGACCTATAACGAATATTATTCGGGTCCGCATTACCAGTTTACAAGTGAAACAAGCCCCGTTGATCTTTCCTCAAATTCGGACGCTAAGGATTGTACACATGTTCAGATGCCGTACAAGCATAACAAGCCTTACCTTGACTATAATGCTGAGGACGGCCTGTATTACTACTCTGAGTATGGCAGCGCACATGTAGACCCGGGCAACAACAATGCACAGCTTTCCTTCAAGAATCTGCTGCTGCAGAATGCACGCTATGTAGAGTTTGATGATAATGGTTATATGATGTTCCATTCCATCGACTACAGCCGCGACGGTTACTACATTACAAACGGAAAAGCGATTCCTATTACATGGTCGAAAGAGGATGAATTATCTCCTACAAAATACTATGATGCGGATGGTAAAGAAATCACCCTGAACACAGGCAGAACTTATGTAGCACTTGTGCCGGATGATATCTGGAAAAATCTTGAGATTAAATAATACAATAAAAAGGCCTGGCTTCTCAGCAATGGGAAGCCAGGCTGTTTTTATGCGCAGCTGCGCGCGCGGAATAAAAGCTGTGCAGCCTAAGTATTTGGCCGCGGAAGTGGGCATAGCACACTTTTGTTCCTTTATAGGAAATTCCTCAAAAGTCAGAAATGGTGTATAA
>JASGGU010000109.1:0-10126 GCA_047602645.1 Lachnospiraceae bacterium | reverse complement strand
TGAATATATATCCAATGCTAGATATATATTCATTATCCTCTATACCAGAATAATAAATAATTACTTCCTTAATTAAGTCTTCGTAATTCTTTTTAGCAATTAATCTCCTTCCTGACCTTTTTGTTGTATCCGGAAAGGTTGTCTTCCACCTTCCGTCTTTATCCTGAAAAATATTATATTTGTGCCTTGAAAGTATCCGTTGTTTCTCTTCTTCTTTCATACTGTTTCGCACATCATCCAAATCAATTATACCTTGCGAAACAGCATATTTCAATAATTCATTTGCACTTGTGTCTATATGACATCACTCCAATTGTGTGTAAAACATTGTAAATGTTAATTACTAAACATCATAACCCAATATGTACTACCATCACTCATCTGATCACATTTAATTCCTACCTTTGTATATTCCTTAAATATTAAATTTTCTAGGTGTGGCTGACTATTACACCACGCCGCCAATACTTCATTAGCACTATAGTAATTTTTAGCAAGGTTCTCACCTCGCCATTTAGAGCTATCAATTAAATCATATCCGTGTTCACCATTTGGACGGGTGTGGGAATAGCTGATAACCATCTCATTTAGCCTTGTTTCTGCTATAATATTAAGATTATCATCAATGAACAGATCATTCAGATTATGATTTTCTCTAAGCAGATTCACATAATTTAAAAGGCTCTGCTCCTCACTGACTGAATCCATTAGTGGAATACCTAAGTCCTTCATAGGATATAAATATGATTTGTATGCCGGATGTAAATGGCTGTTACTGCCGATAATTTGATTAAAAAATGTAATGTAAAATGACATAAATTATGGCTCGCTCTTCGATTAAATAAAAAATAATAACAGAAAGGAAAAATTAAAATAATTAGAATAATTTATTACTTAAAGCAACTGTTGCCACTAACATATCATTCAAAATACAAAGTCCATAATACTAACGAATTAGCAATTTGGACTCAGTGGTTTGGCAAATCATTTAATATTAAAAGATTCAGTTTAACCAATTAATGAAAATCGGTGCCATTACAAGTTGGACAAGGTGGCATAGTATCAGAATCATCATCTAATACTATCACTTGTCCACATGTATCACAGGTATATGTACCTTCTCCTGGCTTTTCTCCTGTTGTTGGCATGTGTAACACCTCCTTTGGTTTTATATACTAACATTTTACAATTAATTTCTTTAAATCACCATATTGACTATTCTCAATTTTCGCCAATTATCGACCAAATAAATATTGAAATATTGTGAATAATAAATTATATAATTTTTGTATTGGAGATATTTCAATGGATGAAAATATACTATATAACCTAAACTCTAGTCCGGCAGATCCCGATATTATTATTGAGGAATTTAATTATACTCAAAATATTCCTATATGGTTAGAAAAAATAAAAGTACAAGGATTAATAGGTAAACCCTTGTACTTAATATTACTTATATTTAGATGAATCTTCTCTAATTGAAGTACGTGTCCTTTTTTGGGCAAATGTCTCAAGTATTATATCTGGACTAGCGGGTTTAGTTGATAGAACAACATGTTTTTTTTCGCTCTTATCTTCTGATTTATCTTCTGATTTATCTTCGTCAGACATATTTTCTCCTTTCTTAAAATGTCATTTTGTTAATGATAAAAATATACATAGTATATGTACATACTAATGTTAATAATGCTTTAATTAGGGAACTACCTAACCTAGTCTGATTGGTGTTTTTACGAATATTTTCTTTTCGATTTAAATTAGTATATGTATAAAAAGTATTACACATCATATTATAATTGGCAATATCTATTTCTTCTTGTTTATACAATCCAAGTAGACTATTATTGTCTTCTAGACTTTGATTTATTTTTTCTGCTGACACCAAGTAATATTTATACTTATAATATGACTTATAAAAATTATATATAGACAATCCAGTAAAATATACTGAAACAATTTCTAATAACAAAAAAGTTATAGGTATAATGTGCAATATTAATTGTAAATCAACCATAATATTCCACATATACATATGTCCAGTACATAATATAGTTAAAAAAGTAATAGAAGTTCCAATCTTATTGCTCATGGAATCTTTAAATTCTATTTCTTTATAATATAATTCTTTATATTCATGTAATAAATCTAACTCCATAATTTTTCCTCTTGGTAAATTATGGAGTTATTATACAACTATATAATTAAGATTTAAAGCCCAAACTTTTGTTCGATCTAATTATAGCGCAACTGATCCTGCAACTTTTAATGTACTGGTAATTTTCTTAATATTCTGACTTCTACAGGTCTGGCATTTAGGAATGTGCCTTAGCGGAGTTCGTGAACATTAACACATACATGACTAAAATACATAATTGGCAAGATAAAACAATATTAATGTATGAGCGGGATAAAAAACATAAAAAAAGTATTTCATACCCAAACCTTTTTGGTTGTTATACTGCAACATCAATGGAAGTGCCAAAATCATTAACCATTGCATTCCCGTTTCGCCATTCAACATTGTCGCGCTGAATTGATTGATACAGAAGATACTATACATAGCGATAAACAAATTTTTCTTATCTCTAAGGAAATACATCAGCACTCCTAACGCTATAAGTTCAAATCCATACTCATTTAAATGCAAATTAGGCATAATGCCGGTTTGCTGATCTCCACTGAAATGCCGAAAAGGCAACAGCAACGGTACTGTGTAATACAGAACTTGCGAAACAAAAATACCTCCAAGAAGTAATCCGCCCTTTTTTCTATCTTTTTGAAACAGTTCAATAGTACTGATCAATATTCCTACCCAAAGCATATTAAGGAATATGTTATGGGTACCATAGCCACATTCAGTGGGCATGGAATGATCAATTGTATACCCAAATACTGTCATAAATACACTCATGAAATATAAACGCAACAAGTATATCTTACGGTTTCTAGTATAGTGATATCCCCATACCATACAATATAGGAACAAGGGATAAGAAGATCTTCCAAGCCAACGGAACCAAATCGGCGCATCTTCAAAATAAAATCCAATATGGTCAATTACCATTAATACCAAAGCAATTATTTTTAATACAAATGTATTCATTGTAATATCTTTCGTTTTATAGATGAATAAGTTGTGGATGGATTGATTAGTCGGTAGACGGAACATTTGGTGCTATTTTCATATCCATATTTATAATCATAGTTTGAATACCATGTCAGATATACTCGAATTTGACCTGTCTGTTAAACAATCTGTTCCAACATCGTATTGAAAATTTCAACATGGCGTTTCTCATCAATAATAATGCGATTTAATATATCGATAATGTTTTGATCACATATTATTTCAGCCTGTCTGGTATATTTCTGTATTGCGGCCTCTTCCCCTTTTAATGAATTCTTAATAACCTCCCGTATTTCCTGAGGATAATAATTATATGCGGGAGTCCAATAGCATTTTCTATGTCTTTCCATGCTCCATAGCCGCGGATCCAGCCCCATCTGAAAAGCAAGTTCCGCAAAAATATCCAAATGGTGCATCTCGACAATACTGATTTTATGAAAGCACCTTGCAAAATTTGTGTAATCCGGATTTAAGATTACACTGTTGTAAAAGTAAAGACTGATGGCGGACATTTCAGAATTGCTGCTTCCTACATTACTCAACATGGCATAAGCATATTCAGGCCGGTGACTTTCCGGCTGTATCGGGGGATATGGCAGGTCGACAGAAACATTACAGAAATCATCATTCGATTCACGCATAACAAAACCTCCTCAAACTGCATTCTTTGTCTATTCGGACATTTAATTCTATGAACAAACAGAGGCTGTTATGATGTTTCCTATCGTATCAATTATAGATTTCACCAGAAAATCTGTCAGCAGGTTCCGGTAGGTAATATGCAATTCTTATGCTTTATTGGGGAATTTGGTAACCTTTTTGATCAACAAGCCGCACAATTGCATCGGCAATATCCGGAGAATATAAACGCCCCCTATTTGATAGAATTTCTTCAATAGCTGCCTCCTTTCCCAACGCAGGACGGTACGGCCGATGAGAAACCATAGATTCAAAAACATCAGATACGGCTATTATCTGAGCTTCCGGCAAGATTTGATTAGTTTTTAACCCATTTGGATACCCGCTTCCATCAAGACGTTCATGATGCTGCAGTATCATTTCCGCAATCGGCCTCAGCAGAGGAATATCCTTTAATATCGCATATCCTACTTCCGGATGTGTCTTAATCAGAGAAAACTCAAGAGGTGTCAGGCGGGCAGGCTTGGACAACAGATCACTGGGTATCGCAATCTTGCCGATATCATGCACAAGTCCTGCGCGGTAAACATTATTGCAATTTTCTTCCGGCAGTCCGATTTCTTTTGCGACTTCCAGACTAATCAATGCAACGCGCCTTTGGTGACCTGCAGTATATAAATCCTTTTGCTCTACCATACGTGCAACGGCAAGCAGGGTGTCGTCAATTGCCTCTTCCAGCAGTCTGGCCTTGGATGCGATAATAGTCTGATAATGTATATTATCCATGGCAATTGCAGCGGTATCCGCCAGAACCTGCATTATTTTTACTTCCTCCGCAGTAGCATTGTGCATCGTTCCCCAATAACAGCCAATCGCTCCAATCGGCTCCTTTGTCTTTATCGGAACTGTAGCAAGACTCTTTACAAAGGTTTTCTTATAGGCATCAATCGGAATCCTAGGATCACTGTAAATGTCCTCAATAACCGCCGGATGGCGGTTCAGCATCACCCAACCGCTGATACAAATTTCAATCGGAAAGCGCTTCCCCTTCCACAGTGGGGAAAGCGCGTCCTCTTCCGCATAATAGCAAAAATTATTATCGCGCAAAACAAAAGTTGCGCCGTCTGAGCCCGTCAGATCCCGCGCCGAATGGCGTACAATATCCATGACCGTATTCAAATCGCGGGCTGCGGATAAATCCTGTACGACATGCAATAGCCTTTCCATTGTTTTGATATAAATATCCATATCTTATCTTCCCCTTATGTCTAAAACAAAAAGGATCAGGTCCGGTTACCGTATGAGTGCCAAATAATATTACATATGATTGCTTAATTATACCAAATACATTTAAATCCGACAATAGAAATTGCCTGTTACAATGAAAAATCATAACTCAGCCAAAATCAAACAACGAAAGCTGGTTGGATTCAGGAAGATCACCTAACAGTCCAAGGCTGCTCATTGTTTCGATGGCGGTCTTACTGACCTTGGTACGGTCTCTGAAATCGTCCTTTGAGAGGAACGGGCCGTCCAGTGCGGCCTCTACGACCGCATCCGCAGCCTTATCGCCAAGCCCTTCGATGCTGCCGATATGCGGCATAATCTGGCCTTCAATAACCTGACACTCATGAGCTTTTGCACGGAATAAATCGATCGGTATAAAGGAAAAGCCTCTCGCATACATCTCCTGTACAATCCTCATGTCGCGCAAAACATCCTGCTCTTTTTTCGTCAGGCTGTCCGAACGCTTCTTGTAGTCGCCAAGATAGTATTCCAGCCGTTCTCTTCCCTGACACATAATTTCATAGGAAAAACCCGTTGCGCGGATACTGAAAAATGCGGCATAATAAGCGAGCGGGTAGTTCACCTTGTAATAGGCAATTCTCCAAGCCATCATGACATAAGCCGCCGCATGCGCCTTTGGAAACATATATTTGATTTTTTTGCATGACCAGATATACCAGTCAGGCACATCTGCCGCCGTCATGGCTTCCTCCCATTCAGGCTTTAAGCCTTTTCCCTTACGCACAGACTCCATAATTGTAAAAGAAAGGCTGCTTTCCACTCCCATTCCGATCAAATAGGTCATTATATCGTCACGTGTACAGATTGCAGTGGAAATCGTCGCACTGCCATTCTGAATAAGCGTCTGTGCATTTCCGAGCCATACATCCGTACCATGTGCCAATCCCGCAATCCTGACCAAATCGGAAAACGAAGTTGGCTGTGTATCGATCAACATCTGCATGGCAAAATCCGTACCGAACTCGGGAATGCCAAGAGACCCCAGAGGACATCCGCCGATTTCCGAAGGCAGAATACCAAGTGCCTCCGTATTTTTAAACAGGGACATGACCTGCGGGTCATCAAGCGGCACGAGCTGCGGGTCCGTCTGCGTCAAATCCTGCAGACGCCTGATCATTGTCGGATCGTCATGTCCGAGGATGTCAAGCTTTAACAGATTATGGTCGATCGAATGATAATCAAAATGTGTCGTTACAATATCTGTTGACATATCATTTGCCGGATGCTGAATCGGCGTAAAAGAATCAATCTCCTCACCGTGCGGAAGTACGATAATCCCTCCCGGATGCTGCCCTGTAGTCCTGCGCACACCGGTACAGCCAAGCGTGATCCGATTAATCTCACACGGGCGCTTGCTGATCCCTCGCTCCTCATAGTAATTTTTCACATAGCCGTATGCAGTTTTGTCTGCGAGCGTACCAATTGTACCGGCACGGTACGTCTGTCCCGCCCCAAAGATAACCTCCGTATACTTATGGGCCTTTGCCTGATATTCTCCAGAGAAATTCAAATCGATATCAGGCTCCTTATCGCCCTTAAATCCAAGGAACGTCTCAAAAGGAATATCAAAGCCTTCCTTCTTTAACGATGCTCCGCACTCAGGACACAGCTTGTCCGGCATATCACAGCCCGCCTTCCCGGCATAAGCGCGCACATCGGCAGAAGTAAAATCCGAATAATGGCACTGTGGGCAGTAATAATGAGGAGACAGCGGATTCACCTCCGTAATGCCCGCCATCGTCGCAACAAAGGAGGAGCCAACGGAGCCTCGAGAACCGACGAGATAGCCGTCCTCCATCGATTTCCACACAAGCTTCTGCGCAATGATATACATCACCGCAAAACCATTTGTGATAATCGAATGCAGCTCCTTTTCCAAACGCTCTGAAACCTGCGGCGGTAAATCCTCGCCATAGATTTCATGAGAGCGCCGATAGCAGATATCACGCAGCGTCTGATCGGAATTTTCAATGACCGGGGCACATTTATCCGGACGAACCGGCTCAATATAATCTACCATGTCCGCAATCAGATTTGTATTCTTCACGACAATTTCATATGCCTTATCATAAGGAAGATACGAAAACTCCTTCATCATCTCCTCGGTCGTGCGCAAATACAGCGGTCCCTGCTCATCCGCATCCTTAAATCCCTTACCCGCCATAATAATTCTTCGATAAACCTCATCCTCCGGATCAAGAAAATGCGTATCACATGTCGCGACAACCGGTTTACAAAACTGCTCTCCCAGCGCGATAATTTTTTTATTGATCACAATCAAATCTTCATCTGAATGAATATTCTCATATCGATCCTCACGCACCATAAATTCGTTATTTCCAAGCGGCTGTATTTCCAGATAGTCATAAAAATCAACAATCCTGGCAATCTCCGCCTGCGGCTTCTCATTCAGTACTGCCTGATACAGCTCTCCTGCTTCGCAGGCAGAGCCAATGATCAATCCCTCTCTGTACCGATTCAGCACACTCTTTGGAATACGAGGGCGCAGATGGTAATATTTCAAATGGGAAAGAGAAACAAGCTTATATAGATTAATTCGTCCCACCTCATTCTTTGCGATCAGAATGACGTGATAGGACATCGCTTTTTTTACCTTTTCCACAGATGCATCCGCAAGCACATTAACTTCTTTTAATGTTCGAATATCTTTCTTTTTCAGCATTTCCACAAACTTCACAAAAATTTCCGCTGTTGCACCGGCATCATCCACTGCACGGTGATGATTTTCCAATGAAATTTTCAGTGCCTTTGCAACATGATCAAGTTTATATTTGGAAAGCTGGGGCATCAGCACACGTGCCATACCAACCGTATCCGCATAAGTATACGTGTTTGTGATTCCAAGCTCTTTTGCCTTCTGAATGAGAAAGCCCATATCAAACGATGCGTTGTGCGCAACGAAAACTGATCCCTCGGAAAATTTCAGGAATTGCGGCAACACTTCATTTAAAAATGGAGCATCCTCTACCATTGCATCGTTAATCCCGGTCAGCTTTTCAATTCGAAACGGGATCGGTTCCTTCGGATTGACAAACGTAGAAAACCGGTCGGTAATTTTTCCGTTCACGACTTTCACCGCACCTATTTCAATAATATTATTCTTAATCGGAGAAAATCCTGTTGTCTCCAAATCAAATACGACAAACGTATCTTCTAGGGTCCGCTCCTTCGGATTGACAACAAGCTCTGTCGTATCATCGACAAGATAGCCCTCCATGCCATAGAGGATTTTGAAATCCGGATTCTCGCTTTTCAGCTTTTGCATTGTGTGGAATGCATCGGTGAACCCCTGCACCACGCCATGATCCGTGATTGCGATCGCGGAATGGCCCCATTTTGCGGCACGTTTAATAATTGTGCCGACATCACTGACACCATCCATATCACTCATTTTCGTATGACAGTGCAGTTCGACACGCTTCTCAATATCCGTATCCATCCTCGTGGATGTAAAATCCTTCGTCTTCTTGATGCCGGCAATAAAGCCAAGTGTCAGCTCCCCGTCAAATTTATCAATATTCGCCACACCTTTGACAATCACAAATTTTCCTTCCGAGACATGAGCAAACAGCTCCTCTTGCTGCTCCGGCCGAGGAAACATTTTTACCGTGATTGTATCGGTAAAATCCGTGATGTCAAAAATAACGAGTTTCTTTTCATTTCTTGTATCTCTCGTTTCAAACCGGATAATTTTTCCCTTGACAATGACCTCACCGACTTCTCCTGCCATTTCTGTGATCGGAACCGGCTCCTCCTCAAAATCACGCCCATAAATAACTTCCGGATTATCCGATTTTTTATACCGGCTTCCTCCGCGTGTAAAAGAAGATGCAGGCTTGCTTTCTTTGCTCTTTACGGGTGGCGCAGCATTTGCTTTGGCCTTTGGCTTAGACACAGACGCGTCCGTTTCCAAGACGACCGTATTCTCCTGTCCCTGCTCCCACTGCTGATCCTCCCCGACGCTTTCCGAGAGGTGCGTAATCCGCTCGACCTCCTCCTGCATTTTCAGCTCGGCGTGCTCTCTCGCCTTGTTAGGCGCAGCTTCCTTATAGGAAATCTGGATATTAGTGCCAACCCCGCAGCGTTCATTCAAAATTTTATCCAGCACGCGCACAAGCTCCTCGGAGCGATTCCTCGCCACAATCGTATCCTCTAATATGAGCCGAATCATTTTTTCATCCGGAAAATCCAGATCTGCCCGATAAAAAAGCTGATAATCAAAATGATTATAGCTCTTCAATTCAAGCAATATGCTCTCGCGATATGCATCCAGAAGCGTCTTTGGCGTATATTGACTGGAAAGGCGAAAGCTCTCTAAAAAGGAAACGCGAATATTCGCTTCCGGGAAAAGCTGTCTGACAATTTCCCGTTCCACTCCATAAATCATTTCCTTTTCTATCAGCCGGGGACTGCTTAAATAAATTTTAAGCTGATCCTTTCTGCTTGAAGATACGACGCGTGTCACTGCCGTCTCCTCGAACAGCTCCCGCAGTCCCTTATTCAGCTTTAATGTCGGGAATACTTCGAAAAATGCTTTATCCATTCCAGTGCTCCAATTCCTCCTGCAGTACGTGTAACAGCTCTGCCTCCGGTACCTTGCGGACGACCTCGCCCTTTTTAATCAAAAGACCTTCACCGACACCGCCCGCAATGCCAATATCCGCTTCTCTTGCCTCACCGGGTCCGTTAACGACACAGCCCATGACCGCGACCTTAATATCCAGATCATCATAACCTGCTGCCAACTTTTCAACATCCGATGCAAGCGAAATCAAATCGATGTTCGTCCTGCCGCAGGTCGGGCATGACACGACAGTAATCCCGCCCTTTCTCAAACCCAGTGTCTTTAAAATCAGTTTTGCGGAAATGACCTCTTCCACAGGATCACCCGTCAAAGAGACGCGGATCGTGTCGCCGACACCCTGATATAAAATGATGCCAAGCCCGGCTGCAGATTTGATGTTACCCGACTTCACCGTACCTGACTCTGTAATGCCGACATGCAAAGGATACCGGCACTTCGGTGCA
>JASGGU010000108.1:0-10208 GCA_047602645.1 Lachnospiraceae bacterium | reverse complement strand
CCTGTCAATGATTCGGTGACCCCTAAGGATAACGTGAATTTAAGAAGCAACGCGGACATGTCCTCTGGTGATAATATCGTAGGGACTGTCTCCTACGGAGAAGCGCTGACGAGAACAGGAACCTCGGCAGGCGGTTGGTCCAGACTGCTCTACAATGGACAGACCGTATATGCCGTAACGCAGTATTTGACGACGGATATGAATTATAAGACTGCGAATACACCAACGGTAGAAAGTCCGGAATCAGGTATGAGTTTTACGGCTGTAAGTGATACGGTGACGCCGAAAATCCAGACAAACCTAAGAACGGTACCGAGTACGGAAAGCGCAGATACCGTAGTTGCAACCGTCTCTAATGGAGAAACGCTGCAGCGCACCGGCACAAGCAGTAAAGGCTGGTCACGGATTAATTACAATGGCCAGACCGTATATGCTGTAACAAGTTACCTGACCGCGGTACAGTAACTAAAATAATTTAGCACGAGCCCCTCTTCACAAGCTGACATGGAAGTGTCATGTGAAGGGGGGTTTTGTATTGTTTGAATAAGGGATATTGCGTCATCAGAAAAGCGGCCGCATAAGCGCCCATTTCGTAAGAAGGGGCATGAACGGTTGTCAAGGGCGGAGTCGTATAGGCCGCGCTGCTGATATCGTCAAAGCCGACAATGGAAACGTCTTTCGGAATCCGGTAACCGTTTTCAGTAAGTGCACGCATGGCGCCGATCGCGATGCTGTCACTGGCGGCAAAAATAGCGGAAGGAACTTTTTTTTCCTGAATGAGAGAGTTCATCATATGGTAGCCTGCGTCGGAGGTATAGGCATCCTCAAGCAGATAGGGCAAATAGGCGATGCCGTGTACTTCGCAGAAGGACTGGAAAACCTGCCGTCGCATATCCGGGTAAACGGTATGCCCCTTTAAGTATTCCCTGCCGCCGAGATAGCCAATCGTTCGGTGTCCGAGTTCGTACAGATAATTCATCACGTCCCTTACGGCATTTTCAAAATCAAGGGAAATAGAATTGTATTCCACCCGTGCCGTATGCATATCCACAAGGATAAAGCAGGGCGTCAGCTTTTTAAAGTTCTCGATTTCCTCAGTGTCGAATTTCCCAATACAAATCAGACCATCCGCTCCGGAAAGAGATGCCATATGATCAGAGTCCGAGCGAAAGGCACGGATCACGTTGATGTGGTTTTCCGTGCAGTAATTTTCTACGCCGAGGCGAACAGATAAATAATAAGGGTCATCCAGCTCCTGCTTCGGGGAATACCATTGTAAAATCCCATAAGTGAGTGCAGCGGAAATCTTTTTGCCGCGTTCCTTCTTTTCATATCCAAGCTCTGCCGCAGTATCGAAAACACGCTGCCTGGTAGCAACCGTCACATTGAGAGAAGGGTCATTATTAAGGATTCTGGACACAGCGGCAGGAGATACTTGTGCCTTTGCTGCAATTTCTCTGATCGTCGCCATAAGAGAGCTCTCCTTTGTTTACTTGTTGTTTACTAAATTTTTGGCAGTTCATTTTTTGAGATTTTGCTCGTTTTTCTGTTAAAAATCTTGTAAATTTGCAAGAAACGTATTGACAAAATAAAAATATATGAGTATATAATTAATTATACACAATTTACTAAAAATTGCAAGTAAAAACTTAGATGTTTAGTAAACAAAAAATAGTGTTTACCAAACAATAGAACAAGGAGGCGAATTATGAAGGCAACTGGGTGCTTAAAGAAAGAATTGCAGGAAAAGAAATATCAGGAGCTGCTAAAGGAAATTTATGTGGATGAAACGGTGCTTAACTATCAGACGGCACGTTATTTAAAAGCAATCGAGAAATTTGAAGAACTGTATGGCGAGCAGGAGGTTGAAATTTACAGCGCGCCGGGCAGAAGCGAAGTTGGCGGCAATCACACAGATCATCAGCACGGACAGGTGCTCGCAGCAGGCATCAATCTGGATGCGATCGCCATTGCGGCAAGAACTGGGGATGGAAAGATCAAAATCGTATCCGACAGCTTTCCTATCGAGCCGATTGCGTTAAGCGACCTTGGCAAAAAGGCGGAGGAGGCCGGTACGAGTGAAGCGCTGATCAGAGGCGTGGCTTACAAGCTGCGGGAGGAAGGCTATCAACTCGGCGGTTTTTGTGCTTATATGACGAGCGATGTACTGATGGGAGCAGGGCTTTCTTCCTCGGCGGCTTTTGAGGTAGCGGTCGGAACGATCATTTCCGGTTTATATAATCATATGGAAGTCAGTCCGATCGTGATCGCGCAGATCAGCCAGTATGCGGAAAATGTTTATTTCGAAAAACCGTGCGGCCTCATGGATCAGATGGCGTCCTCAGTCGGGAGTCTTGTCAATATTGATTTTGAAGATACGAAAAATCCGATAGTAAAAAGAGTAGAAGTGGACTTTGATCAATTTGCACATAGCCTGTGTATTGTAGATACCAAGGGAAATCATGCGGATTTGACGGCGGAATATGCTTTTGTGCCGCAGGAGATGAAAAAGGTCGCTCAATATTTTGGGTGTGAGTATTTAAGAGAAGTGGACGAGGAGCAGTTTTACAGAGAGCTTCCGCAGATCAGAGAAAAGACAGGGGATCGCGGTGTGCTGCGTGCCATTCATTTTTTGGGGGATCACAGGCGGGTAGGCGAAGAGGTGGCAGCTTTGCAGAATCGTGATTTTAACGAATTTAAGCGCCTGATTATCGAGTCCGGCGACAGCTCCTATAAATATCTCCAAAATGTATTTGCAAACTGTGACGTGCAGAACCAAAGTGTTTCTCTCGGGCTGGCGCTGAGCGAAAGGATACTGGGAAAAAGAGGTGCCTGCCGCGTGCACGGCGGTGGGTTCGCCGGGACAATTCAGGCATTTGTTCCAAATGACATGGTAGCGGAATATCACGAAAAAATAGAGCACTTTTTTGGCGAGGGAAGCTGCCATGTGTTGAAGGTGAGAAAATACGGCGGCATGAAGGTGCTGTAAGGAAAGGAAAAAAATATGAAGGTTTTAGTATTAGGCGGAGCCGGTTATATCGGTTCCCATACGGTATATGCGTTGATTGAGGCAGGAGAGGAGGTCGTTATCATTGATAATCTGCTGACGGGCTATGAAGCGGCTATCCATCCAAAGGCGTCATTTTATAAAGGAGATATCCGTGACAGGTCGTTTCTTGACAGCGTATTTAAAAAGGAAGAAAATATTGACGCTGTTATCCACTTTGCGGCAAGCTCCCTTGTCGGGGAGAGCATGATCGATCCGCTGAAGTATTATGAAAATAATTTATATGGTACAATGGTATTATTAGGTGCGCTTGTCGCACATCGAATTGATAAAGTGGTATTCTCTTCGACAGCGGCAACTTACGGAGAACCGGAAAACCTGCCGATTCTTGAAGGTGACAGGACGCTCCCGACAAATACCTATGGCGAGACAAAGCTGTCAATGGAAAAGATGTTTCATTGGGTAGGTAAGGCACACGGTTTGCGGTATGTATCGCTCCGCTATTTTAATGCCTGCGGCGCCCATGAGAGCGGAGTAATCGGCGAGGCGCATAATCCGGAAAGTCATCTGATTCCGCTGATTTTACAGGTGCCAAACAGACAGAGAGAGCATATCAGCATTTTTGGAGATGATTATTCAACAAAGGATGGGACTTGCGTCAGGGATTATATCCATGTGACAGATCTTGCACAGGCACATATCCTTGCGGTAAAATATTTATTAAGCGAAAAAGAAAGTGATATCTTTAATCTTGGAAATGGAATCGGATTCACAGTAAAGGAAGTCATTGAAACAGCAAGAAAAGTGACAAACGATCCGATTAAAGCAGTTGTTGAGCCACGAAGAGCAGGAGATCCAGCATTTTTGATTGCTTCCAGCGAAAAGGCACAGCAAATTCTTGGATGGAGGCCGCAGTACGCAGATCTTGAAACAATTATTACTTCTGCATGGAAATGGCATTCGTTGCATCCAAACGGTTACGATAAGTAGAAAGTGAGAGAAAAGATGATTGAACAGAGCATCGCCTCTTTGGCAGAATACGCGGTCAGACAAGGGTTAATCGGGGAAGAGGAGAGGATTTATTCCGTTAATCTTTTACTGGAGCTGCTGAAGCTGGATGAGTATGAGGAACCGGCAAATAAGGAAAAAACGGGAAAGCTGGCAAAGAATCTGGAGCAGCTTCTTAAGGAGATGTGCGACTATGCATATGACAACGGGCTGATCGAGGAAAACGGAGTGGTATACCGGGACTTGTTTGACACAAAGGTCATGAACTGTTTCTGTCCGCGCCCGGCTGAGGTTATCCGCACATTTCGTGAGAAATATGAGCATTCGCCGAAGGAAGCGACCGATTATTATTATCAATTGTCAAAGACTTCGGATTATATCAGGACATACCGGATCGCGAAGGATATTAAATGGAAGACTGACAGTGAATACGGCCCGATCGATATGACAATCAACTTATCTAAGCCGGAGAAAGATCCGAAAGCAATCGCAGCGGCGAAAAATACGAAGCAGTCCGGCTATCCCAAATGCCTGCTTTGCATGGAAAATGAAGGCTATGCAGGGAGAATCAATCATCCGGCCAGAGAAAACCACCGGATTATTCCGATTACAATTTGCGGAAAAAAATGGGGTTTTCAGTATTCTCCGTATGTTTATTATAATGAGCATTGTATTGTGTTGAACACAGAGCATGTCCCAATGTCAATCAATCGGGAGGTGTTTGAAAAGCTGTTTGACTTTCTGCGTCAGTTTCCGCATTATATGGTTTGCACGAATGCGGATCTGCCGATTGTCGGCGGTTCGATTTTGAGCCACGAGCATTTTCAGGGAGGGAATTTTGAGTTTCCTATGGCTCGTGCAAAAGTGGAAAAAGAAATTGTTATTCCGGGTCATGAGGATACACAGGCAGGGATTCTGCACTGGCCGTTATCTGCGATTCGTATTCGTAACAAAGACCAGAAGCGGCTTGTAGAGCTGGCGGATCATATATTGACCGCATGGCGGAGCTATACGGATAAGGAAGCCTTCATTTTTGCGGAGACAGATGGCGTGCCGCATAATACGATTACGCCGGTAGCAAGAAGAATAGGAGAATTCTACGAACTGGATCTGACGCTGCGCAACAACATCACGACGTCTGAACGGCCGCTCGGCGTTTATCATCCGCGCGATGCGTATCATCATATTAAAAAAGAAAATATCGGCGGCATCGAAGTCATGGGACTTGCTATTCTGCCCTCCCGCCTGAAGGAGGAGCTGGAAGGGCTGGCCAAATCTATTTTGGACGGCAGGGATATCCGCTCCGACAAAGTGCTTGAAAAGCATGCGGACTGGGTGGAGGAATTTCTTCCCCGATATAAAGGAACATTGACACAGGACAACGTCATGGATGTTCTTAAAGAAGAAACGGGAAAGGTCTTTGTAAAGGTATTGGAGGATGCGGGTGTATTTAAATGCACTGAAGAAGGAAGAAGCTATTTCATGCGGTTTATAAAAAGTTTATAGAAGGATAGATTTTGTTAAAAGCAGCCTCCCGGCTGCTTTTTTATTTAATAGGAAATTCCTACGGATTTCCCTATTACATAAAAGTGAATATGCAGATGCACGAATATTTTTCTTGAGTGAATTTTATTTCAATACTATAATGGAGATAGTGAAATTTTAGAAAGTGTATATTGGGGAAAGGGCAAGATCGGTTATGAGTTTCATACCAGAAAGAAAAAAGCAATGTGCGAATTGTGGGGCCAACTATTCCTATCAGGCTGCAAAATGCCCTTATTGCGGGACAGTCAATGAAATTGGTGCAGAACGAGAGTATATGGGGCATTTGGAAGATATCCGCAAGGATCTTGAGGATATTGCGGAGTTTCCTGAGAATGCCTATAAAGAAGAAATTAAGACAACGGGCCATAAAATTTATAAGCCTGTTTTATGGGCATCAATCATACTGGCAATTAGCATCTTGGTTTTTTGGTATATTAATAAACAGTCCTCAATTGTGTACAGTAAGGAACAATTATTATGGGAACAGGAAACCTATCCAAAGCTGGATAGGTGGTATGAGGAAGGGGAATATGATAAAATCCAGGAATTATTTTTAAATGCTGAAGAGTATTCGGTTTACGGATGGAAGCATTATAATTTTATCATATCATACGGACAATTCGAATCGGTGCTGTTTTATTTGGAGGCCATTCAAAACGGCGGTAAGCTGTCAAAAGCGGATAAAGAATTTGCATCCTATGACAGCCTCTGTTTGATTCATGAAGGAACTTATCGGGACAGCTATAAGGAATTTACCGATGAAGAAAAGGTCTTAATAGAAGAATATGGAGAATCTGCGAAACAATTATTAATTGAAGGTCTCGGATTGGATGAGCAGCAAATAGAAGATCTATATCAAGCCGTATCGAAGAATGGTTATGTAGATTATAATAAGTGCTGTGAATATATTGAGGAAATAGAATGAAAGAGGGGAAAATAATAGATGAAATGTAAGTACTGCGGATCCGATATGTCGATAGAGGATGTGAAGTGCAGATATTGCGGAATTGAGAATCCTTATTATAAGAAGCATCGGGCGGATATGCGGAGTTACAGGAATAGGTTTGAGAGAACGAAAGCGGATGTGTATGAAAAAACAGGACATTTTACCAAGATGACGGTAAAAACAACAGCGATTGCTATTCTGGTCACGCTTAACTTGCTTGTCTTAGTTATTCTCTTAAACTCTTGGGATATCAGTAATTTCATTATAAAATATCAGGCGAATCTTCATGCTGCCGAGCATCGGGAAAAATTGTCCGAACTGGAACAAAAGGAAGATTATATAGGCTTTAGCTACTACTATGATAATCATAGTCTTTATAGCGTAGATTCCTTAGATGAATATAACAAAATTAAATCAGTCAGTATGTATTATAGTAATATCTACACCAACATTATGAAATTGACTGTGGAAAAGAATGCGTATCAATCCTCACAGGAGTATGCGGCTATGATTAATCAAGATTTAAATAGTATTTACTCTTCAATGGAAAAGAAGGAGTATGATGAAGAGTCGGAATACTCAAAGGTACATGTAGAAGCTATGCAGAATGCACTGGATCAGGTTTATGCAATGCTGCATACTTATTGCAACGTCAGCAGGGAGGATTTGGATCATTTTGCAGAGTTATCTCCTGCAAAAAGGCAGCTTTTGATAGAGGAAGGAGTCAAGGTTTATGAAGAGTGATAAATCACAGATTTTGAATATTCTGCTGATCGTGCTGGCAGTGCTTTTGGTCATAAATGTTTTTGCAACAGCGAGCAGTCTTATCGTTAAATTTGAAAGATATGTACCCACCGAAGAAATAATGCTTTATCATGTAAAAAACGGTGAGTATGGAAATCTTGTATATTCCGTAAATGGTAAAAAATATTCTAATCAGGAAGACTCACAAACGTACAGAGAGTTGTACGCCGTTGCCGGTTATTTTGAAGCGGCCTCTTTATATCATGCTTATCAGGAAATTGGAAATACAGAAGAGGAAGCAAAACTTCAGAAAAAAATGGAAGAGAACAGCACGCTGCTGGGTGAATTGAGCTTTACGAAAGAGGATATAGATAACAAGCTGGGAATTCAATAAAAATATAAAGGACAGGAGGTAAATATTATGGCAAAGGTGTATACGGCAAATGAAAAAAGATACGATAACATGATTTATAACCGTGTGGGGAGGAGCGGCTTAAAGTTTCCGGCAGTATCGCTTGGGTTTTGGCATAATTTCGGGAGCAGGGACAATTATGATACGATGCGGGCAATGTGCAGAACGGCTTTTGATGCAGGTATTACACAGTTTGATCTGGCCAATAACTATGGGCCGGTGTATGGAAGTGCGGAGGAAAATGCAGGGAGGATTCTGAATGAGGATTTTAGGCCTTATCGGGACGAGCTTGTCATTACAACGAAGGCCGGGTATGACATGTGGCCGGGGCCTTATGGGGACTGGGGAAGCAAAAAATATTTGACGGCCAGTCTTGATCAAAGCCTAAAACGATTGCAGCTGGATTATGTCGATATTTTTTATCATCACAGAATGGATCCGGAAACACCGCTTGAGGAAACAATGGAGGCACTGGCCGGCATCGTGCACAGCGGCAAGGCATTGTATGCGGGAATTTCCAATTATGATAAAGAGCATACGGAAGAAGCCGCAAGGCTTTTGAGGGACCTTCACTGTCCGTTTATTATAAATCAAAGAAGCTACTCTATTTTTAACAGGGCAATTGAAGAGGATGGCGTAAAGTCATACTGCAGGGAGGCCGGAATCGGCATCATCGCATTCAGCCCGCTCGCGCAGGGGCTTTTGACGGACAAGTATCTGCATGGGATTCCATCCGACAGCAGGATTGCAAAAGACGGCCGTTTCTTGAAGGAATCCGCATTAACACAGGAGCGGGTTTCACAGATTATGGCCCTGAATGAGCTGGCATCACAGAGAGGACAGACTTTGGCGCAGATGGCGCTGTCGTGGATACTGAAGGATGACGGGGTATGTTCCGTATTGATCGGCGCATCCAGGCCGGAGCAGATCACAGAAAATATTGGCATCGTTTCCCAAACGAAATTTACGGAAGAAGAGCTGAAAAAAATAGATGAAATCAGCCTCTAATAAATCTTGAATTTTCTACAGGGAATTTATATTAAATAACAGATTACATTAAAAAAGCCTGTCTGCATGATGACAGGCTTTTTCAATAGGAAATTCCTACGGATTTCACATTGACTTTTCCAAAAAAATTTATTACAATTTGATTGAAAATATTTTCAATGAAATTATTTTTAACGAGAAAGGAAATAAAAATGACAGCGAGGGAAGAACAAAAAAAGCAAAGAAGGGCTGTGATTTTGAAGGCAGCCTTGGACTTATTCATACGAAAGGGATACGGCAATACAAAAATTGCGGACATCGCAAATGCGGCAGACATGAGCATGGGTCTGCTTTTTCATTATTATGAGTCGAAAGAAAAGCTGTATGAAGAGCTGATCCGTATCGGGAGCGAAAAGCTCAAAATGGAAGTTGCTTTTTCAAGCGAATCTCCGCTGTCCGTTTTTCAAACGGCTGCGGAAGATGTTCTTGGGATGCTCCGCACAAATCCATTCAGCGCAAAAATGTTCGTGCTGATGGAAAATGCGCAGTATATGGATGCTCTGCCGTCCGATGTAAAAGAGCTGCTTTTGGAATCCGACAGATTAGTGAAAAAAAGCATTCCGGTCATAGAAAAGGGCCAGGAACTCGGAGAAATCAGAGCCGGCAATGCAAAGGCACTTGCGATCGCATTCTGGTGCTCCCTTCAGGGAATCGCACAGTATATCGCCGTATGCCCCGATGCGCCCTGCCCTGATGCGGCTTGGGTAATTTCTTTGCTCGCTTCATAGAAAATATTTCGGATTCTCTATGAAGCGAGATTTTCTGCGCATGCGCACATAAGGAGAGTGAATGATGAAAACAAAAAGAAATGTGAGTATTTTTATTGTGATAACATTGGCGAGCGGGTGGCTGGGCGTACTGATTGACGGATTGCTGCCGGAGCAGCCCGAAGGCAATTCCTTAGGAATGGGCTTGTGGCTGATATTACCGTTACTGACGGCCGTCATACTCACGCTTGCCTGCCGTGACGGAAAAGAAATCGGACTCAGGCCGAATTTTAAAGGAAACGGAAAATGGTATTTACTGTCTCTGCTCATTTATCCTGTAGTTACCGCGGTCACTGTCGGCCCGGCGCTGCTTTTTGGCTGTGTCGATGTGTCTGCTTTTACAATCAAAGAGTTTCTTTCGCTTGCGGCTTTCTCCATAGCTGTCAATTTTATTAAAAATATTTTTGAAGAATTTGCGTGGCGCGGCTTCTTAGCGTCAAAACTGATCGAGTCAGGGCTGAATGACTGGCTGATTTATCTCATCACCGGGCTTGTATGGGCGTTGTGGCATGCGGCCTACTATCTCGTATTTTTGCCGGATCGGTACTTTGAAACGATTTCAAGGGGCGGTATGGTTTTATCAGGCTGTATCCTGATGCTGTGCTGGACCGTTATGTATGTGGAAGTATACCGGCTTACAAAATCGGTGTGGCCGTGCGTGCTTATGCATGCGATAGAAGATGGTATTCCCACTGTTTTAGTCACAACGGGAGGTTTTCTTACCTTTACAGG
>JASGGU010000107.1:0-10284 GCA_047602645.1 Lachnospiraceae bacterium | reverse complement strand
AGGGAATTGATTCCGATAATTTTGAATCGGTATGCCAAATGAAATTCCAGACGGGAGATATTCCTGATTTATTTTTACATCAAGGCGGAACCTCTCTGGATGCATATAATCCATCTGAAAATTTTTATGATTTTTCTAAGGCCGTCTGGGTATCGGATGTTGCGGAAACGGTGCTTCCTTCCTGCAAAAGGGGAGAAGTTGTATATGGGCTGCCCTATTGGGAGGCTTCCTATTCGGGTGCGCTGTATAATAAGCAGATCTTTAAAGAGTTAGGGATTGAACTGCCTAAAACGCAGGAAGAGTTTGATGCGGTATGTGATCAGCTGCTGGAAGCCGGTGTTCAGCCGATTTATCTTCCGGTGAAGGATGTCTGGCCGATTTTATATCAATACGGAATGGATCCAATCTTTGCGGACAGTGTTCTGCTTGATCAGTTAAACAAAAATAAAACGACCTATGCGGAAATTCCGGCAATGCAGAGCATGATTCAGTGGTTTTCAGATGCGGCGGAAAAAGGATATTTCGGTACAAGCTATGCGACAGATACATGGGACACGATTATGGAGGTCATGGGCGAGGGAGAAGCAGCCATGTTCTACTGTTGGGATACGTGGCTTTACAGTGATTATGACAGCGAGTCTTATCAATACGTTGCAGACGATTTTGGTTTGATGCCGGCATTTATGGGTTCCAACGCAGAGGGAACTTTTGAAGGGCCAAACTGCAACTTAACAATCGTAAACAAAAACAGTAAAAATGCCGATGCCGCCGTAGGCTTTGTAGAATTTATGGCAGATCCGGAAAATTATAATGCGGCAATGGATGGATTTGAAACTGCACCGGTGTTTAAACAGGAGACAAATATTACTGCTACTCCGCAGTATACCGAGGCAGCGGCGTGGATTGAAGAGGTGGGTAATGCCTCTGTTGCAAATCCGAATATTATTGGTTTTTCCTCTATTGACGGTGCTACCTGCATTCAGGATCTGTTGGTAGGCAATGTTACGGTGGAAGAATGCCTTCAGGAAATGGACAGCACAAGAATTAAATCCGCCCAGTCGCAGCAGGCCGAAGGGTTTTAAAACGGAAGACCTTGACAGGGAAATGGATAAATGTTAGTCTGAATATAATCTTTTTTGTAAACGCAGTGAGAAAGAGAGTAAGCAGACAAGGAATGTTACAGAGAAATCCCCCGCCTAAACGGCGAGTGCTGAGAGGGATGCGGGAATTGCTGCTGAACATGGCTTTTGAGCAGTGCACCGAGCCGGGCAGAATTGTGATTCTGCCATGCGGTAAGGCTGCAACAGGTCCGCCTGTTATAGCGGAGAATGAGGTTCGCCTTCAGGCGGACGAACAGAAGTGGCACCACGGATTATGTACCCGTCTTCTCATAAGAGAAGGCGGGTTATTTATTTTATAGGAAATCCCTTCGCATTTCCTATAAAATAAAAGTGTATGCGCAGCTTCGCGCGCAAAACAAAAGCTGTGCTGCCAAAATATTTAACCGTGAGAGTGCCCGAAGCACACTTTTGTTTTATGAAAGGAGAAATAAAATGGAAAACAAAAAATTTTATATGACGACAGCAATCGCATATACGTCAGGGAAACCGCATATAGGCAACAGCTACGAAATCGTACTGGCAGACAGTATTGCGAGATTTAAGAGGCAGCAGGGATACGATGTGTTTTTCCAGACGGGAACAGATGAGCATGGACAGAAAATTGAAACGAAGGCGCAGGAGGCCGGTATTTCTCCGAAGGAATATGTGGATAAGGTTTCCGGTATTGTGAAGGGCCTCTGGGATTTAATGAATACTTCTTATGATAAGTTTATCCGTACGACAGACGCAGATCATGAGAGGCAGATTCAGAAAATATTCAAGAAGCTGTATGACCAGGGAGATATTTACAAAGGTGCTTATGAGGGGATGTATTGTACGCCGTGTGAATCATTCTGGACAGAATCACAGCTTGTGGACGGCAAATGCCCGGATTGCGGGCGGGCGGTGGCACCGGCAAAAGAGGAAGCATATTTCTTAAAGCTGAGTAATTATGCAAACCGGCTGATTGCGCATATTAATACGCATCCGGAATTTATTCAGCCGGTATCTAGAAAAAATGAAATGATGAATAATTTCCTGATTCCGGGGCTGCAGGATCTATGTGTCTCAAGGACTTCCTTTCAATGGGGAATTCCGGTTGATTTTGATGATAAGCATGTGGTCTATGTGTGGCTTGATGCGTTATCCAACTATATTACGGGAATCGGCTACGATGCGGACGGCAATTCCAGTGAGCAGTATAAGAAGCTGTGGCCGGCAGACCTGCATTTGATTGGAAAGGATATTGTGCGTTTCCATACGATTTACTGGCCGATTATTTTGATGGCGCTGGGAGAGCCGCTTCCGAAGCAGGTATTTGGTCATCCGTGGCTGCTTCAGGGTGAAGGAAAAATGAGCAAGTCCAAGGGAAATGTTATTTATGCGGACGATCTTGTGGAACTGTTCGGTGTGGATGCGGTGCGTTATTTTGTGCTGCATGAGATGCCGTTTGAAAACGATGGAGTGATTTCGTGGGAGCTTTTGGTGGAACGCATTAATTCGGATCTTGCCAATACGCTTGGAAATCTTGTGAACAGGACGATTTCGATGAGCAACAAATATTTTAACGGTGTTGTGACCCAAACCGGTGTCAGAGAATCTGTTGATCAGGAGCTGATCGCGGTTGTGACCGGAACAAGGGCGAAAGTTGAAGAAAAGATGGAACAGCTTCGTGTCGCTGATGCTCTGACAGAGCTATTTGTGCTGTTCAAGCGCTGCAATAAATATATCGATGAAACGGAGCCATGGATTCTTGCAAAGGATGAGGCGAAAAAAGACCGCCTTTCGGAGGTGCTTTACAATCTTGTCGAAAGCATCTGCATCGGTGCAAACCTGTTAACTGCATTTATGCCAGAAACCTCGGAGCGTATTTTACTTCAGCTAAGAGGTACAGAGAGGGATTATGAACTGCTTTCCGATTACGGCTTCTATAAATCAGGAGAGAAGGTAACTGAAACGCCGGAAATTCTGTTTGCGCGTCTGGATATCAAGGAAGTACTGGAAAAGGTGGAGGCAAAACAGGCCGTTGTGGTAAATGACGAAGCAGAACAAACAAAAGAAGCCGTTCAGGAGGAAGGTATTATAATAGAAAGTAAGCCGGAAATTACTTATGATGACTTTGCAAAACTGCAATTTCAGGTAGGAGAAATCATTTCCTGTGAAGAGGTACCAAAATCTAAAAAACTTCTTTGCTTCAAGGTCCGAATCGGCAATGAAGTAAGACAGATCGTATCCGGTATTAAGCAGCATTATAAAGTGGAGGAAATGCCCGGTAAAAAGGTTATGGTGCTTGTGAATTTAAAACCTGCTACATTAGCGGGCCTGGTATCGGAAGGAATGCTTCTGTGTGCAGAGGATGCAAACGGAAATATTGCTCTGATGACACCGGAAAAGCCGATGCCTGCCGGCGCGGAAATTTGCTGATTGAAAGGACTTGTATCTTTTTAGCGATTAATACGGACGGCAAAGCAACTCTTATTTGAATTTTGTTTTATAGTCTTCATCGGGTACGATATTTTCAAGAATACTGTCCAGATGTCTTTGTGTGTCATTGGACAGATTTCGATACATGACGAGATGGTGCGCCTCATTGGGAGGCAGCACCTTTTCTATAAGTGAGAAATTAGAATAAGGCTTATTGTCGGAGGTATATCCGATCAGGTAGTCGACGGAAGTATGGAAAAACTCCGCAAACTGCATTAAAGTCGTTAAATCCGGCTCGGCAAGCTGATTTTCATATTTATATATGGATTGTTGGCTCAGATTGAATTTTTCAGCAAGCTTCTGCTGGCTTAATCCTCTCGATTCCCGCAACAATTTCAAATTATTCATTACAAAACCTCCCAGAAAATGACAATCATACAATTAATTCCCAAATAATGTACCTTTTTATTGTATCAAGTGAATTTTATTAGGGATAAATACAGATAGTTGTTATATACAACAACTATCTGTTGTTTTTCGCTTGAAACGAATATATAAAAACTGGGAAAGTAATTGGAGTTATGCTATAATGTTTTTAGCTGTTCTATTATTATAACGCGTGCAGGCAAGGTGTGCAGAAAAGCAAAACTATGCGGTAAGGAGATGGGGAAATGATTCAAAAAGAAGAATTTTACTATGACTCCGGAGATGGCATTCATAAGATATATGCGGTAAAATGGATACCGGAGACAGAGGATATTTTGGGTGTGGTCCAGATTGTGCATGGAATGGCAGAGCATATAGAGCGTTATGAGACTTTTGCGGATTATCTGGCAAAAAGGGGGATTGCTGTAGTCGGCAATGATCATCTGGGCCATGGAAAATCTGTAAACAATAAGGAAGAATACGGATATTTTTGTAAAAAAGACGCGGTAACGATTGTTGTGAGGGATATTTACCGGTTAAAAAAGCTCATTCAGGAAGAAAATCCCGGAAAACCGTATTATATTTTAGGACATAGTATGGGGTCGCTGTTGCTGAGGAATTATCTTTTTAAATATGGAACAGATATCGACGGGGTAATATTAAGCGGCACAGCTTCCCACTCCCCTTTAAAAATAATTTCAGGAAAAGCACTTTTACAGTTAATCGCACTGTTTAAAGGATTAAATTATCACTCTAAGCTTGCAGACATGCTTGTAAACGGCAATTCAAATGAAAGAATTGAGAATAAAAGAACCAGATTTGACTGGCTCAGTACAGATGAGGAAATTGTAGATACCTATGTTAAAGATGAAGCCTGTGGCTTCCTGTTTACAGTAAATGGTTTCTTAACTTTGCTGCAAAGTGTTGACAATTTAAACAAAAAGAAGTATCTTGCAAATATGCCGAAGAGTTTGCCTGTCCTATTTTTGTCGGGCGAACAGGACCCCGTGGGAGGATACACCGCAGGTGTAAAAAGAGCCTACCGTCAGTTTGAGAAGGCGGGTATGAAATGTCTGAGTTTGAAATTTTATGCAGACTGCAGGCATGAAATACTGAATGAAAAAAACAAGAAGGAAGTGTATGAGGACATCTATGCGTTTCTTATGATTCATAATGAGAAGAAGACAAAGTAGATGTAAAGGGGAGCATAAGAAACAGGAGGATTTGGGATGAAGAAATTAGCATGCTTACTATTGACATTGTCTATGGCATTTGGAATGACGCTGGTCGTATCCGCAAGCCAGACAATCAGCTTCGACGATGCGGGCAATGGAACCGTATCCGATAACGCCGCTCAAGCGGATGCCACAACGGCTCAAACGGCTGCTCCAGCAGTCACGGTGACGCCGAATAAGTCCTATCTGGCTCTCGGCTCTGATTTGACACAGGATCAGCTTGCGACGGTGCTTGGCCTGATGGGGATCTCGGCGGCAGACTTAGGGAATTATAATGTTGTCTATGTGACCAATGCAGACGAGCACAGTTATCTTGATCAGTATATCAGTTCGGGAGTCATCGGAACAAAGTCGCTGTCTTCGGTACTTGTGCGTCCTATGGAATCGGGACACGGTGTTGTCGTTACCACGAAGAACATTAATTACTGTACAACGAATATGTACCGCAATGCTTTGATAACGGCCGGCGTGCAGGACGCCGATATTATGGTGGTCGGTCCTACGCAGATTTCCGGTACGGCTGCGCTGATTGGCGCGTTAAAGGCATATGAACAGATGTCAGGCACTGCAATCTCAGAAACGGCATTGGATACCGCATTGAATGAGCTTGTTGCTACAGGCGAGCTGTCTGAGACAGTCGGCAATAACAGCGAGGCCGAGGAACTGATTTCATATATCAAGGCACAGATTGCGGCAAATGATTTAGATACCGAGGAAGAAATTGAAGCGGTAATCAGACAAGGTATGAAGGATAAAAATATCAGCCTGACTGAAGAAGAAATCCAAAAAATCGTTGACCTGATGATGAAGATCAAAGCGATGGGCATTGACTTTAGTGTGCTTGCAGAACAGGCAGACGATATTTATGCAAAGTATAAAGCACAAATAGATGCCGGAACTTTTAATATTAATGATGTTGATTTAAATGATTTGGGTCTTGGAAAGGTTATTTCCAATGCGGTCGGTAATTTTTTTAAAGGCATCGGTGATTCTATCAAGAGTTTCTTTGGCACTTTATTTTCAAAATAATTGTGGGGACAAAGGAGTGCGTACGGCAACGGCCGGAGAATGACAATATGGAAAAGACCGTGTATGAGATTCGGCCGCTTTATCGCGAGGAGTGGGCAGATGCAATGCAGCTTGCATGGGATACGTTTTTAATATTTGAAGCACCGGAATATACATCGGAGGGTATTCAAAACTTTCAGGATTTTATTAAGGATCCAATGCTGAAAAAGATGTTTATAAGGGGGCAGTACCAGACATTTGGTGCATTTGTCGGTCATACGATTATCGGGATTTTAGGCGTGCGTAACAGGAGTCATATTTCCCTGCTTTTTGTAGATCAGATCTATCACCATCAGGGAATTGCAAGTGCACTGTTAAAAAGACTGTTTCAATATGCGAGGACGGAGATGGGCATATACCAGATGACGGTCAACGCTTCACCGTATGCGGTAGGTTTTTATCATAAGCTTGGTTTTATGGATTTAGGGAAGGAAATTACGATGGACGGCATCCGCTATACCCCGATGCTCATCTCTCTGGAAGGGTGATATCCGGAGTGGGAATCTTAAAGAACTCTTAATAAAAAACAGTCTATGTTTTTAAAAAAGATGTGTTTTACTTTTTATAGTGAAATACATCTTTTTTGTGTTATGATGAGGAGGTGAAGCTGGGTGTGCGCTGAAAATAGAAGGAGGGGCAATGGAACAGTTAAATATTTTAGTGTGCGATGATGATAAGGAAATCGTAGAAGCGATACAGATTTATTTGGAAAATGAGGGATACCGTATTTTTTGCGCTTATGACGGAGAACAGGCAATCAAAATACTGGAAAAAGAGGAAATACAACTGTTGATCATCGATGTGATGATGCCGAAGATGGACGGAATTCGTGCGACGCTCAAAATTCGCGAGACGAGCTGTGTGCCGATTATTATTTTATCTGCCAAAACAGAAGATACGGATAAGATACTTGGATTAAATGTCGGAGCGGATGATTATCTGGCAAAGCCGTTTAATCCGCTTGAGCTTGTGGCAAGGGTGAAATCACAGCTCAGGCGTTATACAAAGCTCGGTGCCATCGCAGGGGATAATAAATCAATTTTCAGCGTGGGAGGCCTTGTGATGAATGATGAGCTGAAAGAAGTGAGAATTGACGGAGAGCCTGTTAAGCTGACGCCGATCGAATATAATATTCTGCTTTTACTTGTTAAGAACCAGGGAAAGGTATTTTCGATTAATCAGATTTATGAAAATATTTGGAATGAGGATGCAATTGGTGCGGATAACACAGTTGCCGTACACATTAGGCATATCCGGGAAAAAATAGAAATTAATCCGAAGGAGCCAAGGTATTTAAAGGTGGTCTGGGGCGTCGGATACAAGATTGAGAAACAATAATACTACCGATTCCGGCGAGTTGCGTGGAAATGGCAGGTAGAAAGGAATGCGCGATGAATAGGAAAAAATTAAGCGGCAGCGCCGGATTAAAAATTATTTGGGTATTGATTTCTTATGTTGGTGTTCTATGCCTTGCGATAGGAATTTCAGCTTATTGGACTGTCTATGAAAGGACGGGCTACGGCGCTTTTACGGATATTTTTACTTCTGAGGAAAAGGAATATTTCGACAGTGATTATTTTAATTCTCTTTATCTGGATTCAGTGAACAGCCTGGCAGATTATATCGGTTTTCAAAAAGCTTTTGAGACAGATCATGCCTATGACGGTGGGAAGCTGATCAATATTGAGTCATATATGAATGAGAGGAAAGCACAGCCTGAAGGTACGGAGGAGGCGGAACAGCCGAGCTACTATTTAAAGGATCTGTTGGAGTGGGCCGATGAAGGATTGGTATATGAAGAGCCTGATGAAGCTGTTGATGGAGAAACGACAACGGAAGGAACAGCAACGGAGGAGATAGGAATGGAATCAGCGGCTGTTAATGATGAGGATGCTGCGACTTCGATTACCATCTATGAGAATGGAGAAAATAGTTATAATTTGGAGATAGAGGATGCCGAGCCTCGCATCAGGGAGCAATTTGTGCCTGCAAATGCAGATAGTTTGTTTGATTTTGCTGCAACCGAAGAGGAAAGTATCCGTTTGCAGGACACACTCTTGAATGTGTTGAATATAATTTCCGAAGATTTTATTTACTATAAGGAGTTGGAAAGCAAGTTTGCGGATACGAATTTTAGATATTTCGTATATGACGACAATGCAGAAGAATTTTATACAAATACGGAGTATTTGACAGAGACAGAAGCAGAGACAGACTTAAAGAGATTTGGTCGGTTTGTGGAAATGGATTCGGAGGCAAAGGGCTATGAAACAAATATGCAGCTTAGCTACAGAGCATTTCATGATAATTTTACCGGGTACAACGGTCTGTTTACAGGGGACTATTCTGTGATTACTGCAGTAGATACAGAATTTCCCGTCTCGGATGTTTTTACACAGCAGGAGATGCCTTATGAAGAATTGATTCCATGGCTTAGGATTTTATTCAGCATGATGCTGTTCGGCGTGATTGCCGTTCTGGCATCGTTGATTGCTCTGACGGCCAGTGCGGGTGTTGTTTCAAATAGTGAAGAGATCAGGCTGAATTGGTTTGACAGAATAAAGACGGAGCTGGCAGCCCTGCTGATGATAGCTTTGGGGCTGATTACAATCAGCGTGGCAGCCGGCGGCACACCCTTTTATAGTGGGAGTTCTGCATTTGTTCAGACCATAATTTATTTGGTTGTCTATGTGTCCGTGATCATGTGTCTGGAACAGACATGGTTTTTGATAGGCTATACGAGTCTCGTCAGAAGGATTAAAGCACATACGATGTGGAGCAACAGTCTTTGCAATTGGATTATGCAAGGTGTTTCTCTTGTGTTGACCAATAGTAAGGTCACGGGAAGGCTTATGCTATATTATGCAGGCTTTGTATTTCTCAATATGATCCTAATGTATTTGAGCAACGGCTACAGCACCGGCGGACGAATTTGTTTTATTCTCGTTTGGATCATTGATATTCTGACCGGTATTAAAATTTTGGAGGCGGCGGTCGGCAGACAAAAGATAAAAGAGGGCATCGGTAAAATATCAGGCGGAAATTTGGAATATAAAATACCGGTGGAGCATCTAAACAGCGGAAACCGGGATATGGCAGAGGCTGTGAATCATATCGGTGAGGGTCTGCATAACGCAGTGGAGGAAAGCTTGAAGAGCGAACGACTGAAAACAGATCTGATCACAAATGTCTCCCACGATATCAAAACGCCGCTCACTTCCATCATTAACTATGTGGATCTGCTAAAACGGGAGAATATTGAAAATGAAAAGGTAAAGGGTTATATAGAAATACTTGATAACAAGTCACAGCGGTTAAAGCATTTAACAGAAGACCTTGTGGAAGTTTCCAGAGTCAGCTCGGGCAATATTAATTTGTCTATGGCACGTTTGAATTTTGTGGAGCTGGTGCATCAGACAATCGGAGAATTCAACGAAAAGTTTCAGGCAAAAAATTTGGAACTGATCACAAATCTGCCTAAGGAGTCGGTCGTAATCATTGCAGACGGAAGGCGCCTGTGGAGGATTATCGAAAATCTGTATAACAACATTGCAAAATATGCCATGGAAAATACAAGAGTTTACGCCGATTTGACATCGGCAGACGGAAAGGCACAGTTTTCTATCAAGAATATTTCTGCACAGGCCCTGAATTTTTCGGGTGAAGAGCTGACAGAGCGCTTTATTCGGGGAGATGTGTCCAGAAGTACGGAAGGAAGCGGATTGGGATTGTCTATTGCCAAGAGTCTGACAGAATCACAGGGAGGTGAATTTAAAATCTACCTTGACGGGGATTTATTTAAAGTGACAATCCGGTTTGAAATTGCTGAGGCATCTGCAGAAGAAAAAAAACAGGAGCCAGAAGAAGAGCAGCAGTAACAACACAGCATTTAAGAAAGCAGATAAATCATTTGGTTTATTTGCTTTTTTAAGTCTGCCTGCTCATTAATATTAAAATGTATTTGTTTAGGGGGTTGTCTTGAGTTTCCGCAAACTGTAATTGAAGGATGAATCAATCAGCCCAGAGCACAT
>JASGGU010000106.1:0-10323 GCA_047602645.1 Lachnospiraceae bacterium | reverse complement strand
CAGAAATCTTAGAATTATGCGCGAAAACCTCTACCATTTACAACAATCTTTAAAAAGCAGTGGAATTTAGTCTTGCACTGGAATTTACTTTTTCAAGTCAGCAAAATTAAATAAAGTCTCTTTTGAAAATTAAATAAAGTCTCATGATATAATGTCGTCAAACATACTATTGCGGGAAAACAGATTTCTCTATTAAATTTTAAAAATTCATCTGCAAAAATGAACCAAATGCAAATTTCTTTGCTCTATCTATCAGGTGCACCGAAATGAGCGGGAGAAAGGAGGGATTCCTTGGAGGACGAAATCTATTTGGTAGAACGCATGAAGCAGGGGGATCGTGCTGCGTTTGACCAGATTTATGAACGGTATCAAAACCGGATTTTGAGGATGGCCTATTTGATTGTTGGAAATCTTGCCGACAGTGAAGATATTGCACAGGAGACCTTTGTCAAATGTTATCTGCATTGTTCCGAGTTAAAGGACAACACCGTTTTTCAGTCATGGCTGTTTCAGATCTTGACGCGGACTGCATGGCATTACGGAAAAAAGGCTGCAAAAGAACTGCCGGACTCGGAAATCGAGCTGGCTGCAGAGCACAGCGACGGCATAACGGCACTTGACCACATTCTTGAATCGGAACAGGCAGCGGAAATCTGCCGTGCGATCAGAGGTCTTACGATCAAATACCGGCTTGTTGTTGTTTATTACTACTATAACCAAATGTCAACCAGGGAAATCGCAAGCGCATGCGGCTGTCTGGAGGGCACGGTAAAGTCAAGACTATTTACCGCGCGCAGACTTCTTCGCAATGTTTTGCAGAATACTGAACAGGAGGTTCCTCATTATGAGAAGGCAGGACAGTTTTGACAAACAAATCACACAAGCCTTATTTCAGGAAGGTAATTCTATCTCTGCTTCCGTCAAACTGAAAACAACAATTGATGCACGTATTGATGCGGCAGCCGGCAATCAAGCCGTCCGCACGCCGGCGCATCGGAAAACGGAGGTTTTAATGAAAAAAATAAATATAAAATGGGCTGTGGCAGCAGCCGCGGCACTCTGCATCCTAATTCCTACCGGCGTTTATGCCGGAGGAAAAATAACCGGCTATGCCAGTTCTTTAGAGCCGGGAAGTACGTACACTTCCTATGGCGATCTGGAAAAATCACAAAAAGACACCGGATTTACCTTTGCTTCGGTTGAAAGCTTTTCAAACGGTTATACTTTTTCGGAAATGGAGGTCAACGATGTAGATAAAATTGACGATGATTTCAACCGTATGGACAGCTACAGAGAATGGTGGGGCCGTTATACGCGCGAAGACTCACCCGAAATTTCTCTTGTCATTCACGGTGTTTTGCCGGAAGCCGCAGAAGACACAACAGAGCCCACAGAGACAACTGTCGTCAATGGAGTTAACGTCTCCTATAATTTGGATCATTACAAATTTGTACCGGAGGATTATGAGCTGACAGCGGAGGATGAAGCCAACATGGCGGGATCTCACTATTATATTTCCTATGGCTCGGATACCGTTAAGGAATCAGACGTTTCCAATGTCACGTGGAATAAAGAAGGGATCCAGTATAGTCTGATGTGCTTCGATTCTGCTCTTGACGCAGAGGGATTGTATGAAATGGCCGGAGAAATCATGATGCAATAAACTGCCTTAAACAGAATGAGAGCGTCTCAGACGCTCTCATCTCTTATTCAGCTATTCTCCAGCAGCTCCTTACGGTATTGCGTCGGAGTCATATTTTCTATCTTTTTAAATGCTTTGCTGAACACGCGATAATCGTGAAAACCTGTGGCTTCCGCAATTTCAGTTACAGGAAGTGCTGTTGTCAGCAATAAGGTCTTGGCCCTTTCCATTCTGACTGTAGTCAAATATGCTAAAAAATTAACGCCGATTTCATTTTTAAAAAGCTGACTGATATATTGAGGGCTTAAGTGGAATTCTCCGGCCAGGCAGCGAAGATTAATATCTTTTCCCAAATTTTTTTGAATATACTTGGTAATAGAAAAGATCAGCCGTCCATCCTGTTGTTCACCCACAGGCTGTGCGGAAGCTTTCTGCTGGTACAAGACCACCTTCAGGTTATCAATCACGTACCCGAATTCTTCGTAATTGACAGGCTTTAGAATATAATCTGTTATTTTAAGGCGGATTGCCTGCTGGCAGTAATGAAAATCATCATATCCGGAAACAATGACAAATGCGATATCGGGATGCTTTCTCTTAGCCAGCCTGATCACCTCAAGACCACTCATGATCGGAATGTTAATGTCCATGATTACAATATCCGGGCATAGACTATCTATTCGGTTCACCGCTTCCAAACCATCTGCAGCCTCACCGGCAATTTCACAATCATGGGCCTCCCAATTAAACAGCCGTTTAAAGCCCTCCCGTATCATAATTTCATCATCTACCAGCAATACCTTTAATTTTTTCAAACTCCTATCCGCCCTTTAATTCACCTGATTTTCCCGCATCAAACAAACCTTTACCGTTCCCCCTGAATGTCTTCCCGAAAGCGCAACATCAATTAGAAACTCCAGTTTTGGTTCCTCAACATCATCTGCGTTAAATTCAAATACCGTTTCCGCATAATCACCGCTCAGATTATTTAACGGCATCATGACGCTGCTTCCGTTCAGCATTTCCACTCCTGCAGGCAGATAAGCGCGGATCTTTGCCCATTGCTGCTCATTTAAATAGAACGCATTATAGACCCGAACCTTTATTTTTCTTGTTTCTCCCCTGCGGTATGTTACGGATTCCCCGTAATCGATAAAAACCTTACACGCAGGAAACTCATGGCGAACAACATAAGGAGAAAGCGCGCAGAGTTCGCTTGTAGTCAGATTCCCATTTTTACAATGAGAATTCATACGGTTTAAATACTCCTCCGGCCGTTCGCAGAGCAGATCCTCTCCCTCTCTGCAGTCAATGCTCATCCCGCCTGATGCAAAAATATCACAGAAATCCTGTCCAAGGAACAACGGCATTGTCCGGATTACCCTTTCCGTCAGCTCTGTAGCCGTTTCCGGCACCCAGATTCCTCTGCTCGTCTTGTCGATACAGAGTGTCGCAATCTTGTCGTCAAGCGGTGCCTTCCATTTTTCCGGAAGTGCCTTTTCTCCCTCAAGAATACCAAGCAGTGCCCCGAGGGTTGCGCAGGTGCAGTCTGTATCCTCTCCAAAGGAATTGGCAATGATAATGCTGCGTCCGAAATCTCCCTCTCCATACAGCCATCCCGCTATCATGAACGCTACGTTTTCCGGAGCATCAAAGCCTGGTGTTCCAAGCTCCATTCCCTCGTTTCCTTCTTTTTTGATCTCTTTCAGCTTGATACCCTGGATGCCGAATGTGCCGGGTGCCGTATTATGAATCTGCTTACGGGCCTCCAAGACATCAACCTTTTTTTCATAACACTCGCATGCTTTTTTTATCGCCTTTGCAGTCATGCTGCTCTCCGGAATATAGGTAAGTGCGATATCAATCAGCTTTTGCGGGCTGCTTTCGACAAACGCCGCGCTTTGTAAGGCTGCACAAAACACTTCTCCATACATGCCTTCTCCTGTATGATCCACAATTGCATCCTCATAGGCGTAGCTCGTCGCTATTTCCGGGTGTCCGGGGGCCAGACATGCCCATATTTCCGAGCGTATAAAACATCCGCAGCTATTTCCGTATGGATTATCTGTCACCCCCGATAAGGGTGGTCTCAACCCGGCCCTTAAATTTGCCTTTCCTGTTCCGTACTCCACCCAG
Source organism: Lachnospiraceae bacterium (assembly GCA_047602645.1). Classification (GTDB taxonomy): domain Bacteria; phylum Bacillota; class Clostridia; order Lachnospirales; family Lachnospiraceae; genus JAEYFP01. The sequence goes on along the minus strand of JASGGU010000106.1, from coordinate 6,545 downwards.
TTCGGTATAATATAGGAAAGCCAATACTCTCCCAGAATAGCGGCATCTACTGTCCTTCCATACTTCTCAACCGCGGCCAGCCATACAATCTGCAAGTCCAGATCATCATTGGGCGGCGGCCCCATCGTCAAATCCTGTGTATAAAAATCAATCTCATTCACCTGCCTGAGACACTCAAACGGAGCACCCAGCACACCACCGATATTTTTTCCGGTCCAACAGCCCTTTACCTTATCCTTATATACCTCAAATCTCAACTTTTTCATTCTCTTTCCTCCTGATTTTCCTCTTTTATAATCCGCAGAAGAATATGTGCCGTCACTCCTGCCGTCTTATTTTCCGTATACCAAAGTCCGCAGTCTTCTCCACAAAGCATTTTAATACGTCTTTGTACATTACTGATTCCGATACTGTTTTGGCTTTTCTCATTCATTTCCTCAGCATTTTTATCGCTGAGGAAATTCTCAACCCGCCTTTTGACAGCGGTATTAAAACCCACTCCCGTATCTGCAATTTCTATCTCCATATATTCCTCGGATGTATCCAAACGGTGTACCTTGATAGTGATTTCGCCTTGATAGCCCTTGTTTCTCAATCCGTGCAGCAGACTGTTCTCCACAATCGGCTGCAGCATAAAATTAGGTACCTGTGCATCCCCTAATTCATCATCCACCTCATAGCCGCATAGAAGCTTTGGGTAGCGATATTGCATCAGTTCCAAATAGGCATGCAAAAGCTTCAATTCATGTTCCAGAGTAACCGTTTGCCGATCCGCCTTTACACTGAGCCGAAAGAAATCAACGAGACGCATCAGCAGATCGGCCACCACTTGATCCTCATTGATTTGAGCCTGAATCCTTATCGTATCAAGCGTATTATACAAAAAATGAGGATTCACCTGACTTTTTAAATAGAGCATCGAAAGTCTTTGCTCCGTCAATTCACTTTCCTTGATTTTCATTTCGTTCATATACTTATTTTCAATCAGCCCCTGAAGCATATCCAGCATTCCGTTAAAGGAATGCACGAGCAGGCCGACCTCATCCCCGCTTTTGACACGGTAGCGGATATGGAGGCTGTTTTCATCAAATTGGCTCATACCCGCGGATAATTCTTCCAGCGGTTTTAAAATCTTTCTCACGCTGTAAAATGTCAGCAGGATAACAAAACCCATGGCGCACAGTCCAAGCAGGATGCTAAAATCTATAAATTCTGTTACTTCCCGGACAAATACCCTCTTGGACTTTCCCGCAATGAGCCTTAAGCCGCTGTAAGAGGACTGCATCTGGGATACCCGGCATTTTTCATTCTGCCAGACAACATCCGACACCGGCTCTGAAAGAGCCTTTTCCATTGACGGAGAAATCTCCGTAACATACTGTCCGATCAGATCTTTCTCCTGACAGCAGATTATTTTTCCCGATTCCGTGCATAAAATGTAGAACATGTCCCTGCCGATTGTCTCCGTCAGCATATCATGAAAGGTCGAGACCGGTGTCGTAAGCGCAATACACCCGATCTTTTCATAGGGAGAAAAGCTATAAATATCTCGAAGCATCCACAGGGTGTTTTTATAAAATGGGTCTTTATTATACCGGTCGTTGTACCTCATAAACTGCGGAAGCCTTGCAGCGGCAATCAGGCAATTTGCCGTCAGCATCCCGTCTCCCTGTGCTTTTACGAGGTTCAACGATTCATAAGCATCCACATCCCGAATACGGGATGGATTTGCCGTATCATAAGAATATATCATTGATAAATTGTCAAACAAATAAATACCGTTAATGTCATTGCGGAGCGTGACAAGCGACGTATAATATCCGGTCAGATACGCTTCATCCGCATTTTTCAGTGTAATTTTTTTTCTGTGGTAGGTTTTCAATATTTCCTGAACATTGTCTCCTGTCGTACTCATCAAAGAGACTCTTTCCATATCCTTCAGCTTATTATCCGCAGCCATCAAGGAATCCACAATATATGTATGAAAGCTCTCCTCCTCTTTCCGGCTGACTGCTTTATAATCCATCAAACTGATGATTGTTACCGTCAGGACAAACGCAATACAAAAGAAGCTGCTGCTGATAACGCAGATTTTAAGACTGATGCTTCTCTTAATTTCCAGTTTTTTGCCCTTCCATTTTTTATACAAACTGTTTACCCCTTTACTGCCCCCTGTGTCAAACCGGCTATTAAGAATCTGGAAGCAAATAAATAAAATATTGCAATTGGCAGAAGACAAATCACAAGTGCCGCAAACAACACCTGTACCGGAAACTGTGTCGAACCCATGGATGCGGAAAACCGAATCGGTATGACAGAAATCGGCAGCTTTGCTTCATCCTTAATAAAAATCATTGCCATCTGCAGCTCGTTCCAAGAAGATAAAAATGTCTGCATCAGCACAAATGCCAGCCCCGGCTTTGCAAGAGGCATCATCACTGTTCTGAATACCCTGAAATTCCCTGCACCGTCGATACGGGCCGCTTCAATCATTTGATCCGGTAATGCATCAAAATAATTTTTAAGCATCATCAGATTAAAACAGCTGCTCAGCGTCGCATACGGCAGCACAACGGAAAACCTGGAGCCCAGCATACCCATTCCCTTGATTGTACTAAACAGCGGAAATATCATTGCAGACGCAGGAATCATCATCCCCATAAGCATAGCATAATAAATCATTTTTTTAAATGGAAACTCCAGTTTAGAAAAAGCATATGCAGCAAGCGAAACTACAACTGCAACGACAATCAGTGTTGTGAATACGATCAAAATACTGTTTACTAAATTTTTGAATAACCGATAGGTCTCAAATACCCGTACATAATTATAAATGCCGTCTACCGCAAAGGATTTTATCAGCATCAGTACAATCGGATACATAAAAACTGTTACGGCCAGAATACAAATCATATGTGCAGTTAGATTTTTTTTTCTGATTCCTTTCACGCTGCCGCCTCCTTATCCTTATCGTTGCGGTAATAAAAACAAAGCTGCAGTGCCGTAATAATCATCGCCAGCATAAGCATGAGCACGACAATTGCCGAGGCTGTTCCCTGATCAAACAAATCAAAGGATTTCGAATAAATGTAAGTAGAGAAAAATTCCGTTGCATGATTGGGTCCTGCGTTAGTCAATACATAAGGAATATCAAACGTCTTTAAAGAACCGATCATTCCCATAATGAAGACCGTATAATGCGTACCCCTGAGCAAGGGAAACGTAATATGTGTAAACTGCTTAAAATTTCCTGCCCCATCGATTTGGGCGGCCTCATAGATATCCTGCGAAATATTCAGCATATTTGCATAATACATCAGCATACTATATCCTGTCCATTGCCATATATTTACAAAAATAATGCACCCAAGTGCAATCTTGGGCTCAGCCAGCCATTGCCTGCACAAAAAGTCCAGGTGAAAAAAGGTCAGCATCTGATTAAGATACCCGCGGTTTGTCTCCAGAATCTTTGAAAAAACATTGCCCACAATCGAAGGGGTCGCTATAATCGGCAAATAGATCAGTGTTTTATAGACATCTGCAAATTTGATTTTTCGAATCAAAATTGACGCAAAAAACAATCCTATTAATGCCTGAATCAAAATCGTAGAAAAGGCAAAAATCAAAAAATTTTTTATAATCGTTGCCATCACGGGATCCGCAAACAATGCTCTGTAATTAGTAAGGCCCACAAATTCTTTTGTCTGACTGATTCCGTTCCATTCGAAAAAACTGATGATGATATTATAAATAACCGGATAAATCACAAAGCCCACAAACAATGCGACCATCGGCAAAATGAACAAATACCCCGCCAGATAATTTCTCCATATTTTTGTCTTTCTCATAGTCTCTATCCCTGCTTTTTTTAATCAGGCTGCCGGTTATGGTATTACTGCTTTGCCCGGCAGCCTGTTTTGTTATCTCTGAATCGACTTGGAAACCGTCTCGATTTGTTCTGCCGCCTCTTGGGGCGTCACTTCATTAATTGCCAATGCGCCCAGCATATCAAGAAGCTTTGTATACAGCTCGGAATTATCAATCGTTCTCACGCCCCCGACATTGCTTTTGGCATTATCAATGACAAACTCCAAATTCTGCTGTCCGTCCTCACTCAAACCCTTCACCTGAAGCTCCATATCCGAAAGCGTCGGCATATATTCCAGATAGTCATTGACGAGAAGCTCCTGACCCTCATGAACAAGATAGTCCATGAAACGGAAGGCCTCTTCTTTTACCTCTGAATATTTATTCATACATAATACAACATCCACAGACATTGTCATCGGGCTGACCTTTCCGTCATCATTCCAGTCAATCAGATATATATCATGATCCGCTCCTTCAGAATTAAAGGTTTCCTTCGTTTCCGTATCGCTTAATGTATACATATTCATTGCCCATGAGCCATTCAGCATAAGCGGAATACTGCCTTCCTTTTGGAACATATCATTTACATCATTGTATAAGGTCATGCCGACCGCGCCATCCTGAAAGACACCGTCAAGAAAGCAATTCTGCCAGATTCTGAGTGCCTCCACCATATCCGGATCGGTAAATGGCGTTTCACCGGCAATTGCCGAATACAGCTTTTCAGAATTAACATCATTCGCAATACTCATAAACGTATCCCCGTTCAGCCAGGAATCCTTTGCTCCGATTGCCATCGGGAGCTGATCGTTTTCCCTCAGCACCTTTCCTGCCTCAAGCAGCTGAGAATAAGATTTCGGAACCTCCAGTCCGTAGTCCTTCAGCATATTTACATCTGCCCATGCGAGACCCGCATAAGTCATTCCAAGCGGAAGCCCATAATAAGCGCCATCCGATTCCATCATGCCAAGGCAGGAATCCAAAAACTGGCCTTTCCACTCACTGCCCCACGTCTCCTCACAATAGGGAGTAATATCTTCCTCGAAATCCCTGAATTCGGAGTAATAAACGCCTGCATTCATTCCATAAATATCCGGCCCTTCTCCGCCCATCAGTTCCACCTTCAGCTGCTCTCTGTGGCTTCCTGAGTCTACATATACATAATTAATTTCAATATCCGGATTTTCCGCTTCAAACGCATCAATAATTTTAAAAATTGCACTGTCCGGTCCGCCGTCAGCCGGATTCCATGTCTGAAAGGTCACTACCGTTTTTTCTGCATTGCCGCCGTTTTCTGCATCGTTTGCTTCCGTCTGGCCGGCTTCTGCCGCCCCGCTTGCCGTATCATTCACAGCCGGGCTTCCTTTAGAGCCGCAGCCTGACAAGACAACGGCCGCCATCAGAGCAGCCCCCATTGCGCCGCTTATTAACTTTTTCTTCATTCTTTCATCCTCCAATACGTAATTTACCCCTGTTTTTTACTAGATTTTTATTTTCAAGCTTGAAAGTAACTCCACTTTACCATAGGCTCTCTCTTTGGGATAGACCGGTTTTTCGCTGAAATGTGTCAAAATTTAAGAAAATCCCGGCGCTTCTCAAGCCATTTCATGAGCAGTCCAAACCATGCCGCACAATGATCGTTAATTTCCTCCTCCACGGCCGCCGTATGCGGCAGTGCCAGAGACATTCCATGTACGCCGTGTTCGAATATATGAAGCTCATAAGGAATTTGAAACTTAGAAAGCTGTCTGGCATATGACAGACTATTTTCAGCCGGTACGACGTGATCATCCGAAGTATGCCAGAGAAATGTCGGCACAGTATCCTCACAAACATACCGGAGAGGGCTGTATTTTCTGCGTGTTTCCATGGGTGGAAACTGCTCTCCGCAAAGACACAGATTTGCCTTCAGAAGTAATTCGTGTGTCTCCTTAGAACATTGATTTTCATAATGTGACATCATTTCATAATCACATAAAGGATAGCATAGTGCCGCCGTCCTGATTTTTAGCTCCTTCGGCTGCACGCCGACTTTCTCAGTCAGCCATGCTTCCTTCCATCTGTTTCCATACATTGCTGTTAAGTAGGCCCCTGCCGAAAAACCCAGCATAAGGATGCGCTCAGAATCAATATGAAATTCTTTTGCATGTTCTTTGATTGTATGCACCGCCATAGCACAATCCGTCAGTGCATCCTCCAGAATATTTGTAATTTTATGATTGCAGTTTCCGATTGTATAATGTAATACAAATGCCTGAAATCCTCTATTCAAAAAAGCCGCCGCAACCGGAGCCCCCTCTCTCTCCGAAAGAGAAAAAAACGCACCGCCCGGACAGATCAGTACGGCCGGATATTGCATTTCTTTACTGTCCACCCGGTAGTTATCCTGTAAATACGCCGTAATATCCGTATGATATTTCTCGTTCAGCACATATTTTCTGATTCTCATAAGCATTCCTCCAACTATTTTTAGTGCCCCAGGGCAGGATCGTCCTATATTAGTTTACATCTCGTCAGTCTAGCATAAAAGACTATTTTTACAGTAAAAAGTATTGTTTTTATGACACATTCAAAATCTATTTTATTTGATAGGGAATCCGTAGGAATTTCCTATTAAATAAGAACAAAGTGTCTTCGACACTCTCAACTCCCCTGCCCCTCAATCATGAGGGGTT
>JASGGU010000105.1:0-10457 GCA_047602645.1 Lachnospiraceae bacterium | reverse complement strand
CGTTAACACTGCAAAGATACCTGTCGTAATATATGTACTTTTATTCAACGCAACTGTAGGATCACCCTTCTGGCCCATACGAGCCGCCATAACTCCGATAATAGAAGAAAGAAGTCCCAAAGCGGCATAGCAGAATACCATTGCGGAAAAATCCACACCCAGCTTATTTCCAAGTGCAATCGCCATTACAAGAGCAGATGCCATGGATGCCACGTTAGAATCGAACAGATCGGCTCCCATACCCGCAACATCACCTACATTATCACCTACATTATCGGCGATTACGGCCGGGTTACGAGGATCATCCTCAGGAATTCCAAGCTCTACCTTACCTACGAGATCGGCACTGATATCGGCCGTCTTTGTAAAGATTCCGCCGCCTGCCTTAGCAAATAATGCCAAAGAGCTTGCACCAAAGCTGAATCCAAGTAATGCGGTTGAATCCTTTGTGATAAGCATAACAAGACTCACACCTAAAAGAGAGCTTCCGACAACGGCCATACCCATAACAGAACCACCACGGAAAGCTGCCAGAAAAGAAGGCTTCAAACCGCCATTCTTAGCCGCCTCGGCCGTCTTAATATTGGCAATTGTCGCAACCTGAATACCGATCTTACCTGCAATCGCAGAAAAAACAGTACCGCAAAGGTAAGCAAGTACAATCGTAAAGTTATCTAAAATACTGGCTGTTTTCCAAATTGGAGCAGGCAGAAAAAGAAAAATCAAAATAGCAGCTCCCCCACAGAATTTTGTCAGTACAAGATACTCCTTTTTAAGGAATGTATTTGCACCCTTCCTAATATAGCCTCCGACCTCTTCTATTCTTTTGTTTGAAGATGGCTGTGCAGAAACCCAACGGTACAGCCATAATGCAAACAGGAACGCGAGGAATGAAACAATGATGGAAATGACTAAAAATAAATTCAAACTACCCATAATACTATAAACCTCCTACGTTTTATTTTAAAAAACCTTTCTTCTCTACCATTGTTAATCTTACCACATTTTTTAATAAAATCCATAGGCAATTTGTAAGTATTCAATAAATTTTTTTTGTGCATAATCCATATAAATTATCAATTTTATTTGATAGAGTTTCTTTATATTTTTAAGGAATAGGATTGATCTTTATTAAGAATCAAGCTGTAATCCTCCCACGATGTTTTGCACCCACACCCCACTTACCATAATCAGCCAACCAACCGTTGCCTTGATACAGTCCAGCAGCTGACAGAATAAAAATACCGTAAGGATCGGAAACCCTGTATGATAAGCCAGCAGGTAAGCCGCAGGTACGGCCACAATCCAAAGAAATACACTGTCAAATAAAAATGTGATTACTGTCTTTCCCCCTGAACGGATTGTAAAATAGGTAGCATGAAGGAACGCCTGCAGCGGCATCATGACAGCAGAAATCCGGATCATTCCTGTCGCCATGGAACGTATCTCATCCGTTGTATTATAGATTCTCGGAAACAGATGTGCCGTACCAAACAAGGCAGCTCCCACAATCAGACAGCAGCCGACAGAAAAAAATATAATCTTATAGGCGGTTTCTCTGGCCTCCTTTAATTTTCCGGCGCCAAGCAGCTGGCCAACAATAATTGCAACCGAATCACCTAAAGCAATAAATACAATCGTAAATACATTATATATTGTTGAATTAATATTTAAGCTTGCCACAACCGACAATCCCCTTACAGAATAACACTGTGTCTGTGCCGCAACACCTGAAGCCCAAAGCGTCTCATTCAGCAGCAACGGCAGCCCGGTGATCAATATTTTTTTCATCAGCCCAAACGGTATTCTCAGACTTCTATAGACATCTGTCATAAATGTATTTCTTTGCAGATTTTTATGTGTCCAGACAATTACAATACCGGCCTGAATAAAACGTGCCAGCACAGTAGAATAGGCAGCACCATCCACACCGAGTTCCGGGAAGCCCAGCTTTCCGTAAATCAGCACATAGTTTAAAAACGTATCAATCAGAACTGCGATCATACTTGCCTTCATCGGCACAATCGTCTCTCCTGTTTCACGCAGCGTCGAAGAATAGCATTGTTCAAGAGTAAACGGCACCATTCCAATCAGCATAATCTTTAAATACCGCTCACCATATGCAAGGGTTGCCGCCAGATTTCCTCCGCCTTCTCCTTCATGCAGATAAAGAGAAATCAGCCGTGCCCCTTGTCCCAAAAAAACGGCTTCCGCCAGACATAACAACACAGCAGCAATTACCAGCTTGTAGCGAAAGGTATCCCTTAATCCCTCTCTGTTATTTTGTCCGTAAAACTGTGCTCCAAATATACCGGCCCCCGATACCGCTCCGAATATGCACAACTGAAATACAAAAATAAGCTGATTTACAATCGATACTCCAGACATCTGCTCCGTGCCGATGATCCCTACCATAATATTGTCCAGCATCCCGGCAAGGTTCGCAATGCCGTTCTGCAGAATAATAGGAACGGCAATCGCTAATACGCCTTTGTAAAAGGCCTTGCTACCAATTAACTTTTTCATAAATCTCCACTCTCTTTTCTGCAAAAAATACGGGAAAGATGTGCATCTTTCCCGTATTCTATGTGTTTGCCTTTCAGCCTCATAGATGTCAGCCAAATAGAATATTATTTAAAACTCCCTCCAAATATTCCTGTCTTCCCGATGCCGGAAGCTGTGGCTTGCCCATTTTAAGAGCAATATCGGACAGCTCCTCCAGAGAGGTTTCCCTGTCTCTGATTTTCTTGCCGATTCCGCTCTCAAAGCTTGCATACTTTTCTTTTACAAATGTATCAATCCGGCCGTCCTCAATCAATTCCGCCGCTTTAATAAGACCCAGGGCAAACGTGTCCATTCCCAGAATATAAGCATCAAACATATCTTCATAGGTATAGCTCGGTCTCCTTGTTTTAGAGTCAAAATTAAACCCGCCGCTGATTCCTCCTGCCTTTAAAACCTCATACATACACAAGGTTGCTTCATACACATCAGACGGAAACTGATCGGTATCCCATCCCAGCAGCTCATCACCCTGATTGGCGTCGATGCTGCCAAGCATTCCGTTGATTGCACTGATACGCAGTTCGTGCTGGAACGTATGTCCGGCCAATGTCGCATGATTTGCCTCAATATTTAGCTTAAAATCCTTGTCCAAACCATATCGGCGAAGAAAACCGATCGCAGTTGCCGCATCAAAATCATATTGATGCTTCATAGGCTCCTTCGGCTTAGGCTCTATATAAAAATCACCGGTAAAGCCGATTTTTCTTCCATATTCTACAGCCATCCTCATCAGGTTTGCAATATTTTCAAGTTCAAAGCCGACATCCGTATTCAGCAGTGTTTCATAGCCCTCTCTTCCGCCCCAGAATACATAGCCCTTTCCGCCAAGCTTCACCGTACAGTCCAGTGCTTTTTTTATCTGTGCAGCAGCAAAGCAGTAAACATCGGCTGAATTTGTGCTTCCGGCACCGTTCATATAACGCGGATTGGAAAACATATTGGCTGTCCCCCAAAGAAGCTTGATTCCTGTCTGCTCCATCTTTTCCTTCATATAATCGGTAATTTCATCCAAGCGCTTATTTGTTTCTTCTATTGTATCTGCTTCCGGTACGATATCAACATCATGAAAGCAAAAATAAGAAATGCCCAGCTTCTGCATAAATTCAAAGCCGGCATCTACCTTTGCTCTCGCGTGCTCCATCGTTCCAACCTTTGCTCCAAAGCTTTTGTCTGCCGTACCTACACCAAACATATCGGCCCCCGCAGCGCACATATTATGCCACCATGCCATGGCAAAGGGCAGCTGCTCCTTCATTGTCTTACCCATGATCACTCTTTCCGGATCATAATACTTAAATGAACGGGGCTTTTTACTTTTAGGCCCTTCATAGGAAACCGGGGGTAAATCCTTAAATATTTCACTCATATTAATTCCTCCAATCTACTAATTACAATTTGACAAGCCTTCACTTCATTTTTATTTTACCTAAATTCTGGGGGTTTAGCAAGAGATATCTGGTTTTTATCCGGAAATCAAAGTTATTCATAATATTTCCAATAACAGATGTCGTTTTATGAAATAAAAAACACAGAAAACTATATTCTGTGTTCCTACAATTTGCTATAATAGTATATAAGAAACCTATGTCGGTGCTATTTGTGTTGGTGGAAACGTTACACTGGATCCCAAGGTGGTTGATAGTGTTAGTTTATCACAAATAGCTCCGCATAGGTTCTTAACATAAATGATGGATTTCCTGCTCTCTACTTTTTAAACTTGGCAAGTTCTTGCGGGACTTTAGGCTGATGTGCCACCCACAAGCATGTCATTGTTATGCTCTGTACGGCCAATACCATAGCAAAAGCATTAAGCATTGCAAAAAGCTTGTATTTTTTCATCAGGAACTTCCCCCTTTCCTAGTTATGATTTTATATAATTGTTTCCTTCATTTCAATGGGGTTAGCCAAATTTACACGATTTGAAGCGAAATTTACACAAACATGACATAATTTGTATTTTATTGCGTGAATTTCCCTTCATTTATCCGTTTATTTTATTTGTTGGTATTTCCAATGTAGCCACAAATACATCATCGACAGTTTCCAATAATAAGAATCCTCCATAATACTCCGCCCGTTCCTTTACATTTTTGATTCCGATTCCATGCTTTGCCTGATCTGCTTTGTTCGTCTGATATTCTCCGTTTTTAATTACAGGCTTCTCTGCAAAGCTATTTCTGATACAAAGCGTTAAAAACCTTTTATTGCCTGACAGATGTGCTTCCATGCTGACAAAACGTTCCTGCTCACACTTTATGGCGGCTTCTAATGCGTTATTAATCAGGTTTCCTATCATAGAAATCAAAGAAAAGTCATCGATAAATGAAAAGTCAATGACCGGATTTATCTTTACATCATATTGTACATGATTCTGATTTGCCCTCTCTTCCGCTTCACAAAGGATTGCATTTACGATAGGATGCAAGCAATATCGCTTTTTTCTGATTTTCTCAATCTCTACATTCATACCCGTAATTAAATCCATAATCCTTTCATTTTCCCCAAGCCGTGCCATTTCTCCGATTGCTCTGAAACAATGCTGCACATCATGCAGATAGTTTTTATGTTCTTCATTGATTTCATTAATCCTTTCATAATGTGTCCCCTCTAACTCCTGCTTAAGTTTTTCCAATTCAAGTATTTTTGTTTTTTCCATAGTTTCAGATAATTTTTCTAATAAATAAAAAACAACTATATTAATTGGCACTAATAAAAAACACCCCAAGACTAATAAACCTTTTTGGAATGAAAAAAGACCTAAATCCATTTTCGAATATATAATCCCACTATAAATTAAGAAAGAGTCCAATGGTAATAGATATACCATTCTATATAGCTTTTGGTTCATCAAAAAACTATTAGTACTTTTATAATTTTTAATCATGCGCAATATGACAAAATTAATAAGCTTTTCAAACATGAAAATAATAGTTCTACTTATTGGAACATCATATAACTCTACAAAAGCATCACCTGAGACAATACTGAAGGTAACTTCAAACCCAATTTCAATTCCAGCCATGATTATTATAAAAAAGACATTCATATAAAGAATTCGTTTAAATGATTCTCTATAAAGCAGGCAGGAGACCAAAATATATAAAAACGGAACAATACAAATATTTAAACGAGAGTTACCGAAGCTGTTTACAAACATCATTGCCGTAAATAGACCCAGCAATATCAAAAAGCGCACATGTTTTTCTTCTTTCCGGTATTTAAAATTTCCCCGAAAGTAATCATAAAACATATATATTTCAAATATGCAGATTGGTATGTTCCACAACATATTACTCGTATCCATAATCATCCCTATCCTTTTCAATGGTTTAAGCCGAAATATTTTTTGTGAAATTCCACAAATTCCTTTTTAAAGGTTTCTTTATGCATTCTTGATATGGAATGTAATATTTCGTTCTCAAGTATTACGTCATTCCCTTTATATCCGGAAATATACTCAAGATTTACCAGTAAATAACTTTGTATAAAAGAGAATTTATCCTTAGGAAGCTCTTCATAAATATCTGCAATTTTTTTATTGCATTTGCAGCTCTTAACTTGATTTCTTTCGGAATAACTTTTGCTGAATATAATTTCTGAGCCATTCTTCATATTAGAAATATACATAATATCTCTTACATTAAGTCTTGTCACCCTGCCAAAATAAGTACAATTAAAATATTCCTTCTTTTTCAAGTCAACCATTTCCATCAGCAATGCACCGAGATCCTCCTCCAGCTCGGCCGCACTCGCTGTTTTCATAAGATACCTGCTTGGCTTTAATTTAAAATCCCTGGCCTTAGGCAACTCTTTTCCCGTAAAGAAGCCCAGCACAAAATCATAGCCTCTCTCCTCCCTTAAAAACTCAGCGGTTTCACGGCCATCCAGTTTATCCATCTGCATATCCAGCATAATCAGGTCAAATACCTTCTTTCTTTCCCGTAAGAGCGCCTCGCCTGATTGATAAGTATAAATTCTGGAGTCAGCAGGAAATTTCGGATGACTCTCTAATTGCCTCTTTAGTTCCTCCATAAAAATTACTTCGTCATCACAAATTGCAATTTCATACACATCGCCCACCTCTTTAGTATTCATTTAATAAATTATACCAACTATTTAAAAGTATTTAACATTATATTAATTACTTTATTACTTAATATCAAATTGAACTTTATTTTCATGTATACTATTATCATTTACCTCTAATACTTGAATTTATGAAATAATTATATCGATTCTTCGCGTTATTTGTCGGATAATAGTATATTTTGATATCATATTTTATCAAAAAAAACTGATCCTGTAAAATAAAAGGGCTTGGGAAGCAGTTCCCATACACCCTCGTTCTGCTTCCTAATCCCTTTATTTTTCATACATAGTTAATAACTTACGTTTATTTATTAATCAATTTGTTATGTCTAGATAGCATGAACCTTATAGATGTTTTCATTTTTTCTCATTACACAGCCCTGCATTTTTTTCCTCCAAAACACGGATGCCATGATAAAAGAATTCGTTGATCGGCGTCGGTATTGACAATTCCCGGCCCATTCGAACTACATTTCCGGCAAACAGCTCTATTTCGGTCTGCCGTTTTGTTTCCAGATCCTGCAGCGTGGAAGGCTTGTTCCAAAACGGAATCTCCACTATAGTCCTCTCCTGCTGCCCGATTTCTTTTTCACCGATATCAATACCCTTCTTTTGAGCGATCGCAACCACTTCACGCATCGCATTTTGCCTTAAGTAATTTGCATGCTCACTTGTGCGGAATGCGCCGAATGGAACGCCGAGAAGGGCACATGTCAGATTTTCTCCGATATTGCACATATATTTGAACCAGATCCCCTTAAGCATGTCCTCTCCTATTTCATAAGGTATATCGCTGTCTTCAAATACTTTTCTGACTTTCTCAACGCGTTGTGTATACAGCTTATTTTTCTTTTCTCCAAAAAACACCTTTCCCCAATAAGGATCAAAATCCGCAGTGCCGTCCTTCATAACTACGGACATGCGCATATAGGAGTAAAGCACATGCGCCTCGCCGAATTCCCGAATCAGGTGCTCCTCTGAATCCACACCGTTTAACACGCATAAAATCTGTGTATCCGGACCCATCTGATTCTGGATATCCGTAATCGCCTGTTGCAGACTATAGGCTTTTACGGCAATGATGATCAGATCCGCCGGATTTCCTCGTTCCTCCGGTGTAATAACCGGAAACTTATAGTTCAAGCCGTTGACCGTGACGCCCTTTGTTTCCAGACGTTCCTTTCGCGCACCCCCTGCGATGACCCGAAAATCCGTTCCATACTTCGCATACAGACGCGGTGCAAAGAAAACTCCCATGGCACCCAATCCAATTAACGAAATTTTCTGTATTCTTTCCATACAATATCCCTTTCCTTATGACCGGTTATAAGCAGTGCCGCCAGTCTCCTCCTTCAGTTCCCGAGTCTATATACCTTATAGTTTTTCGCCCTGTCAAAGTCACGGCTGCAGCCGTCATCATGGTAGAGTGTATATTCACAAGTCTTTTCCGCAAAGCTGAGCAGTGTCAGGTTTTCTTCCTCAAGCTCATCGATGCACTGTGCCGGCCCCGCAAGCGGCAGGATGTGATTTCTTTTAATAAATACGGCTGTTTCTTCAAGTGCAAGCGCAATGTAATGATGGCCTGCCTCCAGCACCTGCTCGACATAATTGTCAGCCGAACGGAATTTGATCAGCTTCATCCGTTCCGGTAGGTATACATATCTTCCCTCGGCATTTTGTGTGTAGACCGGTGCAATCATAATGCTCTCTCCGACGAATAGCTGATCCTCCACCTGTGCGGCTGTCAAATCATGCGGATATAGAAATGAAAGCGGCTGAAACATCATCTCATCATTTAACGCAGCCTTCATATACTCACTGTATAAATAGGGAATCAACGCATAGCGCAGGCCGATAATATCCTTAAATACCTCCGGGTGGTCAAACGCATACGACTCCTGATATCTCGTCCCCTTTGCGGAATGATTGCGCATAAGAGGCGTGAAAATACCAAGCTGTGTCCAGCGAATCACCAGATCCTCTGTTGTGTCACTCGAAAATCCCCCTATATCTGCGCCTGTATAAAGGAATCCACACATATTCAGAGACGGCAGCATTTTCAGATTCAACAGAATATGAGACCACCATGACATATTGTCACCCATCCAGATGCCGCCATAGCGATGCATCCCGATATAGGAGGAGCGGGAAAACAGCAGAATTCTTTTGTTCGGCACCAATTCCTCAAATGCCTCACCTGCTGCCCTCGTCATTTGAAAACCGTAAATATTATGTACCTCTTTATGCGGCACCTTTTTGCCGTTAACCTCATGAAAGAATCGGTCATAATCTCCGATATTGTTATTGATGTCGCCGACTAACGATTGGAATTCCTGAAAGGTCTGAATATCGAGATTTTTTCCCTTATATTCTTCGATCTCATTAAATACTTCCCGCAAATGTTCCTCTGAGTAAAAGATTGCAGGCTCATTCATATCATTCCAAAAACCCTCAATTCCCTGATCAAGCAAAAATTGATAGCTGCGGCCGAACCATCTTCTTGTTTCAGGCTTCAACATATCGGGAAAATGTACCCGCCCCGGCCATACCCCTGCCACAAAATCATTCCCTTCCGCATCCTTGCAAAAATAATTATTGACAACGCCTTCCTCATAAGTTTTGTAGCCTTCTTCAATTTTTACACCCGCATCGATAATCGGCACCAGACGGATTCCCATACCGCGCAGCTTTTTCACAAAGTCTGCAAAATCTGGAAATGCTTCCTCATTAATTGTAAAATCCTTATAGCGCTCCATATAGTCAATATCCAGATAAATCATATCGAGCGGGATTTCCTGCTTCCTGTACTGCTTCGCAACTGCAAGCACTTCTTCAGCCGTTTCATAGCTCCAACGGCTCTGTCCGAAGCCAAATGCCCATTTCGGAGGGATATAGCTTCTGCCGATCAGCTTACGAA
Organism: Lachnospiraceae bacterium; assembly: GCA_047602645.1. GTDB lineage: Bacteria > Bacillota > Clostridia > Lachnospirales > Lachnospiraceae > JAEYFP01. Next base: position 886 of record JASGGU010000105.1, on the reverse strand, counting down.
ACTGCTTGACAATATCCGGCACGGATTCTCCCGTAATATAATAGAAATCCAAATTTTTATCCGGCACGGTAATTTCCAGCCGGTCCAAATGCGTATAGCCGATATCGAACGTCATTATTCCGGCATAGTCAATAAATAGTCCAAACGGCTTTTTCCCCGTAACGGCGAGAAAATTGTGCACCCCATACAGTGATTGCTTTTCCTCTGAATGCAGCGAATCATCCATACTGCAGCTCTTGTATTTCCAGCCCCGTTTGTTAATTCCGCGGATCTGCTCACCAAGTCCATAAACAATCGTATCATTTTGCAGCTCACAGCAATACAGCACATCTCCTTGTTCCTGCAAAAATTCCGGCAAAGCCGACTCTGCCGGAAGCTCCTGCAAAATTGCTCCCGTCTGTATCGGCTTCCCTAATCTGTATTTTGTTATCATGCTCTTCTCCTCACATTCTGTTTTTAAAATACCGGCGTCTTGATATATAGGCCGTTTTCCTTATTTTATATGCCAAAGTATACTTATAATCCATTCTTTGTACATGCAATCCGGATATAAAATTTGTATAATAGCGACTTGTACCCGATGCCTTGTCATGCTATACTGTACAAAAGCAAAGGGCAGGAGGTAGTTTCATGTTCAGTGTCAGGGCGGAGCTGCTGCCGGAAATCTCTTATTTTAATGAAATTATATTTGTTGATGACTGGATTCACTTTGAGCGGACTCCGGACACACCGATTCTTTATGTGATCAAAAGCGGTGCGATGTATATCGAGGAAAATCATGTGTACTACGAGCTGAAGGCAGGCGATATGCTGCTGCTTGAAGCCGGACTCCATCACATCGGCTTTGACAAAAGTCCCTGTGACTATTACTATGTGCATTTTTCCA
>JASGGU010000104.1:0-10561 GCA_047602645.1 Lachnospiraceae bacterium | reverse complement strand
CTTTCTATTATAAAGAGCTATGATCTTCCGGTTGAGTTTCCGGAACGGGTGCTGAACCAGGCGGAACGCGTACCCGAGGAAATTTCTCAGGCAGATATGGCCGGCCGGTTGGACTTGAGAGATGTTATGATGGTTACAATTGACGGCGAGGATGCGAAGGATCTGGATGATGCGGTAAGCTTATCCGTGGAGAATGGATATTACCAGCTGGGTGTGCATATTGCCGACGTGACAAATTATGTGCAGGAGAACAGTGCGCTTGACCGGGAGGCTTTGAAACGCGCGACAAGCGTTTATCTGGTTGACAGGGTAATTCCGATGCTGCCTCACCGGTTAAGTAATGGGATTTGTTCACTGAATGAGCAGGAGACCCGGCTTGCATTAAGCTGTTTGATGAAAATTGATGAAAATGGAGAGGTGATTGATCATAGGCTTGCGGAGACGGTCATCAGGACGAACCGCAGGATGACCTACACGGCGGTCAATGCAATATTGGAGCATGGGGACGAGCAGTTAAAGAAGGAATACGAGGAGCTCGTGCCAATGTTTTTCAGCATGAAAGAACTGGCACACATTCTGAGAGAAAGACGTAAAAAGCGCGGTTCGATAGATTTTGATCTGCCCGAGACAAAGATTCTTCTTGATCAGGAGGGACATCCTGTGGAGATTAAGCCGTATGAGCGCAATACTGCAACAAAGTTGATAGAGGATTTTATGCTGCTGGCAAATGAGACAGTGGCGGAACATTTTTATTGGCAGGAGCTTCCGTTTGTGTATCGGACGCATGAAAATCCTGATCCCGAAAAGATCAGGAAGCTATCGGCGTTTATTCGTAATTTCGGATACGGTATCAAAGTAAAGGATGAAGAGATCCATCCGAAGGAACTGCAAAAGCTACTCGTAAAAATCGAAGATACACCGCAGGAGGCTCTGATCAGCCGCTTGACACTGCGTTCCATGCAGCGGGCAAAGTATTCGACAGAGTGCACGGGTCATTTTGGCCTGGCGTGCCGGTATTACTGTCATTTTACATCGCCGATTCGCCGTTACCCTGATTTGCAGATTCATCGGATTATTAAGGAAAATATTCGCGGCAGGCTGAAAGAAGAGCGGATCGAACACTATGAAAAGATTTTGCCGGAAGTGGCAAAACAGTCGAGCATCAGAGAGAGGATTGCCGACGAGGCGGAACGGGAAACGGAAAAGCTTAAAAAAGCGGAATATATGGAGAAACGGATTGGCGAAGTGTTTACAGGCATTATTTCCGGTATTACGAATTGGGGAATTTATGTTGAACTGCCCAATACCGTAGAGGGTCTTGTGCATGTGTCCAAGATGGCGGGCGATTACTACTATTATGATGAGAAAAGCTATGAGCTGGTTGGTGAAGCTGGCGGCAGACGGTATACGCTCGGACAGATGTTAGACGTGCGCGTGAATGGCGTGGATAAGACGCTGCGTACGGTAGATTTCGTGCTTGCCGGGGAGGAGTGAGTATTTTGGCAAAGGAAAAAGAAAAGAATGGCTTTCATTTGATAGCCAATAATAAAAAAGCTTATTTTGATTATTTTATTGAGGATAAATTCGAAGCGGGTATTTCGTTGTACGGTACGGAAATTAAATCGCTGCGCATGGGCAAGTGCAGTATTAAGGAAGCATATGTGCGCATCGACAGAGGCGAGGTGTTCATTTACGGAATGCATATCAGTCCCTATGAAAAGGGAAATATTTTTAATAAAGATCCGCTCCGGCCAAGAAAGCTGCTTCTTCATAAATCGGAGATCAATAAGCTGTCAGGCAAGATTTCGGAGCAAGGCTATACGATAGCACCTCTGCAGGTCTATTTAAAGGGAAGCCTGATCAAGGTGGAAATCGGTCTGGCCAAAGGCAAAAAGCTGTATGACAAGAGACAGGACATTGCGAAGAAGGATCAGCGCCGGGAAGCAGAAAAGGATTTTAAAGTAAAAAATCTGTAGGAAGATAGAAAATACTCCAGGAGAGGCCGGAAATATGAAGAAAACAGCAGAAGAAATCAGGCAACTTGTCAATCGGGCAACGGCGGAAGTCTATGAGGACCTGACCCCTGAGCTGATCATGCTGATTGACAAAACAAAGCGTCGTACCGATATCAGGGACGGGGAAAAGAGCGATGAGATCATGGTGGATACGATCGGCTTTATTAAATCGTGCACGAATGAAATTATGATAGAGGTTTTGACAAAACTGTTTGCCGAAGAAGTCTGAATGTTGCTTAGAACGGAGTGGACAGTAACGTCTAAATTGTGAAAAGAATATAAAATAAAACAGATTTGGTTGAATAAATGCGTTGAAGAGAGTATAATAAATAATAGTACAAGGGCTTGTACTGGTTTCGACGGGGGTCTAGCAATTAAGATAGCCATCTGCGGTCCGGTTCCGCATAAAACCATCGGAAACTAAATATAAACGCAGACAAAAAGTTAGCGTTCGCAGCCTAGTTGCTGCTGTCGGCCTTAAGTCACCCGCTGCTTAAGTAACCGGCATCGACGATGCGGGGCACTTTATTTCCAAAGCTTTGCGGAAATGGAAGAATTTATGAAGCTACTGAGGTTTATAGCCTGTCATTTGGCGATAGACGGAGGGAATGTTAAATAAATGACTATGATGGAAGAAGTTTTAATGAAAGGGCTTTCGGACGCGGGTTCGATTCCCGCCAGGTCCATTTTTAAAGAAAGACAGGTCATATTTTGCAGTTGAGATATGACCTGTCTTTTTTTATTTAATAGGAGCGTGTCCAGCGAAGCTGGATCACACCAGTCGGTGTAAGTCCGATTACGGTAATCGCCAGTGAGCCGTATAGTCAAACTCGGTGCGCTGCAGTAATGCTGGGTGCTAAGCGAGTGGGTAATGTAACTTCGATAGAAGTGCTAACAATCATGCAGACCGTAACATAAAGTGAATTCTGCCGTATCGTAAAGAAAACTGCTCTGGAAAGAGGAGAGGTGAGGAAGTCGAGCCTAGTCCTATTGGGCGAAGATCATGGAAGGTGGGAAGATACTGGAAGCACCACTGATAATCCTTCGGTATATGGGAAGCGGTATGTATGAAAGGTGTGGTTCGGAACTGGAGAGACCCTACCTGCCACCATGTGGTAAAGAAGATGCGTATAAGCAGAGCGAAATCGTATTCTTGGCAGGAGGGAGTCGGAGGGGTTCATAGTACCGATGCTGGCAATGAAACAAAACATTGCTTAGGAAAGGAACCCTGCTTCATTCAAGTTTGCAGAGAGGGTAAGAGTGAGAGAATGTCATGAAGACTAACAACTCCAAAGAGAAAGTTCGACAACTTCAAAACAAACTATATCTAACAGCCAAGAAATGCAGTACAAGAAGATTTCATGCGCTTTACGACAAAGTATATCGAAACGATGTACTATTGGAGGCATGGAAAAGAGTGAAAGCAAACCAAGGAACAAGCGGAATTGACGGAATCAGAATAGAGGATATAGAAGCCTATGGAATAGAGAAATATCTGATGGAAATTCAGAAGGAACTTATGCATGGGGAATATATTCCGAAGCCGGTGAAACGAGTGATGATTCCAAAACCCGATGGAAGCGAGAGACCTCTGGGTATTCCAACAGTCAGAGACCGAATTGTACAGATGGCTACGAAAATAGCAATAGAGCCTGTATTCGAAGCAGACTTTAAGGACTGTTCGTACGGATTCAGACCGAAACGTAGTGCAAAACAGGCGCTAGAAGTAGTCAGAAAGGGATGTAACAACAAAGGATATTATGTTGTAGATGCGGATATCGAGAAGTTCTTTGACAGGGTTAACCAAGACAAACTAATGAAATTGATGGAACAGAGAGTATCGGACAGACGGATATTAAAACTAATAAGGCAGTGGCTGAAAGCAGGAATTCTATATGGGAACATACTAGAAGTCAGTGAACATGGAACTAGCCAGGGATCGGTGATCTCACCATTATTAGCAAACATCTATCTAAATGCGTTCAACCGATTGTGGGAAAAGTATGGACTTACCTATGGAAAGTTGGTACGTTATGCCGATGATAGTGTCATAATCTGTAAAAACAAGAAAAGTGCCAATCATGCCCTAAATCTGATGCAATACATCAGGGGGAAACTTGACTTAACACTCAATCCTACAAAAACGAAAACAGTATGCATGTGGGAAGGGAAAGAAGGATTTGATTTTCTGGGGATTCACCATAGAAGATTCACTAAGATGAAGGAAAATGGGATGCCATACAGAGAAACATACCAATATCCGAGCAAGAAAGCCATGAGGAAAATGAAATTAAACATCAGAGAAAACATTAATGAGAGAAACAAACTCCCAAAGAGTGAAGAGGAACTGATTCAAGTAATGAATCCTAAAATCGTAGGATGGAGAAACTACTACAGGACTGAGAATGATGGAAAGTGGTTAAGAGCAATCGACTGGTATATTCTTTGTACATTTACAAGATGGTATAACAAGAAACACCAAAATAGCAGAAGTTTGAAAGGGATATATAAAATGAAAGCGAAATTAATAGACAAGGGTTTGCAACAAATGGCTGCATGACGTAAAGCTGTAGAAAGAAGAATGTCGGAAAGCCGTATGAGGGAAAACCTCATGTACGGTTTGATGAGGGGAAAGAGGTCTTGCGACCTCTGACCTACTCTACAATTCCTACAGATTTCCTATTAAATAAAATTTTATGCGCAACTGCGCGCGCGGAACAAAAGCTGTGCTGTCGGAGTATTTGGCCGCGAGAGTGGGCGAAGCACACTTTTGTTCTGGGAAACTGAAGTATAGAAAATATTTTAACTTTACTTTTATTGGTTTTTAAGTATTTTTTGGTAAAAATAAATAGTAAAATTGACTAAAATGCTTGCAAAATATGACATGAAATGGTAAAATATATCTAAATTTAGGATTCTTTATGATAAATATAGAGAAGGTGGGGAGCGGAGTATGAAATTAAGGACAAGGATTATAATGTTGTCTGTTCTTCCAATCATTATTCTGGGGACGCTTGTTTATTTTATTGCATCAATTAATATCAGGGAGAATATGTCAAGAGAAATATTTACCGGCTTGCAAGCGTCTGCCATTTCTGTCAGAAACCAGTTGGATAACAGGGCGCGCGGCGAGTACCGGATTGATGATGCCGGTAATTATATGTGGAAGGGATCTACCTATAATATTACTACGGATTATTCTACCGTTGACACAGTAAAAGAAGCGACAGGCATTGAAACGACAATTTTTTTCGGTGATGTGAGATTTGCTACCTCGATCAGAGATGAGGCGGGACAGCGTCTGGTATATACGCAGGCCAATGAAAAGGTCACAAAGGCGGTATTGGAAGGCAATGAAACCTATGAGGCCACGGATGTCGATGTTGTCGGTGAGAAGTTTTATGGATATTACATTCCGCTGATTCAGGAACATTCCAATGAAGCAATCGGTATGGTGTTCTGCGGAAAAAATCAGTCAATTGTAGAAGGCGAAATCAAAAATGTAACAAACAGTATTTTGCTGGTGGCGGTAGTTGTAATGCTGATATGTGGAGCAATCGCGATCCCGATGTCCAACCAGATTGTAAAAGTGCTTGGAAAGGGAATTTATTTGGTTGATGCGGTGTCAAAGGGCGATTTGAGTGTGGAACTGGAGACAAAGTATTTAAAGCGTAAGGACGAAATTGGAAATATGTGCCGTTATATCGATAGCCTGCGCCGGGAACTGATTAGTATTGTCGGCGGTTTAAAGGAGCAGAGCGCTGTTTTGTATCAAGCCTCTGAAAGGCTGGAGGTGACTTCCAATAACGCATACGAAACGGTCGAACAGGTTGAGCATGCGATTCAGGAGATTGCCGAGGGTGCGACTTCACAGGCCGATGAGACGCAAAAAGCGACGGAAAATGTTATTTTGATGGGACGGATGGTTGAAGATACGGGTACCCAATTCTTTGAGTTGAAAAATAATGCAGCCGCAATGCAGGGACTCAGCGAGGAAGCCACCGCTATTTTGAATGAATTAAACCAAATTAATCAGCAGGCGACCGGTGCGATCAATGTAATCTATGAACAGACGAATACGACAAATGAATCGGCACTAAAGATTCGCGAGGCAACGAATTTGATCACTGAAATTGCAGAGGAAACAAATCTGTTGTCACTTAACGCATCGATTGAGGCGGCGCGTGCTGGTGAGCAGGGACGTGGGTTTGCGGTTGTTGCCGCACAGATTCAAAAGCTGGCGGAGCAGTCTAACGATTCCGCAAGGCAGATCGAGGAAATTATCACTTCATTGCTTCAGGATTCGGCCAAATCCGTTAAGACAATGAATGAGGTCCGCACAATTATGGAGCAGCAGAATACAAATGTCAAACGAACGGAAAATGCCTTTACTGATGTTAAGGATGGAATTGATCATTCCATGGAAGGTATTAACTATGTTGCAGAAAATACAAAAAAACTGGATGGCGCAAGAGTCAAGGTTATCGATGCGGTACAGAACCTGACAGCAATTGCGGAAGAAAACGCAGCAGGAACAGAAGAGACTTCTGCATCGACTACGGAGTTTGGAAATATGCTGGGTGGTATCCGTAGTGAGGCGGAAGCACTTAAGAGCGTTGCCAATGAACTGGAAGAGCGGATGAAAATCTTTAAACTCTAAACAATTAAAAAGAACAACGATTGTATAAAAGAGGAAGCGGGGTTGCAATCCGCTTCCTTGCGTTATGTACATTGCAAGTGTCAAAACAGAATTTTAAACTGGAAAGGAACGAAGAACATGGCGGATAAAAATATTGACGGATATTATTTTTATAATGAAGAGGATGCGGCAATAGCAAACGAGGAGATGCAGAAAATTCAATATATTTCCGAGAAGATAAAGGAAGAAGATCCAAAGGAGATACTTGCCGTTTATGACAAAATGATTCAGAATCATATGTTTGTAACGCCTGTCGGTTATGAGTATTTGCACAAGTTGCAGGAACTTTTATTTAAAAGCCCCGAGATCGAAGATGAACGAATAGCGGATATTCCGATCCGACTGTCAATTGCCGCGGCAATCAGGCAACAAGAGGCGGCAAAGGAACGGCCGGATGATGTTGCGGTTAAGAAAAAGAAAAAAAACTATAAACAGGAATACAAGGCCTCACTTGTCGTGAACGCAGTGCTTGCCATAGTAATTGCAGCGATGTTTGCCGTCGCCTTAAAGTCCGATCATCCGAATATTTTAAATTACAGGTCCGCATTATTAAATGAATATGCGGATTGGGAACAGAATTTGACGGAACGGGAGGCCAAACTGCGGGAAAAGGAAGCGGCGCTTGAAAAGTGATTGAAAAATTATCAAAAGAGTAGCAAGAATTTGTCGGTTTTCACAATTTTGTCATATTTATCAGATATACTGTAAAAGATAAAGAAATATAGGCAGGTGGTAAAATGGAACGAGTAAAGATATTAGTGGTAGATGATGAAAGCAGGATGCGAAAGCTCGTAAAGGATTTCCTTGTAAAGCAGGATTTTGAGGTAATTGAGGCGGAGGATGGCAGCCAGGCGCTGGATTTGTTTTTTGAGGATAAGGATATTTCTTTGATTATTCTGGATGTCATGATGCCGAAGATGGACGGTTGGCAGGTATGCCGTGAAATACGCGAGTATTCCAGAGTGCCGATCATCATGCTGACAGCAAAGGGAGATGAGCGGGACGAATTGCAGGGATTTGAGCTTGGCGTAGACGAATATATTTCCAAACCGTTCAGCCCCAAAATTCTCGTCGCAAGAGTAGAAGCGCTTTTAAGAAGAAGCAAGGTTTACGGGGCGGATGACAGGCTGGAAGCGGGCGGGATTGTAGTAGATAAGGCCGCGCACCTTGTTACAATAGGAGGAAAACCGATCGAACTGAGCTTTAAGGAATTCGAGCTTTTAACATATTTTCTTGAAAACCAGTCGATTGCTCTTTCTCGGGAAAAAATCCTGAATCATGTGTGGAATTATGATTATTTCGGAGATGCTCGCACAATTGATACACATGTGAAGAAACTTCGCAGTAAGATGGGTGAAAAAGGAGATTTTATTAAGACAATCTGGGGAATGGGCTATAAGTTTGAACCGGAATAAAGACTTTTGTTCATTAAATGATTAAATTAGGATAGTTATAGTGAGATGAGAAAAAATTATGAAGTATTCTATTAATAAACAATTTTCTTTGATATTCAGCGGATTAATGGCCGGCACGATTTTGGTGTGTTGGTTTGCCAATGCGATGTTTCTGGGGGATTTTTATGAACGTCACAAGCAGGGAGTGCTGCGTAATGCCTATGATCAGATCGACATGGCGGTGAGTGACGGAAATATTCAATCCGATAACTTTGATGTCGCATTTGAACGGATTTCTTCCAGAAATAATTTGGATATTTTGATATTAGATTCGGACACGAAGACGATTATATCTACAGTCAACGATACGGATGTGCTTACTGAGCGGATATTAAGTTATTTTTTTCGTGGGACGGAAAAAGCGATGCCGTTGTTTTCCAATAATAAGTATCATGTTCAAAAGATTTTTGATTCCTGGATGAATATGGAGTTTATTGAATTATGGGGGCTTTTATCTAACGGAAATATGATTATTATCCGTTCTCCGATGGAAAGCATTCGTGAAAGTGCTATGATTGCCAATTCCTTTCTCGCTTATGTGGGTGCAACTGCGATTGTAATCAGTGCACTTGTCATCTGGTTTATCTCAAAGAAAATAACCGAGCCGATTTTAGAACTTGCCAATATCTCGGAAAAGATGACGCGGCTGGATTTTGATGTAAAATATAAAGGTGATGGCAGCCTTAATGAGGTTGCACTGCTCGGGCGACACATTAATCAACTGTCGGAAACATTGGAAAAAACGATATCGGAGTTAAAAACAGCTAATAATGAGCTGCAGTTAGACCTTGCACGGAAGAATGAAATCGACGAAATGCGTAAGGAATTTCTTTCTAATGTTTCTCATGAATTAAAAACACCGATTGCGCTGATACAAGGCTATTCTGAAGGGCTAAAGGACTGTGTTAACGACGATGAGGAAAGTAAAGACTTTTATTGTGATGTGATTATTGACGAAGCCGGCAAGATGAATAAGATCGTAAAAAACCTGCTCGAACTGAACCAACTGGAATGTGGAAATGACAGTGTGGTCATGGAACGGTTTGATATTACAGAACTGATCCGCAACTGTACAAATTCAATCGACATTATGCTGCGGCAGAACGAGATCAAGCTTGTTTTTAACTGCAAGGAGCCAATTTATGTATGGGCGGATGAGTTTAAACTTGAGCAGATTATCAACAACTATCTTTCCAATGCGATTCATTATGCGGCGGGAGAAAAGGTGATTGAAATCACGATCGAGCGGGTTGAAGGCCGTATTCGAATAAAGGTGTTCAACACGGGAAGTCCAATTCCCGAGGAGTCCATCCCACATTTGTGGACAAAGTTTTATAAGGTGGATACGGCAAGAACACGGGAGTATGGAGGAAGCGGTATCGGGTTGTCCATCGTGAAGGCAATTATGGATTCTATGAATCAGCAATATGGCGTAATTAATTATGACAACGGTGTTGCTTTCTGGTTTGAAGTAGATGGAAAATAATTGATTGCGTGTCCGGATATTCCATGTTAAACTGAAGGGAAGAATTGTAATAAGTATCAAGGATACACGAGAATATGGAGGATACTATGATTGGCAGCAGGAGTATGCGTAAACGGATATCGTTGTTGATAATAGCTGCCGCAACTGGCGCACAGCTTTCCGGTTGCGGACTGACATCCGAGGTGTCTGTGCCTGAGGAGGAGAGCGGACTGATTGCGGAATATGCGGCAGGTTTGCTGTTGAAATACGACAGCAAGCATGAAATCAAGCTTGAAAAAATTAAAGAGGAAGAGACGGCGGAAGAGGAGGATGGAACTGACGAAACGCCGGAGGAAACGGTTAATGCTACCCATAAGGAACTGGCAACTGCAGCGGCGGTGCCTGTCGATTCTGCCGTGCCGCTTGGCGAGGCAATGGGACTTGTCGGGTTTGATGTTACATATCAGAACTACGAGGTGTGTGATATTTATCCGGAGGAAGCACCGGGAGATATGTTTTTTTCCATGCAGGCATCTCCGGGAAAGGATCTAATGATTGCGCATTTCAATCTGACGAACACTTCCGAAAGTGAACAACTGTGTGAGATGGTAAATAATAATACCTCGTTCCGCCTTCTTATTAACGGCAGCGAACGAATTAATGCGCAGACGACGATTCTTCTCAATGATTTGAAGCAGTATCAGGATGCGATAGCCGGTTATGGAATGGTGGATGTTGTTCTTGTATTTGAAATAGCGCAAGACGCACAGAACAATTTTCAGACATTGCAGCTTCTCGTAGAGGATGCGGGAACTGAAAATACCTATACTTTACAATAAAACAAAAATATTTCAAATTTGGTATTGACTTCGCGATTTCAGCGTGGTATTATACAAAAGTTGCGTGTCACGAAAGACGACGGCAGCAA
>JASGGU010000103.1:0-10574 GCA_047602645.1 Lachnospiraceae bacterium | reverse complement strand
GACTTCTCCGTTTTTCGGATTCATTACGATCAGCTCCACACTGTCCGCAGATTTTTCCTGCAAAGCTCTTGTTGCAAGCTGTGTCGCATACTCCTGAATATTTCTGTCCATGCTGATTTGAAGCGTCAGGCCGTCCTCCGGCTCCGTACGCCGTTCCCCCGCCTCCGGAAGTTCCACACCGCGTGCATCCGTCAGTGTCAGGATCTGTCCGTTTACTCCTTTTAAGTATTCTTCATAGATAACCTCCAGCCCGATGATGCCTTGATTGTCCCCTCCCGTAAAGCCGAGTACCTTGGAGGCAAGTGTCGAATATGGATAATAACGCTTGTAATCTTCATCCACCTTAACTCCCTCCAGCTCATAAGCGCGGATTTGATCCCCCAATTCCTTATCGACGTTTGTCTTGACCCTCTCGATCGAAGAGTACTTTTCCACCCGCTTTCTTACCGTCTCTTCCGAAAGCTCAAGTTCGCGTGAAAGAACTTCGATGACCCTCTCCGGATCCTTGATCTGGTTGTGGATAACGGAAATTGTACAGACTGTTCTGTTCGTAGCGAGAACTTCCCCGTTCCGGTCTACAATCTTTCCTCTTGCCGCTTTAATGTCCCGTTCTCTCTCATGCAGATCTACAGCCTGCTCTGAGTAATAGCCGGACTGAAAGATCATGATGTAAAAAAGCCTGCCGGTCAAAGCCAGCAATGCGGCGGTACTGATTGCCATAAATACAAAAATTTTTTTGCGGTATGCGGTTTTATTTCTGATCATAACGATAAAACACCTCACGGAAGCCGGACCATGCGCGGTATTTTGCACACAGTATTCTATTACTAATCTATTATCGCTTCCGCAAGGTTATGAGTGCTTCTTTTATTCTAAATCCGATACTGTACCGTCAATCGGCCTTCCCGTCTCAGGATCCAGCAGTGCTCCGGTCGAAGGGTCGATCGCGTACCCGGTTTCCGGATCAATCTGGATTGGATTTTCTTCCTCTTCCGGTTTTTCCGGTTCCTCCATGCCAGCCTCCGCATTTTCCGCTGTACCTTCCGCCGGTTCCCCAGTCACTTCATTTTCGCTGATACTTTCTCCGGTTGAGCCGACCGCAAAATCAAGCTGCTTTTCTGCCAGTTCTGCAACCTCCTCCTCCGACAGCTCCTCTGTCTGAAAAATGTTCAGATAGCGAAGCACTTCTGTCAGAATGTCTCTCGTCAAAACAGTCGCGTATCTTGCCGACGCCTGCACCTCCACATTTGGTTCATCAATAACCGTATAAATAGCAATCTGTGGGTCATCTGCAGGCGCAAAGCCGATAAATGATACCACATAATTCCCTTGCTTACGGGGCAGCTTCTCCGCCGTTCCCGTTTTGCCTCCGATCATATAGCCCGCCGGCCTTGCCGTCTTGCCGGTTCCTTCAGAAATAACATTTACGCAGAGCTGTCTGATTTCCTCCGACGTTTCCGCAGAGACGGTCTGCTTTAACACACGCGGCTCAATTGTTTCCACCGTTGCTCCGTCCGCGTTTAATATTTTAGTTACAACATGCGGCTGATAATAGTAGCCGCCGTTAATCAGCGAACAGAACCCGGTGATCATCTGAATCATCGTTGTATTAAAGCCCTGCCCAAACGAACCTACCGCAAGGTCAGTCGGTGTCATTACATCCTCATTAAATACAAGTGTGTTTGTCAATGCCTCACCTGTCAGGTCCACATTTGTCTTTAATCCAAAATTATATACTTTGTTATATTTCATAAATACGCTTCTGCCGATCGTCGCGCCAATTTTCATAAACGCCACATTACAGGACTGCTCCAATGCACCGGAAAAGGTCAAATCTCCATGTCCCAGACGGTTGTTGCAATGGATCTCATGATCCCCAACAGTCAGCACACCGTTGCACGTATAGGATTCGTTGCCGGTTAAAATTCCTTCCTCAAGGCCCGCCCCCATAATAAACGGCTTCATTGTGGAGCCCGGCTCATACGTACTGTTAATGCAGAAATTTTTCCACAGGGCATTGAGTGCTTCCATCTTTGCAGTTTCATTTGCATCTTCCTGACTTGCCGATACCGTATTATCACTCACGCCATTCCCTGATACGGCATTATCATCCGCTTCGTTTGAGGCATCCGGAGCACTCTCTCCGCCGGCTGCCTGACCACTGTCTTCACTGTCTTCTCCGCTGTTTTCCGCAGCATTTTCTTCCTCGGGCAGCTCGATGACAAGGTTCGTTGTATCACGCGGATTATTCAAATCGTAGACCGGATAGCTTGCCATGGCGAGAATTTCCCCGGTATTCACATTCATAATAATAACGCCTGTATTTTTACTTCCGTTTCCTTCTCGGTATTCATCCTGATGTTCCTCGTTGAATGCCAGAATATGCTTTTCAACAACACTTTGAATATTGACATCCAGACTCGTAACAAGTGTTTTTCCGTCTTGTGCAGGTTTGATTGTCCGCTCCAAATTTTCATCGTCATTCAGATAACCGTATTCTCTGCCATTAATTCCGTTTAACGTACTGTCATAAAATTCCTCCAGTCCGTAAGCACCTTCATTGTCACCCTGTACAAAGCCAATGACATCACAGGCGAGAGAATTGTAAGGATATTTCCTCTGGTAGGTGTCCTCCAGCCAGACACCTTTGATGTTCGGATTCTCCGAAGGATTATTCAGCATTTCCATAAGAGTACTTACAACATCATACTCCTGTTTTTTTGATACGACACGATATTGAGAGCTTGGGTTTTCCATAATGAAATTGCGCAGTTCGCTCTGCGTATAATTAAACTCAATGCCTGTTCCGAATAGGGCACCAAGCGTCGGCTCCAAATAGATACCGCCCTCCGAATTCAATGTCTTGGAATCCACAACAATATTATAAACCTTCTGACTTACGGCGATTTTTGTCCCGTTCGCATCAACAATCTCACCGCGCTTTGCCGGAAGTGTAATGCTGTCATATTCCTGCTGGGAAAGCACCTGTTTCTTATATTGCTCCCCGCTGTCTCTATTGATCGCATAAAGCCTGATATTTAAAGAAATAAAAGCTACCAGTATTAAAAAGAACAATACCGCCAGCTTCTTTTGCATTTTTATGGAAAATTTTTTTGAATTTTCTTCTTGTTGTTTCTTTCTTCTCAACTGAGTACACCTGCCTGTCCAATTTCTCAATACTGATCAATCAAAGCAGCGCTTTCCCCGGTTAGTTTTCGATATCTGCATACTGTCGTACATAATCGGTATCATCACCCTCATACGTGACAATCTGATCCTCTCTGGCATACTGCATACCGAGTTCTTCCATCGCTCTGCGCTTGATTTCTTCTAAATCCACGGCTCCCTTGATACGGCTTTCCGTATCATCATTTTCTGCCTTTAGGTTGTTCAGTTGAATTTCCAACTGGGAAATCTTTTTTGTACTGTTTGTAATATCCGACTGCAATTGAAGATACTGGATACACACATAGCCTGTCACAAGCATTGCAAGTGTAAGAAATACAACGTAGGCCGGGTTCATATGGGCTGCCTTGTCTCTGTTTTTTCTGGCCGTATTGCTGAGCTTCCTTGGCGCCGGCGCTTCTACTTCCACAGGGCGCAGCGCACGTGCCGTATTTCCGTAAACATAGTCATTAGCGTTACGGTCTCTGCCATATGCACTTTTCCGTCTTCCCTGACTTCTCGTAGACGCCATCTTACTCTCCCCTTTATATTTCAAGTACGCTCAAACACTCTCAGCTTTGCGCTTTTTGCCCGCGGATTTGCCTCCATTTCTTCTTTGGAAGGCAAAATCGGTTTTTTTGTAACGACGATGCCTTTCGGTTTCTTTCCGCATATGCACACCGGGAAATCCGGTGGGCAGGTACATGGATTTTCACTGTTTCTAAAAATCGTCTTGACAATCCTATCCTCTAAGGAATGAAACGTAATTACACAGATTCTTCCTTCGGGTTTTAGCAGATCAATCATCGTATCCAGCGTATTTCTTAAAACTTCCAGTTCTTGATTCAGTTCGATCCGAATTGCCTGAAAAGTCTGCTTTGCCGGATGTCCCATCGTTTTTTGTACTTTCATTGGAATGGCAGCTCTGATAATTGATACCAGCTCACTTGTCGTTTCAATTTCCTTTTGTTCCCTTGCCGCCACGATATGCTTCGCGATATTTTGCGCGAACCTGTCTTCCCCATAGTCACGGATAACCCGAAACAGCTCCGCCTGCGAATAAGTATTTACAATATCCTTTGCGGTTTTGCTGTTTCGTCTATCCATCCTCATGTCAAGTCCGGCATCTTCTTTATAGGAAAATCCCCTCTCCGGCGTATCCAACTGATAGGAGGATACTCCCAGATCAAGTATGATCCCATCCACTTTTTCAATGTGAATTCCCCTGAGTTCATCCTTGATGTTGCAATAATTACTTCTGATGTAGGTTACATTTTGAAACTCCTTCAGGCGATACATGGCAGCAGTAACAGCCGCATCATCCTGGTCTATTCCGATAAAGCTCCCCTGATCGGATAACTGCTTAAGAATTTCGTATGCATGTCCTCCGCCTCCTAACGTCCCGTCGACATAGGTCCCTTCAGGCTTGATATGCAGATTCCCCACGGTTTCCTTAAGCAATACAGATTTATGAACAAAGCTCATAGTTTTCCCCTCCTATATGCTCAATCCCAAATCTGACATTTGTTCGGCGATGTCATCCATATTATCATAGGCAGTTTCTCCTTCCCAGCGTTCCTTGTTCCAAACCTCAATTCTGCTGGCTACTCCTGCTAAAACGACATCCTTTTCCAACTCCGCAAACTCCCTCAAGTTCGATGGAATCAGAATTCGTCCTTGCTTGTCCACTTCCACAGCCGCAGCACCTGCAGCAAAGAAGCGGACAAGCTGTCTGGAATTCTTGTTAGGTGGCAGTGATTTCAAGTTTTCTTCAAAGGTCGCCCATTCCGCATTATCATAAATGAACAGGCATCCGTCCAGCCCCTTAGTTATCACGAACTCATCCCCAAGTTGTTCGCGAAATTTTGAGGGAATAATCAATCTTCCTTTTACATCAATTGTATGGTTATATTCCCCCATGAACATTTTGGACTTCACCACTTTCTACCACTCGAAACCACTTTTCACCACTTATGAGGTAATTTTAACCCCTAAACGTCAAAAAAGCAACCCCCTTTTTATTTACGTGTATCAAAAAAACACCCGAAAATCGGGTGTTTTTTATCATTCTTCATCTGTCTGATACAAGATATAGGGCTTCATTTTAGTTTTATACGTTTTTCAGTCCACATATAGAAATTGAATTTCTTTTAAAAAATATTAATATTTTTTAAATTTTATACATTAAAACGGAACAGAATGACATCTCCGTCCTTTACGACATAATCCTTACCCTCCAGACCTACGAGTCCCTTTTCCTTCGCACCGGATAGCGAACCGCATTCCAGCAAATCCTTATAATTTACGACCTCCGCACGAATAAAGCCTCTCTCAAAATCCGTATGAATTTTTCCTGCAGCCTGTGGCGCCTTCATGCCAACCCTGATCGTCCATGCCCGTGTTTCATCCTCACCTGACGTCAAATAGCTGATCAGTCCGAGCAAACGGTAGCTCGCCTTGATCAGCTTCTCAAGTCCCGACTCAGCCAATCCCAAATCCTCTAAGAACATCACTTTTTCTTCTTCATCCAGTTCAGCAATTTCCTGTTCGATCTGCGCACAAATAACAAATACCTCGCTGCACTCTTTATCCGCAAAATTCCGTACCTGCTTCACATAACTGTTGGAAACACCGTCATCCGACAGATCCGATTCCGAAACATTGGCGGCAAAAATAACCGGCTTTGCCGTCAGCAAATTGTAAGAAGTGACCCATTCCTCTTCCTCCTCATCGTCAGGTACGAAGCTTTTGGCAAGCTTATTCTCCTCCATATGAGTCATCAAGCGCTTCATACAGGCAACTTCCTTTGCAAGTTTCTTATCATTACCGGCGGCGCGCCCTGCTTTTGCCACCCTTCTCTCCAATATTTCCAGATCGGAAAAGATTAGTTCAAGGTTGATTGTCTCAATATCTCTGAGCGGATCAACACTGCCGTCCACATGAACAACATTCGTGTCCTCAAAGCATCTGACCACATGGACAATCGCGTCCACTTCCCTGATATTAGCCAGAAACTGGTTTCCAAGTCCTTCACCCTTGGAGGCACCTTTCACAAGTCCTGCAATATCGACAAATTCGATCACGGCAGGTGTCACCTTTTTTGAATGATACAAATTCCCAAGGAGCTTTAACCGCTCATCCGGCACTGCTACGACACCTACGTTTGGATCAATCGTGCAGAACGGGTAATTTGCCGATTCTGCTCCCGCCTTCGTCAATGAATTAAATAATGTGCTTTTTCCTACGTTCGGCAATCCTACAATTCCAAGTTTCATTTGTGTTTATATCCTTTCCGTTCCATTGATTTCTTTCCATAATTTTTCATAGACCGGCCGTCGCTTTTTTTGTGTTTTTCCCAAAATCAAATAATCTGTGCCTGCATTGACAGCCGCCAGTGCATCCCTGCTACAGCGGTCTCCGATCATAAGCAGCTCCCCGGGCTCGAGTCTGTAATCCTGCATAATCAGCAGCAGTCCCTTAGGAGACGGCTTCAGCTCCATCAGACGATCATCTGAAGCACTGTACATCCCGTCCGCTTGAAATTCAAGCGCCTTAAGCTTTTCTTTGACCGGATAATCCGAAAAAATCAGCACCGGTACTCCTCTTGCCCGCAACGTTTCCATCAGATGCCCTATTTCCTCATCCCTGCTTTTCTTAAGAGCCGACAGCGGGCTTTCATGAATCCATTTTTGAACAGTACGTTCGACTTGTTCCGCTGAAATTTTCATTTTGTCCGCTACATAAGCATACTGTGCCTGATCAAGGAAACCGGTCTTGTTCTCTTTTGAAACCATCAATGCCGTTTCCCCGATACTGTCCCAGTGTTCCCTGACAGAACGGAATTCCTTTACAACCAGAAGTTCCTTAATTTTCCACGGATGTCCCGCATAATAGCGAAACAGTCTTCCCACCATCGTCCTGCGCAGCCTGCGCTGGTAATACAGTGTTCCGTCCAAATCAAATACAACCGCACGGTAATCGGTAATGCTCTTTTTTTTATGCTGCTCTTTCATTTCTGCTCCTACACGCCGATCAGGCGAATATCCACCCAGTAATTCAATACCGGAATGTCCACAAAGGTCAAGATCAGCAAAATGGCAACAAGTGCCACAATATAAATCAGAAGCTTTTTCTCCCGATAGAGCTTTTCCGGCTTCTGGACCGCGGAATCCGGTTTGAAACTGATCCAAAGATAAAAGCAAAATAAACCGAATATGAACGGCATCGCGACAAGATATTCAATCCGGTATTTAATCATGAAAATTCCGATAAAAAATGTCGCGCACATCGCATAGAAAAATGCGGATACAAGCAATGAATTTTCAGAATAATATTTGAAAGATTTACGATAAAGCCCCGCCTGTGCAGGATCGCCGATCATACGATATTCCGCAAAACGTTTCGTTGCCATCAAAAAAGCACCGGCAAACCAATATCCGATGAGAATACTGCTTGGAGGCTGATATTCGCTCGTAATGATGAACCAGCCGAGCAGCAGCCGAATCATATTGTTAATTGATTCGGAAAGCACATCCAGATAAGGAATATCTTTTGTACGGATGGGCTTGACATTATAGAGTATGCCCATGACGAGCAGCCAGATTTCCATGTAAAGAAAAACTCGGTTTACCGGAAAGGCACAAAGCAAACCAAACAAAATAAAAATAACATATTCAAGCATTACAAGGGGAAACTTCATATTCTCTGATACGACCGGACGGTATTTCTTTGTCGGATGATATTTGTCAAATTCCGCATCAAGCCACTCATTGATCACATAATTTGCAGACGCAATAAAGCAGGTCGCAAAAAAACCTAAAACAAGCTTCGCTATCGTGTTCGCAGTAAGCAGCGAATCGGTAAGCAGGATCGCAATCACGACGCCCGGAAGTATGAACGCGTTTTTTACCCAATGATCCGGTCTTGCTATTTTGATATATTTTTTCATCCCCGATTCCCCTGTTCCTCATAATTTTTAAAATACGTCTTGAAATATCTGACATTTTCAGCAATATCACCCTGAAAAACGGAAGATCCCATCACAATGACATTTGCGCCCGCATCGAGTACAACCTTAATATTTTCTTTTGTAATGCCTCCGTCAACCTGGACATCCCGATTCAGTCCATTTTCTGTAAGCAGCAGCCGAAGCTCCCTGATCTTTTCCGTACACTTGTCCATATATGCCTGTCCGCCGAAACCCGGCTCCACCGTCATGAGCAGAAGCATGTCCGCTTCCACAAGAAACGGCTTCAACACTTCAACCGGCGTATGTGGTTTGATGGAGATGCCCGCCTTCATGCCCAGCCTGTGAATCTCCGCAATCGTTTCATGAAGCGGTTCACACGCTTCATAGTGAACTGTAAGCAGATCTGCGCCTGCATCCTTGAATTCTTGAATATAACGCTGCGGCTGCTCGATCATTAAATGAACATCCAACGCCTTTTTTGTGACCTTTCTGATTGACTGCACAACGGGAATTCCAAGGGAAATGTTCGGTACAAACATCCCGTCCATGACATCCACATGAAAGTAATCTGTTCCGGCCTCATCGGCCTGCTTCATATTTTCTCCGAGTCTGGCGAAATCCGCAGCCAGGATGGATGGTGATAATAACAGCATATCAATATCTCCTCTGTTCTTTCAATTCTTTATAAATCTGTACATAGCCCTCATAACGGCTGGGATTGATCTTTCCTGCCGCCACAGCTTCCTTGACACCGCAATCCGGCTCATGTGTATGGGAGCACGGCTGAAACCGACATGTTCTGAAATCGGCAAATTCTTTATAATAGTCCGCGACTTCCCCGCATTCCAACCCAAACACATCAAACGAACTAAAACCCGGCGTATCCATGATGTAGGTATCTTCGGAAATTCTGATAATTTCGGAATGCCGCGTCGTGTGTTTCCCACGGTCGGCCTTTTTACTGATGCTGCCGGTCTCCATCTTCACATCTGTCTGCAGGCAATTAATAAGTGAGGATTTACCTACCCCGGACGGTCCTGCCACGCTTGTAGTCTTTCCTGTAAGCAGCGTCCTAAGCTCCTCGATACCCTCGCCGTTTTTTACGCTTGTTACAAGTAACGCACAGCCGCTGTTTTTATACACGCCGCAGGCAGAGAAAACCTCTGTCTCCGACACCAGATCCTCCTTATTAAAACATAATAAAACCGGAATCTCCTGCCGCTTATATTGCAGCAACAACTTATCCAGCATTAAAAAATTAGGAATCGGCTTTATGAGTGCAAACACCAACATTGCCTGATCGATATTCGCAACCTGCGGACGGATCAGCGCATTCCTGCGCGGATAAAGCCTGGTAATATTGCCTGTTTGCTCCTGCTCATCAAGGATCTCAATCTCCACCTGGTCACCGATCAGCGGCTTAAGCCGGTCCTTCCTGAAAATCCCCTTCGCCTTGCATTCGAAAAGTTTTCCGGCCGGTTCGGCAAATACATAATAAAATCCCGCAATTCCCTTTATAATCCTTCCTCGCATCCGTTATTCCTTTGTAAATGTGACTGCGACCGGAGTCGTAGTATTCCACTGGCCATCCGTCTTTTGATACGTTACCGTTACAACACCGGACTCACTGCCAACGATGCCGGTCTTGATCATCGTATAGGGAAAACCGGCTGTCGAATATCGCTGCAGCTCATTACCCGCACTGTCCAACAGGACAATAATTGCCTCTGTTCCCGGCAAATAATCGGCCGGAGCACTAATGCTGTAATTGCAGCTATAACCGGTCGAACCGAGACTGACTGTAAAATCCACACTCGTACCCGCTTCTACCATCATGCCCGCCGAATACGTCTGAGAGAGGACAAGCCCCGCAAGCACCGCGTCATTATTTTCTTCGCTGATTGTAGACCATGTAAGTCCTGCCGCTGTCAATAGAGACTTTGCCGTCGTCTCATCCTTACCGACAAGATCCGGTACTTCTACCTCTGTTGAGGTTTTTCCGGAACTGACAACGACCTTAACACTGCTGCCCTTTGCGGCATTCGTCGCCCCAAGCGGACTTTGAGAAATCACCTTGCCCTTTTCCACCGAGTCACTTTCACTGTATTCCTTTGCCATCGTAAAGCCCTCATTCTCAAGGGCAACCTTGGCTTCTGCTTCACTTTTTCCGACAACATCCGGCACGGCAACGCCTTCTGCTTTGCCGCTGCTGACTACAAGATTCAGCACGGTGCCCGACTCTACCTGCGTTTCTGCTTCAATATCCTGTGAAATGATAATGTCCTTTTCATAATCGGCAGACTCCTGATAGGAAGCCTTCGCTGTAAGTCCCGCCTCGCTTAATGCTGTCGATGCTTCATCAACGGAAAGTCCGACGACGTTCGGAACAGCCACTTTGCCTGATTCCGATTCAATCTGTTCGTCATCAGAGGGCGTCGCC
>JASGGU010000102.1:0-10723 GCA_047602645.1 Lachnospiraceae bacterium | reverse complement strand
GTGTGCTCTACCGATCACCTGCTCGGAATCCGATGCATCGGCTGCCGGTGCCTGTGCCGTATTTGAGCAGCCCACAATTCCGGCTGCAATGGAAAGTGTCAATAATAATGCAATTACTTTCTTCATATTTAATCCTCCTATTTTAAAATTCCATCTTTGTTCTTCACATAAGTCAAGAACACCAGTAACAGCAGAACGAGTCCCTGAATCCCTTCAATCACACGTTCATTTACTCCAAGAATAATCAGCCCGTTACGCAATAGTATAACCGAAAAACTGCCGATCAGCGCACCGATCATTTTTACGCGCGAACCGCCGGAGAGGGGAACGCCTCCGAGAACCAATGCTGTAATGACGTTCATCTCAAGTCCCTGACCGGTGGAGGTACTGACACTTCCCGCCCTCGCCATCAGGATAAAGCCTGCGATGCCGACAGTCACGCCGCTGATGAGATACGCAATCATCCTCATTTTTTTCACATTGACTCCTGCCTGCTGTGCTGCCGCCGCATTTCCACCAATTGCTTTGTTGGACTTTCCGATACTGCTTTTTTCAAACAGGAAATAGCAGACCGCATAGACCAAAATGAGCATACACAGCTTGAACAGTTGGTTGTCGTAATCATAAAGATAGACCGGAATGCTGTATTTCTGCGTTGCGCAAACCGTATTCAAAATACCCCGGCACATATACATAATGCATAACGAAGTAATAAATGGAGACACCTTTAAGTATACGGATACCATCCCGTTTAAAAGAAACCAGACAAGCGCTGCGAGTATATTGGCGATCAGCACAACCGCGACCGGCGCACCCGTATTGGCAACTAAAATTGAGATCAGGACACTGAAGCCGATCACGCCTCCGTAGGAAAGATCCATTCCCCCGTGAGAATATACAAAAACTGCTCCGAAGGCCATGATGGCCACATAAACTGTCTGATTCAGAATGCTGTTTAAGTTTCCCTTTGTCAACAGCTTTCCGTCTGAGAACACCTGAAACAAAATCAGCATCAGGATGATTCCGAGAAACGGGATCAGTCTCTGTATCCATTCTTTAATCCGCAGGAGGGAATCCTGTTTTTCTGTTTTTATTCCGTTCAACATGTTTTCCTCCCCTCTAAACCATTTCTTTGATCAGGACGGATTCATTCAGCTGTGCAGATCTGTCAAAGGATTTTTTAACTGTTCCGTCCTTCATAATCAGGATCCGGTCACTCATCCCGATCAGCTCCGGCAGTTCCTCCGAAATCATAATAATGGATTTTCCCGCTTTCTTTAACCGATACATCAACTGATACATAAACGCCTTTACACCGATATCAATTCCTCGTGTCGGACAGTCCAGAATAAATATCTCCGACTCGTTTCCGATCCATTTTCCGAATACCACCTTCTGCTTGTTGCCGCCGCTTAAATCCCGAACATCCTGTCCGATTTCACGGCACTTGATACTCATTGCCCTTACCTGCGCATCTGTAAAGCGGGACTCCTCCCGTTTGAAAACGAACCCGGCCTTTTTAAGCTTTGAAAGCGAGGGAAGGACCATATTATCCAAAATGCTGGCGGATAAAATAAGTGCCTCCTGATCTCTGTTTTTTGATACGTAGCCGATCTTATTTTTGATTGCCTGCTTCTCCGATATGATCTTCTCTCCGTTTTCCAGCAGAACCTCTCCGTACAACGGCTTCAGATTTCCAAAAAGCACCTTGCCAAGCTCGTGCATCCCACAGTCCGTCAGACCGCCGATTCCGAGTATTTCACCCTTGTGCAGCTCCAGTGAAACACCTTTCAGCAGATTTCCCGCATAGACTTTTTTCGATTTCAGTACAACTTCTTTTCCGAAGCTGCCGTCGTAATCGCTGCGGTAATAATCTCCGGTCAGCTTTCTTCCCACCATCAGTTCCTTGATGCGATCCTCGCTGAATTCTTCTTTCTGAAGCTTTGCGATAAAAACACCGTCCCGCAAAACAATCATCTGGCTGCAAACCTCCATCAGCTCTTCAAGATCATGGGAGATAAACAGCACCGTCTTGTTCTCCTCCTGATAATGACGGATTATTTTATAAATAATATTTCTGCCGCGCTGGGAAAGTGCCGTTGTTGTTTCATCGACAATGAAGATATCAGGCTTTAAATACAGTGCCCGAACGACCTCAATCAGTTTTCTTTCCTCCAGACTGTAGTTTGTAATCGGGTCCTCGGGATCAATGTCCTCAATCCCGATATCCCGCATCGCTTCTTTTGCGGCACGGTACATTTCCCGTCTGTCTACAATCGTTCCTTTTGTAAACAGATCCTCTCTGCCCAAAAAAATGTTGTCGGCTACCCGAATACCGGGGAGAGTTCCCATCTCCTGCGCAATCATGGCAATTCCATGCCTTCTGGCATCCATCGTATTTACAGGCTTATAGGGCTTTCCCTTCAGTATAAGCGAACCTTTTTCCGGAGGATAAACCCCCGAGATAATGGAGGAGAGGGTCGATTTTCCCGATCCGTTTTCACCGATCAGGCCGATGATCTCGCCCTGCTCCACCGAAACCGACACATCCTTGAGTGCATGGGTCAGGCCAAAATTCTTTGATATTTGATTGATTTGCAATATGACCTCTGTCATCACCTAAACCTCCATCTCATCCGAGAATAATGACATTCCAGGATAAGCGGGGCAGGATCACCTTTGTTTGCCCTGTCACTTTAAGCTCCTGCATGACGACATTCTCCGGCTGCTCCATCGTGTTAATGCGCTCATAGTCTCCTCCGCCGAGTGTCAGGTGTTTTTTAACCTGCTTATTTCCATAGCCCTGCAGCTCTAATTCCAATTCTACGGAATCCTCCTCATCGCAATTTAAGACAAATACGCATACCTCATCCGTCTCTTCATTGTAGATAACCGCAGGCTCCACAACCGTTAAGCGTCCAAAATCACAATCATACTCCGGTGCATCCACAACCGCCTTCATACAGGTCCCATGTCCGTATTTGCTCATCATATGGAACGGATGATAAATCGCCTGCTTGTAAACGCCGCCGCCCCGAATCGTCGTGATCGGTGCAATTACGTTGATAAGCTGTGCCAGACAGGCAATCTCAACCGTATCCGCATTGTTCAAAAGTGTAATCCCCAGGCCGCCGACAACAACGGCATCCAGCAGACTGTATTTTTCCTGCAGGATAGACGGCGCCGTTTCCCACTTTCCTGCGGAAGTCATTTCAAACGTAGTCAGTCCCTGTAAATCATCGAGGGAATTCAGTTTAATATCCTGAAAATTCCATACATTCCATTCATCCAGACAAATTTTCAGGTCCTTGCTGCGATGATCCTTAGCTTTACAATATTCAATTACCCGCGCGCTGTTTTTGATATGCGTATCGAGCTGCTTATAAGCCGCCACATAATTCTTTGTTCCCTGTCCCGCATTCATCGTATAATTGTGTGTGGAAACATAATCGACCTGATCATACAGCTCCGACAGCATCGTGCGGTCCCATTCCAAATAGGTCGGAAGCATCTCGTAGCTGCTTCCGCATGCAACAAGCTTGATCGACGGATCTACCCATTTCATGATTTTTGCGGCTTCGAGTGCTTTTTTCGTATAGTCCGCGGCGGACAGATGACCTGCCTGCCAGCTTCCCTCCATTTCATTTCCGAGACACCAGTATTTAATATTGTAAGGTTCGGGACTGCCGTTTTGAATACGCAGATCACTGAAATAAGTGCCGCCCGGATGGTTGCAGTATTCTACGAGATCGCCGGCATCCTTGATGCTTCCCGTTCCGAGGTTTACGGCAATCATCGGCTCAACACCGGCCTTCTTGGCCCATCTGCAGAATTCGTCGATGCCAAACTCATTCGTTTCAATGCTGGACCATGCATAATCCATACGTTTCGGCCTGTTTTCCTTCGGACCGATCCCGTCATGCCAATCATAACAGGAAACAAAATTGCCGCCCGGATACCGAATCACCGGAACGTGCAGCTCCTTTACAAGCGCCAGCACATCTTTGCGAAAGCCATCCTCATCCGCATCGGGATGTCCCGGCTCATAAATTCCCGAATAAATGCTTCTGCCTAAATGCTCGGTAAAGGATGAATACATTTTTTCATCAATTTTCCCGATCGAAAAGTGTTTATCGCTGAAACATTTTGCTTTTTTCATTTCCCTTCCTCCTTCAACAACTGATCATTCATTTCCTTGTTGAAGTTATTGTATAATCGCGGACGGCTGATCTCCATATTCTATTTTTTTTGGATTGTGCATTATTTTTAAGTTTTGGGAAATGAAAAGAGAAAATTGTAATTTTTTTAATTAATTTTGAGGATCTGTGTGCGAACGCACATGAGATTTGAACACAAGCTAAGATCCGAGCCGCCAGCCCCCGGCTGCCTCGCGTTGCTTCCAAAACCGACGATAAATTCCATCCTGCTCTATCAGCTGCGCATGGGTGCCCTTTTGCGCAACTGTTCCCTCAGCGATCACCAGAATTTGATCCGCATTTCTTACGGTTGTCAGTCGGTGAGCTATGGATATGAGAGTTTTTCCTTTTGTTAATTCCTGTACGGCCGTCACAAGCTCATGCTCGTTTTCGGGATCGATACCGGAGGTTGCCTCATCCAGAATAATGATGGGAGCGTCCTTGAGCATCGCTCTGGCAATGGAAATCCGCTGTCTTTCCCCTCCCGAAAGAGTAGAGCCCCCTTCTCCGACAATCGTTTCATAGCCTTCCGGCAACGCGGAAATAAATGCATGGCACTGTGCCCGCTTTGCGGCCTCCACTACCTGTTCGCTGGTAGCCTCCGGGTTACCGAAGCGGATATTATTCTCAATGGTATCCTGAAACAGGTATACATTCTGAAAAACCATGCTGATGTATTTCATCAGGCTGTCGGCCGTATATTGCCTGACGTCCCTGCCGCCGACTAAAACCTGCCCTTCCTGTACATCCCAGAACCGGGCAATTAAATTGCACAGGGTCGTCTTGCCGGAGCCTGAAGGACCGACAATGGCGCATGCACTGCCCTGCTGCATCTTTACAGATACATGATTGATTACTTGGCGGCTCTCATAGGCAAACGAAACATCCTTCAGCTCAATATCAAAATTTTGCAGCGTCAACTCCTCTAAGCTTGTATCCATCTTCGGAATGTCCGTCACCGCCTCCAGGCGGTCAAGACCGCTTGTCACCATTCCCGCCAGGTAAACGCCGTTTCCCATCTGTTCCATTTCCGAATAAATCATAAAGGCGCCGATAATAAAAAGCAGGCAGTAAGACAGTGTAATGCTGCCTGCCAAATACAGCAGTACTGCCGCAAACATCAGAACACAGCCTGTCAGCTTAAAAATGGCCGAATAAATTTTCAGCAGATGCAGTGAGGCGTGTTCCTGATTTAAATCCGCCTGCCGTTTTTGATCAAACGCTTCGTATACGGAATCCTCACTGCCCTTCGTCTGTGAAAACGCACGGAGTACAGATATTCCGCGAATATACTCCAGTGCCTGTGTCGTCATGACCTCCCCTGCCGCCAACACCTTTGGTGACTGCTCGGCAGCAGCTTTTTGAATAAGGTGCAGCACACTTATTCCGACGCAAAGCCCCACCAGCGTTACAAACGCAAATACCGGGTTGAAAAACAGGAAAAAACCCATCATGACAAGCGTCATGATTACCCCGCCGGTAAGGTTGGTGATCGCCATCATGGAATACTGCTCCAGGTCGGATACCGTGGAGGTGAGAACTGTCTGTATGCTTCCAAGCCGCTGTTCTGAAAAATAGCCCATCGGTGCTTTGCGCATACGCTCTCCCACATTCAAACGATAATCCCGAAACATGTCAAACCCTTTTGCGCTCATCGAGATTTCCATCAGCCACTGAAACAGAAATCTGCCGAATATGCTTGCGACGAGAATTCCCAGAGCAGACAGGATAACCTGCATCGTCATAGTATTCAAATTTTCTGCAACTACATAGACTGCCATCATCATCATCGTCATAAAGACACTCATAAGAAGATGAAAGAAAATTCCCCATAAAATCTTTCTTTTATATTTTCCTGAAATATGAAGTATACGCTTTATCATACAGAACATCTGAATCATTCCCTCCCATCAATACAATCTGCCGTGCTGATATATTGTTCCCACATACCGCGGTACAGCGGGCAGTTTTCCAAAAGCTCACCTTGTGTTCCTTTTGCAATTACGCTTCCCTTATCCACTACAAGAATTTGCTGTGCATGCTGAATGGTGGATAATCTGTGTGCTACCACGACCAGAGTTTTTCCTTTTACCAGCCGGCCTACGGCCTCCTGAATTTCTGCCTCACTCTCGGGATCGGCATAAGCCGTGGCCTCATCCAAAATAACCACGGAGGCTTTTTTCAGCATGGCCCGTGCAATGGTGATCCGCTGCCGTTCACCGCCGGACAGCTTCTCCCCGGCATCTCCGGCCGGCGTATCATAGCCGTTTTCCAGCCGCATAATAAAGTCATGGCAATTTGCCGCCTTTGCCGCATCTTCTACCTCCTCATCGGAGGCACCCTGATTTCCCATGCGGATGTTTTCTCTCAGAGATTTGTTGAACAGAAAATTATCCTGCGCAACATAACTGATTTCGTTCATCATCTGATCAAACGGAATCCCTTTTATATTTTTGCCGCCATAACGCACCGTTCCGGCCGTAGCGTCCCAAAAGCCCGCCATCAGCTTGGCAATGGTGGATTTCCCGGACCCAGACGGTCCGACGATGGCTGTCATTGTTCCGGGCACAATTTCAAATGTCACCTTATGCAGCACTTCTTTTGAAGAATCGTACGAAAAAGAAACCTGCTCAAAGAAGAAGGTGCTTCCGTCAAGCGATGCCTCCTCTTTCGGACGCACCTGCTCAGGAATATCCAAAAAAGCGATGATTGCATTCAGGTTGGCAGTGATCGTAGCCAGCATCTCGGTGGCCCCGGCCAATCTCATCAGCGGGCCGAGCGCGCCCGCCGGAATGACAATGCAGGCGATAAATACAGGCAGCGTAAGCCGGCCTGTCATATACAGATAAGAGCCGATTGGCAGGGTGCCGAGCATTGTCGAAGGCAGCAGCGCTTTGACGGCAGACATCCAGAACCAGCACTGTTCCCACCAATCCAGGGTGCTGTCATGAAAAAAATTCACGGCTCCGGAAAATTTTCCAAAGGATGTATTTGTCCGGCTGAAAGCCTTTATGACCTGAATACCACCCACATACTCCACGAGCGCGGCATTCATTTCATTGCCTGCCCGCACATAGCTGTTCATTTTCTTCTCATAGCCCTGAAGCATTCCGACGAAAAACGGAACACAGAGCGGAACAGTAATAAGCGAAGCCAGGCCCATCCGCCAGTCCAGAATAAAAATAATTGTCATACATGCCGCAGGAGCGGCAATGTTTGATGGAATCTCGGGAATAAAATGAGCAATGACATCTTCCAGCTTTGCGACATTATCCACTATCAGATTCTTATAAAAACCGGTCGGTGTTTCCAGCATGACACCCATGGGCACCCTGCGCATTTTATCGGCAATGGCGCATCGGATATTCCGTAAAATAGTAAAGGCGACCCGATGGCTACGGCCGGATGCGATAATTGTCAATATTGTCTTTACGATAATTCCCGATACGGCAATTCCCGACCACATCAATGCGCTCTCTTTGCTCGCCGTACCGGAAAAGACCTCATTTGCCAGCATGGCCGCAGTTAAATACGGAAGCATTCCGAAAAGCTCTGCCGGAATCGCCAAAACAACAGAAAGTGTCATCTTTCCTTTGACCTCACCCGAAAACCGGAATAGCATTTTAATTGGATGATCTTGTTTTTTATTTATTGTATTCATATTGTCTCCTGTTGAGATTTGAAAAAGGTTTTCGAAAAATCAGGACAATTTCTTTAAAAAATAAGGAACGTAAGGAAACCGGCTGTCATAAATAAAAACAATGCCGCATCCCAGAGATGGAATCCGATCCGGCAGCAGTTTGTTCTTTTGCCGTCGCCGCCCAGCCCTCGGGTTACGGCAGCAGCGGAAAGTTCATCACCAATCTTCACAACGGATACAATCAGAGGAACCAGCCGGTATTCCAGCATAGCCACCGGTCCCCTTTTAATACCTACTCCCCGCATTTTCATCGCATATTGGATGTAGCGGTACTCTTCTGCAATCGTAGGAAAAAAGCGAAACATCACCGCGAAGGGTATTGTGATTTTTTGTGTAACATGGAGCCGTTCCATCGCCGCTATGAATTCACTGACCTTCGTCGTAAGCAGAAAAGACCAGGCCGCTATGATTCCCGGCATCATGCGAAGTATCACCGGAATCATGATACGAATCAGAATACCGGAAACACCGGAAGCGGGAACAATCCGCAACAGCAGTTCTCCATGATAAGCCAGCGCGTAAAGAACAGCATAAATAATGGCAATACGAGGCTTTTTTATGTTTAAAAGCATCAGGAACGAAACACCTGCAAAAATAATTTTTATGATACCGTCGGTTCCTTCAAAGCCTGAGGAAAATGTGATCAAACTGAAAACAAGCAATATGTAAAGCTTTGTGCGCGGATCAGGCCTGATTATGGCCCGCCCTTCTCCGACTGATAAAACACCTGTCATTTATACAACCCCCGCCCGCCTGAAATGCTTGTTAAGAACAGCGCGGCCCAGATAAGCACCGAAAACCGCGGCAACTGCTATCGATGCGATAACGACGGGCACCATATAGCCTTGGATAAGCGCTGCAAGCGTATTGGCAAAATTATCTCCCTGTGATTCACGATACATCTCGGCATAGGATTGCCCCATCATAAACATAGGCAGCTGTGTTCCCATTGCCCACTCGGAAAATATGACATAGCCAAGCAGCATGGTTTTCCAGCTTTTATATTTGCCTGCCTTCATGACCAAATCCGAAATGAGACCGCAACCGATTCCCGCAATCAGCGGATAAGGCCCGTAACCCGACAGAAAATTGATTAGGCCCAGAAGCGTTCCCATAATGGTCACCAACCCAAATTTATCTATTTTAGTAAAAAACAAAATATTCGGAATGCCCGCCGCAAATGCCAGCAGCACTGTAAAAAAAACAGCCATTACCGGTACAAAACCCGTAAATGCCATCACAAAAAACAGCACAAAGTTCAGAACGGTAAAAATACCTGTATTAACAAGATCACGTACACCAATTTTTTTCTTTTCCATCGTCATGAGTTCTCCTTCTTAAATAAAATCCAGCCTGATAAGCGGAAATTCAGAAGAATTTCCTATCTAATTAAAAAACCGATAATTTACAGGGGCATTCCCTCTGCAAATTACCGGCTCTGCGTCTTAGCGTCTGGCTCTGATTGCTCTGCTGATATAACATTATGATTCCGGACTGTTATGACATGCTCCTTCCCGCACTTGGGACAAAATAACGGAAACCGATCCAGCACCGTATCCGGGTTGACCTTTGTCCGCGTTTTATTTCCGCAGCAGGGGCAGTGAATCCAGCCCTCCTCATCTATCCATCCTGCCAATCCCCATCATCACCCCCGTTCAGTATGGTTTTCCAGCCGGCATTATAGAACCAGCTCAATCTCCAAAGATGTTTCATTGCTTCTTCCTTCGGCATATCATGAATAACCACTTCAAAGACTCCTGAATAAAATGCGTAGGAAAGGATATGCGCCAACTCCTGAGTCAGGCGGCCTGATACGATCGCATCATTCCCGCTTTCTTCGATATAATGCAGTGTCGTGTCGGTATCTATATCCACAAGCGCATGCATAAAGCTTTGCTCCACACTTGTTTCACCGCTTGTATGCAGAATCTTAAATTCATCGAAATGGTCATAAATATAATCCAGTATAGAAGAAACCCTGCCCTTGGTATCAAAGTGCAACTGCTCTGTCTGCTGGTTTGGTGGTAAATCTGAAAATGCGCCGAGCGCCTCCTTCATCATTTTGCAAAAACCATCCGCTACCGGCTGTACAACGGCACAGTACAAGCTCTCCTTGTCCTGATAGCGATATAAGATTGAGCTTTTGCTGGAACCTGCTTTTTCGGCTATTGTCCGCAGGGATGCATTCTCATATCCGTTGGAAAGGAATTCCTCCTTAGCGTACTCCAAAAGCTTTTCCGTTACGCCCTCGATCATCTTTGCCACCCGTTCACCTCCAATTATTTAGACCACTGGTCTAAACCAGTGGTCTAAATATAGCATAAGGAAAGAACTGCTGTCAAGTACCTTCCTTTTTATAAATAAATAAATTTTTCGCAGCTATCCTTGTGCGATTTTTACCAGCCGTTCGATAATCGGCAGGTGCTGGGTACACTGACGCTCGCATTTGCCGCAGGCAATACAGGTTTTTGCCGCATCACGTTTAATTCCCCAATGCGCATCCAAACGCGACTGAATATCCTTTTCACTGCCGCTTAACAGCATTTGATTATAGCTGTCCATATATTTCGGAATCGGAATATCCTTTGGGCAGCCTTTGCAGTATCCGCATCCGGTGCAGAGATTATTTAATGCAATGCCTTTATCCGCATAACGGGCCCCAACTTCTCTCGCAGGACTTTCTTCAAGGTTTTCTACCGCCTTTACCGCATCATCTACATGTTCTTTCGTCGTACAGCCTGCAAGCGTGACTGTAATTTCCTTATGAGAGGCCACAAACCGAAGTGCCGCCTGCGGTACCGTCAAATCGGTGCCCTCTGTCAGATAG
>JASGGU010000101.1:0-10842 GCA_047602645.1 Lachnospiraceae bacterium | reverse complement strand
ATTATCCGCCGGTACTATAGCAGTCTCTACACTATGCTCCATCGTCACGATGACGCTGATCGTCGGCATCACACAACATCTCGCTTACCTCTGATTCCTCTTCCCTGTTGGATTTTCCTTCTCCATTCTGTGCATCCGTACCCTCCGTTCTTCGGTAGGTGTCTTCTCTTAAAAGACCGTAAGCTGTTGAGACGAGCGGAATAAATACAAGCATTCCGATGACGCCAAACAAGCTTCCCCCGAGTGTCACCGCCACAAGTACCCAGATCGCAGGCAGTCCGACCGAGCTCCCGACCACTCTCGGATAGATCAAATTGCCTTCCAGTTGCTGCAGAACCAGAAACAGGACAAGAAAGATCAATGCCTTGACCGGATCATCCACCAGAATCAAAAATGCCCCGACAAAACATCCGATAAATGCCCCGACAATAGGAATCAACGCTGTCACGCCGATCAAAACCCCGATTAACACCGCATAAGGCAATCTAAGCAGCAACATTGTGATAACAAACAGGGAGCCCAGAATAACGGCCTCCAAACATTGTCCTGTAATAAAACTGCTGAAATTACCGGACAGTCGGCTTCCCACATCAAGTACAGCCGCATTTGCCTTCTCAGGTAAATAAGCGGCAAGCAGCCGTTTCGTCTGACTGCCAAGCTTTTCTTTCTGACCGAGAATGTAAAGGGCAAATACAAAAGAAATCAAAAAATTTACGATCCCGCTGAAAAATCCACCTGCAACACTGAGTGTGGAGACGACAAAGTTACCCGCGCCGTTTTTCAAAAATTCCCATATACGGTCTATTACATCAGACCAGCTCATATCCAAATCGCTTAATTTTTCCACCTCATTTATCAATGCCGGGTTTGCAGCAAATAGCTGCTCAAGCTGTTTCACCAGCCGTTCAATAAAAGCCGGAATCTCATCGGCAATTTCAGACACAGTTCCCGCAATCTGGGGAACGACAACTCGTATGACGATGGCAATTACGAGCACAACCGCAAGCAGAGTGAGCACAATGCTGACCGGCCGGCGTAAGCGCCTTGCCCATTTTCCGTCCCGTTCTCTGAATATGGCCTTTTCGATCTTCTTTAGTGGAATATTCAGAACAAAGGCAAGCGAAGCCCCTGCCAGAAAAGGAGCGATCATACGGAGCAGCTCCTGCAAAAGCATCACAAATTCCTCAATCCGCAGAATTGCCAGTATGACGGCCCCGGTAAACAAAATCAATCCCCGCAGCCTTCTCACGCTATATTTGTCAAAATTCATTCCTGTTCTCCTTAAAAATCCTTATGCCGATACCCTGACACTGACACCGATACCAACTGCATCCGGTCCAACATGACAGCCGATGCTTAAAGAAAGCGGGTTGTAATACACTTCGATTCCTTCAAAGGCCATCCTGATCGACTGACACCATTCCCATGCATCCCGATCATTCAAAAACGTACCGGCCGTTCCGATGATCAGCTGTGATTTTTCCGCATCGGAAAAACGGTTCTTAATATCACTTCGAATCGCCTCTATGATGCGCGACTCGCACTTTTTCATGCCTCGGATCTTGGCAAAGGCATCCAGCTTTCCACCTTGAATCGTCAAAAGAGGCTTGATATTCAGCACGGTCCCCAGAGCCGCTCCGGCGGCAGTTACCCTGCCGCTTTTTTTTAAAAATTCCAATGTGTTCACTGCAATATAAATACTTGAATGATAGGCCGTTTCCTCAAGACGTTTTCTGATTTCACCCGCCGAAAGACCTGTGTCGGCAAGCAGCCTTGCATCAAATACCGATTGTCTTTGTGTCACTGATATCCGATGATTGTCCACAACCTGTACGCGTCCGTTATACTCCTTGGAAAGCCCCTGTGCGCTTTCGCACGAATTGCTCAGGCCGCTCGACATGGGAATATATACAATAGCATCATACCCCCCGCTAAAAATAAACTCCCACATTTCGATTACTTCCCCAGGCGAAGGCTGCGATGTTGTTACATCTTTTCCCTCCATCAAACTCCTATAAAACTGTTCCTGTGTCAGATTGACCCCTTCAAAATAATTTTCTCCATCAATAATTACAGGCATCCCCATTCTGAAAATGTGAAATTGCTCTGCTTCTTCGGCTGTAATACCACTGTTTCCATCTGTCATAATCGCCGTTTTCATGAATTCCTGTTTCTCCTCTCACCATTGGAAGGCAACACTTAATACCGCTCCTCAAAATTCCTTAATTATTCTGCGCAGCATTAACCTACGCGCTCCGCGCCCCAGAAAAACAGTGCTACCGTTCCGGGACCCGTATGGCTTCCGATCGTCGTGCCAATGTTATTGATTTCGACATTTCCGTTCAGCTTCGGGAAACGGCTTTCGACCAGATCGGCAACCGCTTTCGCATCCTCATAGCAGAGCGACTGGGAAATATAGCATTTGCCAGAATAGTTAAGACCATCCTGTGCGTCTTCTTCCATCTTATCCACGATGGCCTGAATAACCTTTCTCTTTGTACGGATTTTAAACCGTGGAATCAGCCTCCCTAAATTGTCCATGTTTAAAAGCGGACAGATATTCAGCATATTGCCGAAAAATCCGGCTGTTTTGGACACACGCCCGCCTTTGATATAAAATGTTAAATCCGTTGAAAAGAACCAGTGGTGAAGATTCAGCTTATGTGCATTAGCCCACTCAAAAAGTGTATCCAAATCCATGCCCTCATCGCGCAGATCTGCCAGTTTATCCATTAATAACCCATATCCCGAGGAGGCTCCAAGCGAATCCACGATATAAATTTTTCTCTCCGGATACCTCTCCGCCAAAATATCCTTTGCAATCATCGCTGAATTGATGACACCCGAAATGCCGCTGGACAAACACAAATGAATTACATCCTTGCCCTCTCTCAGATATCCTTCAAAATATTTCTCAAATTCTTCGGCATTGATCTGGGATGTTTTCGTCTCTGCTCCCTGCTGCATCGCCCTATAAAAATTATCAAACGTCATCGATTTTCCCAAATCATCATAGTAATCCTTGCCGTCTAATGAAAAATGAAAACAGATATAGACAATATTCCTCTTTTTGAAATGCTCCTCTGTCAGATCTGCAGTAGAACTGCAGCTTATGATATAATCACCCATCATTTTACCCCCTCTTCCCGACTTTTTATCAACGTCTGTCTTCGTATCGGTTTATTGTGAAGTATTGTAGCATTTATTTGTATCAAATTCAACCTTACTGATAAATTTTTATCGCTCCGTAATAATCTTTGCAATTGTTTCAAAATCCGCATCCAAAGGAATTTGATGGATACCCGCCACTATTCTGTTATCATAATTATACTCGCACAAATAATGGTCAAACTCTCCAGCATTTTCTACAAAACCGCCCTTTTCAAGCAACGCGCTCACAGCCGCCGAGCCGCTTCCTTTCGCGATTTCCAGTGTGACTATGCTGCTGTTCTTTTCCTCTTCAGCAGGCACTTCCGTCTGCTCCGCAGCCGCCTTTACGTCATCCGCAGCCTCCGCTTCTTCAGCGGTATTGACATCCATACTGTGCGCAGCAATCTCTCCCTCCGCGGTTTCTGAAGTGGGCAGCAACACCCGTGCCTCCTGTACCATACCAAGCGCCTCGGCACGCGCGATAATCTGCTCATCTGTCATCTCTGTTGTTTTCTGCCTGCCGCCTGTATATCCCATCAGCAGCGCCGTCACAACGATTCCTATTCCGAGTCCTCTTAAATAAAATTTCAACTTCATATGACTACCCCTTGAATAAATCAATCACAAGCTTCACTTCTCCGACACCCAGATTCAGCTCTTTTGCTATATCTACATTGGATTTTCCATGCTGATAAAGCTCCAAAATCCGCTGATTATGATTTCCATCAGCACTGTTCTTTTTTTCTGCCGGTTTTACCGACGTCTTTGCGGGCTTCTCTATCGCCTCTGTTCTAACAGGTTCTTTCGATTTTTCCGCAAAAGCTTCTCTGTCTCCTCTGGAAACCGGAATTACATTTAAGTTCTTTTCGACCTCTTTTGCAGTTGCCTCTGCCTTACGCACTGTGTTCTTTAAATCCACCTGCTTATCGCTCAGCATATCATATAAGAACATCACTTCCTTATGGCTTTTATTAATTTCCTCCATGATTGTTCCGGAATATTCATTAACAGCCATAATTTTTTCATTAGACAGCCTTTCGAGAGAGCGCTCCGTTTTTTCCATCGCATATTCGATCGTATCATCCGTCGCCTCATTGACGCGCAGTTTCATACCGTCGAGCTCTTTTTCCATTATCCGCCGGATTTCTTCCTGTTCCTGTTCCTTCTCTTTTGCACTTTTTGCAACCGCTCTGTCCGGCAGAAAAAAGCTTATTACAAAAATAATCACTCCTGTTATAAGGAGTGCTATTTCCATAGGGGTCATAAGTGTATTCTCCTCTATTATATTTTTACATCAAAACCCTGCACGCCCTTTGCGACAACCTTCTCCTGTGTCTCCACTTGCTTTTTCTTTGCTGATTTACGCAAATTAATATATTCGTTCCTGCCTTTTTCCTTGGCATCATGATGCGTGTCAGTCTTATCGCTGTTGTCCGCTTCATGTACGGTCCGAACCTCCTGCTCCTGCTTCGCTTCCATTTTATTCTGAATATTCATATGATCCAGCGCACCACGGTTTTCCTCATTATGTCGGATAGCAGAAATATCCTGTGCCCTGGAAATCATACCATTGGTTTCAATTGGACTAATCATAGAATCACGCTCCTTCCTCCCTGTCTGCCGCAAAGATTATCGGATGTCACAGCGGTTTCATTTTGATTTCGCCATCGTCCTTGACAAACCGGCAATGCTCCTGCGTATCAGTGATATATAAGGAAGCATCACTAATCGTAATTTTCGTACCCGCATAGGCAAAGCCTGACACCTTTACGATTGCACTCGAAGATGTCGTATCCATGGAAGTGTTTAAGGATTTGTATTCCGCCACATCTTTTTCGAGTTGCGGTCTTAACAGTTTATACTCAGAAGAAAGTTTCTTAAAATAAGCTACCTGCTCCGGCGTCAGCTTCTCACCCTTCTGAATACGCTTTGTCAATGTCAATAGCACCGGTTCAATCTGTGCAATCGATTTTCTCGCTGCGGTAATACTCTGCTGCAACGTGTTGAGCCGCATTTTTATGCCCGGAACAATACCAACCTCAATTTCCGTATCAGCACCCATCGCAGAACCGATTACTCTTGCGCTGACCGTGCCAAGTGAACGGATAACACCTCCGGTAATAAAGCCCTTTCGGCCCGTCACCTCAACATCACTGTTGGCAGACACATAGCTGTGCATAATCGCTTCCGCCCGCACATAGCCTCCCGCAGATACCGTCGCATTCTCTATAAATTTAGCTACAACATTTCCGCCGGCTGACAATTGTCCCTTTCCCATGCCGTTTACACCGCGCGTGATAATGATGTCACGGCGAGCATCCAAAAGTGCACCTTCCACAACGCCCCTGACCTCAATATTTCCTTCCGCAGCAACACGAAAACCGGCCTTTACATTGCCCTGCACCACAACATTCCCGTTATAATCAATATTACCGGTAGAAGTGTCCACATCGGTAACCTCATATACATCCGTAACAAAAACCTTATCATCTACAAGAGAAACATGGCCGTTCACATTAGAACTAATTGACAAGCCATCCTCCGAAAGCGTAATATTACGCCCATATTTCAGCATAAGCCGACGCACATCCTTTGGTGTGACGCGTTCACCCGTAACAGTCTGCCCTGCTTCCCCGCGGTCCTCCTTTGTAAGTGTTGCCAGCACCTGTCCCTTCGTACATTTACTGATGATATTTAAATGGAAAAAGTCCACCGTTCCGTCACTGTTCATCGTCGGCTTCGTGTCGGGATTCGTATCAAACAGATATTCGATTTTGGCATCGGAGCCCTGTCTTGTCTCTGTCCCTTTAGCGATGACATAATCTGTACAATAATGCCGATCAGACAAATAACTGTCCACCACTTCCATATCGATTCCCGCTTTGATGCCTTTATATTGCAAGTCCGAAAGAATATCGGTTCTGGACATCGCACGGCTCTCCTCAGAGGCCGGATAAAATCTTGCAACCGCCCGCATCTTATCTGCCGACAGCTTCAGGGAAAACATCTCTCCTTCAGCCATGCCCGGTGTATCGCTGATTCTGACCTCTGCCGGTCGTGTCAAATCCATCATCTTCTGATGCAGCGCAAGCGTATCAACCGTATATTTTTTTGAGGTAAGATACTCTATCAGCTCCTCCAGCGAAATAGATTCACCTCCGCCTACCGGTGGAAACAATCTGATATATGTCCCGTCTTCCTTCATACATAATTGAAAATATCCGTTGCGTTTACCCATATTCTCCTCCCCCCTCAAAAAGAAATGTTAATGTTCCAACAAAATTCCCATATACTTTCCCAATTTCATTTTCATTTTTTGCAAACCTTTTGTATGAAGCTGTGAAATCCTGGACTCCGATACCTCCAGTATGCTGCTGATTTCTTTTAGTGTCAAATCTTCATAATAATAAAGAAGAATGACCTTTCTTTCCTTTTCGGTAAGCTGTTTGATCGCCTCCGCCAACACCTTTTTCAGTTCCTCTTTTTCGATGACCTCTTCCGGTCTCTCAATCTTCGAGGAAATATCCCGATTATCTGATATATCGCTTCCCTGATCCATAAACTCCTCGAGGGAAACCAGATTCGTCACCTTCATCTGTGACTGCCATTCGTCGTACTCTCCGTCCGTAAGACCAAGCGCCTTTGCGATATCCTCATCTGTTGCGCTCTTCCCCGTAGCCAGCTCAATCTCCTTAATGACCGCCGTGATTTTCTTCTGACGCTGACGCACTGTTCGCGGAATCCAATCCATCTTCCTAATCTGATCTAAAATTGCACCTCGGATCCGCAGGCTTGCATAGGTTTCAAATTTGACTGCTTTCCCTGCATCAAATTTATCAATTGCATCAATCAGTCCAAAAATTCCATAGCTGACAAGATCCTCATACTCTACATTATAACCGAGATACATGGATAGCCGTCCTGCAACGACCTTTACGAGCGGTGCATACTCTAATATGATATTTTCCCGCAACTTGAAAGACGGACATTTCGCATACTCCGCCCACATTTTTAATCTTGCAGCTTCTTCCATGGTCCCCTCCAGCTACGATGCTCCCCTTAGTTTTCCTCGGACTCCTCTTCCTCTTCCTCTTCTGTCGGCTCTTCTTCCTGCTTTTCGATCACTTCCCCCTCGTTATCGACAGCATTTTCACCAGGCATATGAAAAGAATCCAAAATCTTTTTTACGACAAGACCAATAATCAGAAAAATGAGAAGAACCCAAATCAGCGTCGTAAGCATCTCCTTTAAGTCATAATGATTCAAATAAGTCATAATACAGGCAATTGCTCCGGCAATCAGCATGATCAGCGCCGGTATTCTTTTCGTATTCATCCTATCCGTCACACCCCATCCCTGAACATTAGATTACCTTAACACTTTTTCCGACAGTCTTAATTATAAAATCACCGCTTTCCGGATAAAACTCCACTGTGCGTCCATAATTGGCGCCGACGTCCTTCGAGAGAATCGGAATCTTCATCTCTTTGAGGATGCGAATCACAGCCTCCACGTTCCTTTCTCCGATCGCCACAAGCTCCGATTTATTCTGGAACGCAAACATCTGCGCCCCGCCCGCTATTTTAGCCACCAGCCGCGGACGTGCTCCGCCCGAGGCCACGATGATCCGCACAAGCTCTGTTATTCCGGTGTCCGCAAATTTCGGAATGTGGGAATTGTTCTGCATTTTTGTACTGTCCGGC
The DNA here is from genome assembly GCA_047602645.1 of Lachnospiraceae bacterium. Classification (GTDB taxonomy): domain Bacteria; phylum Bacillota; class Clostridia; order Lachnospirales; family Lachnospiraceae; genus JAEYFP01. Next base: position 2,989 of record JASGGU010000101.1, on the reverse strand, counting down.
AGCATAATATGCGCCAGCCCTCCAACCTTAGTGATAGGATCCCGCAGTGCAATTCCGACACAGGAGCCGAGACCCAGCGTCGTCACGGCATCCGGACTTTTGCAAAGCTTTAAGTCTGCCATACCCACTTTTATCATTTCACTCATATTGTCCGCCTGTAGATTACACCCCTAAGGATGATAATATTTTATCGTAAGATTCCAAATCCGGTACAAGAATAAAGTAGCCGTCTATTTTCACATCATCGGAAAATGCCGTCTGGATCAGCAGAATCTTGTCGCCCACCGTACCGAATTCGATTGCCGGCACGCTGAGAATCGCGCCTGCCATATCAATACTGATATCAGGTATCGAAGAAATAATTTTCAGGTTCGTCAGCATCGAAAGGGACGACAAATAAGACCCTGTAATAATATTGCCGATTTCTTTGAGGGCGGAAATCTCCATCTCCGAAAAAGTACCGGTCTGAGTCTCGCCTGTTCCCATCAGTTTCGAAACGAGTATCCGCGCCGATCTTTCCTCCAACAGAAACATAATGCTCCCTGAAATATCGCCTTCCACGACCTGATAAATACCAATCATAATCTGTTCTTCGCCGCCGATGGCCTCGCCAACTTCTGAAAATTCCAGCAGTGCAACCTTCGGCACCTTCATATCTACCTTCGTCTCAAGCATCTGTGCCAACGCCGTAGTGGCATTTCCCGCGCCGATATTGCCGATTTCCTTCAGCACATCAAAATAGACGCCGTCCATATTGTCTAAATTTACTTTCGCCATATTATTTTCCCCTGTGTTATAGGAACTTCTTTGCTTACACCGTCTCCTTATCAGAAATCACCATATTCAAATCGAGAAGCGAAATCAGGCTGCCGCCGGACTTACCGATACCGTTAATATAGGAAGGTGTCTCCATCTTTGCTACTCTTGAAAGTGACTCAATGCTGCTCTCTCCCAAAGTGACAACCTCTTTTACCTCATCCACAATAATGCCGATCGGTGCATTGGCTTCGAGTTTGATCATGATGACCCGCGTCTTGCCCGTAATGACATCCGGATCTAAATTCATCTTGAGGCGCAGGCTCATGACCGGCACAACCTCACCTCTTAAATTGATTACGCCCTTAAAATAAGACTGTACCTTTGGTACTCTCGTAATTTTCTGCATGCGGACGATTGTTTCCACATATTTAATATCAATTCCGTACTGCTCATCGCCGATTTTGATGACGATGTACTGCATCGTATTATAATCCGTTATCGTCTTGTTTGCTTCCATTTCTCTCTCCCCTCCCTATATCAATACATTTACATCGAGTATCAGCGCAACTTCTCCGTCACCGAGAATCGTAGCTCCGCTGATCATACGACTTGTAGGGTTGATATACCTGCCAAGAGATTTAATAACGATTTCCTGCTGTCCGATCAACTCGTCGACAACAAAGCCGGCAAGTGCATCCCCCTTCTTCACGATGACAACAACCATACTTTCCGAAGGGTCCTTCGTAGACTCGACATCCAGTATTGTATGAAGACGGATCAGCGGAATGACACTGCCTCTTAAGCTGATCACTTCGTTTGTTTCCACATATTTGACTTCATCTTCGGCAATATCCTCAATTGTCTGAATGGAACCAAGCGCAATCGCATACTTTTCACCGCCGACAACAACCATCAGCGCCTGAATGATTGCAAGCGTAAGCGGAAGGCGAATTGTCCAGGTAGAGCCGCTGCCAAGCTTTGTCTTTACACTGACATCGCCGCCCAATGCACCGATTTTCGATTTCACCACATCCAAACCGACTCCGCGGCCCGATACGTCAGATACCACCTTCGCCGTCGAAAAACTCGGAAGAAACAATAAGTCAACGATCTCCTTGTCACTCATTTCGACCGCCTGATCCGGTGTAATCGTGCCCCTCTCAATCGCCTTGTTTCTTACAGCCTCCACATCGATTCCGTTACCGTCATCCCTGACTTCAATGACAACGTTATTGCCGTCCTGGTAGGCATCAAGGAAAATCGAGCCTGTTTCCTCTTTTCCTCTCGCCTTTCTCACATCATTTGACTCCAAACCGTGATCAGCTGAATTTCGCAGCAGATGCATGAGCGGATCACCGATTTCATCCACGACCGTCCTGTCAAGCTCAGTCTCCTCGCCCGACATGTACAGCTCCATCTTCTTGCCCAGGCTCTTGGACAGATCCCTGATCATACGCGGGAACTTATTGACCACACTCTCAATCGGAACCATTCGAACCTTCATGACCGATTCATGCAAATTCGTCGTCACGCTTTCAAGATATTCAACCTGTTCATTGAAATTTCCGTTGGTATCATCACAGGCGCTGTAGGCTACAAGACTGTTTTTTGCAATGATCAGCTCGCTGACAAGATTCATCAGCACATCCAGCTTCTCGATATCCACTCTGACCGTCCTATTGACGACCGGTTTTGCAGGCTGTGCCTTCTTACTCCCCGTATTCTGAGACGAAGACTGCACCGGTGACGGCTGTATGTTATTATTCGCTTCAGCCTTCGCTGTCTGTCCTGCTTTTTGTTCCTCTTTATCTTCTTCCGTTAAAATCAACTTCGGATTATTTAACTCAATCGCCTCTCCGACAGCCCGTTCGATTTCCGAAACACGCATGATAACAGCTGTCACCGCTTCAAGCGTCTCCTTCGTGGCAAAATAAATGCTGAACTCCCTGTCAAATCGCTCATCCTCGATATCCTGAATCGATGGAGAAGATACGACGATGTCGCCATGTTCCCCCAACGATTTGAACACGAGAAATGCGCGGGCTGCCTTTAAGATACAACTTTCCTTCACATAAACAGTAATACCGTACATATGCAGGCCTTTTGTCAGCTCGTCCCTTATAATGCGTATTTCAGATTCCTGCAAAGCAATGTCCAGCCACTTTTTATCCTCATGCAGCAAGGGCGCTGCTTCCTCGGCCTTCACCGGTGACTCTTCCTTTACCGGAAC
>JASGGU010000011.1:0-59399 GCA_047602645.1 Lachnospiraceae bacterium | reverse complement strand
CTTTAAAAGGCAGTGGAATTTAGTCTTGCACTGGAATTTACTTTTTCAAGTCAGCTATTGTTTTTCTTCTATTGTCATCTCACCGAATCCCGCTCTACCAAATCAACACTAATCACTGCGTTTTCAGAAATGGCATCTCTGTGAGAAATGCGATAAATCAGGCGCTGCACCGCACGTTTTCCCATCAATATCTTATCCACATTTACAGTTGTCAATCTCGGGCTTACCTTTTCGCACATATCAATATTATCAAATCCAACGATGGAAATGTCCGCAGGCGTATGATATCCTGCCGTCCGAAGCGCTGTTAATAACAATATTGCGGCTTTATCATTCGAACAGATAAATGCTTCCGGTAATTGTTCTATCTGATCAATACATTCTTTGATTCTAATAATATTATTGGAAAGCACCGCTTCTTCAATATCTTCTATTACAGAATATTTACCAATATACTCATCCAGTGTCATATCCCCAGTACCGCGACTGATTAAAAAACTGCTCAATGCTTCTTTAAAACCAAAAAATCGTTCCTTGATACTTAAAGAATAATTTAAATCGCCAAAAAATCCGATCTTTTTAAATCCTTTGTCAATTAAGTATTTTGCTATTATAAACCCGCCCAATTTGTTATCTGTCAAAATACTGTCCACACTTTTGATCAAAGAGGCATGATCCACAAGCACCGCAGGAATCCGGTATGTTTGAAGCTCAGCTATATTCTCATCCTTTATTTTTCCGATGATAACAATTCCCGCAACTCTGTAGTCACTGATCATTGCGGGAATTTCCAGATTATCGTCGTCAAAAAAATTCATTAGAATATCATAGCCATTTCTCTTGGCTTCTTCTACTACTGCATACAAAACTCTTCCATAGAAATTCATATCGTTAGAATATTTCTTCTGCATCATAACGCATAAATTCATTCGAGAGAAGGTTCTTAAATATTTATCTTTACTTTCTAAGTATCCCAGCTCTTCCGCGGTACGAAGCAGCTTGCCTCGCATCTCATCACTTACTCCCGGTTTATTATTCAAGGCAAGTGATACTGCATTTACCGATACACCGTGCAGATCAGCAATTTGCTTCATTGTTGCTCTCATGTCTGCCCTCCCGAATCACTTTCCCTACAGGATCCCTGGTTTAATTATCTTTTCTTTGCAAACTATACTCATTTTAACTTTTCCACTCCTAAATGTCTATATAATCCTTCCAGCGAAATATCCGCGCGGCAGATTGTCTCGTCTGCGGCTCCGTAATAGATAATCACCGTATTATTTTCATATAAACAGCCGCAGGTAAATACAACACCACCAAAAAATCCTGCTTTTTCGTAAGCAGCCTCCGGCTCTAAAAGCGGAATTTCCGATTTTGCCAAAATCCGACCCGGCTGCTTTAAATCCAATAAGAATGCACCCAGGCAGTATCGATTATTTTTATCTGCCGCATGGTATATTTTTATCCATCCTTTTTCTGTTTTAAACGGAGGGGCGCCTCCGCCGATCCTGCCATTTTCCCATCCGGTATCCGAAACACCGTAAAAATGACTATGTCTTCCCCAATGAATGAGATCCGTAGATTCTGACATCCAGATATCCGGCGTTCCTATTGCTTTTGGTACGGGACGACTGAAGGCATAATACTTGCCATTTATTTTTTCAGGGAAAATTGCAGTATCCTTATTCTCCGGCAAAAAGATGCAGCCTTCCCTTCTAAAGCTTTTAAAATCTGTTGTTGTTATCAGTGCGGTTTGCGTACCATGCGGAGAAGCAGCCGTATAATTAATATAATATTTGTCATCAATCTGTGTAATGCGCGGATCCTCCATCCCCCAGCATTCATCCTGCGCATCGGGCATAATGGTCGGATGCGAATCAATACTAAAATGTATCCCGTCCTTTGAACGTGCAATCCGTAAATGGGATAACGTGGTCAGGTAAACCACATTACTGTTTCCATCCCTTCCGCGTGTAATGGTTCTGCTGTCCTCAAAACACAATTCCCTGTTTTCTGCTTTTACCATTGTAATTGTTTGAAAGCGGCTCTCTCCACCCTCCTTAGCAATTACGGGAAATTTCACAATATCTTCATTGTCAGACCTGACCGCTTCTGCAATTCGGCAAAGAAGAATGTATTCCTCCTTATATTTTGCCACTCCGCAATTAAAAACACCCTTTACAATAAAATTCTCACAGGAGGGTTTTACCATATCCGGCGTAAGGAGCGGATTATTTTCACATCGTACAGCATTTGTATCCTTTACTGGTATTTTATCTTTTTTCATGACTTTCTTCCCCTATTTTAACATAAAGTTAATACCTTCCTTAAAGTATTTCGAAAAGCATAAGAATAAAACGATCACCGGCAGTGTCAATAATACGGAAGCTGCATACATGGGCCCCGGCACGGTAGAGTTCTGATTAAATTGTGTTGATATCATTACATTTAACGTCTGCATTCTATAATCCGGAGCAACGAGCATATCCCACATTAATTCGTTCCATCGATTCATAAAAACAGATAAAAGTACTATAATACTGATGGATTTTGTAGACGGAAGTGCAATTTTTAACAAGATCTGAAAATGAGTCGCCCCATCTATTTTAGCGGCCTCAAATACAACCTTCGGTACTGTTTTAAAATAATTGAGATACATAAATATTCCCCAGATCGAAACCACCAAAGGCAGCACCATGCCCAAATAATGATTGGCCAGAGGACGAATCAGCATATATCTGGGAACCAATAAAATAATTACAGGAAAAAACATTTGAAATAACAGAGAAGCGTACACCAAACCTTTCCCTTTATATTCCATGTGGGTTGCCGCATATCCGGTCATCAGTCCGACCAAAACGGAAATCATTGCCGTAGGTACACTGACCACAAAAGAATTAATCAATGCCCTGCCCCACTGCCACGGATCCGCAGAGCCTGCACTATTTCCTCCCAGGAGGTATCTATAGCTGTCCAAAGAGATGCCTTTGGGCAACAGTACCTTATCAACCATATTCCACGGCAAAAATGACTGGAGCACCATATAATAATAGGGGAACAGGGAGATCGCCAATATGGTCAGTGTGACTATTGTAATGATGACTTCTGATATCTTTATTTTTCGTTTATGACCCATTTCATAAGTCCTCCTTTACCAGCCGAATTTTTTATTTAGTCGGTTCAGCAGCCATGTAATCAATTGAATTACGATAAAAATCTGCACCGCATTGGCAATTGCCATGGCTGCACCATAACCCGCGCGGAATCTCGTAAAGGAAGCATTATAGATTTCCAGCTGCCAGGTTGTTGTGGATAATGCCGGTCCTCCGCCCGTAAGCAAAAAGGGTTCTGAAAAAATTTGAAAGGAAAGTCCCGCCGCCAGAGTAACTACAGAAGTAATCGTAGGCAAAATCATTGGTAATGTGATGTAGACTAATTTTCGAATTCCGGTACATCCATCAATCATTCCTGCCTCATAAACATCCTCCGATACCCCTTCAATCCCGGAAAGTACAAACAGCGCATAATATCCTGCCATCTTCCATACAATCATTACAATTAAAATCCAAAAGGAAGCTTCGCTCTGAAGCCAGTTCACAGTTACATTAAAATGTTCTCTAAGAAAGACACTGAGAGCAGAATTATAGCTGAACAAATATTTTACCATGACGGAGGTGGAAACGCCTGAAGTAAGATAAGGAATAAAAAACATCACCGCCGCAAAACCTTTTAGTTTTTCGGGAAGCTTTGAAACCAAAAGGGCAATCCCCACGCCCAAAGCAAAGCAGAGCAAAACAATCGGAACCAAATAACGAAGTGAATTCCAAAATGCAGCCTGTACTTTTTCATCCTTAAATAAATTGATAAAGTTATCAAGTTTTACATAATTGTAGTCCGGGGACATTAAATTCCAATCTGTCACAGAAAGCCAAAGTGCCCATCCCAGAGGTAAAAATAAAAATACCATTGAATAGACCAGATAGGGTGTATTAAACAGCCAGGCTGCCCCAACATTTTTATTCATTTCATTTCCCCTTTCAAACTTTTCATGATTTTTAAAACATATCCCTGCATCTCTTCAGATGCAGGGATACCATAACCGTCAAGAAATCATAAATGCTGTTTATTCAAGCTCACCTGCTGTTTTCATAGCCTCTATCGCATCATTTGCATAAGAAGACACATCCGGATTTTCATTGATTCCAACGCTCGGTAACAAATCGGCCGCAAAAGGAACAACTGCCTTCTCCCCTAATGCTGTCATAATGTCAGCTCCTTTTTCATGCGCCATTCCTGGAATTGCAGCTGCAACAAAGGTACTGATATCTTTTAAAGCCGGATTTTTTGCAAAATAATCCGCAAATACCTCATTGGTTTCCAAATCCCCTCTGACAGGAAGCATTGTTGTCGCATTCAGCCAGTCAATATCAAACGTATCCTTCCCCTCACCGGTAAACACAAATTTTAAGAATTCAATCGCACCCTGATGCTCTTCCTCTGAAATCGCATCACTTTTATAAAGTACAATCCCCTTTGAATCCGCATAATTGTAGTGTGTATCCCCTTCACTTTCTACCAACGTCGGTCCGAACACATAATCCCCGTCCATCCCGTAAGCTTTGCCTGCAGCTATATTTGCCGATACATCCCAAGGAACGCCGATGCCCATGACTACCGGAACCGTTTCCTGCTGCCAAAGCCCATCTATCGTACCGGTTAGAACTTTATTTCCAATAGAACCATAAAGAGCAAACACCTTTGTCAAAGCAGCTTTATCTGCTGTGAGCATATTGCCGTCAACAAGAGGCGTTCCTTTTGAAAATGCATTATACTGCGCTTCAAAATCAAACCACCTTTCCCAGTAATTTGCCCCGTTCAAAAGCTCCGCACGATACATAAAATGCGAAATCCCATCTTCATTTAAAACATCCGCCTGCTCTTTGTATTTGGTAAGCAAGGCATTAAAATCATCCATTGTCTGAGGAACTTCCGTCACACCCAGCGCCTGTAATGCTTTACTGTTATAGCAGTATCCGATTGGGTTTACATAGAGCGGAAGTACATATTGAGAACCATCAATTGCCCATCCATCCATGACACTCTCAATCTGACGCTCCGCAACAATGTTTTGATACCATTCTTCACCGCTTATGTCATAAATTGCCGCTGAACTGTTCAGTATATTTGCAAAACCTCTGTTAATATTTTCAGAAATTGCAGGCACGGTACCTGTCGCAATCGCATTTTGGATTCCGGCTTCAGAGGAAGGCTGTGCCGGCATCATCTGCACATTTAATTGAATTGTTTTACCGTCTACTTCTACCTTTGCAGCATTGAATTTGTCAGCATAGGAAGTCCAGATTTTTAAATTATATTGTTCCGGCGCAGTCCAAAAATCCACCTCAACTGTGTCGCCGCCGGCGCTCTCACTTGTACTTTCACCTGATTCTTTTATTGCCTCTTCCTTCACTTCGCTATCGGTACGGCTCCCACATCCCACAAGCAGTATACCGGTCAATGCAAACGCAATAACACCCCTGATTGTTTTCTCTACAAACCCTGATTCTTTCATAGAATTACCTCCATTTTTATGGTATATAACACTTGTTATACACATTTCATTTTACTACTTCACAGCTGACTGCAGTCGCTTATGCCATCAATCATATCAATCTTCTACTTTAATTTCAAACTGCATTTACTTTATTTTTCTTCTGTATTTCTTGAAAATAGCGGTATCAATGTAAGTGCTCAATCAGTTGACGCAAGTAATCTAAAGAAAAAGCAGACCCTGATAAAAGCGAAAAACGCCAGCCGCGAACTTTATCGGGCTGGCGAGATTCTTTTATCAGATCTTATTTTAAGAAATAAACTTTATAAAAAAGCAAGCGCTCCTTCATAAATACGAACAATATCATCAAGCATAACTGCTTCCGTATGATTTTTCAGCTTTACCTTATTTGACATAAATTCTTTGGAATACAGAAGTATCTCCTCCTGAGAAAAACAAAATTCCACCCGAATCAGCTGATGAAAAATGCGCTCCAATTCATAAAGTCCTTCCAGTTTCAAAAGCGACAGCATCCTGACAAGCTTATCCGTATTTTGAAATGACTTCAGATACTCCGGAATCAGGACTCCATTCGCAATCCCATGCGGCAATCCTTTAAAATAAGTGAGCGCATAACCCATCCCATGCGGAAGTGACGTACCCGTCTGCGCTATTTCGATTCCCGCAAGCGTAGATGCCATCATGATCCGATCTCGAAAATCCTCATTCAAATCTTTTTGAAGAAGATTCTCAAAGCAACCGGCAAACAAGGAAAAGCCCTTTTCCGCATACATATCAGATAAACAGGTGCTGTTTGTATTCAGATATCCCTCTGCCAAATGGGTAAATGCATCAATTGCCGTATGCACGGTGATTTCATAGGGCAGCTCATATGTATATTTGCTGTCTAAAAAAGCCGCCGCAGGAAAAATAACCTGTCCCAGGTTCTTCTTTGTTTTCTCAGCATCCGAAGTAACAATGCTGTACGGCGTAACCTCCGATCCCGTACCTGATGTCGTCGCAACGGCAATGACCGGAATACTTTCCAGCTTTCCGCTGTTAAAAACGGTATTTTTATCAATCTGCGGATTCTTTAGGAATAACGCGATTGCCTTTGCCGCATCCATAGGAGAACCGCCCCCGATTCCCACTACAAAATCAGCCCGCGCTTCCCTTCCTCTCTGCGCTCCTCTCTCCACCGTATCCAACGAGGGGTTTTCCTCCACCTCATCAAAAAGCACAAATTCTGTGCCTATCGCGGAAAGAACCGCAGCCACATCTTCATAAGCACCATTTTTTTTCGCCGAATGATGTCCCGTAACAATCAAGGCCCGCTTCCCGACTTTCTGAAAGACCTCTTTATGTTCCCTGACAACGTTTTTCCCAAAATAGACCGATGTCGGCATCTCATATTTAAATTCCATAAGTTCTCCTTTCTATATTAAGATTTTAAAATCAAATACTTTCCTTTATATTCCTTACTTTTCAAATAGCCTTTCTTTAATAAAGCAAGTAAGACACATCCACTGATTATCAGAACTAATGATAGCATTTGAGACACCCTGATTTGTCCGAATAAATAAAGACTGTCTGTTCTTAATCCCTCAATAAAAAATCTGGCTGTTCCATAACCGATAAAATAAACAGAAAGCAATATCCCATCCCGCTTTGTTTTTCCGGTAATGATCAATACAAAAATCAGCAGCAAAAGATTACACATGCTTTCATAAAAGAACGTGGCCTGATGCCATTCCCCCAAAACATCAATATATACACCATACGGAAAGAACTGAAGTTTGGGATTGAGAATGATTGCGCCATATGCCTCCTGATTCATAAAATTGCCCCAGCGCCCGATTGCCTGTCCCAATATTAAACTGGGTATCGATAAATCAATTAATTTTAAAAAGGGGAATTTTTTAATTCTGCAAAAAATTACCGCACTTAAAAAGCCTCCGATTACACCGCCATAAATAGCCAGTCCCCCTTCTCTGATCATAAATATTTTTAACGGGTTTTCCAAATATTCTCTTCCCGCAAAAAGAACAAAGTATAAACGAGCGCAGACAATTGCGATCGGAAGTGCCATTAAGACAAAATCAAAAATCAAATCTGACTGATATCCTTTTTTCTTAGCCCTTAAACTGGCAAGCAAAACTCCCAGCAATATACCAAAGCTAATAATAACGCCGTACCAGGCTATATGAAAGCCTTCTATTCCAAATAAATTTTGGACTGCAAATTTATTCACCTGATTCTTCACCTCTATTATTATGATTTCTAATATCTAATATATCATACACCAATTAATTGTTCAGTTCTATTTTCGATAATAATTATGATACCTATATTCCGCTAAGTTGTAAATATCTATGATCCTGCTAAAAGTATGTTAACAGAAAGCCCCTGTAAACAGTGCAAATACACCACCTACAAGGGATTCGAATTTTTCAAGTATTCTTCTTTGATTTCTTCTTATCTTTTCCAAATACCGCCTCATAATATCCCGGCCTGCTTTTTTTTATCTCTCCGCGATTATTTATATCCTTCGCACGTACATCCTTTCCGGAACGTCCGCCATATGACTTTCCTTCGCTGCGTCCGCTGCGTTTTTTATACTCGCCGCTGCTTTCACCGCCTCGGTCAGAACGTTTTTTATGCTTTCCGTTTTCTTCGCTTTGTCCTCTGCGATTCCCATCTTTTCTGATGCCGTCACCCTTCGGTCCTTTTCTCCGTTGGTATGGCTCATCCAAGGTGAGTTCTTTTATTTCCTCACCCATCTGCTGTTTCAAAAATGCTGCGGCAAGTTCAATTGCGGTGCAATCCTCCTCATCCAGCTTCTGCTCGATAATGCGCATCATATCTGTCAGATCCTTTTCATGCAGCGCCTCGATCACGTCCTGCAAAATTTTTTCTGACTTTGCGGCTGTGATATCCGCAGCACTTGGTACGGCACGCGCTTTTACCTTTGTATTGCACATTCTTTCGATTTCTCTTATTTTATAAATTTCCCTGCCGGAAACAAGCGTAAAGGAACGTCCTTTTTTTCCTGCTCTTCCGGTCCTTCCGATGCGATGCACATAATATTCAATATCCTGAGGCACATCATAATTAAAAACGGCTTCCACATCATCCACGTCAATTCCGCGAGCGGCCACATCCGTTGCGATCAGTATTTCTGTCGTCCCGCTTCGAAAACCAGCCATCACCCGATCGCGCTGCGCCTGCGATAGATCTCCATGCAGACTTTCCGCAAAATATCCTCGTCCCGTCAGATTTTCCGCAAGTTCGTCCACCATGCGCTTCGTATTGCAGAAAATCAGGCTGCGCTTCGGATTATAATAATCAAGAAGTCTCGCTGCAACCTCTTCCTTATTCTGCCTGCTGACCTCATAATAATATTGTTTGACAAGAGGAATCGTAAGCTCCTTTGCCTGTATTTTGACATTGACCGCATCCTCCTTCTGATACTGGTCCGTAATCTGCAAAATTGCCTGAGGCATTGTAGCCGAAAACAAAACAGTCTGATGTTCCTGCGGGATATCGGTCAAAATTGTTTCAATATCCTCTCTGAAACCCATATTCAGCATTTCATCCGCCTCATCAAGTACGATCGTCCGAAGCTGATCCATCTTCAAAGTATGACGACGCATATGATCCATGACCCGGCCCGGTGTACCGACGACAATCTGCACATTTCCCTTCAGAGAACGGATCTGCTTTAAAATATCCTGTCCGCCGTAAATCGGAAGCACACGTACACCATGCATGTACTTTGCGAGCTTCCTGATTTCCTCCGCAGCCTGTATTGCCAGCTCCCTTGTCGGACACAGAATCAGGCATTGCAGCCCGCCTTCCGGTGTCACGCTCTGCAGCAGAGGAATGCCAAACGCCGCTGTTTTTCCGGTTCCGGTCTGTGCCTGCCCAATGACATCCTTTCCTCCTAATAAAATAGGAATCGCCTGCGCCTGAATCGGTGTCATCACCTCAAACCCAAGTTCCTTTACCGCACGTAAAATCCGCTCGTCAATTCCTACCGCTTCTTCGTATCTGATTTCTTCCATTCTTTTCCCTCTTATTCTTTAACTAATTTGTGCGAGTTTGTATCCTGCACGGAGTGCTTTTATGTACATAGGAGCACTTCCCTATATTATATAATAAAAGCACGACCGTTCAGCCATGCTTTTATTAAAATTTATTATTCATGATTGCCTATGATAGAATACTATAACTAAAAAAAATTTGCAAGTAGGAATTGAGAGAAACGAAGTAAGCAGTAACAAAAATTTACTCCCCCGCCCTCTTACTCTCCGGCCTCGTTCTCAATCCATTGGGAAATATGAGTAAACCGAATTTCCAGCTTGCCGTCATAAATGCTGATCGGAACAGGCTGATCCAGACCATAAATGACAGGACATAGTTCGCTCTCGAAAAAGTAGACAAGCAGCTTTTTCTGATAGGAATCCAGAATCCAATATTCCCGTACCCCTGCCCGCTCGTATTTCTGAAGCTTCTTCATACAGTCCTTTTTACGCGTGGAAGGGGATATCACCTCCAATATAAAATCGGGAGAACCATATACACCCCATCTCTTGATGCGCTCCTCTCTGCACAGGATCGCCACATCCGGCTGCACCATTGTTTTTTCGTCGCAATCCAGCTGAACATCTACCGGCGACATCACCGGCTGACAGGAACCGTCATTGTCCATAATATAATTGACGATCTGGCGGTAAGTTTCCAAAAACGGTTAAATTTTATTTTTTTAATCCTGTCGAAACGCAAAACAGCCCATGCTTGTTGCAGTAAGCGTAGAGTATCCCGCTGCCGCAGATGCGAAACCTCGTTTCCGCGTTCTGCTCCGGATAGAGCTTCACAAGCTGGAGCCTATCTGATGTCACATAAGCAAGAAACGATATGGAATGACCTTTTTCCATCGGATGAGATACCGACACATGAAATTCACCGTCCACCTTTTCTACCTGTATTTCATGAGCCTCGTCCGGCTTGTCCGGTACGAGTGGCGGAAGCAGAACTCCGCAGCAGCTGTATGCGCCCTCACCCATGGAATGAATCACGTTTTGACAAATCGGACATCCATAAAAATGTCCGCGCTTCATGTCGGCCGACTTGTTTCTGTTTTCCAGACACTCCCCATTCATAAGCTCCGCAACCGAAATTTGCAGCTCCTTTGCCAACGGCTCCAATAAAGAAATGTCCGGCAGCCCTTTTTCGGTTTCCCACTTGGAAATTGTTTTTTCGCTTACACCAAGCCGCTCTGCCAGCTGTTTTTGTGTATCATTCTTTTTTTCGCGCAGCAGACGGATTGTTTTTCCTGATAGATAGTTCATACAAATAAACCTCCTTTTCGGATAGCATACTTCATCTATCCGGCCGGTTCAACCTACGCTGCGTAGAGTGCACGCCCCTATCTGATGGCTTCCTTCACCCGTTTTACGTAATCCGTCACCTTCGGCACACAGTCTTTTCCATACTTCGCGCATAGCTTCACGATTGCCGAACCGACAATGACCCCATCGGAGTGCACGGCCATCTTTTCGGCCTGTTGGGGCGTGGAGATACCGAAACCAACCGCACACGGGATATCCTTCTGCTTTTTTACCAACGCCGTCATTTCCCCGATGTCCGTCGTGATCTCACTGCGAACACCGGTCACCCCAAGCGAGGACACGCAGTAAACAAAGCCTTCGGCTTCCCTCGCAATCATAGAAATCCTCTCATGGGAGGTTGGTGCAATCAGGGAGATCAGATCCTGTCCATATTTCCTGCACATAGAAGCAAATTCCTCCTTCTCCTCAAATGGCACATCCGGCAAAATCAGACCATCCATCCCAGCCTCCTGCGCCCTGCTTAGGAAACGCTCTGTTCCATAGGAAAAAATAACGTTGGCATAGGTCATGAATACCATAGGAATCGATGTTTTCTTACGAATCCGCATTACCATTTCAAATATTAGATCCGTCGTTACACCGCCGCTTAACGCACGGACATTGGCTGCCTGAATAACGGGTCCCTCCGCCGTAGGGTCCGAAAACGGAATCCCAAGCTCGATCAGATCCGCCCCCGCCTCCTCAAGTGCCGCAACAAGCTCCTCCGTCACACCCAAGTCCGGATCGCCGCATGTAATAAACGGAATAAACGCCTTTCCATTTTCAAACGCTCTGCTGATATTACTCATGGATATCCTCCCCTCTGTAACGCGCAATTGCCGCGCAGTCCTTATCTCCGCGCCCGGAAATATTCACAACGATACTCTGATCCTTTTGCAGTTTTGGAGCAAGCTGCATTGCATGATAAACCGCATGGGCACTCTCAATCGCCGGGATAATCCCTTCGATTCTCGACAGGTATTCAAATGCCCTCACCGCCTCTTTGTCCGTTACCGGTACATACTCCGCACGTCCGCTATCATAAAGATGGGCATGCTCCGGCCCGATACCCGGATAATCAAGTCCCGCCGAAATAGAATAAACCGGTGCGATCTGTCCGTACTCATCCTGACAAAAATAAGATTTCATTCCATGAAAAATACCCGCTCTTCCTGTCGCGATTGTGGCCGCCGTCTCTGCCGTATTGACGCCGCGTCCGGCTGCCTCACAGCCAATCAGACGCACGCTTTTGTCTTCAATAAAATGATAAAATGCACCAATCGCATTGGAACCGCCTCCGACACAGGCAAGCACCGCATCCGGGAGCCTTCCCTCTGCCGCAAGCATCTGTTCTTTAATTTCTTTGGAAATCACCGCCTGAAAATCCCGCACAATAGTCGGAAACGGATGCGGGCCCATGACCGAACCCAACACATAATGAGTATCCTGTATGCGGTTTGTCCATTCCCTCATTGTTTCCGATACGGCATCCTTCAACGTCGCAGTGCCTGAGGATACTGCATTGACCTTCGCTCCGAGCAGCTGCATTCGATAAACATTCAGCGCCTGACGCTTCGTATCCTCTTCTCCCATAAACACTTCACAATCAAGGCCCATCAGTGCAGCCGCCGTCGCCGTCGCCACACCGTGCTGCCCCGCTCCCGTTTCGGCGATTACCCTTGTCTTTCCCATTCTTTTTGCAAGGAGCACCTGTCCCAGCACGTTATTGATTTTATGTGAGCCGGTATGGTTTAAATCCTCTCTCTTTAAATAAATCTTTGCGCCTCCCAAATCCTCCGTCATATGACTTGCATAATAGAGTCTGGAAGGACGGCCCGCATAATTGTTCAGTAAATCGTTAAGCTCCCTGTTGAATTCAGGTTCGTCCTTATAGCGATGATAAGCTTCCTCCAGCTCAATAACTGCATTCATCAATGTTTCCGGTATATACTGACCGCCGTGTGCTCCAAATCGTCCCTTCGACATTTCTTATCCCTCCTGTCCGTTAAATTTTCGGACCGTCTTCACAATCTGTTCTATTTTTACTGCATCCTTCCTGCCGTCTGTCTCCACGCCGCTTGATAAATCCACTGCCCATGGATAACGTCCGAGTGCTTCCCTTATATTGTGCAAACCGATTCCGCCTGCCAAAAACCAGGGTTTGTCAATCTCCTTTAACAGGTTCCAGTCAAACTGCTCTCCCGTACCGCCCGTACCGTTGTCAAACAGCAGGTACTCCGCGCTGCTTTCCGCAAATGCCTGCACATTTGTACTGCCTTTGACTGATATGGCTTTGATAACGGGTTTTCCGGCCTCTTTTTGAATTCTGCGCACCGTCTCCTCCGACTCCTGTCCATGCAGCTGCGCAATGTCAATGGTGCCATCGAGCAGCAGCCCAATGATCATACTCGGGTCCTGCTCGGCAAAGACCCCCACGGCCGTAATATTGGGATTTAACACCTTTTTCAGTTCCTTGGCCTGCTCTCCCGTCACCTGCCTGCGGCTTTTCGCAAACACAAACCCGATATAATCCGGTGACCACACGTTAATCGCTTCCATATCCTGATACCTGCTCAGTCCGCAGATTTTCAGTTTTACAGTACGCTTATTTTCTTTCATTCAGGCTCCCTTCAGTTCTCTTAAGCAAGCTTTTTTATTTGTCGAGCGCATAAGCAGTTCACCGATCAGTACTGCGTCCGTACCGTTCCCATATAGCTCCCTAATATCCTGAGGTCCACGTATTCCACTCTCGGATACATAGATCATTTCCCTCGGCACCAGACTTCTGAGTCGTTTGCTTGTCGTGATATCCACCTGAAAGGTTTTTAAATCCCGGTTGTTGACACCGATAATCCTGCCGCCGCAGCAAAGAGCCTGCTCCACCTCCTGCTCTGTGTGTGCTTCGATCAAAACAGAAAGTCCCAGACTGTCCGCCAGTTCATAGTAATCCCTTAGCTGTTCCTTTGACAGGATCGCACAAATTAACAGTATTGCCGAGGCACCAAGCACCTTTGCTTCATAGATCATATAGGGGTCCACCGTAAAATCCTTTCTGAGAACCGGGATAGTTACCGCTGACGCAATTTCCTGCAAATATTGGTCACTGCCTTGAAAATAAAACGGTTCTGTCAGACAGGAAATGGCATCCGCGCCTGCCTCTTCATAGTCTTTTGCAATTGTTAAATAAGGAAAGGTTTCCGCAATCAACCCTTTTGACGGAGAAGCTTTTTTCACCTCACAGATAAAGGACATCCCGTTTTTTTTAAGCACTTTTTCAAATGGAAAACCCCTATCCGTTCTCATCGTGAGCGCCTGTGCCTTTACCTCCCGCAAGGAAACCAATTTCTTTTTTTCCTCGATCCGTTCCTTTGTTTTTCCGGCAATTTCATCTAAAATCATCTTCGTTTTCCTTTCTGATTATTCATTGGACAAACGGACAAATTCGTTTAATTTCTCGATTGCCTTTCCGCTGTCGATGAGTTCCTCCGCCATGCGCACACCCTCTTCAATCGTCGCGGTCTTTCCCGCAACATAAAGTGCCGCACCTGCGTTCATCGCAACCGCATTCCGCTTCGGGCCTTTTTCTCCGCTCAGAATTGCTCTTGTAATTTCAGCATTTTCCTCCGGCGTTCCGCCCGTCAGATCTTCCTTGCCGCACCGTGTAAATCCGAACTGCTCGGGAGTGATTTCATAAGACTGAAATATGCCGTCGTGTACTTCGCATACGGTTGTCGGCGCTACCATTGAAATTTCATCCAGCTGATCTTGACCGTAAACGACTACGGCATTTCTGACCCCCAGATTCTTGAGTACCTTTGCCAGCGGTTCCACGAGCGCTTCCTCATAGACACCCATTACCTGCATATTCGCACCGGCAGGATTTGTCAGCGGACCTAAAATATTAAATACGGTGCGGATACCAAGTTCTTTTCGTACCGGTGCCACATATTTCATGGCAATATGATAATTTTGTGCAAATAAAAAGCAAATACCTATTTTTTTCAGCAGTTCCGTGCTCTTTTGGGGCGGCACCATAATGTTCACACCAAGTGCCTCAAGTACGTCTGCCGCTCCGCTCTTACTGGAGGCTGCTCTGTTGCCGTGCTTTGCGACCGGCACGCCGCCTGCCGAAATGACGAGTGCCGACGTTGTTGAAATGTTAAACGAATTAGACTGATCACCGCCGGTCCCTACAATTTCAAGCACATCCATATCATGCAGCAGCTTGACGCAATGCGTTCTCATGCCGGCCGCAGATGCCGTAATTTCCTCGATTGTCTCCCCCTTCATAGACAACGCCGTCAAATATGCGCTCATTTGAACGGCGCTCGCTTCTCCGCCCATAATTTCATTCATAACCTGTTTTGCTGTTTCATAGCTCAAATTTTCCCTTTTACTTAATGCAATAATCGCTTCTCTGATCATGGAATTACCTCGCTTTCTGTTCTCAACTATTGATTTGCTTTGCTTTTCTCTCTATTGTTTTGGAAAATGTTTCACTCTCCATAAATAAAATTTCGTATCATTGCTTCTCCATCCGGTGTCAGCACCGATTCGGGATGAAACTGCAGACCATATACCGGCAGAGTTCGATGCTCTACGGCCATCACTTCGCCGTCAGCTGTCTTAGCCGTAATCCGAAGGCATTCCGGCAGGGTATCTTGATCGGCTGCGAGAGAGTGATATCTTGCCACTTTAATTTCTGAGCCAATACCTTTAAACAGTGCGCTGTCCTCAGCCAGCTTCACTTGAGAAGTCTTGCCGTGCATCAGCTGTTTTGCATAGGTAATATCTGCACCGAAAGCTTCGCAAATGGCCTGATGCCCAAGACAGACACCTAAAATAGGATACTTCCCGGAAAGTTCCCGCACGACCTCGATGCAGATGCCAGCATCTGCAGGGCGTCCCGGCCCCGGTGACAGGACGATTGCATCAATATCAAGCTTTTTGATTTCCCCGACGGTTAGTTCGTCATTCCGGATCACCTTGATATCTTCCCGTACGGTTCCGATAAGCTGGTAAAGAATGTAGGAAAAGCTGTCATAGTTATCTATCAGTAAAATCATTCGTCGATACCACCCTCTGCGGACCGGATCGCGTTTACGACCGCCGCCGCCTTGTTGATGCATTCCTGATATTCATTTTCCGGCACACTGTCGGCAACAATGCCCGCACCTGACCGTACAAATACCTTTCCGTTTTTAGAAAATGCCAGCCGGATCGCAATACACGTATCAAGATTGCCTGTAAAATCAATATAACCGATTGCTCCGCCGTAAATACCGCGTTTATTATTTTCCAGCTCGCAGATCAGTTGGCAGGCACGCAGCTTAGGCGCTCCGGAAAGCGTACCTGCCGGCAGAATAGAATCAATTGCATCAAGTGCGTCCTTATCTTCTCTGATTGTTCCCTTTACGGTCGAACCAATGTGCATCACATGGGAAAACCGTTCGACACTCATATATTTTTCCACCTTTACAGAACCGATTTTACTGATTTTCCCGATATCATTTCTGCCCAGATCAACAAGCATGTTATGTTCGGCACATTCCTTTTCATCTCCAAGAAGCTCTTCTTCCAACAGGATGTCTTCCTCCTCTGTCGCTCCTCTGGGCCTTGTTCCGGCCAGCGGAAAGGTGTGAAGTGCGCCCTGTTCCAGCTTTACAAGCGTCTCCGGTGAAGCGCCGGCAATTTCGATATCATCACTGGAAAAGTAGAACATGTATGGAGAAGGATTTGTCATACGCAGCATCCGATACGTGTCGAGCAAACTTCCTTCGATATCCGCTTCCATTCGATTTGATAATACAATCTGGAAAATATCACCCTCTTTGATATGATGCTTGCCCTTTTCCACCATCCTGCAATATTCTTCCTTATCGAAAAGATGACGGAATTCACTCTTGAGCCTTAACGGCGGGTTTTCAGAAAACTCGCCCTGTGTCAAAAGCTTTTTCATCAGTGAAAGTTCCATTTCACCCTTATGATAAGTCGTTCTGATGTCGTCCGCTTTGACATTGACGATCAGAATCATCTTCTGGCGGTAATTATCAAATACCACAACCTTGTCAAACAGCATCAGATCTACATCCTTAAACGACTCCTCGTCATTCGCATCAAGCTTTACAGACGGCTCGCTGTATTTAATATAATCGTAAGAAAAATACCCGACGAGTCCCCCGGAAAAAGGAGGCATCTCCTTCATGACCGGCGTTCTGTTTTCCTGTACAATTCTGCGTATCACCTTGCCCGGATGCGTGGTTTCTTCTGTAACGGCAAGTCCGCCCCGGATGTGTACGGTTCCGTTCTGGCATGTCAGCTCTAACGTCGGGTCGAAGCCCAAAAATGTGTAGCGTCCCCACTTCTTGGATGCTTCCGCGCTTTCCAGAATAAAGCAGTGACGGCTTACCTTCTTCAGCCTGCGCACCGCCATCATCGGCGTAATCATATCCGCATTCAGCTCAAGCTTCAAGGGAATTCGTTTATATTCACCTGTCGTAAGCAGAGCTTCCGCTTCCTTTAATGTTGGATAAATCATATTCTACCTCCTTTTTTTGAAAGAACAAAAGTGTGCTTCGCCCACTCTCACGGCCAAATAGTCCGGCTGCACAGCTTTTGTTCCGCGCGCGCAGCTGCGCATAATATTTTGTTATATAGGAAATCCGAAGAAATTTCCTATATAAGAACAAAAGTGTGCTTTGTTCACTCTCGCGGCCAAATACTTAGGCTGCACAGCTTTTGTTCCGCGCGCGCAGCTGCGCATATTATTTTATTTGATAGGAAAATCGGAAGAATTTTCTATCAAATAAAAAACGCCCTTGACAATTATAAATAATCGTCAAGGGCGATATCATCTACCGCGGTGCCACCTTGTTTCACAGGATCAAAATCCTATGCGCTCAGCGAGATACAAGCATATCTCCGGCAACTGACGTATGCCTCACGTCGCAGAATACTCGGCTGTGCCTTTCCCTGCGCCCTCCGTGGTCCATTTAATAATCTGCGTCCTGACCGGTTCTCAGCACTCCGGCCTCTCTGTAAGTGCACAACTATTTTTATCTCCACATCATCGGTTTGATGCTATTTCATTAATTTTATTAAATTATAATCATGTTTATTTTATTTGTCAATCCCTAAAATTTTCAAATTCCACTCTTTATAAAACAAAAAACAGGATACATAAAAAATGAAGCACGCTGCCTGCAAGGATAAACAGATGGCCGACAGAATGAAGATAAGCATGCTTCTTTTCAAAGATAAAAAACACAATGCCCGCTGTATAAGAGACAATACCGCTAAAAAGCAAAGTGAATCCACAGACTCCCAGCACACCGTATAACCTGCCTGCCGTAAGCAAAACACTCCACCACAGAGCAGCATAGAGAATGACCGATAAGATCCTGCATTTTTCAAGGGCAAGTGCATTCAGCAGAACACCTGCAACCGCAATCCCCCATACAATTCCAAAATAGGTCCAGCCAAGAGCCGTGCTTTGCTCTCTGAGCGTGCAGAGAGCGATCGGTGTATAGGTACCCGCAATCAGCAGATAGGAAGCACAACCAGTCAGTACACGGAATACCCTTTTTGCTGCCAGATAGGCATAGAGTCCATGATAGATACTGGACATACAGTAATAAAGAATCATCATGGCACCAAAAATTGCAGCACCGACAACCCCGTAGGGATTGTGATGCAGTGCAGCCATGATAACACAGAGCGCGACCGCAGTTATCCCCACTGCACCGCCTACAATATGAGACACCATGCTGAATATCTCTTCGCCTCTGGTATATTGCGCTTTTCTAGCAGATCTCACTAGATTTGCCCTCATTGATTTACTCCCTCTGTATCAACTTGAAATACCTGAATTCTGCTAACTTTTTTTGGAAAGTTGAACTAACTTTTCGGAGGACCCTGTTACTTCCTCTATCGCCACTGTGATTTGAGAGGTGACATCAACCTGCCCTTTATATGATTCTACAATTTCTGTAATTGCTGTGGATATCTCCGCAACAGATTCATGCATATTGTTCAACATATCGGAAACCTTTGTTGCAAACTCACTGCTATGCTCTGAAAGTCTTCTCATTTCTTCAGATACAACTGAAAATCCCTTTCCTGCCTCTCCCACACGTGCCGCCTCGATAGCCGCATTTAATGCAAGAAAATTAGACTGCCTTGAAATGGCCTGTATACTTCCAATTACAGAACCTGCCGCATTGATAATATCCCTTGTCTTACTTGACAGCTTCTCCGCATCCGACAAATGCTCAAAAAACACCTGCGTGTTAGAGGAAATTTCTTCAATGCTTGCACTGATTTCCTCAAGTGCCGAGAACATACTTTCGGATGCTTCCGAAAGCATCATCTCATTCTCTATATTTCTGGCCACAGCCAAAGCTCCGATCACTTCTCCGTTTTCATCTATAATCGGCCTGCCGATTCCGCGAAAGGTCACTCCGAACACTTCCTTAGGCACAATATCATTCATAATTTTCCTGCTGTGAATAACGTCGTAAATAGGCTCATCGGGTCTGATCAGATCCCCGCGCCTGACTTTGGCATCCACAGTCTTACCCGGATAATACTCAATACACTTTTCCGTATCAGTCAGATACAGTGCAATATCCAATTCATCCTGCAGTACCTCTTTCATTGTAAATAAAAGCTCATGAAAAACCTTCATTTTTTCTTCCGTGTTCATGTTTTTCTCTCCTTAGCTTTTTAATCATTTGTCTTTTGTCACATATCTATCTTTTTATTATAACATAATACCATTGAGTTCACAATAAAAAGCACCGAACCTTTCTGTCCGGTGCTGGTTTTTAAAGTGTTACAAAGGCTATTCCAAGAAGATCCGCAACTTTTTCAAAAAGAGAGGCCTTATGCCCGACGCTCATCGCAAAATGATGAGTCGGGAACTGTGCAAACCACTCGTCCATATAGGAATCGGGATCCTTTTTAAATTTGACGGGTGTTTGCGTATTTCCGATCGTCATGATCGGCCCGTCCGTTGATTCCGCTTCTGTGATGATGAATTTCAGTCCGCCGTTCTGTGTCTGGGTACAGCCAAGTGTCGTGATTTCACCCTTCTTTACCTTCGCTTCCACGGAAACGCCGCTGCCCTGCTTTCCATGATAAACCATTAGACCGCGCAGCACAGGTTTTCCTTCCGCAATTGCAAGGTGAAACGGCCCGTCATGTCCCAGGAGGATCGTTCCATTCACATAATCCGACACGACAATTTCACAGAAGCTGCCGCCAACACCAAGAATATCACAGATTTTCATTGCCAGGCATGTCTTTAAATCTCCTTCTCCCGCACAGGGAATACCCTTAGCAGTCAGAAGGGAGTGTCCGACGATGAAGCCAGACTGTAATTTTTCATAGGTGCCGCCCGGCGCTCCATGATAATAGTAAGCCAAACCATCCAGACGGTATTCCTTCACCATTTTCTCCTGGGCGACCGCAACCTTTGCGGACCAAAGCAAGTCCTCCTCGGATGGTTTTGTTGTGCGCGGGTCCGCTGAGGCTCCGTCCGCAATCAAGAAAAACTGTCGGATTTCTTCCATTTTTTCCTCAATCTCAGCCGCAGTAACAGTCCTCATCAGCCGGTTCAAATCACACATTTCCAAAATTTCCACATGTGCACCTGTCTGTGCCTGCAGCATCGTAAAATCGGAATACAAATCAAGCATTCCGCTGTAATTGTTTCCCAAAAATCCAAACCGGCAGTCTCTAAGAGCCGCCTTAACTTCTGCGGCGCGCACCCACTCTTCGATTTTTTTCCATGCAAGCTTTGCTTCCGGTCTCTTTGCCGTATTTTCATCCGCCATGGAAATTTCCGGTGTTTTGGACAGTCCAAGCAATCCGTTTACGGCACGATAGGCGATTCCTGCACGATGGAACGCATTAGACAATTCCGGTACGGGACATGCTCCGCAGTTTGCCAGCCACTCTCCCGTCGAAGTTTTTTCATAGTTGATCTGTGCAGCGGGCTGCAGATTCAGCACTACGACAGGCGCTTTGCAGATCTGATGAATCGGCAGCACCGAAGCGCTTGTCACATAGGTTCCGGCATGGGCAAAGACCAAATCCACCTGCCTGCCGTTAAAATATTCCCCACAGGCGCGTCCCTTCTCTTCATTATCTACTACGCCGTAATAGAAAACCTCTGCGCCCATCTGTTCAATCCGGCCTGCGATAAATGAACCGTACCCGTACAATCTCTCCTTTAAACCTTCAAACTGACTCCAATACTGCTGCAGGCCCATCGTATAAATTCCAATTTTTGCCTTTCTTGTCTCTTTTAATTTCATTGTCATTCTCCTTATCCTTTATTTTCAAACTTTTACAATACAAAATAACATTTTTAATATGTTCCCGGAGAAGCGCGCATTTTCTCTTGATAACTGTATTATAATCGGATATAGTGAACATATCACGTAACTATTCAAACAATTTATAACACTATCTTGCGGAGGGTGTCATGCCAAATCTACTCGAACGTTATTCCACGAATTGGAGTCCGGATTCCATACGTCTGAATAATACACCCAGCAGCACTGCAAAATCGCTCTATTATTACGTGCAGGAAGCCGGCTATTTTAAGACGTTTTATCCGTATTTCACAGAAAGGGGGCAACTTAATTCTTTCTTGTTAATTGATACGCTTTCCGGAACCGGACAGCTGACGCTCGGCGGTCAGTGCCTCCAGATCAGACCCGGACAGCTTTGCTTCATCAACTGTATGGAGCACCATTTGTATCAGACATTAAAGGGACGCTCATGGGAATTTTTATGGATACATTTCAACGGCCCTGATGCCCTTGGCTTTTTTCAAGAATTTGAAAAAAATCGGCAGGCAGTGTTTACTGCCGACTCAGAGGAATTTTATAAAACCACACTTCAGAGCATTCTAAAACTGTGTCAGGAAAAATCCGCGGGAAATGAACTGCGTACAAGTCAGCTCCTCTACACGCTTTTGACGCACCTTCTGCTTCAGTTTTCTTCTGCTTCAGAGACTGACTTCCGTCTCCCCCCTCCGGTAAAGGCCACCTTGCAGGAAATCGAACGCTGCTTTCGCACGGATATTTCTCTGGATCTCCTCGCAGAGCGAGTGCACATGAGCAAATACCACCTGGCGCGGGAATTTAAGAAGTACACCGGTCTATCAATCGGCGAATCAATTATTTCTGCGAGAATCACCTACGCAAAGGAACTTTTAAAATATACCCGCATGCCTGTTTCCGAAATCGCCTATGCCTGCGGTATGAATCACATCAGCCATTTTATCCGCCTGTTCAAGGAACGTGAGGATATTACACCGCTTGCTTATCGAAAAGAATGGGAAGGCACACTCTGATGCCTTCCCATGATAGGTAATAATATTTTTAATCCAAATGAAATAACGACTTTAAATCAACACTGACAGGGCTGTTGTCCGGATTTGTCTCCATAATATCAGCCATAAAGTCCCACCATTTTCGATTGATGGCCGTGTCTGCACTTTTACTCCACAACTCCTCGTTTTCAATTTCAATATAGCCAAACAGTGTCAACGTTTCCTGATCCAGGAAAATCGTATAGTTTTTCCCTCCATGCGCGTGAATCATATCCTGCATCTCAGGCCAGAGCTCATTGTGGCGTTTTTCGTACTCCTTCTCCATTCCCGGATAGAGCTTCATTTTAAATCCTTTTACCATAAAAACAGTTCCTCCTTCTGAATACCATAAAGGGCACCCGCATTTTGCAGGAACCCTGTCTGGCAAACTATTCATAGTGATAGACTATTGACTGCTTCTATTTTAGTAGACTTCTTTCCACTCGTCAATATTTGACGGATCAAATTTGAACGGAGGTCCAACGATAATTTCTGTACCGCCGTCACCAGCTTCTGTGATTTCATAATCGCCCATGCCTGTAGAGAATGTTTCACCTGCAGCGCCTGTGATTTCACCGTTTACAAGTGCAACTGAAGTATAAGCTGCAAGACGTCCTACATCAAGCGGATTCCAAAGGTACATGTACGGGCAGGAGTGTGCATCGTCATCCCCGATATAATCAGCCATTTCGGAAGGGAGTCCGAGACCTGTCAATTTCACCTTGTCTGCAACGCCTTCATCCTGAAGAACCTTCGCTGCCGCCATGATACCTACTGTTGTCGGCGCACAAATAACCTTTAAGTCAGGATAGTTAGAAAGCAGAGCCTGTGTCTGGTCAACGGACTTCTGATACTCATCATCGCCATAAGCAACTTCTACTAATTCAAGGCCCGCATAGTCGGAACCTTCCATTACCTTCTTCATTGCATCAATCCATGCATTCTGGTTGGATGCCTGAGAAGTCGCGGAAAGAATTGCCCACTGGCCTTCACCGCCTGCCAGATCCTTAACAGCGTCCATCAGCGTCTGACCAATGATCTCGATACCGGCCTGATTTACATGTGTCAAACGGCTTGCCGCATTTACAGAGGAGTCGCAGGAAATTACCTTAATTCCTGCATCCATGGCCTGTGTCAAAGCCGGCTGAAGCGCGTCCGCATCGTTTCCTGCAATTGCAATTGCGGATACGTTCTGTGCAATCAATTCGTTAATCATCGTGATCTGTGCATCTGCCGTAGCTGATTCCGGATGCTTAATGACATAATTATAGCCTAATTCTTTCATCACTTCTTCAAAGCCAGCCGCCTCTTTTTCATTGTAAGGATTTCCTGCCGATTTTGTAATAATCGCATAAGTTGCGTCGCCTGCCGGTGCTGCTGCTTCTTCTGCCGGAGCAGCCTCTTCTGCCGGTGCCGCTTCAGCCGCAGGTGCTGCGCTTGAACCACAGCCCGCAAGTACTGCCGCAACCATGGATACGCTTAAGATCATGCTTAATATTTTTTTCTTCATTCCTTTTACTTCCTCCCTTTTTAATGTATGAATAGTTTTTTATAACAATTCAGTACATTCAAGCAGCAACAAAAATGCTTTTTTTGCATGTTTTGTGTGCATTGCACCAGCTGTGAACATACGGAACAGCTACACATTAATGAGCCTTTACTTTCCTGGCTATTGATAACACCCCATTTTTGATATTTGGGATCATAACCGTTACGATCAGCAATCCGCCGATAACAACAAGCATAACCTGTGACGGAATGTTAATCAGACCAAGGCCGTATCTTAAAAATCCGACAATAAAGATTGCAAGAATCAGACCACTAAAATTTCCTTTCCCTCCCGTTGTCGTAAATCCGCCAAGAACCGCCATCGCAATCGCTTCCATTTCATAGTTTGTCGCGATATCGGAACGGGTACTGCCCATTCTGGCCGCAAGGAAAATCGCCGTCACTGCCGAAAACGTACCTACCAGAGTGAATACGGTCAGGCGCACCTTCTGCACCGGGATGCCGGCGTATTGCGCCGCAAGCTTGTTACTGCCGATAGCGTAGAGCCATTTTCCGAAAATGGTTTTATGCAAGATGAAACCAAACAAACAGGCGAAGATAATAAAGAAGATCAGCATAATCGGCACATTCCCTATTTTCCCCCAGTACAGGTTGGAAAACCACTTTACATTTGTAAGTCCGCCGGCCGCTTGGTCACCCAGAATCGCTTCTGCAATACCTCTGTATAGTATTTGTGTACCGAGTGTGACAATCATTGGTGCCAGCTCTGTAAACTTTGTCAGAATAAGTCCATTGATCAGTCCGCAGGCAGTTCCGACAAGCAGGCCGATCAGAAGACAAAGCCCCATCGGAATTCCGGCGTTATAGCTGACCGCCATGAGTACTGCCGACAAGCAGGCAATAGAACCGACCGAAATATCAATATCTCCAAGTATGAGCACATAAGCCATTAAAAGCGCTACAAAAGATTTCTCTAAAAATGAAGATGTCGCATTCAGCAAACCCGCCGCACTCATATAATAAGGTGATATTACGGTATTCATAATATTAATGATAATGAAAATTACTACCAGCAGCCATTCCCATCTTAAAAATACAGATTTGAGGGTTCTGGGCTTCTCTGCAATGATCGTTCTTCCTGATTTTGTTGCCATTATAGTTCCCTCCCCTTCAAATTATTTTTATCCATCGTTCTTTGTGCAATCACGTTCAGAATAACGGCAATCAGAATAATCAAACCCTTAATTCCATTCTGCCAGAACTGCGAGACACCGATCAGCGGCAATGCCTTTCCGATGATTGACATTGTCAGCGCTCCTAAAAACACCCCGACAACACTTCCGCGTCCGCCATTCATACTGACGCCGCCGACAACGCAGGCCGCAATTACATCCATTTCCAGGCCGGTCGCCATATCCCCCTGTGCCGAGGCATACAGGGATACCCACAATGCACCGCCAAGTCCCGATAACAAGCCCATCAGCGTATAAACCCCAAGTCTTACATTGTCGATATTAATACCGGACAATTCCGCTGCTTCAGGATTTGAACCGACCGCATACACCTTTCTTCCAAGTGTCGTCCACTTCATAACGATGAAAAAAATCACGTAGACGACGATCGTTACAACGATCATATTGTTAATCAGTCCGCCGGATAAGTATCTGCTCTGCGCAAAATTTTTAAAGCCCTCCGGTATCTGATAAGCTGCAACCCACTGACTGTTTGCAATCAAATAGGTCAATCCCCGATAAATATTCATAAAGCCCAGCGTCGCGACAATCGGCAGCACTTTCCCCTTTGCAATGACAAGTCCGATAACGAAACCGAGCAGCGTTCCAAACAGCATGGAAAGCAAGAAGCCGCCGATTACCGGAATCCCCGGATGGTCACGCATCAAAAGTGCCGAGGCCATACCCGAAAAGGCCAAGACAGAACCGATAGAAATATCAATTCCTCCGATTAAGAGCACGCACATCATGCCGAGTGCGAGAATCATGACAACCGCATAGTTTTTAAACATTGCCTCAATCGTAGAGGACTGAAGAAATACACTGTTGCGCATCTGAACAAAGATACACAACACAATCAGCACAACTACCAAACTCAGTTCGCGTGAGCTGGTAAGTTTTTTTAAATCAAACTTTTTCATCATCACGCCCCCTGTCCTTCTATTGCTTTTAATGATTTTGCCATCGCAAACTTCAGAATAGTCTCCTGTGTCGCTTCCCCGCGGTTTAACTCACCGGTTACTTTACCCTCACACATTACGGCAATCCGGTCGCACATCCCGAGAATTTCAGGCATCTCAGAGGAAATCATGATGATTGCATAGCCCTGCTTCGCCAGCTCACCCATAATTTCGTAAATCTCCGCCTTAGCGCCTACGTCCACGCCTTTTGTCGGCTCATCCAGAATGATGACCTTTAAGTCAGAGGCAAGTATTTTTGCCACAACCACCTTCTGTTGGTTTCCGCCTGATAAGGCACTCGCTTTTGTAAATACGGAAACAGCCTTGGTGTCAACACGCTCCGCCAGATCCTTTGCAACACTTCTTTGCTTCTTTTCATCGAGCAGGAAGCCCTTGGACAGCTTCTTAAGCTCCGGAAGCACAATATTGTCACCGATACCCCAGTCCAAAATCAAGCCTTCATGCTGGCGATCCTCCGGCAGCAAACCGATTCCCTGTTTCATTGCATCGGCCGGTGTATGAATTTTAATTTCTTTTCCTTCCAAATATACTTTACCGGAATCACAATGCTCGATGCCGAACACAGTCTGCATAACCTCTGTCCTGCCTGCGCCGACAAGTCCGGTCAGACCCAAAATCTCGCCTCTTCTGACAGATATTGAAACATTCTTAAAATAACCCGTCCGGCTCAAATTTTCAAGTCTGAGCACTTCTTCCCCGATTTTAACGTCCGGCTTCGGATACAGGTCTTTGATCTCACGTCCGACCATTGCTTTGATCAAATCGTTGTTTGTGATGCTGTCCACATCGTAGGTGCCGATGTATTTGGAATCACGGAACACGGTGACGCGGGAGGCAAGACGATACATATCCTCAAACCGGTGGGAGATAAAAATGACCGAGGCTCCGTTATCCTTTAATTTTTCCGTGATTTTATATAATTCCTCGGATTCTCTTTTTGTCAGTGCGGCGGTCGGCTCATCCATAATAATGATCCTCGCCTCCATGGACAGTGCCTTTGCAATTTCGACCATCTGCTGCTGCGCAACGGAAAGCATTCCCATTTCATCCGTCGATTTAAAATCTGCATTTAACTGCTTTAACAATTCGGCGGCATCCTCATGCATGCTTTTCCACTGGATAATCCCATTCTTTTTCTTTTCATGTCCCATGTAAATATTTTCAGTCACAGTCAAATGGGGGTATGCTGTCACGTGTTGGTAAATTGCCGCAATTCCTGCCTTTTGTGCATCTCTGGGCCCTTTAAAATCCACCTTTTTACCATTCAGGTACATCTCGCCGTTTTCCGCTTTATGTACACCGGTAATTACTTTGATGAACGTCGATTTTCCGGCGCCGTTCTCACCCATCAGTGCATGAATCTCGCCCGGCTTCAATTGAAACTGTACTTCATCGAGCGCAATGACACCTGGAAATATCTTCGTGATATTCTTCAGTTCCAATACATATTCAGACACTCTTTCTCCTCCTTTTCCTCAGCTTCTCTATAAAAGCCTTTCTCATTCAAACTTCTCGTTATGTTGATATTAGCATTCGTTTTCGTTTTTCACTACGGTAAATTTTTTAGAATTCAGGTAATTTTATTGGATGCTATTTTATTTTTTTGCATGGATATGATAGAATAGGGACATGAAATTACTAATTGTTGATGATGAAAAGATTACACGTGAGGGACTGCTTAGCTCCCTCAATTTAAAGTCCATCGGCATCACACAGATATTGCAGGCCGATGATGGGGTCCACGGACTCGAGCTTGCACTTCTTCACAAGCCCGAAATCGTTTTGACCGATGTACGGATGCCCCGTATGGACGGCATTCAGATGGCAGAACAGATCACGGAGCAGTTGTCCGGCTGTTCTATTATTTTTATGTCCGGCTATTCGGACAAGGAATACTTAAAGGCGGCTATCAAATTGAAAGCCATCAATTATGTGGAGAAGCCAATTGATCTTAAGGAAGTCACGGATGCGCTGATTGAAGCGGTGACATTAAAGCAGACACAGACACAGAACCGGCATACAGCCGCCAGTTCTTATTTCAGTTCACTCGCCGCAAAGCTACAGCATCCACTCCCTCGTCAGGAATGGAGCTACCTGTCCAAATCCGACGGATTTCCGCTTCCTATGGGAAAACACATCCGATTCACGACAGTCCTGATTAAGCTTCATCCTTTAACGGGTTCCCTCAGTGATGCGGAACGGGAAACGGTTGAGCTGCTCATAGCCGGGGTTCTGGAAAGCAGAGGACTTAGTGAGATCCATTCGGCGAAAGAGGACGGACTGTTTATTTACCACATTTGGGGATATCAGGAGTGCAGTCCCGCTTTTTCAGACAATCTGATCGACAGCTGGCAAAAAGTTTTTTCTTCTCTGCAGCATTCGTATTACATTATCTGGGGTAAACATGTGACCGGTCTCGAAAACGTTCACCAATCCTACACCTCCGCGGTCATCCTGCTGCAAAAGGCGTTCTTTTATCCGGTAAACTCCTGTCTTAAATACCGGGAGGAAACACATGAATCGTTTCATCCGAACGACATCATGAACGGAAAATTCCAGCAGGACTTTTCCGGAGCGCTTAGCGGTGACGATGAAAACAGGCTGACACAGATTGCCGCTGACCTGCTGAAGGCGTCAACCGGTACGACCGGACTCTTGCCGAATCAAGTCAAAGGACTTTATTTTCATCTGCTCTCGGAAATCAGGAATGTCTCCGAACAGAAAAAAATGTCTTTTACCACAGGAAAGCCGGAGGACTCTATTTGGGATAGTATTTCCCGCTGTGATTCGATCTATGAGCTTCACAAGCTGCTCTGCCGGGAAATAGCGAAGTATTTTGCACTCGCAAAAACCGTGCATAACGATAACTCTACAATTTATTTGATTAAGGATTTTATCTCCAAAAATTATCAGCACGAGGATTTGTCAATCCGGGATATCAGCGATTTTGTACATTTGACCTCCTCCTATACATGCACGCTGTTTAAAACGGAAACGGGCACGACATTAAACCAGTATCTCACTGAATACCGTATCCGCCGTGCCAGGTTCCTGCTGTCCGATCCCCGCAACAAAATCACGGATATCGCGTCACTTGTCGGCTACAGCGACAGCAATTATTTTGGAAAAACATTCAAGAAGTCAATGGGATTATCCCCTTCCGAATACCGGGAACAGGAGTTGAACAAATGAAACCGAAATCAGCCGTCATTAATTTCTTTCTGCATGATATGAAGCTCAAATATAAGTTTTTATTTACGCATCTGATTCTGATCATGCTGCCGACCGTGCTGCTCTCTTTCATCCTGTTCAGCCAAATGTCCGATATCGTCACAAACAAGACGCTGCATACAGAAGAGGCGCTTGTCACACAGACCTCCAATACTGTGGCAGCGACTGTCGCACAGGCAATTTATACAAACGACACCATTACACAAAACCAGTTTTTTTCCGAGCTGTTAGGCTCACAAAGCGTCACTTCTCTTGCCGGAAAGGAATCCTTCGCAACACAGAGCAATACCTTTTTAAGTACGGTCAATTCACTCGTAGATCATGCTTTTATCACGGATATTCAGATCTATGTATCCGATGACCACCTCGATCTATGCAGCTATTATGATTCGATTGACTTATTCCGGCCACTTTCGGATGCAAAAGGCAGTTACTGGTACGGTATTTTCCAGGGCTCGGATCAAAATGAGCTGCTCTGTCCCTCTTTTTATCTGACAACCCGTGAAATCACAGACAACGGAAAGCTTGCCTATATTAAAAAATTTTCCCATATCGCGACGGGCGAAACAGTGTCGGCTTACATTGCAGTCTATTTTTCACAGGATTCCTTAACGGAAATTCTGCATCAGAATATGACAACACCAAACAGCGTCTCTTACCTCGTAAACAGCCGAAACAGCATCGTTTCCACAACGGACTCGGCTTTGTCCGGTACCTATTTTCAAAATTATGATTCTATTTTGAAAACAGCCCCGGATAAAAATGATTTCGTCACAAAAGAAATTCTGGGAGAACGGCTGTATCTGGGCTACCGCCCCGTTTCCGGTACGGATTGGTATTTAGTGTCCGTCATCCCGGTAAACAGCGTCTTTTCCGAGGCCAACGGGCTGTTTCGCAGAAATGTCGTACTCTATGCATTCGTCCTTATTTTTGGTACGACCACTGCTCTGTTTTTGTCCAACAGCATTGTCAAAAGAATCTCCTATGTCATCAGCACGATGAGCAGCGCAAGGGAAGGCGTACCGCATCCGATCAACGGACAGATCGAGGCTGATGAAATCGGTCAGTTGATTACAACCTATAATTATATGGTTTCGCAGCTCAATAATTTGATGCAGGAGCAGACGAGAATCGCAAATGAACTGAAGGTGTCCGAATTCAAGGCACTGCAGGCGCAAATTAATCCGCATTTTCTATATAATATGCTGGATATGATCAACTGGCTGTCCAAGGACGGCAAGCAGAATGAAGTATCCGAGGCGGTGCAGGCTCTTTCAAAATATTATAAGCTGACACTGAACAAAGGGAATATTATTACGACAATTTCCGAGGAGCTCGACCATGTTTCTCTCTATGTCAAGCTCCAGAATATGCGATACGAAGACAAGATCCGTTTTATTATCGATATTCCTGACGAAATCCTCGACTACGAAATCCCGAAGCTGATTTTGCAGCCGATCGTGGAAAATGCAATTTTGCATGGTATTTTCGAAAAAGAGAATAAAGAAGGGATCATCGTCATTGCTTCATGGATGGAAGGACAAAACATTCAATTTACCATCTCCGACAACGGCAACGGCATTCCCCCCGACAAGCTTCCTGCGATCCTGACCGGGGAAGGCAAAAGCACGACCGGCAGCAACATTGCCATTTATAATACGCATCTGCGTTTGAAGCTTCTATACGGAGATAATTTCGGACTTCATTATGAAAGTGTACTGGGAAAAGGAACCGACGTTACAATTAGGATTCCGGCGATCCTGTATCAGGAATAAAATAGTATCTCTGTTATTCCTTTACACCGCCGGCGGTCATTCCTCCTACAATGTATTTCTGTCCGATCAGGTAGATCAGCATGACCGGAATACAGGTCAGCACGATGTCGGCAAAAATATAATTCCAATAATTTTTGTTCTTCCCGAAAAACTGATAGACCGCCATCGTCATGGGAAACAGCTTACTTTTGCTCGATAAGTAGAGGGGGGTTAAAAAATCGCTCCACACGCCCATAAACTGCAAAACAAAACAGGTGACAAGCGTCGGCTTTAAAAGCGGCACAATGATTTTAAAAAACAAAGACAAAGGGCCCGCACCGTCAATCACAGCTGCTTCGTCCATCTCTACCGGAACGGACAGCACAAAGTTGCGGATCGTGAATACGCAGAATGGAATCATCGCGCTCGTAAAGACGAGGATGATGCCAAGCCGTGTATCCGTCAGATGAACGGTCTGCAGTACTCTGACGAGTGTTACGTAATTAACCGGGAAAAACAGACCGCAGAGTACAAAATAATAAATAGAATTATTCAGCCTGCTCGGTCTTCTGCTTAATACAAATGCCCCCATTGCACACAACAGCACACCCGCAAAGGTCGCTGCTCCCGCATAGAGCAGGCTGTTTGCAAAACCCTGCAGCAGCTTTCCTTTTTCGATGACCTCAATATAATTAGAAAACAGCCATTCTTTCGGCAGCGAGAGGTTCATGCGCGCCGCCTCCGCCTTCGTTTTAAAAGAGTTGATAACAACCATGTAAAACGGCACGATTACAGCCGCAGACAAAAGAATGCAGAACAATTGCTTGATGATTGTGCGAAATACTTTCTTTTTCCCATCCATTACTGCTGCACCTCCTTCTTACTCATCACCCTTACAACAAGCACTCCTACTACCGCAGTGATCAGCAGTAAAATTGTATTGAGCGCTGTGGACATCCCGTATTGACCACCCGAATAGAGCTGAAATGCATAGGTTGTCAGCACCTCCGTCGCATGACCCGGACCACCGTTCGTCAGCACGTAAACAATATCGAATACCTTCAGACCATAAGTCAGGCCAAATACAAGGTTAATCATGATCGAGCCGGTCATCATCGGCAATGTCACATAAAGAAGCTTGTGCCAGAAATTGGCTCCGTCAATCTGGGCCGCTTCGTAGTAGGACTTCGGAATCGCGTTCAAACCCGCAATGAATATAGTCATGACATAACCGATTCCGCGCCAGGCATCCACACCGAAAATTGATTTCCAGACGACATTTAAATCGGAGAGCCATTTCTGCTTCAGAAAACCCATGTGCAGCACATCAAAAAGGCTGTTTAACAGGCCCGTATTATAGTTCAGTACAGATTTGAATACAAGTCCGATAATTACAAACGGCAGAATGGAAGGCAGATAAAAAATTGTGCGGTACAGGCCTTTGCCCCGCAGGCCTTCCTGCAAAAGGATTGCTAAAAACAAAGCCGGAATAAGTTTGACCAGGTTGGAAATCACCGTAAACATCAGCGTGTTTTTAATTCCCGACGCATAGTCCTTATTAGAAGTAAATAGTTCGATGTAATTCTGCAATCCGACAAAATGCAGTCCGTTCACGCTCGTTCTGGAGCTCCAGTCCGTGAAAGAATACAAAATTCCCATCACACCCGGAAGCAGGAAAAATATAATATACAACACGAGCGGCAGCACTAAGAACCATTGCGGATAGATCTTTTTTTTATTCACAATCTGCCTCCTTTTAAAATGGTGCAGTGGAAAAGTTCCGCTGCACCATTCTCTTTGTTTTAGAAAGAACTTTTATTTCCAGTTGGCATCTCCGGCAACCTTCGCCGCCTCGGCCCTGTTTGTATCCATATTTTTCAGAACATCGTTTGCGGTGATCGTGCCCTGGCAATAAGAAACCATATCGGCGCCAAAATCCATCCAGTAATCGTTTGTATATTTTGTTCCTGTCTGCAGAACAGACGTCGTCATTTTCGTCTTATCCACACTGTTCATAAATTCTTCTTCCTCCGGAAGCCAATGCTGTCCGAGGTCAGGATCATTCATATCAAGGTTTGTATAAGCCGGCGAATTATCCAGAATCTCCTGCAGACTTTCCGTCATGCATACAAAATCAAAGAAGGTCTTGACAAGTTCCGGATGCTCGGAGCCCTTGTAACCGAACATTGTCGGACCCGCCGGATTTGTTGGAAATGTATCATTATCTCCAAGAGGAATTAAGAATAGACCAAATTCATCCGAGGTGCCTGTATCTTCCTGAATCTGCTTGATAAAACTAGAGTTAGCCATTGCCATTGCGCAATTTCTGTCACCGAATTCATTGGACATGTTCGTGGAGTCCGTACCAATCCAATCCTCGCCAAGATAACCCAGATCGGAAAGTTCTTTATACTGCTCCAATACCTCAATCATTTTTTCGTTATCCGCAAAGGTTGCCGTATTATTATTGAGCGCATCATACAGGCCCGGCGTTTTTTCTTCATACACACCGCCGATCTGGAAGAAGGACAACTGGTGCTGCCATCCGTCCGCGCCCGGAACAAACCACGGCGTAATCCCTTCTGCAGCGATCTTTTCACAGACACCCTGAAACTCTGCATAAGTTTTAGGTACGTTCAGCCCCATTTCATCAAACATCGTCTTGTTATATACCATGACATACTCGGGGGAATTATGCCAAATCTGCAGGCCATACAGCTTTCCATCCACCATGCACGAGGTCTGTCTTGCTTCCGGCATCAGATCCTGCCATGACGCTCCCGAGAAATCAATACAGTAGCTTTCAGGATCTACGATAACAGAGGAAATTGCAAACGGGTTGGACTGAATCCAAAATACATCCGCACACGTCCCGGTATCCAGCTTGGATTGTAAAATATCTGAATACTGGTCGGCGGGGATTGTCTGCAAATCGACAGTCACGCCATAGGTTTCCTCGAATCTTGCGATTGTTGTGTCATAGCGATTATCCATCCAGCCCGCCGACACAAGAATACTCAATTCCTCTCCGGCAAACTCCTGCGTTGCCTCTTCGGCCGGCGCCGCTTCCTCTTTTTCCTCTGTTTCTGCCTGTGCTTCCTCAGGCTCTGCCTCCGCCTGAACGTCTGCCGCCGGCGCTGCCGTCTGATTGCCGCAGCCTGCCAGCATGGATGCTGTCATTCCTACACACAGTAGGACTGCTAATACTTTCCTTTTCATGTTTACCCTCCTAAATACATTTTTACTGAAAGATTTACCCTACGCTAACAGCATATCAAACTCGTTTTTGGAATTCTATGGACTTTTTGTGTTCCTGTTTTGTACTTTTTTCACATTTGCTGTGTACATCCTACTTCTATTTGTTTTTTCAATTAACTAATGCTACAATAAGTATGATAACCGCTCTTTTGCAGGATAGTCCGGCTATACGCAGGGGGGATTTCACTTATGAATAAAAAACTGCGGCAGAACATAAAACTGCTTTTTTCAGCCAATCAGCATACGCTCCAGCACCGTCTGTTCTGGGCATATGTTTCTATGCCTGCCATTTTTCTCATTGCGTTTGCAATATTCTTCTATTATTATGTGTCCGCCATTTTGATTTCCAACGAACGAGATGCCCTGTCCACACTTAACAATACCTTTGCGGAGCGGGTTGACGCCGCCATTAATGATTTGGATACGACCTCGGCCAATATCAATTACAGTAATCTGATGAAGGACAAACTTGATCATTCTTTTAATCTGGATATTTCCGAAACGACTCTCCCGGAGCTTGCGGATTTGTTTGTCACAATAAACGGAACGGATCTGAAAGCCGATCAAATCAATTTATACGATATGAAAGGGAATGTTGTAAAAGTAGGAATGATCACAAATATGGGCTCTGTCGATCCTGATTCCCTTTCCTGGCTCGATGAGGTCAAACGCTTGAACGGCATTAAGCTGATCGGAGATCCTTACTACACCAATGCATATTCCTATTCCTCTTCCTCCGACTGGTTCCTGTCCGTGTACCGCACCTACTCCAACCAGTACGGCAGAAAGGTCGGTACGATAGAGACCTTGAAACGTTGTAAAAGTATTTTTAAGTCCGTCATCTCTTATCAAAAGAAAACCCGGAACCATCCCGATACTTATATATTTAACAATGACGGAAAAATGGTATTTCCATACAGCTTAAATGAGGAGGACAAGGACTGTTATACTTACTACTACAGAATTCTTTCAAAGCTTTCGGATCAAAGCAATACAGTCCAAAATCCTCTTACGGGCGACAAGGAGCAGCTGGCCTCCTATGAGTCTGCCTACAGCGGCTGGACTTATATTTCCGTACAAAAAGAAACCCTGATCTTAAAGCCCGTGACGAGAATGATTGGAATTCTGTTTCTTGTCGTCATAAGTCTGCTGATTATATCTCTTCTGATTTCCTACTATCTTTCCAGGAAGATGACGAATCCGATTAAGCACCTAAAGCATATTATCCAGCGAATGGAGCTTGACACCTTCGGTCAGGACCAGACTGCCTCCTACAATCCTGCCTATCTCGAACTGGTCGAGCTCTACCATGCTTTTCAGAAGATGAGTGAAAAGCTGAAGCTTTCCATGAATGAGCTGATTGATACGAGGCAGCAGGAATTGAAGTCCAGAACACTCGCCCTTCAGTCACAGATGAATCCTCATTTTTATTACAATACCTTATCCTGTATCATTGTTCTTGCGGAGAACGACCGGTCAGAGGAGGTGGTCACACTTTGCAGGAGCTTATCACAGATCATGCGTTATATTACGGATAATTCCTCTACATTGATCTGCCTCAGGGAAGAGATTGATTATGTACAAAAATATCTTTACTGTATGAAGGTGCGCTATCAGGCAAGTCTGGACTGCACCATCGACGTCGATCCCGCACTCTGTTCCATCATTGTACCGAAGCTGATTATTCAGCCGCTCGTGGAAAATGCCGTCAAATACGGAACCGACTGTATTCCGCCCTGGTCTATTACCGTCAAAGGCGAAACCTTTAAAGACCGCTGGCAGATCACCGTTACGGATTCCGGCAACGGCTTTACAAAGGAGGCTATCCGGATGCTGCGTGAAAAGATAAATGAGGCCGATTCAAATCCCGGTATGCCGGAACTTATGATCGACGGACTCGGTCTTTTGAATGTCTACATGCGGTGGAGGATCTACAAAAAAGACCAGGCGCTCTTTTCCTTTGGAAACACTCCCGAGGGACATGCCTATGTTACAATCGGAGCAGGAATGGAAGGAGGAAATCAGTCATGAAATACAGTATCATTGTCGCAGAAGATGAAGCCCTGCTGCTTGAAAATCTGGTTAAAAAAATAGAGACGGCCAATGTCGGCTTTGAAGTGATCGGTGCGGCGCAGACAGGAATCCAGGCATACGAGCTGGTCGAGGAGCTCAATCCGGATGTGCTCATCACGGATATCCGTATGCCCGCAATGGACGGTCTCGAATTGATACAAAAGATCGGTGAAATGCATCCGCGCATGGATTGCATCATCACAAGCGGATATTCTGATTTTGAATATGCACGCACCGCAATCAAATACAGGGTCACCGACTACCTGCTGAAGCCTGTCGATATCGAAGAGCTCAAGATCACCTTAAGAAAACTGCGTGACAGGTATGTCCTGGAGCTGAATGCTCTGGAGGATGTGTTCCGCAGCACAGCCGCAAAGCCCCCCGCAGAAATTGCCGCGTTATTAAAGGAATTTATCATTCAGCATATTAACGAGGAAATCAATCTGAATTTGATTGCGCATCATATGAATTACAGTTCGAGCTACCTGACCAAGATTTTTTATGCGCATTATGGCTGTACCCCTTCAAAATATATTATTTCATTGCGCATACAAAAAGCCCAGCAGCTTCTCTCTCATCATTCGGAGCTTTCGGTCCGTCAGATCGGTGAAGCCGTGGGCTATCCCGAGCAGGGTTATTTCAGCCGTATTTTTAAAAAGCAAACCGGTGTCAGTCCTCTCGATTATCGGGAATCAAAACAGTGATCTCCTCTCCCGTATAATGCAATCTGGCAATTTCCCTGCCCAGCAGAAAGAGAACAAACTCTCGTTCCGTCTGCATCCCCGCAAATTGTCCTCCTCTGTTTCCGATCCAAAGGAGCCGTTCCTCCTGCCGCCATGCAATCCGAATCAGGGAGTAAGCACCGGCTTCATAATGATAATTATTTCCTTCATCCTCATACAGACAGTATTCGGCATCTCTGCCCGGATAAATATGCAGCTGCACCGGTTCCTTTTCTTTATCGGAAGCATACTGCATCCCCTCCTTCATCGGTATGATTGAGCCGGCCTTTACAAACAATGGAATCTTGTCCAGCTCTGCTTCAACCGGATATTCTCTGCCTCCCAAGTACCATTTATTCGTAAAAAAATCAAACCAATTTTCCCCCTCAGGAAGATAGCAATTCCTCTTTTTTTCTTTATAAAGCGGTTTGTTTTCCGGCAGATAGTACATCGCTTCCGTCACCGGACAAACGAGAAAACTCCTTCCGAACATAAACTCATCGTGAATCGTTCTCGCCCGCTTATCAGAAGAAAAATCAAACAGCAGGCTTCTCATAATCGTCTCATGATTGAGCCTTACCATGCCCGCCATTGAATAAATATAAGGCATGAGGCGGTACCTCAGCTTGATAAATTTCTCTATCGCATCATAAAATGGGTCCCCGCTTCTGCCAAAATTCCATATTTCTCTCGGGGTGTCCGTCCCATGGGAGCGAAACATCGGTAAAAATGTCCCAAGCTGCAGCCAGCGCACATAAAGCTCGCAGTAGGCCTGATCTCTGATTCCCTCGTCATATTCTCCTTTCCAGAACCATTTAGGAGCAGGATCCGCAGAGCAGCCGCAGCCTCTGTTCTGCCACTTTTCACCCACCGTAAAGAAACCGCCGATATCCAGTGTCCAATAAGGATAACCTGACAGTCCCATATTCAGTCCCTCTGTAATCTGTTTTTTTAATGTGGTATAGGAAGCATCGGTATCACCCGACCAGAGCATCGCCGCACAGCTTTGACCGGAAATATAGCCTGAACGCGTCAGATTCAACACGCGGATATCTTCTGTCTCCTTACGCTGGTTTTCATAGATACCCTTTGCGTGCATCAGCGCATAAGCATTGGCTTTTTCCCACGGCAGATATTTTTTATGTTCACCGCCCACTAAAGCAAATCGTTCCCATGGCTCCCTCTTCACTTCACCATTCCAGTCCGGACCCGAAAACGGTTCTGTGGAATCACACCACCAGGCCTCAAAGCCTCCTTCAAACAGCTCCTCCTTTGCCTGTTTCCAGTACATGGCACGCGCATCTTCGTTAAATGCATCATAGGTGGAATCATCATTCAGCAGAAAACCCGCTTTCGAAAACTCCGTATGATTGTTCCCCCCTGTATTCATATTCGGCCATACGGACACCATCGCATGCGCATGCAGCTCTTTGATTTCCTCCGTCTGTACCTTTAGGTCCCCGTAGCGTTCACGGTCTACCAGTTTTTCTCCCCAATTGCCCGGTGTCCACGTATTCCAATCCTGTACGACACAATCCAGCGGAACCTGAAGTTCTCTGTACCTGCGTACGACATCGGCAAGCTCCCGTGCCGTATAGTATTGTTCCTTTGACTGAATGTAACCGTAAGCCCACTTTGGCAGCATCGCTGCCCTGCCCGTCAGAC
Source organism: Lachnospiraceae bacterium (assembly GCA_047602645.1). Classification (GTDB taxonomy): domain Bacteria; phylum Bacillota; class Clostridia; order Lachnospirales; family Lachnospiraceae; genus JAEYFP01. The sequence goes on along the minus strand of JASGGU010000011.1, from coordinate 20,651 downwards.
AACGGATCCCTTCAACCACTCCGTCCGGCTGATCACCTGCGATCAAATAGTAATCCAGCTGTGCCACTGCGTCCATATACAGATAGCTGCCGTCACAGTCATCCTGAAACGTCATCAGGGAACAGCAGTCAAACAAAAGACCATAGCCCTTGTCGGAATACAGGACAGGCATCGGGATCCTCATATTATGCTGATACAGATATTGATGCTTCCCTCTGTAGTTATAAAAACCCTCTTCCCCCTGACCCAATCCATAAATTCCCTCATCCTGCGCGAATGAAAAATAGAGCTTGGCACGGTAAGCCCTATGATCGGCTGTTTCTTTTAAATTCTTAATAAAATTCCGTTCTCCGTCAACCGTCTTTCTTCTCTCTATGATCGGCACTTCCCCTTCCGTCGAAGATCTCATGACCATAATCGGCGAAAGTTCTGCGCGATTTCCCCAAAACAACCGCTTATCCGTCTGCTTATTGACGACTCCTGCCGTTCCGTCCGAAAGCCTCACGTCAAGCCTGAGCTTCTCCGTTTCGGCAAATAGCTGTCCATCCTTTTCAAGAACTGACACAAATGCCCCTTCCGGCTGTTCTATGGCGTCCTTCCTTATAATCAGGGAATCTGCTTCCTTTCCTGCTTCCTTTGATTCCTCTGCATACGTAAACCGAAGGATATCCTGTCTCACTGCCGTTATGGACAAGTGCATTCCATTTTGCAGCTTCACGGCTATCCTTTTCTCACATAATCCGTCACTCATTGTAGTTCTCCTTTTCTTTACAGAAGCCAGCCTCTTCCCTGTCAAAATCCCTGCCCAAATACTTCTTATACAGTCGGTAATAATTTGACAGATTTCGAAAACCACTCTGCACCGCAGCCTCCGCCGCACTTCTCTGCCGGCCCCGCTTCAGCTCCTCTGCTTTTTCCAACCTATATCTAATCAGATACTCCCGAAAGCCCATTCCGGCCATTCTCTTAAAATAGCTGCTGAAATAATTTGCATTCATAGATGCTTCCTTTGCCGCAGATTCTAACGTTATATTTTCCGCATAATGCCGGTTAATATAATTTATGGCAGTTTCCAGACGTACCATGGAATTCTGCCTTTCGACAGGCGGAAGCTCCTTGTTCGGTGCGTTTTGCTTCCCGCTTCGCAAAAGCAGCACGAGCAGGCGCAGAAGTCCGCTTCTGATTGCGAGATGGGCCCCCGGCTCCTTCCCGTTATATTCTCTTTCCATCCCTTCCAATAGCGCCTTTACCGAGCGGGCGATTTCATCCTCTTTTCCTATTTTGTTGTATAAACGGTCTCCCCATGCTTCCGATTCTTCCTCGCAAAGATTCAAAAGAGCCGCCGAAAACATAATCACCGTCAATTCCATAGTTTCCTCTGTGACCATCCATCCATGCAGCTGCGCACTGTTAAAAATCAGAATATCTCCTTCTTTTACCGGAAACCGGGCACCATTTAAAAAGTAGCTGCCGCACCCGCACCTGATATAGCTTATTTCGCAAAAATCATGCCAATGGTAAGAATTGCGGCAATTATCTTCTTTTCTTAATGTCTGCATCAGGATTCTAAACGGAAACTCCGGAGGAAGTATCATTCCATCCTTAAAAATCTTCATTTTTAAGCTCCTCCAAAAACTGCTCTAGCCTTTGAAGCTCAGAAAGATCATCTCCATGAACAGCCATTCTGAAAAATGGTTCTTTCAGCAATCCCTTTATGACATAATGTTCGGATTCTATTTTAAAAAAAGGCTTTTTCAGCATCTCCAAAAATACAAACGAGCCTCCGAAGGCTTTTAGTGAAAGAATAAACTTCCTGTCTGTCTCTTCATCCAGCAAATAGTCATACGCAAGCCAGCCGGCTTCTGTACAACGTTCTCTTGCTTCTGTCCTTCCCGTGACCTTCATCCATGTTCTCCTTCCCGCTGTTCGGACTATCCTTTTCTCACAGAAGCACTGATTTCTGCAACCGCTTCAAGAACCAGATCAATGTGTTCTTTCTCTGTAAATAAACCGAGACTGATCCTGACCGTACCATGCCGCCGGGTGCCCGCGGCACGATGAATCAGAGGCGCGCAATGCAACCCCGCCCTCACAACGATACCGTATCCGTTCTGCAGAATATAAGCGATATCGGATGGCACTAAGCCGTCTACAGTCATGCTCAAAAGAGGACCGCGGCTGCCTTTGGGCACCCCGATCATATGAACGCCCTCTATTTCTTCAAGGCCCTGATACAGTCTGTCTACAAGAGCGGTTTCTTTTCTTTTGATTTCTTCCACCCCCAAACTGCGTACATATTCCGTACCCGCAAGTAATGCCGCTATCCCCGCTGCATTCTGTGTGCCGACCTCATATTCATAATTCCCGTCCTCATAAGTCAGGCGGCTGGAATCACGTCCGGTTCCTCCATAAGACACAGGCCTCAAGTCAATTCCTTTTCTCACATAATAGCCTCCGGTCCCCTGTACGCCAAGCAGCCCCTTATGACCTGTAAAAATAACTCCGTCCAGACCCCAGCCGTCCACATCAACCGGAATACAGCCTGCGCTTTGGGAAATATCTGCAAAAACAAGCAGCTGTCTTTCTTTGGCCGCTCTGCAGACAGCCTCCATATCCTGGATCATTCCTGTCACATTCGAACAATGATTGAGAAACAGAGCGGAAGCTTCTCCCTTTTTCAACTGAAAAATCGGAGTGATATCAACCTCTCCTTTACCATCACAAGGTAATATCATCAACTGTTCTTTATAAAGGGGATGGTTGAAAAGCGGACGCAGAATACTGTTATGCTCGGTCTGTGTCGTTATGATTTTCTTTCCCGAAAATACCAGTCCGGAAATTAATTTATTGGCAGAATCCGTTGCTCCCGAAGAAAACCAGATCCGCTGCGTATCCGCAATATGCAAAAGCCTTCCGATACTTGTTCTGCACGCCTCAAAAACATCCTTCCCCTCACGATCCGCCGTACTTCTGTACTGCGATACCGGAACGGCGCACAATGCCGCAGCATGTGCAGAAAGCACACACTGCGGCTTCGGATAGGTTGTCGCGGCATTATTCAAATATACGATATCCTGATAGCTATGCATCCTGCTCGTATCCTTTTCATCCTTCCAATACACTAAACTTCATGACCTCTGCAATTTTCTTCAGAAGCTTTGCATAATTACCGAAGATAAGCACCTGATGATGCCCGAAGGAAGCCAGATGATGCATATATTCTCTGGCATCATCCATTTTAATATAATAATAGGGACTGCAATATACCTCATCAAATTCGGATCGGATTACTTCACCGACCTTTACACACATCGTATCCCCAAGCGGATTAAAGCGTGCAAGCGTCACCTCTTCCTCACGATTCTCCGTAAAGTCCACCTGCAGCTTTCCCCCGAAGCCCTGCCCCGTGAATGCCCATAATTTATAGTTCAGAGGCTCGGTTCCATAACCGTTCATACAAAGTGCCGGAACGGCATGGTGGATTCTAAGAAGCTCATCGGTCTCATGATTTGGATTTCCCATGAATGCCGGGCGGTTTGCCGCATACTGCATAATTGACATTGCCAGAAGTGCATTTAGGTCCTCCTCACAGCCGCTCGGTATGCCTTCATCCTTCATAATGGAATGGCAGACACATGGCGTAAACTTCATTCTCTGCGGAATTTCCGATGTACACAGCTCATGGCATGCCGTGGAAAAAGCATTGCAGTCATATACGTCCATCATCTTTTTGGCGGCCAGATAATATTTGATATCATTGATAAACCAATCCGTATTGACCTTTGTTTCTTTGGAGCCGTTTATGATTTTGTCCGCAATCGGTCTCGCCTCTTCATCCGTAATTTGCTCCATATAAGGTACAATTGCGTGGAAAGAAAGCTTGATCACTTCAAAGCCGTACTTTTGTCTGATCACCTCCGGATCACGGATCAAACTTTGAATGCCGAAGGTTGGCTGAGCGCCTGCCGTCAGCACCAGCGCCCTTGTGTTGGCTACGGCTTTCCTTACCCACAGAATCTCCGCAATTTCATTCAAATCCTGCATATCCATCGCAACAAACGTCTCGATCCCAATCGAACGGCAATAAGCAGAAAAATCAATCCCTTCATTTCCATTCTGCATAATGACAATCGGTTTTCTGTACCTTTCCAGCTTCGGGATTCTCCATCCCATACAGAGGAAAAAATCGACCTGATCCATATCCTCTTCTATTTTGTCAAATAACTCTTTTCCGACTACAAACTTTTCATCATAGCGGCAGTCGATGGCGTCGAGAAGCCGCACCTTCTCCGTTACTTTCTTTAACTCCTCCTTCGCATTCTCAAATGCAAGATCTGCCGCTCTGCCCTCTGCTTCCTGCGTCATATTCTCCTTATGTCCGGCACGGCAGGGTCCTTCCCAAAAGTGAGAATGGGTCAGGTAGCCTACAATCGGTCTCATAACCAGTTTGGTATTCATTGCTTTTTCCTTCATAAAAATCCCTCCACATTACATAGTAGTATTGACTATATCTATCCTAGCAAACTATGCGGAAGGTTTCTATGCACTTTCTTATTCAACAAATTGTACTTTTTTGAAATAATTTTTTCATCCGGATATTTTACAAAAAATTGAACTACATTTAGCATACATTTGAAACTATATTTCAGAATTTATAATACAATGATATTGGAAGTAACATGATATCAATTCAAAGGAGGCGGGTATATGTATTTTTTTACGCATCTGCAAATATCTAAAGTTCTATACAAACATTTTTCCGGTATGGCAAAATTAAATAAATGGGCCTTCGCTTATGGTAATATCAAACCAGATCTGCCCTCTCATCCGCATCAGCATCATACGCTGGAAAACTATCTTACCAAGGTTTGCAGCTTAAGCGATGAGCTGGCAAGCGGAGAATTATCCCCGGAAGAGTTCTCTCTTCATTTAGGAGAGGTTTGTCATTATGTCAGCGATTTCTTTTGCCATTATCATGTAAATGAAACAATTCATAACAAAAAATTACACCATCTGCTTTATGAACTCAAACAGCATTACACGCTGCTGCGGCTTCCTTTAAAACAAAGGCCTCAGGTATTTCCCAGTAAAAAGGAACCCAGAGAGGATATTTGTTCTATGATATCCGAACTGCGAGCCGATTACTTTTCACAGCCAACTAGTATGCTAAGGGATATCGACTATGCTTTTTCTGCCAGTGTTTGGATCTGTGAATCGATTTTCTATTTCTTAAAGGATTCTCCTTATTTTTGGGAACCATCAGAATATGAATTCTGTTCTCTGCACGCAATGAAAGGAGGATATTTATGAAGGTCGCACTATTTACAGACACCTATCTGCCGCAAATCAACGGAGTTACAAACACGCTGAATATGCTTACTCGTTACTATACGGAACATGGTATTGATTATAAAATATTTGTACCGAACTACGATACTGCGTCGGGGGATTATAATATAGAACGCTTTTACAGCATAAAATTCCTATTATATCCTGAAAACAGAATTGCATTTCCGAATACATTTCGAATTTCTTCAACATTATCTGATTTTCATCCGGATATCATTCATATCATGACAGAATTTAATATGGGAATGGCAGGGCTGAATTATGGTAAGAAGCACGGGATTCCGACTGTATCAAATTATACCACAAACTTTTCCCAATACTCGGATTACTATGGACTTAATTTCTTGAAGCAGCCTATCTGGAATTATTTGAAGTGGTTTCATTCACAAAACGATATCGCGCTTTGCCCTTCACTGGCTGCGCAAAAACTTCTTCACCTCCAAGGCATCCATAATACGAGAATTTTCTCCAGAGGCATTGATTCTGCAAGTTTCCATCCTAAGTATCGAAGTAATCAATTGAGGGAGCGGCTTGGTATTTCAGATAAAGTTACCTTTCTTTATGTCGGCAGAGTTTCCTATGAAAAAGATTTAGACATCCTAAGTGAAAGCTATGAAGCCATTCACCGAAAATATAAGAATCATGTTGCAATGATTATAACAGGAGATGGTCCCTTATTAGAAAAATGTAAGCAGACATTTCCTAAAGATACGATATTCACCGGGTTCAAAAAGGGAAGAGAGCTTTCACAGCTATATGCCTCAAGCGATATTTTTGTCTGCCCTTCATCCACAGAAACCTTTGGTAATGTTGTCTTAGAGGCAATGTCCTCTGGTATCCCGGTGATTGGCGCAAATGCCGGAGGTGTCGGAGAAATCATTCAAAGCGGAGTGACGGGCATGAAGTTTTCAGAAAGGAATTCCTCTGAACTCATACAATGTATGGCCGAGCTTGTGGAAGATATCGATTTGCGCGATTATCTTAAGATCAATGGCAAGGAATTTGCATCCGGCAGATCATGGGAAAAGATTTTTAACGGATTGATTACTATTTACCAGGAAGCCTTGGAAAAAAGGATCACTTTTCAGCCTGCTTCCTAACAGCAAAAATTCTCCAAAAAAATCAGTGAAGACTCTCGTCACCACTGATTTATTTTTTTACTATTTTCTATCTTCACTGCTTCTCAATGCTATGATTATTTAATTATTAAATATTTAAAATCGGCGGGTTTCCCGGCACCGCTTAGGTCCTGGCAGCACAGGCCGAGGAAGGTTCCGGTGAACCCTTGCTCGCCGCTGAGTGTTGCATATTCATCCGACAGAATTGATACGGGCAGTAACTCTGCCGTTTCACCGATCGGTGTATAAATAACAGGATCAGACGTATCATTTTTCTCATTGACGGCCTCCCTCTGTGCATAGAAAAACCGAATGCCGATCGGCGTGAATTCAACGCGCAGACGTACCGGGATACCGGGCGTCAGACGAACGGGCTTCTCGCAAAGATAACGCATCCGATTTGCATCGCGTATCATCACCTGTAAATGCCTGCCGATTCCTTCCTCATGACTGATAAAGCAGTAATAAAAATTCGCCGTGTTATAAAAGAGCGTGATTCCGGCCATCTGCTGATAATGTGCCGGATTAAATTCCATTTCTGTTTCTGCCGTAAAGCAGACATCTGCGATACGGACGCCGGCCAGCACCTGTGCATGCTTTGAAAAGATGCTCTCGCCTCCTTTTAAGCGCAGATAACCGGAACGCTCGGTCAGGCTTAAATCCGTTTCTTTAAGAGGAATTCTCAACGTCGAAAAATGAATATCCAGATTCGGACCATCAAACGCATAGGTTCTGTAAAAATCCGAGCGATGCGCTTCCGGTTTCCCGTGCGACGGCATACCTTGACCGTCTTCTTTCTCGGCCTTCCCCCGCTTTATCTCCAGCCGTTCCTGAGGCAAGGGTCCGCAGTCAAGACGAAACCATCCGTCCTCAGTCCAGTGCCCGGCCTGCAAAAAGGTTTCCCTGCCCATCACGCTGTAACCTCCCGTCAGGTGCTTTCTGACACCTAAATGGACAATGAACCAATTCCCGTTTCCATCCTCAAACAAATCTCCGTGTCCCGCATATTGGATCGGCCAGTCCGGTGCCTCATAAGCAGATAAGAGCGGGCCTGCAGGATCAGCTTCATAGGGACCTTCCCTTTTTAAGCTTCTGGCCATTGTAATACAATGGGTATCTCTCGTGCCGCCCTCCGCTGTCATCAGATAGTACCAGTCTCCATATCGGTACAAGTGAGGACCTTCCGTAAAGCCCCTTTTGGTTCCTTTAAAAATACAGATTGTCTCTCCCATGAGCCCTTCTGCCACAGTGTCCAGCCTTCTCATAAAAATGCCCCGAAACAAGTCATGCCCCGGCTGAAAATCCCATTTCATCTGTACAAGCCATGCAGTCTGATCTGTCTCATCATGGAAAAGAGAAGCGTCAAATCCACCGCTGTTTAAATAGACGGGTGTACTCCAAGGACCCCTGATATCCTTTGCTCTTGTTAAATAATTGGCCGTATCCTGCATCCGTTCCTCGTCGGTCCTGACGATAGAAAATATAAGATAAAAAGTACCATCATGGAAGCTTAAGCAAGGTGCCCACACCCCGCCGCCGTTCAGCACACCCCGCAGATCAAGCATTGCCGATGAATCCAGCGGATAGGTGAGCAATTCCCAATCCTTTAAATTTTTTGATTGATGAATCGCCACACCCGGAAACCATTCAAACGTGGAATTTGCAATATAATAAGTATCCTCTACCCGGATGACGGAGGGATCCGGATGGAAACCGGGTATGATCGGATTTTTTATCAGCATACGCATTCCTCATAAACAATGTCATAACTGCCTGAGAATGCCCGAGCCGTCATCACATCCCCATCCTTTTCGAAACACAGGCCGCCCGCCTCCCTGACTTTCTCCACATTATTAAGACGAAGCATCCCCGTTGTATTACACGGAATTTCAACATGCAGGTTGATACAGGTTCCATCTTTTTTCCAATCGGAAACGATCTTTCCGTAAATGCTTTCGTAAGACGCGTTCATATAGCTCAATCCTCCTCCGATGTGCGGCGTAATGATCGTGTTTTTAAAGCCGGGCCTTTCCTCGTCGCACTCAATGCCGGCGGCCACCCGGTAAAGCCACTCCCCGATCGCACCGTACGCATAGTGATTAAAGGAGTTCATATCGGCGCTCCACATCGTTCCGTCGGGCTTCTTTCCGTCCCAATGCTCCCATACCGTTGTCGCACCCTGCTTCACCTGATAAAGCCAGGACGGAAAATCATCCTTTAGAAGAAGCTCATATGCCTCCTTCGTATGCCCATTCTGACTTAGGGCATGGCAAAAATACGGCGTACCGACAAAGCCCGTCACAAGATGCCCGTTTTCCTTTTTCAGAAGCTTTAATAAATCCTCCGTCACGGCAGTGCGGCAGTTTTGGGGTACCAGATCAAAATAGAGCGACAAAATCTGGGCAGTTTGCGTCTGTACATTCAGGTGCCCGTCCTCACGAAGAAACGTCTTTTGATAAGTTTTCACAATTTCCTCATAGAGCGCCTCATATTCCTTTGCATCCGCCTCGTTTCCGATGACCGCAGCCATTTTAGAAAACAGCTGTGTCGAATAAGCATAATAAGCCGTGCACGTCAAATCATTCGGAGTTGCACCAAAATAGCTGCCCTCCTCAGCATCAAGCGCCACCCAGTCTCCAAACTGCAGCTTATAATTCCAAATATTCCCTACCGCATGTCTGCGCATAAAATTGATCCATGCCCTCATACTGCCATACTGCCTTTTAATGACCTCCGTATCCCCGTACATCAAATACAGTGTCCACGGCATGATGACCGCAACGTCCGCCCATGCCGCAGCCGAATGCTCACCCTGTCCGGTCAGCCAGTCGCCGGCACTCCGCCCGATCAACAGATCAGGCACAACATGAGGCACACCGCCGTCCTCCGTCTGATCTGCCGCGACATCCGTAAGCCACTTCGTAAAGAATGTATAGGTATCCATCAAATAGCTTGCTGTGCGGCAAAAAATCTGGGCATCCCCTGTCCAACCAAGCCGTTCGTCCCTTTGCGGGCAATCGGTAGGCACATCCAGAAAGTTTCCTTTCATTCCCCATTGGATATTGTGATGAAGCTGATTCAAATCGGGGTTAGAACACGCAAAACTTCCCGTCACCTCCATATCAGAGTGTACCGCATAGGCTGTAAAATTCTTAAGCTTCACCTCTCCCGGGTACTCCTTTACCCGCACATATTGAAAGCCCTGATAGGAAAAGTGCGGATGAAATACGGCCTCCCGATCCCCTCTGCACACATAGGTAACCGTCTGCTTTGCCTTGCGCAGATTATCAAGATATACATTCCCATCGGCATCAAGCACCTCAAAGCAATTTAAGACAACCCGGTCGCCGATGCTTCCTGTTACCCGAAACTCCACCCAGCCGGTCAGATTCTGTCCAAAATCGATGACTGTATCTCCCTGCGGCGTAACGAACATCTGCTTTGCCGCAAGCTTTGTCATTTTCCGCACCTTCGCACCGCTCTGGGCGGCCAGAGCAGAAAAATCAAATGGGATCCGGTGCACCGGCTTCCAATCCGCATAAGTACAATCCTTCGTATTCCATGCGGCAACTTCTTTTCCGGCATCATACAGTTCCCCATCGTAAATTTCCGAAAACAGCACCGGACTCCATTCGCCCTGCCAGCTCTCGTCCGATACAAAGCTTTCTGTGCTGCCATCCTCATACGTCACTATTATACTTGCTAAAAAAGCTGCTCTCGTCCCATAATTGTTGCGGCTGTGGGTAAAGCCCATCACACCCTTATACCAACCGGCTCCCACCAAAGCGCCGAGCGTATTTTCACCTTCCTGCAAATACGCCGTCACATCATGCATCTGATAGAGCAGGTGCTTGTTATAGGACGTCCACCCCGGCGTAAATTCATCCTCCCCAACCTTTTTCCCGTTAATATAAAAATGATACAGCCCGAGTGCAGTCGTGCACGCATAAGCTTCTTTGATTCTTTTCTGTGCGCATACCGTTTTTCTTAAATAATAGCCCTTGCTGTCCTCCCGATCCTCTTCGGTTTCGATTGTGATGAAACCGGCATTCCACTCTGTTCCTTTCGGGTATGCGGTCACAAAGCTGCTTTCCTTCCAGGGACTTGTGTTTCCGTCTGTCGTTTCGATTCGCACGCGGATCCAGTATTTTGTGACAGGCTGTAAAATTCCGGTATCCAGATCCGGAGTCACATGAGCCGATTCTTCCGATTCTACGACCCCGCTGTCATAAAAAATCTTCTCAAATGCCGCATCCTGTGCAAGCTGAAGCTGATAGTTTTTTTGAAGCACTGCCCTCTCCTTTGAAACGAGCTTCCATCCGAGCTGGAAGAGCCGTTCAATCCCGACCGGAGCCTCCTGATAGTTGATCATGATTTTTGCAATTTTGGCCATTTTGTCTTTCTTTCCTCCGCATTCACTTTTTCAAAGCTTTGTTTTTATTTGTTAAAACTTCACTACTGCCTTGATCACTTCATCTTTATGCTCCAGACTGTATTGAAGCGCCTCAATACAATTTTCAAACTCAAATACATGAGAAACTATTTTTTTAAGCGGAATCAGACCTGATGCAACCGCGGCTATCGCCTTCGGATAAAGATTTCGGTAACGATAGACAGCGTAGATCGTTCCTTCCATCGCATTCAGTGTCGCAATATCAAGCTCTAACACCGGTTCCGGAGAAACTCCGACAAGCGTCACCTTTCCCGCTCTGCGGATGAGGCGGCAGGTTTGCAGCGTTGTAAAACGATTTCCAGCACATTCGTATATCTGATCTGCACCGCCGCCCGGCAGTGTTCCGGCAAACGCTTCAATATCCTCCCCTTTTGCACTGTTAAATGTTCTTGTTGCACCGACCTCCATCGCCTTTTCAAGTCGTTTTTCCAGCACATCCGATACATAGATTTCACTGACGCCGCGCGCCCTTAAAGCCATGACCGTACATAGTCCGATACAGCCGCTCCCCAGCACAATCGCCGTTTCTCCTATTTTGGCGTCGGAAAGCTCCGTTGCATGCAGACCCACACAAAGCGGCTCCATCAAACCACCCTCCATCGTATCCACATTCTCCGGCAGCTTGAAACACATCGATGCATCATGCACGCAGTAATCTGAAAAAACGCCGTCTTTTTCATTTGGGATCGCCATAAATTTCACATGCCGGCAAAGGTTATAATGCCCTTCCAGACAATCCTTGCATTTACCGCAGCCGACCCCCGGCTCAAGAGCCACTCTGTCACCGACAGCAAAGCCCTCTACCTCTTTTCCGATCGCTGATACGATTCCGCCCGGTTCATGACCGAGCGCTAAAGGACCGTCTAACTCCCAATTGGCCAAACGTCCTTCCTGATAAAAATGCAGATCCGAACCGCACACACCAACATGCTTTAACTGAATCTGCAGCTCCAAGGGGCCGGGCTGAGGGATATCCCGTTCCACCCATTTAAGCTCCCGCTTTCCCGTCAGTACGCAGACTCTCATCTTACCCTTCATAGTCGATTCCCTCCTTCTTTAGTTCTAATGCCATCGTAACCGCCAACAGATTCCAATTGATAAAGCCGCCGTTCATGACCGGCTCTCCGGTATAGGGGTCATAATATTCATGCATACAATCGTTCTTCTTCAGGTCCTCGCCCAACAGCTTCAAGGAATTCCGGCACAAAGTTTTGGCTTCCTTCACATAGCCATACTGAAGCAGCCCGTGGAATACGACATAATTGGCAACAAGCCAGATCGGTCCGAGCCAGTTGGATGGATTGTTCGTCGCTTCCAAATTGAACATCTTTTCATCCTTGGCAAGTGTTGCAATACCGTATTCAGAATAAAAGGTACGCTGATCCCAAAAATGTGATGCAAGCCGCTCGGCCTGTTCCTTCGTTGCAAATCCGCTCCAAAGTGGGATAAATCCGGACCATACCCTGATTTTGATCGGAAGTGTTTTCCAGAACACACCGAGTCCCTGATGGAACCAGTCAAATTTTCTTGTTTTGATATCAACATCGGCAGAATAAAAGAAGCCGTCTCTCTCATCCCAGCATTCTGCCTGAATCCGATCAATCAGCAATTGTGCCTCGCTAATATATGCCTCCTGTCCTTTTTTTCCAAGCTTGCTCAGGAAATCTGCCATGCACTGAAGTTCCTGTACCATAAAGCTGTTTAAATAAATATTAGCGGTGGAAAATTTTGGCCTCCCAAAGCTGGCCGGATCGTTGTCCATCCCGATCATGATATCGTCACACCAAACATAAAGTCCTGCATTTTCATTAAAATAAGTCTTTTTATAATAGTCAAAATAGCGTTTCAATCCGTCCGCAAAGCCCGCCGCCCACGAATAATCTTTCACATATTTGCTGATCATACAGATCTGCCCGCATAAAAACGGCTTGTGCATATTCATAAGCACGCCTTCCTTGTGCTTCATATTCAAATATGGCTCCGGCCATTTTTCCGCCTCAATCATCATTGGAATATATCCGTCTTCCAGCTGATGGTCAAAAAAGTTCCGGACATTTCCCTTCGCATGAATGACAATCTTTTCCTGTATTTCTTCAGAAAAATCCTCCATAATTCCAAGCAGCCCAAACACCGACCAGTACGTGTCCCAATCCCATACATTTCCGTCATAGACAGAACCCGGATCAATAAACGGATAGCGAATAAAGGAATGGGGCTCCTTTAATACCGTCTCTACATGTTTCACAACATAGCTTCTGATTAATTGTTCATAGTCCTGATAGCTCATACCATTTATCCTTTCGTCGCTCCGGCAGTCATGCCTTCAATTACTCTCTTATTCAAAAACAGATACATGATCAGCATCGGGATGACGCAGATCGATACCGAAGCAAAGATTGCACCCCAGTTTTTTGTACCAAACTCATCCGTAAAGTATAACAGTCCCGTCTGCACAGTTTTCAGCTGCTTACTGCTCACAAATGTCATTGCGGCAAGCAAGTCATTCCATTTAAAGAAAAATTGAATTACAATATTGGTAATAATAGCGTTCTTAATCAGAGGAATGACCATTCGAAACAGCAGTCCGTGAATCCCACAACCGTCAATTACCGCCGCCTCCAAAATTTCATCAGATAGAGAACGCATATATCCGCTTGTCAAAAAGACCGAAAATGAAATGGAGGTCGATACATAAATCAAAATGAGACACGTCCGTGTATTGATCAGGCTCATTTTGCTGAAAATTTGGAACAGCGGAATCATTGCCGTTGTAAAGGGAACCATAATTCCGAAAGCAACGTACTGATCAACCGCTTTTTTCCACTTCCAATCCATTTTTACAAGCGCAAATGACATTGTCACCGTAATAAACGTAATGAAAAAAATCGAAACACAAGTATTAATCAGACTGTTCTTAAAGAACAGCGACATATTTCCTTTTGTCCATGCATCGATATAATTTTGAAAATAAAATCCATCATTTAGCGCGTAGGCTGCCTTCGTGACAAATTCCGACGGCTGCTTCAACGACGCCGTAATCATCCAGAACAGCGGATAAATATCAATAAACACCACAAATAAAATAAGGAGCGTAATGAAAAATCGTTTGATTTTCTTTTTCAATTTAAACAACGTATTTTTATTCATAAAGCAACCTCCCTAAGCAGTTACATCTCTGTCAAATTTTTTAATCACATAAGAACCTGCCACACAGAGCAAAAAGACAACAATCGCCACAATGCTGGCATATCCGACCTTACTGTAAGTAAAAGCCACACTATACATATATAAGGAAAGAGATTTTGTCGCACCGCTCGGTCCGCCCCCTGTCAGAGCAAGCGCAGAATCAAACATCTTCACCGTACCGGTAAAGCTGAACACAAGACAAACGATCATAATAGGCCTGATCAGCGGAAGCAGGATATATCTGAACAATTGAAAGGATTTTGCACCGTCAACACGTGCGGCCTCAACGACATCATTTGATACATCCAGAAGCGCACCGTAAAAAATAATGGCATAAAAACCAATTGACGTCCAGATATCCATTGCGCTCAGAGCTCCAAGCGATGTACTCTTTTGGCCGAGCCATGCCTGCACATACTGTTCCAATCCGATATTGGCCAGAATACTGTTGAGCAGACCATAATGAGGCTGCACCTCATAGATTTTTGTAAACAACTGCGCCACCGCAACAACAGGCAGTACAACCGGAAAAAATACGATCGTACGCACTAAGGATTTGCAATGCTTCAGCCAGAAATGAAACATCAGTGCCAATGCCAGACCCAATATGATCTGCCCCGACATAACAATTAAAATATAGTTACAGTTGACGGCAAGTGATTGAAAAAACTGTTTATCAGAAAACAATTTGATATAATTATCAAAACCACAGAATTCCCATTTGATACCCGGTGAGCCGTCAAATACCGTATAATAGAACGACCACACAACCGGAACAATTAAAAAACATGTATATAAAAGCAGGCCCGGAATCATATAGATCCCTATTGCCCGTTTATTACCTAAAACCTTTTTCAAATCCGTTCACCTCTCTATCTCGGCAGAGTGCCGGCTTTTATAGAAAGAGACAGCCCGGAAAACTCCCTGTCTGTCTCTTCCTTGTTTGAACATTGATTAATTGCTTCGTTTATTTGGTCGCCTCATAGCATTCCTGCATCGCATCGCAGTATTCCTGTGCGGTCATGTCGCCGTTCATCAGGGACTGTACATTTTCCTGTGAGATTGTAGAAAGCTCTCCGTTCATCAATGCCTCGAACCAGTTTGCCGTTCCTGTTACCTTATTCATCTCGTCTGCAACGAGCTTTGTATAGTTGCTCATATCTGCCGGATAGTTTTCGATAACATAACCCTTCAATGCCCCGAACTCTGTCATTGAATAGTCTCCGACATTCGTTACGAAATATTTAAGGAAGTTTGCCATCGTATCATCATAAGATTTCTTATTCAGGCAGAGAATCGTTCCGCAGTTCATCGCATATTCTGTACCTGCACCCTTGCCGCCGTCTACGGTCGGGATGTTAAAGAAGCCAATTCCGTCCGCGCCGGCCGGGTTTGTATCCGCATTCAGTGAAGAGGTATACCAGCTTCCGTTATAGATCATTGCTGCTTCGCCGGACAATACCATGTCTGCTGCCGTGTTCTGGTCTACCGTCGTCGCACCGACACCGAAATAGCCCTTCTGATTCATATCCTGAATCATTTGTGCCGCAGCCACAAAGCCTTCACTGTTGTAAGCTGTCGTTCCGTCCGCGGCCTGCTGCATGCAGTCCTTGCCCATCAAACGGATCGCATAAGCGTGAATCAGTCTTGTTGCCGGCCAGGAATCACCTGCGCCTGTTGCAAACGGCTGAATACCCGCATCCAGAAGCTTATCTGCTGCTGTCAGCATCTCCTCCCATGTCGTAGGTGCCGATGTAATGCCTGCCTGCTCGAATAAAGCCTTGTTGTACCAGAAGCCTTCAATATTGAGTCCTAACGGCAGATCATAGATATTCTCCGTTCCTGTGAGTGCGGCCAGATAGGTAGTCGCGCCGTTATCCAGCTTATCATAAACACCTGCATCCGTAAGCGCCTGTGTCACATCCAGAACGAGGTCTGCCTCGATCAAATCAACCAACGGCGTACCGGCGTCATAAGCAAACATATCCGGCAGATCATCCGAGGCCGCAAGTGTCTGCACCTTCGTTTTTAAGTTATCGGAATCCACATACTCAAATTCCCATGTGAAATTGGGATCTACTTCTTCTTTATACTTTTCACACATTGCCGTGATGATGCTTCCGTTTGCCGTGGTTGCCGCATCATCCTCCGGCCACATAGACAAAATTTTGATTGTCCTGGATGCGGAAGCTTCTGCCGCATCCCCTGTTTCCTCTGTTGTCTCTTCTGCAGCTGTCTCTGTCTCCTGCGTCCCTTTTTCTTCCTGGGCTGCGCTGCTTCCGCATCCTGCCAGCATAACTGCGATCATGGACACGCTTAAAAGTACTGATAATAATTTCTTTTTCATGTTAGCCTCCTACTTGAATTGTGATGACCTGTTTCATAAGTTTTCGAAAACCTGATACTTATGTTATATCTGATTCGCCATCATTTTTGCAGAGAGTCTTTTCTTATAATTTGTCATATAATTTCAGATTTTTTTTCATTCCTGTCTGTAAAAAAAATAATATGTCCGGATTTTTAAGGTTCGCTTTGCCGATAAAACTCCAAATCCTTCACCGGAATTCTGATGACAACCGTCGTGCCCTCTCCGATCGTACTCGTGACCTTTACCCCATATTCCTCTCCGTAGATGAGGCAGATTCTCTCGGCTACATTCCTGATTCCATACCCCGATGCCTGCTTTTCTTCTACGTGAAAGCCCACTCCGTCATCAAAAATCTGAAGCTCTATGTCCTCGCCTGTCCGATTCCCGGAAATAATGACACTGCCCGCCCCGACCTTCTGTTCCAGTCCGTGAATAATGGAATTTTCAACAAACGGCTGCAGTAAAAATTTCATCATGTAACACTCCAGAATATCGTCGTCCACATCAAAATAAACCTTGAACCTGTTTTTAAAACGGTAATTCATGACGCGCATGTAATTTTCCACATAAGTAATTTCATCCTGCACACGTACATAGCCTTTCCCCTCATTCAAAGACAGCTTAAACATATCGGATAAGGCAAGCACCATCTGTGCAATATCCTGCGCTTTATATTTCAATGCCAGAATATAAATCGAATTCAGTGTATTATAGAGATAATGCGGATTGATCTGTGCCTGCAGCAGCAGAAACTGTGCTTTTTTCTTGCTCAGCTCAATATCCACAATCTGTTTTTCCAAATAGAGGTTATTATTCACAACCCGCTTAATTGTCTCACCGATCGCGCCGATCTCACTTTTGTCAAACTCGGTCTCAATCTGACGTTTGCCGCCGTTGATTTCTCCGACGGCCTCCTCGAGCTTGCCCAGAGGCTTATAAATATTATTTGTAACAAGAATGGAAATCAAAAATACGGCCCCTACAACAATCAACAGGAGAATCCAGATATAGGAACCGATATACGTATTTTCTTCATACAGCTCATTTTTTTCAATACCGGTAATAAACTTCCACCCCGTCGTCGCATTGATCCGTTCCAAATATAGAAACTCCTCAGCGTCTCCATCCTCAGCTCGATTTTTATACGCTTCGAAAAAATCCTCTGTATTATCATTTTGACCGATCTGCGTGATATAATTATCCGCCTCATCCAAAAGCAGAACAATATTACGCGTATTCAGTTCACTGTAGATCGCTTTTAGGAATGTTTTCCTGACCGTGATGATCATGATTCCTTCCTGTTGATACTTTGCCGTATCATTCAGTTTTTTTATAATCGAAAAGCATGCCTGGTTATCCGGATTGAGCACATCTCCGTTCCAGAAAATCTCCTTGCCCCGTGTTTCCTGTACGGCTTGATACCAGACGCTGTCCTTCTCGGCATCCTCCTGATAATAAGTCAGATAAGGAGAGGTATTTTTCCCATTTTTCAAATACATATAATAACGGTCATAATTATCAAACAAAAAGACGCCCTCGACCATATTCAACTGATTAAACATCTCCGTAACCTGGTTGAACAGTGCTGCCCGACTGTCGGAATCATAATAACGGCCGTTCGGGTTTTTGGGCGGCGCACTGATCACGTTAATAATTGCAGAATCCAGCATATAGTTACGGATTGTGCCGATCAAGGTTTCTAAATCTTTGTCGACAACAATATCAAAAGCCGCCAGATTATCCTCTGCCAGCTTAATATACTGCTTCTGTACTGTTTGCTTGGAAATGCGGTAAACCGTCAGCACAGACACCGTTACCGAAACAAACGAAACAATGATGATCGCAATTACGATCTGCCATTTCAGCTTTCTTTTTCTGTTCCAGTTGTGTTCCATTAACGCTACCGGCCCTTTCTGATCGTTCCCTTATATTCGTTCGGTGTCATGCCTGTGTTTCGTTTAAATAAATCGCAAAAGTAACGATAATTGTGATAGCCAACCTTTTCACTGACTTCCGTTACCAGATAACCGTCTGCCAAAAGCTTTTTTGCCTTTTGCAGCCGGATATCAGTCAGGAATTTCACATAGCTGATGCCAAGCTCCTCTTTAAAGAGTGTGCTCAAATAAACCGGGCTCATTTTTACAAGCTCAGCCAATTCATTCAAACTGATATCCTCATGGTAATGTTCCTGAATATATTGCACCAGATCCTTGATCGTCCCATGAACAACGCCTTGATTTTCCAGCTTCAGCTTATTAATAATATTCAGGATAATATAATCTGCGTATTGATCCACCTCATCATACGATTGCAAAATGAACAGGTTCCGGTAAGATGGAAAATGCTTTTCCGATGTATTTGTCTTTGCATTGTCGTAATATACTCCCACGACAAACGTAACCAGGTTGTACATATAACGTTTATAATCCTCTATTTTCATACGTTCTTTATGCATCTGATCCTTGATGCTTTGATAAACTGCTTCCATTTCTTCATATTTGCCGCCGCACTGGGCCCTGACCAGCTCGTCAAGTTTATGGGTCAAATATGGATTAACCGTATCTTTACGGATGTTTTTATAATAAAGATCCTCCGCCAGCCGCAGAGCCTCCTCGAGTTTTTCAAGTGTAATCGGTTTATCGACGTAGCTGATGACACCAAGTCCGATCGCTTTTTGCGCATAGGAAAATTCCTGATAACCGCTGATTACGATTGCCAGCATTTTCGGATATTTTTCCCGGCATTTTTTGATCAGCTCGAGACCGCTCATTCCCGGCATTTTAATATCCGTAATCAGCACATCCGGCTCGTTATGTTGTATGATTTCCCACGCGGTCATTCCTTCATTGGCATAGCCTAAAATCTCGCACTCGACATTGATCTCCCCCACTAACAGCTTGATCCCTTCAACTACAAGAAACTCGTCATCAACCGCAACTATTTTCAGCATATTTTTTCTGTTCCTTTACCTTCGTCCTTCTTAAAGAAGCTCTCTCACACTTTCCCGCTCCACAAATTGAGTACAGACCTGTATTTTTAATTTACTGCCTTCCGAATCATTGACGATTTCCATCAGACGCTTGACTGCGATTTGTCCCATTTCCTGCTTCGATACACGAATTGTGGAAAGTCTCGGGGATGCAATCTCACAAAATGGCAGATCATCAAAGCCGATCACTGACACCTGCTGCGGAATCTGGATTCCGGCCTCGCTCATTGCCTTCATCGCGCCGAGTGCCACCATATCATTGTCGGCAAAAAATGCAGTCGGCAGCTTCGGCTTTTTCGACAAATACTCCTTCATATCCTTATATGCGCCGTCCATTGTCGTAGCAAGTGTCACGACATACGTATTCTTCACTTCAATGCCCGCCTTTTCCAGTGCGACCTTATAGCCAACCTCTCTGGAACGAAACGCCTTAATACGAAAGGAACCGCGCAGATATCCAATTTCCCTGTGACCCTTTTTTAACAGATACTCGACCGCCGTCCTCGCGGAATCCGCATTATTAATCAATACGCCGTTAAAGGACATATCGGATACCCAGTAGTCCAGTACAAGAAAGGGACACTTACAGTTTAGAAAAGCGGAAAGATCCGATTCCTCCAGCTCCGTTCCAAGTAAAATGACCGCGGAGGAAGCATCCAGCGCAAGTTGCCTTACCTGCTCCTCATAATCCGCATCCCGCTTATCTAAATTATAAATGGACATTTCCAGTCCAAAATTGCGGCACTCCTTTTGCACGCCTTCAATCATCAGCGAAAAAAACGGAGTGTCGTCTATGATCAGCCCGTTTGTCTTGAAGATGACAAACTTCAGCTTCTTTACCTTATTCTCCTCTACATATCCCATATGATGCGCTGTCTCAAATATAATGGCGGCCGTCTCCTTATTAACACCCCGCTTATGATTCAACGCATTCGAAACGGTTGCGGGAGAAAACCCCGTCGCCTCACTAATTTCCCTGATTGTACTGCCCACTCTTCTCATCCTCTCACTTTCGGTCTGTTTAAAGAGCCTGTAAGCTCCCTTTCTTTTCACTATCAGAAGCAGCGAAACCTTGCTTAAGTCATACATTTTTATTGTACCGTTATAAAGCGAAGGATTCAACACAATTTTCATTCTTGAGTTTCCGTATTATTATCCACAGTCTGTCAGATTTAAAGCTCTCTTTAT
>JASGGU010000002.1:0-168205 GCA_047602645.1 Lachnospiraceae bacterium | reverse complement strand
GGCTTCGGACTTGGAAAGCCCAAGATTTTTGGGGCCGTAGCAGACATCGGAAAACACATCCACCTCAAAAAGCTGATGCTCCGGATATTGAAAAACCAGTCCCACCTTACTTCTGAGCTGTTTCATTTCAAAATCCTTTTCATAAATATCCGCTCCGTTATAATAGATATTACCGGAAGTCGCACGCAGCAAACCGTTTAAGTGCTGTACTAATGTGGATTTGCCGGAGCCGGTATGCCCGATCAGCCCGATAAATTCTCCGTCTCCTATTTGCAGGCTGATATCGTCGAGCGCCTTCATCTCATATGCTGTTCCCTTGCCATACACATAGCTGATATGGTCTACGATAATCGACATAATGCCTCCACCAGTTCCTCCGCGGATAAAATACCGTCCGGCAGCGAAATGCCTTCTTTTTTCAATTCATATGCAAGCAGTGTCGCCTGCGGCACGCCAAGGCGGATCCGCTTTAATTCCTCCACCTTCGAAAAAATCTCACGGGGAGCTCCCCGCATGACAATTTTTCCTTCATCCATAACAAATACTTTATTTGCATAGATCACTTCTTCCATATAATGCGTGATGAGAATGACCGTAATTTTTTCTACATCGTTCAGAGCACGGACAGCACGAATGACCTCCTTGCGCCCCTCGGGATCGAGCATTGCCGTTGGTTCATCGAGTACGATGCACTTCGGATGCATGGCTACGACACCCGCAATCGCAATGCGCTGCTTTTGCCCGCCGGACAGCTTACTCGGGGAATGCTTCCGGTACTGATACATGCCGACCGCCTTGAGACTTTCCTCGACGCGCGCCCATATCTCGTCTGTGGGCACCCCCATGTTTTCCGGCCCGAAACCGACGTCTTCTTCAACTACAGTCCCAATGATCTGATTGTCCGGATTTTGAAATACCATTCCCGTCGTCTGACGGATATTCCACATATTTTCCAGATCGGCGGTATCCTTTCCATCTACAAAAAGTGTCCCCTCAGTCGGATAAAGGATCGCATTCATATGCTTGGCAAGTGTTGATTTGCCGGAGCCGTTATGCCCTAAAATGGCAATAAAATCGCCGCGCTCGATGTCCAGATCCACTTCATCGACCGCGCGGGTAATTCCCTCTACAACACCGTCTTTATCACGACGTATATATTCAAATACAAGCTTTCTCGCTTCAATAATTCCCATTCCGGTACCCTGCCTGCCTTTTTCTGCTGCATCTTTTCTAAGTATATAGTTAAACAACAGTTTTGTAAATAAAATATGGTACAAATTAAAGGGTGATTATTTTGTGAATTTGAATTATAATTTAAAGAGCAGTGGAAAAAAGATGCTTTTATAGGAAACGGCTATCAATAGATAAGGATCTGTTATGAAAAAAATAATTTTTATTTTAATATGCTCTGCCTTGCTTGCCGGATGTCAAGCAAATACGGCTGAAGATTTGAAGGTTGATGCACAGCAGGTCATCCATCTTGTTCCTGCGCAATCCGAAAACAGCATTACTTCCCCAGACAGCGATCAGCCAGATTCCTCAGCCATAGTACCGAACTCCGCAGAAAATGAGCGCACCGTCTATCAACCCGGGTTTTTTTACGAACCGTTGAGCAATGACATCAAAGAACGAATCACCGGCATCTCCTATCAGGAAAATTCGACAATTTCCTATAATGAGCTGCGTTATGTACAGGTTCTCTATTTTGATTTCAATGAAAAAGAATGCAGCGGCGAACTGATTTGCAATGAAGCGATTGCTCAAGATCTCGTGGAAATTTTTTATGAACTGCATCAAGCAAAATACCTCATAGAAAAAATATGTCTGATCGATGAATATGGCGGCGATGATGAAGCCTCCATGGAAGACAACAATTCTTCGTGCTTTAACTATCGGGTCATCTCCGGCACGACCAAGCTTTCCCAGCACGCACTGGGGCTTGCGATTGACATCAATCCCCTCTACAATCCCTATGTCACCAATTTGGGCGGAGAATTAAACGTTGTACCTGCGAATGCCGCAGCTTATGCAGACCGGAACACCGCTTATATCGCCAAAATCACACATGATGACCTCGCCTACCGGCTCTTTGCCGAGCATGGCTTTACCTGGGGAGGCGATTGGAAAAACTCCAAGGATTATCAGCATTTTCAGAAGGCGGAATGACCCATTTCACATCATGATAAGTTTTGGCCTCATCATAGATTTGCTGAATTGCTTCAGAATAACTCATTATTTTTCAGACTGGAACGAAATACATGGCCAATCCATTCTGACGCATACCGTTTCCCATCAAAAGCCTGATATCCTTTATGGCTGTAACTATAGTCAATTTTCCATTGATCCGTATCGTATGACTTCCGTTCAATCAGTTCTTTCAGTGCATGCGTACGGGCATCCTTCCACATTTCCCGTTTTCCGGCGATATAAACCAAATCCGCAACGGTAAGCATATATGCCTGCGGAAACATAATATCGGTAATATGTGCGCTGATAGGGGCATTGTTTGACAACCGCTGATACATATTGTGCCTCAGCATATACTCCGCACCCTTCTCTATCAAAGCCTCTGCTTCCTTATCGGTATGTCCGACAGATTCGGCGTAGGTGAGTAATGCCCTTACCGTCTTTCCGATCCCGATATAGCACGGAACAGCTTTCATGCAGCCGCCGTGCTTACTTATTCCGTTATTTTTCCATGCGGTTAACTCATTGCGGTCAAAAACCTGATATTGCTTTATCCAGTTCAATGCATTTTGTACTTCCTGTGAACCTGCCCTGCCCAATCGGGTGTAAGCCTCTAACAGCATGGCATTATAACAGGGCACAATATCATTTACGTCTCCTGTGTAGGAAAAGCCCTCCGGCAGAGACAAGTTTCCGGATATATAGTCAAGCACCTTCCGGGTATAGGGCAGCCGCTCCGCATAGGGGATTTCAGACAGGCATACCAGCCGGAAAAGGTTGAAAAGAGGATTTTCCTCATAAATCTTTATCAATTTTTGGACGATCCCTGAACGTTCCTGTAAAGCATCGATTTCCTTATGGGTAAGCGGTTCTCCCCCATCAAATTTCATTCTGAGCAGCAATGCGGTATCCATGTTTTCCACCTATCTGCCATATACCTCGTGTGTGGCTGCACATCGTATTTTATTTAATAGGAGATCTGTAGACATTTCCTATTAAATTAAGAAAAGACAACCGGTAAGACCCAGACAGCC
Source organism: Lachnospiraceae bacterium (assembly GCA_047602645.1). GTDB lineage: Bacteria > Bacillota > Clostridia > Lachnospirales > Lachnospiraceae > JAEYFP01. The sequence goes on along the minus strand of JASGGU010000002.1, from coordinate 164,984 downwards.
TGACCGATTGTCTTATTTAACCAGAAGACTATATCCTTGTTTCGATCGATAAAAATACTTAATAAGCCGTCCAGCCGCCGTCAATTGCAATGCTTTGTCCATTAATAAAGGAGGATTCTTCACTTGCAAGGAATACGGCGAGAGATGCAATGTCATTTCCGCTGCCGGTGCCGGGATTTAAGCCCATACCGAGTCCGCATCTTGCGGCACCGGCTGGATCGAGATGCTGCATCGTTTCGGTCGTCCCGATTTCGGTTGCAATTGCACCCGGACAAATGGCATTACAGCGAATATTTTTAAGAGCATACATATAACCGGTGTTTTTAGTGAGACCAACCAGTGCATGTTTACTTGCCGTATAGATTGCTCCCGCGGCTCCGCCCTTTAATCCGCCGATAGAAGCAACGTTAATGATAACGCCGCCGCCAACCGTTTCAAAATGATTGACCGCCTTTCGCATAGCAATCATAGGTGCTTTAACATTGACATTGAAGACCTTATCATACATTTCATCACTTGCGTTGCCGACTCCGCTCATATCATCCATAATTCCGGCATTATTTACAAGAATATCCAGCTTTCCAAATACGCTAATCGCTTCGTCAACCATGCTTTCCACACTTTCCGAATCGGATAGATTTGCCGGATAAGCGACAATTTCACCCTCAAAGCTTTTTGCTTCCTCTACCAGCGTACTCAAACGCTCGGCACGCCGGGCAACAGCAAGGACTTTTGCTCCCTCTTTCGCATACATCAATGCGATATCACGTCCCATTCCGGAACTTGAACCAGTGACAATTGCTACTTTTCCCTTCAGTCTCATAGTAACCCTCCTGTGTTTTTAATAACAGCCATCAAGTATATCAACATTATAGTAGCATTTAAAAAAATTTATGTCAATGTCGGCGGAGTGAAAACTTGTTTCTTAAAAAAGCCCCGCAAATCAATCTGATAAGACTGTTCTGCGGGGCATTTCTATTTTTAATTTATGACAACTGCGCTGCTTATACCAACTCGATCAACACTTCCATCGCTGCGTCGCCTTTACGCTGGCCGATCTTGACAATTCGCGTGTAACCGCCTTTACGATCCGCATACTTCGGTGCAATCTCATCAAAAAGCTTTTCTACCAAATCGACTTCCTTTGTATTTCTCTTTCTTCCTGCTCCGGCTGCCGGAACTTCAGTGATCGGATAAAGAACCTTCAGCATCTGTCTTCTTGCATGTAATCTGGACGGCAGATCCTTCTTGATTTCCTTCTCAACTGTATCAAACTTTGTAACCTTCTTACCGTCAACAACTTCTTTAACCCGCTTTCCATCCTTGTCCTTTACGGCAACCTTCGCCTGAACCTTAACGGTTTCAAAATTGTCCTTTTCTTTTACGGCAATTGCAACAATACCCTCGGCAATTTTTCTGATTTCCTTTGCCTTAGCTTCTGTTGTAACAATTTTCCCGTGATAAAGCAGGTTTGTTACCTGATTTCTAAGTAACGCTTTTCTCTGGCTGGATGTTCTGCCAAGCTTTCTATACTTTGCCATACTGTACCTCCAAGCTGTGCATCCACATGCACATAATCAATATCCGGCCACGCACTTTGGACTTACTTACCGAATACTGCCCTTGCGGGCATCGTTATCTGGTTACAATGTTTCTTTTCAGCCTTACCGTACCATTCGGATTTACCGGTTTGGCCTGCCTGTACTTTTATTCGTCGCCTACGTTCAGCTGCAAACCAAGCTCCTTCAGTTTCGCAAGAACCTCCTCCAGAGACTTTCGTCCGAGGTTGCGAACCTTCATCATATCTTCCGAAGTCCTGTTCGTAAGTTCCTCCACCGTATTGATCCCTGCCCTCTTCAAGCAGTTATAGGAACGAACCGAAAGCTCCAACTCATCGATATTCATTTCAAGAACTTTTTCTTTTTCGTTATCTTCCTTCTCAATCATTACTTCGATACCGCTTGTCTTTTCAGACAGGTCAATGAATAAGGAAAGATGCTCACTAAGTACCTTTGCTGCCAAGCTGACTGCTTCATCCGGCGCCAAAGTACCATTTGTGTATACATCCAATGACAGCTTATCAAAATCCGTAATCTGACCGACACGTGTATTCTCTACCGTAAGGTTGACACGCTCGACGGGTGTATAGATAGAGTCCACCGCAATCACTCCGATCGGCAGATCCTCATTCTTATTCTTGTCGGCACTCACATAACCTCTGCCCCTGGTAATTGTCAACTCCATATACAGCTTACAATCTGATCCGCCATTCAATGTAGCGATGGGAAGCTCGGGATTCAAAATTTCGATGTCCTGATCCACCTGAATATCGGCAGCCGTTACAACACCTTCACCCTCGAATTCAATAAATGCCGTCTTCGGCTCATTCGTTGAGCTGTTGTTCTTAATGGCAAGGCTCTTAATGTTCATGATAATTTCAGCCACATCCTCCTTAACTCCGGGAATCGAACTGAACTCATGCAGAACACCATCGATCTTTATCTGGCTGACCGCAACGCCCGGCAAGGAAGAAAGCATGATTCTTCTGAGTGAATTGCCAAGTGTCGTGCCATAACCTCTTTCCAGTGGTTCAACAACAAACCTTCCGTACTTCTTATCTTCTGAGATTTCAACAATCTCAATCTTCGGCTTTTCAAAATCAAACACTGCAAAGTACCTCCTTTTTGGAATACCAGCAACTTTTCAGTTTACTGATTACTTAGAATACAACTCGACGATAAGCATCTCATCAACCGGTACATCAATTACTTCACGTGTAGGAAGTCCCTTTACAGTCCCTTTAAAATTCTCCTGATCTGCATCAAGCCAATCGGGAACAAGTCTTCCCCCCGTAACCTCAAAGATGTCTTTGTATCTCTGTGAACCTTTGCATTTTTCTCTGATTTCAACAACATCGCCAGCTTTTACCAAATAAGACGGAATATTTACGGTCTTTCCGTTTACAGCAACCTGCTTGTGATCAACGATCTGTCTTGCTTCTCTTCTTGTTCTTGCAAATGTCATTCTAAAAATAACATTGTCAAGTCTGCTCTCAAGAAGGATCATCAGGTTTTCACCTGTCATACCCTTCATTCTGTCAGCCTTTTTGTAATAGTTTCTGAAAGGCTTCTCCAGTACGCCATAGATAAACTTTGCTTTCTGCTTCTCTCTCAGCTGAAGACCATACTCACTCATCTTCTTATTTGCTCTTTTCAAAGTTCTCTTTGACTTTTTATCAATTCCTAAATACATTGGTTCCAAACCAAGTGATCTGCATCTTTTCAGTACAGGAACTCTATTGACTGCCATCTCTGCTTTTCCTCCTAATTAAATTATGCGAAACTAAACTCTTCTGCGTTTTGGCGGGCGGCATCCGTTATGGGGAACCGGAGTCACGTCCCTGATACTTGTTACTTCTAAACCGCAAGCCTGTAATGCACGAATTGCTGCTTCTCTTCCCGAACCGGGACCCTTTACCAAAACTTCAACGGTTTTTAAGCCATGCACTAACGCTGCCTTTGTAGCAGTCTCTGCTGCCATCTGAGCCGCATATGGAGTAGATTTCCTTGAACCTCTAAATCCCAGACCACCGGCACTTGCCCATGAAAGAGCATTACCCTCAGCATCCGTAAGTGTTACAATTGTGTTGTTAAAGGATGACTGAATATGTGCCTGTCCGCGTTCAACGTTTTTCTTGACACGTTTCTTTGTTACTTTCTTTGCAACTTTTTTCGCCATTTAAACTAACCTACTTTCTCAATATTTACAATTTTACTGTTTTTGCAAAGTTCGCACCGAGTGCTTACTTCTTCTTATTCGCTACTGTTCTCTTTGGACCTTTTCTTGTTCTCGCGTTTGTCTTTGTCTTCTGACCGCGAACCGGAAGTCCTTTCCTGTGACGGATTCCTCTGTAGCATCCGATTTCCTGCAATCTCTTGATGTTGAGTGCAATTTCTCTTCTCAAATCACCCTCTACCTGATAACCAGCATCAATGACTTCACTGATTCTCTTTACTTCTTCATCAGTCAAATCCCTGCAGCGTGTATCAGGATTTACATTAGCCTCTGCTAATATCTTTGAAGCATTTGGTCTGCCGATTCCATATACATACGTCAAACCAATCTCCACACGTTTGTCTCTTGGTAAATCCACACCAGAAATACGAGCCATTTTTGTTTCCTCTCTTTCGCCACCACCGAAATGGTGATAATTAATAGTTACTAATTGATTGGACTGCCCTCATAGAGCAATCGACCGGATAGACCGGTTTTGTCCGGCTTATTAGTTGACAGCCGGTATCAATCGCAGATGACTCGCAAGTCAGTCAAAAGACTTCCGTGCTTCGAGTTATCTATCGTCTGCAATACCCCTTTGACGGAAAAAGTATTGCTCAGCCGCGCATTGAGCACTTGGTGCATTGAGCACTTAGCGAGGTATTTTCGAGCTTAGTGCGAAAGTACACCTCGATGCTTAACGAGGTTCTTTCGAGTTTAGCAACGACGGTGCTTCCTAGGTTTCCTATTCTGCCATCCTACCTCACCGGCGAGATCTTTCTCAACCCTGTCTCTGCTTGTGCTTCGGGTTCTCACAAATAACTCTGATCTTCCCTTTTCTCTTAATAATTTTGCATTTTTCGCAAATTGGTTTTACTGATGATCTAACTTTCACGTTAAACCCTCCTTTCAGTTCCTTGTACACGATTTTTAGATAAAAATCGACACTACGTACCTTTCGCACGGTTTTTTAGGCTGTAAAAAACCGGCATAATCTTAAAAAGACCGCTTTATATTGTAACACATCATGTGTTAAATATCAATAGAAACCTTATCTTTATTTGTCTCTCCAGATGATTCTGCCCTTCGATAAGTCGTAGGGAGACATTTCAATTGTCACCTTATCACCCGGAAGAATCCTGATAAAGTTCATACGAAGCTTTCCGCTGATGTGAGCCAGCACCTCATGCTGATTTTCCAGCTTTACGCGAAACATCGCATTTGGCAGCTTCTCAATTACTGTTCCCTCGATTTCGATTACATCGGTTTTTGACATCCATTTACCTCCCGTTCATAGAGCTTAATTGCCCGCTTCACTTCTTCATTATTGATTTTTTCATTGTTTTGAAGCTTTGTTATGATATCCTTATTGCAATTTTTTTTCACAATTTGTATATGCTTTCTATTCTTCTGCTTCGGCTTTTCCAGCGTTCTTAACCTGCCATCTGCCAACGTCAGCAGAGAATCTGTTTCTTCTATAATAATGTAAAGCTGACCCTTATCGTGTCCCGCCAAAGACCTTGCAAAGCTGCCTAACATATGGTTGCCTTTCTGATTTTATAAGGAAGTTACACTCGAAAGTACCTCACCTAGTACTCAATGCGTCGCTAAGCGTTCCTATGGAACCACCACGCTCTGCTAGGCTCGATAATACCTCGCCAAGCATCCGGGTGGACTTTCTCGCTAAGCTCGACAATACCTCGCTAAGCGTTCAATGTCAGTATCTCAGGGTCACCGGTGGTGATCAGGATTGTGTTTTCGTAGTGGGCGGAGGGGAGTCCGTCTTCGGCTACGACTGTCCAGTCATCGTCCAGCCATTCGACATCGTAGCGCCCCATGTTGATCATGGGTTCAATCGCAAGTGTCATACCGGCCTTTAGCAGCAATCCGCGTTTCTTCTGACGAAAGTTTGGTATCTGCGGATCCTCGTGAAGCTTGGTTCCAATACCATGTCCGACGAGATCCCTGACGATTCCGTAACCAAACTGGCTGACATAGTCGTCAATTGCATTAGATATATCATGTAGGTGAAAGCCTTCCCGTGCATATTTAATACCCTCGAAAAAGCTCTGCCTTGTCACATCAATCAACTGCTGCGCTTCCTTTGTAATTTTACCGACTGCATGAGTTCTTGCCGCATCGGAATGATATCCCTTGTAAATCAAGCCTGCATCGAGGCTGACGATATCTCCTTCACAAAGGATGTGATGCTTATTCGGAATGCCGTGCACAACCTCTTCATTTACGGAAACGCAGATGGATGCCGGATATCCGTTATAGTTCAGGAAGTTCGGAATACCGTCCTGCTCCCTGATCAGTTTTTCACCGAGTATATCAATGTCCAGCGTGGACATCCCCGGCCTGATTGCCTTACCTAACTGTTCATGTACATAATCGAGACGTCTTCCGGCCTCTCTCATCAACTCAATTTCTCTTGACGATTTTATAGTTACAGCCATTTCCTTATGCTCCTAAGATATGAACGATTTCCTCGAATACAACACTCCTATCCTGAGTCCCGTCCACTTCTTTCAATATTCCTTTTTTGTTATAATAATCGATCAACGGTTGGGTCTGCTCATGGTAAACAGCAAGACGGCTCTTAACTGTCTCTGGCTGATCATCATCGCGGAGTGCAAGTCCGCTGCCGCACACATCGCAAATCCCTTCCGCTTTCGGCGGAATGTTTACGAGATGATAAGTCGCCCCGCATTGCAGACATGCCCTTCTTCCAGACATTCTGTTAATTATATTTTTATCAGGAACATCTACATTGACCGCAAAATCAATTTTTTCATTTAATTTTGCGACGGCCTTATCAAGCACCTCGGCCTGCGGAATGGTTCTCGGAAAACCATCCAACACATATCCTGCCTTACAATCTTCTTTTGCGACTCTGTCAAGCAGAATCTTTACTGTCAATTCATCGGGAACAAGCTTCCCCTGATCCATATATTGTTTCGCTTCCATCCCAAGGGCAGTCTTTTCTTTGATATTCGCCCTGAAAATATCCCCTGTGGAAATATGAGGAATCCCGTATTTTTCTGCAATCTGTTTTGCCTGGGTTCCTTTTCCGGCGCCGGGAGCGCCTAACATGATAATTTTCATACACATTCTCCTGTAAGGGTGCACCCTACTATGCTTAGAAATCATGAATGTTACACTCGACTATGGCTCAAAAGCACTTCGCCAAGTCTCGGTAACCACTTTTGCACTAAGCTCGATGAAACCTCGCTAAGTGCTCAATGCGTCGCTTAGTATCCAGGTGCGCTTTCGCTCTAGCCTCGGCAAAACCTCGGCAAGTGCCTGGTGTTGGAGCACCATGTCTACTATGCTCGAAAGGACCTCACTTAGTATTCAGGTGCGCTTTCGCACTAGCCTCGACAAAACCTCGGCAAGTGCCTGGTGTTGGAGCACCATGCCTACTATGCTCGAAAGGACCTCACTTAGTATCCAGGTGCGCTTTCGCACTAGCCTCGGCAAAACCTCGGCAAGTGCTCAATGCGACGGCAAGACAAGGCTTTGCAGCCTTGTCTTTCTGCCGATTAATCATTCAAAAAACCTTTATAATTACGTACTAGCATCTGTGACTCAATTTGCTTTAGGGTTTCATTGACAACACCGACAATGATGATCAGGGAGGTTCCGCCGAACGATACGCTCGCGCTGAACAAACCATTTGATATGATCGGGATCATTGCTACGATGATCAGGCCAACCGCCCCAACGAAGACAATATAATTCAAAATCTTTGTCAGGTAGTCACTGGTCGGTTTGCCCGGTCTGATACCCGGAACGAAACCGCCCTGCTTTTTCATGTTATTGGCAACCTCCAACGGATTAAATGTAATAGAGGTATAGAAATAAGCAAAAAAGATAACCAATAAGATGTAAATAATCACACCGATAGAGTAAATCGGTGTAGACAACTTGAACCAGTTACTGGAGTTCAATGTATGAACAATATTCGCCCATACACCCGTTCCCTGTGTTTGGAAAAACGAGGTGATGACGATCGGGAGCTGCATTAAGCTGGAGGCAAAGATAATCGGAATAACACCGCTTGTATTTACCTTAAGCGGAATATGAGAAGACTGACCGCCTACTACTTTTCTGCCTTGTACCTTTTTTGCATACTGCACCGGAATTCTTCTTTCTGCGCCGTTCAAAATAACAACCAGAATCACTGTACCGATGACAATCGCCAGAATAATGACAGCTGCAAGCACTGCAACTGCAAAGGTCTTGCCTGCCATGAACTGATCATAAAGGGAAGCAAAGTCCGCCGGAATTCTGGAAATAATATTGATTGTCAGCACTATGGAAATACCGTTTCCGACACCATTTTCCGTAATCTGCTCACCAATCCACATCAAAAATGCAGAACCGGCCGTGAGCGCCGCAATTACAGTAATTACATTGATTGCATTATAATCAGCAAGTAAACCCTGTCTGCCGAATCCGACTGCCATAGCCGTCGACTCAATCAGTGCGAGACCTACTGTAACATATCTCGTAATTGCCGCAATCTTCTTTTTTCCATCCTCCCCCTCCTTCTGCATTTCCTCAAGCTTCGGAATTGCAATTGTGAGGAGCTGCATAATAATCGAGGATGTAATATAAGGGGTAATATTCAGTGCGAACACGGACATGTTCAAAAATGAACCGCCCGTAAACGCATCAAGAAAATTAAAAGCATCGCCTGTCTGTGCTGCAAACCAACTTGAAAAATAATTTCTATCAACACCCGGCACCGGCAATTCGGAACCGAGTCTGATTACAATCAGCATTAAAAACGTAAAAATAAGTTTGTTTCTGATTTCTTTTATTTTAAACGCATTTTGCAGTGTATTGAGCATTAGATCACCTCTGCTTTTCCACCAAGAGCTTCAATTTTCTCCTTTGCAGATGCACTGAATGCATTTGCCTGCACCGTAAGCTTCTTAGTTAATTCTCCGTTTCCAAGGATTTTCACACCGTCTCTCGGGTTCTTTACAATTCCTTTTTCTTTCAGAGTATCAACGGAAACTGTAGCACCATCTTCAAATACTTCAAGAGCCGACATATTAATTGCTATGATGTCTTTTGTATTTCTGTTCTTGAATCCCCGCTTAGGAATTCTTCTGTATAATGGCATCTGACCGCCCTCGAAGCCTACTCTCGGTGCGCCTGAACGAGCCTTCTGACCTTTGTGGCCTTTTCCGGCTGTCTTACCATTTCCCGAACCGTGTCCACGACCTCTTCTAAAATTATCACTATGCTTTGAGCCTTCAGCCGGCTGTAAATTTGATAATTCCATCTTGACACCTCCTTATCTGTTAATTAAATTTCTTCTACTTTAACCAAATGACAAACCTGCTTAACCATTCCCCTTACCGCATCATTATCGGGAAGCTCTATGCTTCTTCCGGTCTTCTTCAAGCCCAATGCCGCAACTGTTGCTCTATGCTTAGGAATAGCGCCGATCACTGATTTAACTAAAGTAACTTTAATCTTTTTATCTGCCATTTCACTCTGCCTCCTTAGCCGATGATCTCTTCAACGGATTTTCCGCGAAGACGAGCTACCTCTTCCGGAGTCTTTAACTGCCTTAATACTTCGATAGTAGCCAAAACTACATTCTGCTTATTGTTGGAACCAAGAGACTTTGTACGGATGTTTTTGATTCCCGCAAGTTCGCATACATTACGCACAGGACCGCCCGCGATCACGCCGGTACCTTCCGGTGCTCTTCTAAGCAGTACGGATGCACCGCCGAATTTTCCGCTGTAATCGTGTGTAATACTTTTATTATCATCCATTGCGACCGTAATCAGCTTTTTCATTGCATCTTCTTTTCCCTTGCGGATCGCTTCCGGAATTTCTGTTGCCTTTCCCAAACCGGCACCAACATGTCCGTTGCCGTCTCCGACAACCACCAAAGCTGTGAAACGGAAGTTACGACCACCTTTTACAACCTTTGTTACACGCTTGATGGATACTACCTTTTCATTCAGCTCTAAGCTGTTGGCATCTATGATTGTATGTTTCATGTGTTCTCTCCTTCCTAAAATTCTAAGCCAGCTTCTCTGGCTGCATCTGCTAATGCCTGGATTTTTCCCTGGTATATAAAGCCGCCTCTGTCAAAGACAACCGACGTAATACCCTTGTCTAATGCCTTCTTGGCAATAACTTTTCCTAAATATGCCGCCGCATCAACGTTATCCGTTTTCTCAAGCTCTGATTTTACCTCTTTTTCAAGGGTAGAAGCAGACACCAACGTGTTTCCGACCGTATCGTCAATAATTTGAGCATACATATGATTATTGCTTCTAAACACAGAAAGACGCGGTCTTTCAGCAGTACCGCTGAAACGGTTACGGATTCTTTTATGCTTATTGATACGAACTTCTGATTTTACCTTTTTACCAACCATTTTCATACTCTCCTTATCTATTTCTTACCGGTCTTACCGACTTTACGTCTGATCGTTTCATCAGCATATTTAATACCCTTGCCTTTATAAGGCTCCGGTCTTCTCTTGTCTCTGATTTCAGCTGCGTATTGTCCAACCTTTTCTTTATCAATACCTTTTACGACGATCTTGTTCTGACCCTCTAATACGGTTTCCAATCCTTCCGGATCTTCCATCTCAACAGGATGAGAATAGCCCAGTGATAACACAAGCTTACTGCCCTGCTTTGCGGCCCTGTAGCCAACACCGTTGACCTCCAGAACCTTTTGATATCCCTCGGTTACACCTACAACCATGTTATGAACCAATGTTCTTGTTAAACCATGCAAAGCTTTCATTCGCTTTAAATCATTCGGACGGTTTACAGTGATTACTGCTCCATCAACCTTGACTTCCATCTCAGGTACCAGAACTCTTTCCAGTATACCCTTAGGACCTTTTACAGTCACTTTATTATTTTCTGCAATATCTACAGTTACGCCTGCAGGCACTGCGATTGGCATTCTTCCTATACGTGACATGCCCGTACCTCCTAATTGTTGTTGTTAAAAATAGTTAAAGTTACATTTTACCTTAAGGAAGTTCTTGTCGCTAAGCTCGGAAACACCTCGCCAATCTCCAAGAACGACCTCGCACTAGGCTCGAAAAAACCTCGCCAAGTTGCTTTCGGTCACCAAACAAATGCGAGCACTTCGCCGCCTGCGCCTACTTTTCTGGCTTCCTTGTCGGTGATGACGCCATTGTTTGTGGAGATGATTGCGATGCCGAGTCCGCCGAGAACTCTGGGCAATTCATCCTTTCCGGCATATACACGAAGACCCGGCTTGGAAATTCTCTTAAGACCTGTAATAATCTTTTCATTCTTGTCAGCACCATACTTTAAGGTGATGCGAATGGTTTTAAATGCACCGTCGTCAATCAAATCATATTTCTTAATGTAGCCTTCATTGAGAAGAATCGCTGCGATAGCGAGCTTCATTTTTGATGAAGGAACGTCTACTGTATCGTGTTTTGCAGTATTTGCATTACGGATTCTTGTAAGCATATCTGCAATTGGATCACTCATTGTCATTTAGGTTGCCTCCTTTTCTTACCAGCTTGCTTTTTTAACGCCTGGTATCTGTCCTTTATATGCTAATTCACGGAAGCAGATTCTGCAAATTCCGTATTTTCTTAAATATGCATGTGGACGACCACAGATTCTGCAACGGCTGTATTCTCTTGTCGAGAATTTCTGTTTACGCTGCTGCTTTACCTTCATTGCTGTTTTAGCCATGAATGATTCCTCCTTCTACTTTGCAAATGGCATATTGAACTGGGTTAACAATTCACGTGCCTCTTCATCGGTCCTTGCGGTTGTGACAAAGATTACATCCATACCTCTTACCTTGTCAATCTTGTCGTACTCAATCTCAGGGAAAATCAACTGTTCCTTGATACCAAGGGCGTAATTGCCTCTGCCGTCGAATGCATTCGGATTAACTCCTCTGAAGTCACGTACACGCGGTAAAGCAAGGTTCACCAAGCGATCAAGGAATTCATACATTTTCTCACCGCGTAACGTTACTTTACAGCCAATCGGCATCCCTTCTCTGATTTTGAAGTTTGCAATTGCATTTTTTGCTTTTGTCAAAACCACTTTCTGACCTGTGATTGTTTCCAGATCCTTAACAGCAGCCTCTAACAGCTTCGCGTTTTCCTTTGCTTCGCCAACGCCCATATTAACAACAATCTTATCAAGCTTCGGCACTTCCATCACATTTTTATATTCAAACTTTTTGATCATAGCATCTACGATCTGGTCTTTATACATGTCTTTTAATCTGCTCAACGTTCTAGACCTCCTCTCTTAGAATTAATCAATCACTTCGCCCGTTGCCTTTGCGAAACGTACTTTCTTTCCGTTCTCTACCTTGAAACCAACTCTGGTAGGCTTACCCTTATGCAGATACATCACGTTGGAGGCATCAATAAACGCTTCCTTCTCGACGATTCCGCCGTTCTGGTTCTGAACAGAAGGTTTGGTGTGCTTCTTTACCATATTGACACCCTCTACGATTACCTTACCGGCTTCCTTATTCGTAATGAGCACCTTGCCCTCTGTACCAACATCTTTTCCTGCGATAACCTTAACATTATCGCCTCTTTTAATTTTCATAGTTGCCATCCTTCGCACCTCCTATAACACTTCGGGAGCCAAGGAAACAATCTTCATAAATTGCTTTTCACGAAGCTCTCTGGCTACCGGTCCAAAAATACGGGTTCCTCTCGGAGTCTTATCATCTTTGATAATGACCGCAGCATTTTCATCGAATTTAATATAAGAACCGTCTTTACGGCGAGCACCTTTTACAGTACGTACAACTACAGCCTTCACAACATCGCCCTTTTTGACAACGCCGCCTGGCGTTGCATCTTTAACCGTAGCAACAATCACATCACCAATATAGGCATATCTTCTTGTAGATCCGCCCAGAACCCTGATGCACAGTAATTCCTTTGCACCGGTATTATCAGCGACTTTCAATCTGGTTTCCTGCTGTATCATGCTAATTCTCCCTTCGCATTGAGCACTTGACGAGGTATTTTCGAGTCTAGTGCGAAAGCGCACCTCGTTACTTAGCGAGGTCCTTTCGAGCTTAGTAATCGATGGTGCCTTCCATCTTAATACTAATGATGCTTTCATCTTAGTATCGATGGTGCCTTCCACCTTAGTACCAATGATGCTTTCATCTTAGTAGCCCGACGATGCACTTCCATCTGCCTGCCTCACGCTCAACCTAATTTATTTTGCTCTTTCAATGATTTCAATAAGTCTCCATCTCTTATCCTTGGAGATAGGCCTTGTTTCCATTACCTTTACTGTATCGCCAATGTTGCAGTCGTTATTCTCATCATGAGCCTTCAGCTTATAAGTCTTCTTAACGATCTTCTTATAAAGCGGATGCTTTACGTGATCCTCAATACCTACAACAATGGTCTTATCCATTTTATTACTCAATACCTTTCCGGTACGGGTTTTTCTCAAATTTCTTTCCATTGTCTACTCCCTTCTACGCCTCAGCCTTTTCAGTGATGACTGTCTGAATTCTCGCAATATTCTTTCTTACATCCTTAATTCTGCTTGTATTATCCAACTGATTTGTCGCGTTTTGGAATCTCAAATTGAAAAGTTCTTTCTTAGCAGACACTAAAGCTTCCGCTAATTCTGCATCTGATTTTTTCTTCAAATCTTCTACATATTTATTAGTTTTCATTTGATACACCGCCTTCCAAGTCTGCCTTAGAAACAATCTTACATTTGCATGGAAGCTTATGTGTTGCAAGACGCAATGCTTCCTTTGCAGTTTCCTCAGAAACACCTGCGATTTCAAACATTACACGTCCCGGCTTTACAACAGCTACCCAGTATTCCAGAGATCCTTTACCGGAACCCATACGAGTTTCTGCGGGTTTTGTTGTTACTGGCTTGTCGGGGAAAATTTTAATCCATACCTGACCGCCACGCTTAATATAACGAGTCATTGCAATACGTGCTGCCTCAATCTGATTGGACTTGATCCAGCATGGTTCTGTGGCAATAATACCGTATTCACCGTAGGAAAGAGTGTTGCCTCTTAAAGCCTTACCTTTCATACTGCCACGAAACTGCTTACGACGTTTTACTCTTTTTGGCATTAACATTATTTATCGCTCCCTTCCTTTGCTGCCCTTGTTGGAAGTACTTCGCCCTTGTAAATCCATACTTTAATACCTAACTTACCGTATGTGGTATTTGCCTCGGCGAAGCCGTAATCAATATCTGCCCGGAGTGTCTGAAGAGGGATCGTACCTTCGCTGTAGAACTCCGTACGAGCTATATCCGCACCGCCCAACCGTCCGGAAACAGCTGTTTTGATACCGAGTGCTCCTGCCTTTAATGTCCTTGACATTGTAGACTTCATGGCTCTTCTGAAAGAAGTACGGTTCTCAAGCTGCTGTGCAATATTCTCTGCTACCAGCTGCGCTTCTCTTTCCGGCCTCTTGATTTCTTTAATATCTACCACAAGCTTTTTGTCGGTAAACTTCTGAAGCTTCTTCTTTGTTACTTCGATTTCCTGACCGCCCTTGCCGATAATAACACCCGGCTTCGCAGTAAAAATTACAACTTTTACTCTGTCAGATGCTCTTTCGATCTCAATCTTGGAAACACCTGCATTGTATAATCTTTTCTTAAGGTATGTTCTGATGTTGTAGTCCTCAACTAAGAAATCCGCAAAATCTTTTTCAGCATACCATTTAGAATCCCAATCCTTAATAACACCGACTCTAAGGCCGTGAGGATTAACTTTCTGTCCCATTCTGCTCCTCCTTATCTTTCATCAAGCACGATCGTAATGTGGCTCATTCTCTTTTCAATGCGATAAGCTCTGCCCTGTGCTCTCGGTCTTACTCTCTTCATTGTAGGTCCTTTGTCTGCATAGCACTCTGCAATGTAAAGATTTTCAACATTCATGCCATTATTGTTTTCAGCGTTAGCGACTGCTGATTCTAATAACTTTTTAATGATGCTTGACGCATATCTCGGATTGTATGCCAGAACGGCAAGCGCCGTACGAACATCCTTTCCCCTGACAGCATCCAATACAAAACACGCCTTTTGAACAGATACTCTAGCATAAGATAGCTTTGCCGATGGTCTTGTATCCTTGTTCGCATTTCTCTCTCTCTTTATCTGGGATCTATGTCCTTTTGCCATGGATGAAACCTCCTTTCAAACTATCCTGTTTATCTAACTCTAGACTTCTTTTCATCTTTTCCGTGGCCTCTGTAAGTTCTCGTAGCGACGAACTCGCCAAGCTTGTGGCCAACCATATCTTCCGTAACATATACCGGTACATGCTTTCTTCCGTCGTGAACCGCGATCGTATGTCCGACAAATGACGGGAAAATCGTAGAACGGCGAGACCAAGTCTTAATTACCTGCTTACTGTTTTCTGCGTTCATAGCATCAACTTTTTTCAGCAAACTCGCATCAGCGAATGGACCTTTTTTAAGCGATCTTGACATTTCATTTCCTCCTATTATCTATCAACCACTTACTTGATTGTCTTTCCGTCTCTGCGTCTTACAATCAGCTTGTTGGATTTCTTGTTCTTCTTTCTTGTCTTCAAACCAAGTGCAGGCTTACCCCAAGGTGTGGACGGACCCGGACGTCCGATTCCCGTCTTGCCTTCACCACCGCCGTGCGGATGGTCATTCGGGTTCATAACAGAACCACGTACGGTAGGTCTGATGCCCATGTGACGCTTGCGTCCTGCTTTGCCGATATTAATCAGGTTGTGATCTCCGTTTCCTACAACACCGATCGATGCTCTGGCATTAATCGGGACCATTCTCATTTCTCCCGAAGGAAGTCTCAATGTTGCATACTTGCCTTCCTTTGCCATAAGCTGTGCGCTGTTTCCTGCGGAACGTACCATCTGGCCGCCCTTGCCGGGATACAACTCAATATTGTGCACTTGTGTACCAACAGGGATTACGGAAAGAGGCAGACAGTTGCCGACTCTGATTTCTGCTTCAGGACCGTTCATTACCTTCATACCATCCGTCAAACCTTCCGGTGCAATGATATAAGCCTTCTCACCGTCCGCATAGCAGATCAGTGCGATATTTGCCGATCTGTTCGGATCGTACTCGATGCCGATTACAGTTGCGGGAATTCCGTCTTTTCCTCTTTTAAAATCTATAATTCTATATTTCCTTCTGCTTCCGCCTCCGCGGTGTCTGACAGTAATTTTACCCTGATTGTTACGACCCGCATTCTTATTCAAAGACGTACAGAGTGATTTTTCCGGTGTTGTCTTCGTGATTTCTGAGAAATCAGAGCCCGTCATCTGTCTTCTGGAAGGGGTATATGGGTTGTATGTTTTGATTCCCATCTTCGTATCTCCTTTTCTAATCTAATTTATTATCCCACTTTTTTGTGGATACATTGAGCACTTGGCGATGCATTGAGCACTTGGTGAGGTCTTTTCGAACCTAGTGCGAAAGCACACCCGGACACTTAGCGAGGTTCTTTCGAGCTTAGTGAAGCGTGGTGTTTCCTTGCGAGGTTCTTCCAAGCCTAGCAGAACGTGGTGTTTCCTTGCGAGGTTCTTTCAATCCCAGTACCAAAGCACACCCGGCTGCTTGGTGAGGTTAACCTAGTTGCCGCTCCCTCAACCTCTTACAGGCCTGTGAAAATCTCAATTTCCTTGCTTTCCGCAGTCAGCTGAACGATTGCCTTCTTCGTCTTGGAAGTCTTTCCGCTGGTAGCACCGCGCCTTTTTGTCTTCCCGTCAAGGTTCATCGTGTTAACACTCTTTACCTTGGCTCCGTCAAACATCTTTTCAACAGCTTCCTTGATCTGGGTCTTATTTGCCTCTGTGTGAACAAGGAACGTGTATTTCTTGTCTCCCATTCCTGCCATACTCTTCTCAGTAATAACCGGCTTGAGGATCACGTCATAATATTGAATGTTTGCCATTATGCATACACCTCCTCGATCTTTGCCACAGCACTCTTGGTTGTGATAACTGTGCTGTACTTCATGATGTCATATACATTGATCGTGTTTGTGGAAGCCGTAATTACGTTCGGGATATTTCTTGCCGAAAGGATTACATTCCTGTCATCCTCCTCCAAAACAACGATTGCCTTTGCTATCTTTAAGTTATTAAGCACTTCCATAAACTTCTTTGTCTTGATTTCATCCAGCTTCAGTTCGTCAAGTACAAGGAACTTATTCTCCTGTACTCTGGAAGTGAGCGCAGACTTAAGCGCGAACTTCTTTTCCTTCTTATTGAGCTTGAAGGAATAATCTCTCGGAACCGGGGCGAATACGACACCGCCGCCCTTCCACTGAGGAGATCTTGTCGAACCCTGTCTTGCATGACCGGTTCCCTTCTGTCTCCAAGGTTTTCTTCCGCCGCCGGAAACTTCCGAGCGGGTCTTTGCCTTCTGTGTTCCCTGACGATTATTTGCAAGCTGCTGAACAACTGCCATGTGTACAAGGTGCTCATTAACCTTGACACCAAACACGGCGTCATCCAAATCCATCTTGCCAACTTCTTTGCCTTCCATATTATAAACAGATACGTTTGCCATCTGTGTGTTCCTCCTTTCCGTATAAAAGCTAAATATTAGCCTTTACAGTTTCTTTTATTGTCACTAAAGATTTCTTGGATCCCGGTACCGCACCCTTTACAAGCAGCAAGTTCTTTTCTACATCTACTCTCACTACCTCAAGGTTCTGGATCGTGATTCTCTTAGAACCCATATGTCCCGGCATCTTCTTGCCCTTGAACACACGGCTCGGGCTTGAACAAGCACCGTTGGAACCCGCATGGCGATGGAACTTGGAACCATGCTTCATCGGTCCTCTGGACTGTCCGTGTCTCTTGATTGCGCCCTGGAAACCTTTTCCTTTTGAAATTGCTGTCGCATCAATTTTATCGCCGGCTTCAAAAATATCCGCCTTGATTTCCTGTGCCAGTGCATATTCGCCGGAGTTGTCAAACTTAAATTCCCTGACAAATCTCTTGGAGCCTGCACCTGCCTTATCAAAGTGGCCCTTCTGTGCCTTGTTGACGCCATGTCTGTGAACGATTTCTTTCTTTCCCGATTTGTCCTTGTTGATGACCTTGTCCTTCTTGTCCGCAAAGCCAACCTGCACGGCGCTGTATCCGTCATTCTCGACGGTCTTGATCTGTGTCACAACACATGGTCCAGCCTGCAATACAGTAACCGGAATCAACGAGCCGTCTTCATTAAAGATCTGCGTCATTCCGATTTTTGTCGCTAAAATTGCTTTCTTCATTTTTACCTCCTGTTTTCGCTACAGCGGAACGCAAACCGCGTTCATACTAGTAGGGGTCTTATTTGTTTTTCATTTTGATATCGATGTAAACACCGGCCGGCATTTCCAGTCTGGACAATGAATCCACTGTCTTCTGGGTCGGGGTAATGATATCGATGAGTCTCTTGTGAGTCCTCTGTTCGAACTGTTCTCTGGAATCCTTGTACTTGTGAACCGCTCTTAAGATCGTGACAACTTCCTTTTTCGTAGGAAGGGGCACCGGTCCGCTCACCTGAGATCCGTTTTTCTTTACAGTTTCGATGATTTTTTTCGCTGATGCATCTACTAATTGATGATCATAGGCCTTCAATGTGATTCTCATTACTTGATTTGCCATAAAAAAAGTCGCCTCCTTTTCGCACTTTTAGATCTAAGTACGACAAGCGGTGACTGTACACTCTCCCGTGTGTGTCGTAAAATTTTTCATTCCACGCTCCAACACGTCGTTTCTGCCATTTGACAGACTTATGAATTCGTACAGTGACTTGTCGCCAGTTTCCTAACATGACATTCGCTCCACGGAAAACCTGAGATAATCCCAGCAACCTCACGCTTCTACGCTATCAATGTCACAGCAAAATTTAGTATACACGACAAATCGCCATATTTCAAGTGAAATTTAAAGCAAATTGCATTTTTTTTCAAACAATTTTTATCCTTGCGATAAACTGTCTGTATCTCTACTATATCTAGTAGCCGCAAGGTCATTTGGCCGATAGCCGCTTAGCCTAAGGAAGAACTGCAGCGGTTGAGCATCATAATTGCCGCGAGCACAAGTATCATACCGACTGTTCCTGCAGCAGTCAGATTTTCTCCAAAGACAAAAATGCCCAGCAGTGTTGCAACGACCGGTTCGATCGAAGCCATAATGGAAGCCTTTCCGTTTTCCACATGAGAAAGACCGATTGTATACAGAATATAAGGCAGTACCGTAGCGATCAGCGCGATACCGAAAACAAGAAGCAGATTTCTCCCCGCATCGCCATGGATAAGCTTTGATGCAGTCTCCCTCACAGGAATCAAAAATATTGTGCCGACAGATGCGAACAAAAACGTATAGAAGCTGATTGTAAGTGACTCATAGCCGCGCTCAATTGCGTAGCGGCCAAAAATACTGTATAGTGCGTAGCCCAGTCCGGAGCCCAGTCCGATCAGAATCCCCGTCGGGGAAATCGTCAGTCCTTCACCGCCGATAATGCCCGTCACGCATACACAGCCAAGAAACGCCAGAAGCATCGCACCTATTTTCTTTCGATTGAGTTTCTCTTTAAACAATACCGCCGAGAGCAGCACGACGATGATCGGGGCTGTATATAAAAGAATTGCCGCTACCGACATCGATGTCATAATAATCGTCTGAAAATAGCATAAATTAAAGAACGTAAGACTGAAAATGCCCGTACCGGCAAAACACCAGCAATCCCGCATACGAATTTCAAACAGCTTCCTATTATAAAAAAGGATTATGACAGTCACAAGAAGCAGCGCACCCAACACACGCAGTGCCACGATTTCCATGGATGTAAAATGATCCGCCGAAAGTCCTCGTACGAACAATCCCATTGTTCCCCACAAAATTCCCGCTAAAATGATGCTCCCACTCGCTACCTTTGTATTCATTTTGCACCCCTGCTTTCCGATCTCCCACTCCTTAATTTTAAGAAGAAAATACTTTTCCCACACCGGCATAACGGTAATGAAATTGCTGTTAAGCTACGTAAGAACGTGATTCAAGAAATGATTTCTGCTTCGCGGAGCGAATTTACATGCAGAAATCATGCGTTGCTGAGAACGGAGTGAACAGCATCGTAATTATAATATGAAGAAGTATACTGCGTCAATAATATTTGCGTACTCTCCCATATTAGTGTATATTCTATATATAATTTTTATAGAATCGGTCGACAGGAGGAAAACAGCATGTGGATTGCTGATCAATGGAAGGATTATGAAGTTTTGGACACGAGTACGGGGGAAAAGCTCGAACGGTGGGGAAGCTATCTGTTAGTGCGGCCCGATCCGCAGGTCATTTGGAATACAAAGAAAACAAATCCGAGATGGAAATCCATCAACGGACATTATCATAGAAGTGCAAAAGGCGGCGGCGAATGGGAATTCTTTGATTTGCCCGAGCAGTGGAGTATCCGCTATAAGACGCTCACCTTTCAGTTAAAGCCCTTTAGCTTCAAGCACACCGGACTGTTTCCCGAACAGGCGGCAAACTGGGACTGGTTTTCCGAAAAAATCGCCTCTGCAAAACAGCCCGTCAAGGTTTTGAATCTATTTGCCTATACAGGCGGCGCGACGCTTTCCGCTGCGGCAGCCGGAGCAAGTGTCACACACGTCGATGCCTCCAAGGGCATGGTTTCATGGGCGAAGGAAAACGCAAAAAGCAGCGGTCTGGAAGCCGCTCCTATTCGCTGGCTTGTGGACGACTGTGTAAAATTTGCAGAGCGGGAAATCCGACGCGGAAGCAAATATGATGCAATCATCATGGATCCCCCCTCTTACGGCCGTGGTCCGAAAGGAGAGATCTGGAAAATCGAAGACTCTATCTTTCCGTTTATTGAGCTGTGCACTCAGCTCCTATCGGACAAACCGCTGTTTTTTTTGATTAACTCTTATACAACAGGGCTTCAGCCCGCCGTGCTCGCATATATGATGAACACAGCAATCACCTCAAAATTCGGCGGGCACGTGGAAGCCGGTGAAATCGGACTTCCGGTCAGGGAAAATGGCTTAATCCTCCCCTGCGGAGCCTCCGGCCGGTATTCCGGATAAAACCGGGCACGGCTTCATGCATACATAGCTGTCACTATGAAAGTGCAGAATCGATCGATATCAATTCTGCACTTTCGTAATAGTCGCTTATTAACAAGTTGTTTTTGCCGGAATGACTTCCAACCAATAACCATCCGGGTCTATGATAAAATAAATACCCATTTCGGGGTTTTCATAACAAATACATCCCATTTTCTCATGCTTTTCATGTGCCGCTTTAAAATCATCTGTTTCAAATGCCAGATGAAATTCACGGTCTCCCAGATTATATGGGCGATCCATATCTCTCATCCAGGTCAGCTCCAACAGGTAATCCGTTGTATCATTTCCTACATAAACAATGATAAAGGAGCCGTCTGCTGCAACTTTTCTGCTCTTTTCCGTAAGCCCCAAAGCTTCCTTATAAAAATCCAAGGATTTATTCAAATCATAAACATTATAGTTTTCATGTACCATTTTAAAATTCATATGGATCCTCCTTTATTTACACCGATTCAACTGCAATTCTCTGACACCAGATTTTAAGCTGTAAATGACCTTATATCCAGGTAATATGAAAGACGAGCTGGCCGGCCAGCTTTACGAACCACTGGACAAGAATGAGACCGGCACCGATTAGAATGAACAGAACCAACCGCCCCTCCCGCTCCGTACCGATTTCAAAATGCTTCAGAAGGAACATCTTTCCCATAAAAACCAAGTATAGGACTGCAAAATAAATCACTGCGGGATGATAGAGGAAGCTTTTTACAGGCTCAAGCCTCAATAGGGCGAAAAATGCTCTCGTACCTCCGCAGCCCGGACAATAGACCCCTGTTACACGTCTAAAAACACATCCGTCAAGCTGAAGCAGCCAATTCAAGCCCCCAAACGCGCCAAGCAGTACGGTTACAACACCGATAAAAAACAGAACTTTGCCGCAGGCATAAAAAAGTCTGTCTGTATTGTCATTCCTCATATTCTCATTCTACAAATCCAGAGATTCTATAAAATCCTGATAAATGATGCTGCTGTCACCGACTGCAGAACCTACCAGAACAAGAACCAATACGATAATAGAAAGCACCAATCCGAGCCCCCCGGTAATTAAACCGGCTATCGCCATAGTTCTTCCGTCTGCATTTTTCTTAAGGCTGAGAATACCAAATACAATCGCAACCACTGCAAGGATAATGGATAAATACCACGCACAGCAGCAAAGAATAGATAAAATACCGCACACCAGTGAAGTAATGGAAAATCCGATATTTCCGCCCGATACCGGAGGTTCCGTATCAACCGGCTGCTGGTAATTGTACTGCGGCACAGGCTGCACATTTGTAGGCAGTACCTCCTGTGAATAGGTATTTTCCGTATCCTGTACCGGTATGTTCTCTGCCGGTGTATCTTTCTCTGCGGGTATTTCATTTACCTTCATTTCATTTTCGTCCATACTTTTCCTCCTATATAAAGAGTCTGCCTGCAGACTCTTTGCACACGAGCGGTGCCGCGTACGGCAAGATACAATTCCGCGAGTTGTGCATCTTATTATTTTTATGCGCCAGAAAATTTGCAGGAACTCTATCGCATATCACATAAAAATAACGCTATATGATATTATATCATACCGCTGCATCTTTTCCAAATAAATTCTTGTTACTGTGTGAGCAGTTACAAGGTAATGTATAGAAATACCTCCCGGACTGTGCTACAATATCGGCAGACCGCTTATCATCGGGTTCCGAAAAAAGGAAGCAGATGATAAATAATTCCAGACGATCCATAGGTCATCGGCTCCCGGTTTGGAAATATCGTGATCATCCGGTAAAGGTAAACGCCAAACATCGCGGTGCACAAGAGTATCAGAATCGGCAGTATTCCTTTCGGCCTTTTTCCGCACCAATAACGCATAATCACAAGGTACAGTGCAAATGCCGCCCATGCGATCGCCAGCGGATGCATCCGAAAGGACAAAAGCCAGTTACCTGTGAACAAGTAAAAAAATGCCCTGGTCATCCCGCACCCCGGACACGGAATGCCCGTCAGCCGTTTAATCAGACAGATGCCTCCGGGCAGCATGTTCATGACAAATAAATAAAGCAGAATAGCTGTGATGAGGAAACCCATTCTTCGCAAGTCATTTTTCATTCTCCCCGCAGCTTTTTTAATTTTCTCTCTCAAAGCGGCACCTCCCGTTCTTTTTATAGAATATAACGAAAGTGGCCGCAAATGCAATAAGAAAAGAGGTTTGAAGTATATGCGTACGGGATGGTTCATTGTTAATCAATTTTTAAATACCGCAAAATTTCAGGAGCTGTATCAATGGCTGATAAAGGCGGCGCAAAAACAGCAGATTCGCCTTTTACCCAAAACAAACGCAGATTTTCTCTTCCGCGCAGACAGCGGCCAAATGATATCCGCAGGACATGCGGAGCAGACTCCGGATTTTGTCCTATTCTGGGATAAGGATATCCGGCTTGCGCGTGCGCTCGAAAAAACGGGACTTCGTCTTTTTAACTGTGCGGATGCGATCGAAGCCTGCGATGACAAGTCACTGAGCGCTGTCCGGCTTGCAGGCATCGTCAAAATGCCGCGCACCTATCTTGCCCCGATGACCTATCCGAATATCGGCTATACGGATTTTGCGTTTCTTTCTTCTGTAGAACAAGAGCTCTCCTACCCGTTTGTCATCAAGGAATGCTTCGGTTCCTTCGGTATGCAGGTCTATCTGACGCATTCCCGCAGTGAGACTGCTGCTATCCTGTCACAGAATGCCGGCAATGCATTTTTGTTTCAGGAGTATATTCACACAAGTACGGGCAGGGATATCCGGCTCCATATCGTCGGTGGAAAACATGTCACCTCCATGCTCCGTTATAATGAGCATGATTTTCGGGCAAATATTACGAACGGCGGCTCCATGAAGCCCTATGAACCGTCAGCAGATCAAATCCGGCTTGCGCAGGAGGTATGCAGGGAACTGCGCCTTGATTTTGCCGGTGTGGACATCCTATTCGGCGAACATGACGAACCGATTCTCTGTGAAGTCAATTCCAATTCCCACTTTAAAAATATTTTTGACTGCACCGGGATTAATGTGGCTGACGCAATCATGACCTATATTGACAAGGAGTTGGATCGATGTGCACGCTGAAGGGATATCTGCTCTACGAGCCGAATGACGCAATCAGAAATACGGGATTTATCGAGCTGTTTATGAAGGAAAGCAAACGGCTATGCATCGCGCTCTCTCTTCTCCTTACAACTGATGAACGTCTGACGGCGCATGTATCTGCCGGGTCACTTGGAAACCCGGATTTTATTATTAACCGTTCTCGTTTTCCCCGGCTTTCGCATGCATTGGAGGAAGCGGGAATCCGTGTATTTAACAGCGCAAAGGTCTGTGAGATTTGTAACGATAAGCAGCATACCTACGAATATTTAAAGAAATACGGCATCCCATTTATGGACACGAGATATCCGGAAAATCCCGCAGACGGCAGAGTCGCACGGGAATTCGGCTATCCGTTTGTGTTAAAGCCGGCAGGCGGCCACGGCGGGATGCATGTCGGTCTGATTCTCAATGAGCAGGAATTATATCAGGCGCTGTCCGAACTGAAGAAAGATTACGGTACGATCCCGGAGCTCGTTTTCCAGCGATGCGCCTCCGACATCGGAAAAGATCTGCGCGTCTACGTCCTCGGCGGCAGGATCATTGCCGGAATGATGCGCACCGGTGCTGATCTGCAGCCGCAAAGCACCGAAATCCGCGCCAACTTTTCTCTCGGTGGCACGGCTGCTTTGCACATTCTGACAAAAGAAGAAACGGCCCTGACCGAAAGGATCAGTGCCGCGCTTCCAGCCGATCTTGTCGGCATTGATTTCATCTATCATAACGGACAGCCGGTATTCAACGAAATAGAGGATGTCGTCGGTACCCGTATGCTTTACGCCTATACAACTATTAACATCGTAAAGGAATATCTGGGCTATGTAATAAAAAATCTGAAATAGGTGTCAATTCATTTCCAGCATGGAAATCTTCACCTGATACACCTGTTTTTCACCGGGCCCCAGGAATTTCAGCAGACCCTTTCTGCGCATCACATCACGGCCGTCGGGATAACAGTTCCCGCATTCCAAACCAAGGGCATAATCACGGACGCCCATCATTTTCCACTGCGTAAAACAATCCAGCTTCTTTGCGTCATACTCTATTTTCAGTCCGCATCCAAGCTTCGGCTGAACAATGGAAGCCATCGCCGGCTCTGTCCTGCCCGGCTTTGTGAAATCATGATAATAGCAGCGTTCCTCATAATCCGCCTGCGGCTTCTCCATTTTCATCCAGTTTTCAAGATCCGCCGCCGCATGTTCGTTTCTGGGGATTACCCTCTCTGCCGGAATCGTAACAATACTGTCTTCATCCAAAAGAGGATAGCCCATATTCATATGATATAAAATTTCCATCGGCTCGGTTTTGCTTCCGGCATTTTCAAGCGTATCTGTAATCACAAACTCATTTTGGGTCAGACTGACACGAATTTCACGGTGCAGCCTCCATTTACGTGCAAAAATTCCTTCATCCTTGACAAGCGCGCGGACGATGAGTGAATCCCCCTCCTTTGTCCAATAAGCCTGCTCCGCCGGCAAATTTCCGATTGTACCGTGCAGCGGCAGCCGTTCTCCCAGATCGGTGCACGGAGTGCCGACGGCCTCAAGGCCGCATGTCGTCAAAAATCCTGCCGTAAAGGATTTCAGCCAGTTATTCTCTGTTCCTTCATAATATGCCGGCGCAACATAGCCGCACGGAGAAAAATAGCTCATATTGATTCCCTTAAATTTCAATCTCGAAATATCCGCGGCACGGTCTAAGGATACCACAAGCTCCAGCCCTTTTCCGTTATTGACCTCCATCAGCCGCATGCCGTCCCCTTTTCCGCCGATCAGACGGTGTTCCTCCACACCATAATACTGTGCATCATGTCCTATGTAAGGATTCATAAGCTTCGCCCCTTTCATTTTTCAGATAAGCGGTCTTACCGCTTTATACATATTTCGGTACCTTTGATAGATTTCCTTATATTTTTTATGCATTCCTGCTCTCGGATAATAACTGTCGCGCTTTTCTATCATGCGGGCGGCGGCATCCGCCATATCGTGAAAGCAGCCGACCGCGATTCCGGTCAGCATGGCGCTTCCGACCGTTCCGGCATCCGGTGTCGCCAGAGCGGTAATCGGAATGCCAAGCATATCCGCTTTCATCTGCATCCATTCCTTGGATTTTGCACCTCCTCCGGTCGCATGAAGCATTTGAAAGTGAATACCGGAGGCTTTTAAATATTCCATATTCAGCATCATCTCATAGACAACACCCTCCATGCATGCACGATAAATTGTGCCGACACTATGCCCCGCCGTCAATCCCAGGATAGCACCCTTAGAGCCCGTGTCCATATAAGGTGTCGCGGCCCCGGCAAAATGCGGGAGAACCAGCAGTCCTGTCGGACTCTCTGATTGTCTTTCCAAATATTCATGCACCGAAATTCCCTCTTCCGCCGCCAATTCTTTTTCTTTCTTCGCCATCGTTTCTACGCACCATTGGATCAGCGCACCGCCCGTATAGGAAAATGCATAGCAAACATATTTGCCCGGAATGATATAGGGAACGACCGCATAATTTCCTTCAAACATCACATCCTTATCCGGAATTTCATCATAGACCGGCGTAATACACTCCACTGTTCCCGCGCCGTCCACAGCCGTGCCGGAATCAAAGACGCCCGCGCCTGCCGCGGCAGCCACCTGATCATGGCTGATTACAACAATCTGTGTTTTGTCCGAGAGGCCCGTTTTTACGGATAACTCCTCTTTCAACCCTCCTGCTGCCGTTCCCGCCGGAACCGGCGCTGATAACAGCCGAATGTCTATTTGCGCCTTGCCCAGAATCTGCTCACTCCATTTCAGCGTATGAATATCAAACGCCATCGTCCGCGAAGCAAGAGAATAGTCTATTTGGGATTCGCCTGTCAGACAGAATACCACATAGTCCGCTATTAAAAACAGGTGTCCTGCCTCACGGTAGATCTGAGGATGGTGTTTTTTTAACCACATGATTTTTGCAATGCTGTACATTTCATGCGGCTTTAAGCCGGTGATCGAGGCAATTTTCCTTTCTCCGTCCTCTCCCATCGCAGCAACAAGCTCTTTTAACTCTTCACGCCCTCTCGGATCGGTATAAAGCATCGACCGGTGAAGCGGATTTCCGTATTTATCCGTCATGACAAACGTCTCTCCAAAGCTTGTAACTCCGATTCCGCCGATGTCACCATGCTTTTTCCCGATTTCCGTCAGAACAGCATAAACGCCTCTCATGATCGCGGCTGCATCCACCTCATGCGCCTCCATTTGCCTTGTCACCGGATAGTCACAATAAGCCTTGTCCAAATAGATTCCCGTTTCATCAAATACTGTCAGCTTACAGCCGGTCGTGCCAATATCAAGTCCCGCAATTTTCATGGCAGAGCCTCCTTAATCAATATCCACCCAGTCATAATGCAGATAATTTATAAACGCTTCCTTCAGCACCTCTTTATAGTGTCCGAAGCCCACCGATGTATGATGCTTAAAGCCGCCTTTTGCAAGTCTGATCAGCTTATTCTGCAGATCGGGTATCTGTGCCACGCCGGCGCATCCGAAATAGTCCTCTCCGATCACATCCGCTGTAAATTCCCCTTCACTTGCGTAAACAATGAGCCTGCCGTCCCTTGTCTGGCAGTTGGAAAACGTCATGGGAAATGCCTTGATTCTTCCTTCATTGCTTCCCCAGCCGGAACCGGGATCATTCTTTGCAAACATTTTGTGCTCCGTCACCGTCCCCTTTTGGGTCATCAGGCTCTGTGCCACCGGGCCGCAGTGGAATAAAATCACCTTATCCTCATCCGCCCCGTAATTATTATTCCAATCGAGCACGGCAGTCGCTTCCCCGCTCGCCAGATTCATCGCCCGCATCGTAATTGCCGAGCACAGGTCGATTTCACAGGAAGCAACAATCCCTCTGTCGTTCAGCTCACTTAGCAGCACACACGGGCAGATTCTCAGAATCGTTTCCATTTCGTTCCAGCAGCGGAGTGTCAGCGCATCCAAGCGGTATTCGTCAATATATTCGTCAAGTATCACCGATACTTTGGCGAGCGTCCTCATATTTTCAGCCGGTACATTTGAGCAGTCTGTATATTCTTTCAAAACCGCTTCTTTTTTTATAATGCGTACATCTGACCCATTCATTGTATTTACTTTAAAAATCAGTTCGGAAAGATCAAAGGATTCCACAGTGATCCCATATTTTTGCAGGGCAAGCTCGTCAAAGCGCACCGTTTTAAACGCAGTTGTCCTCGCACCGATGCAGCCCACATTAAACCGCTTCATGCCGTTTACAACGCGGCAGACCGCGGCAAAATCTTTCAGGTTCTCATCAAACCGTTCCGAAAGCGGATGTACGACATGCGGCTTCAACACGGTAAACGGCACCTGATATTGGGTAAACACATCGGTCACGGAAAATTTGCCGCAATACGCGTCTCTTCTGTGCTTAAAATCCATCTTGTCAAGCTCGTCAGGATATGCCTGCATCAATATCGGCACTCCGGCATCCCGCAGCGCTGTAATTGCCCCATTTTCATCGGCAAAAATCGGCATCGAGAAAATAACACCATCATAAGCTCCTTCATGCTCTTTCAGCCATTTTGCATACAAAAGGCCCTCCTCACGCGTCTCGATACCGCCATATCTCGTCAACGCCTTGTCCATCGCAATATAATCATAACCTGCCTGCGTCACCGCACGGATCATATCCTCCCTTGCTTCATAAATCAACTCACCCGGCATAAAGCCCCTGTTGCAGAAGCAAAGGGCAAATGTCATTTTTTTCATGTCTGTTTTCTCCTGTCTCAAAATTCTGCTCTTCCGGCTTCTCAATATTCTTTATCCAGATGCGCAAACGTTCTCATCGCGTCCTTTACATTCTCTTTCATTGCCTCCGTAGCTTTCTTGACGGCCTCCGTAAAAAATATCGGTTTTCCGTTCTCAAGTGTCTTTACCAAATTTCCGATTGCCGAGCCGCCCGCCTTATCCATATAAGTAAAATAGTTGATCTTTCGGACACCGGCCTCAATCGCGGCATGAAAATCCTCTCTGCTCACGCCTGAACCCCCGTGCATGACAACCGGAATGCCGCCTGTCTCATCACGTACCGCTGAAACAATCCCAAAATCCAGCTTCGGCTCAGTCAGGTAAATCCCGTGTGTCGTGCCAAACGAGCATGCGAGCGCATCAATTCCCGTCTCCTTTACAAACTGTTTTGCCTGCTTCGGGTCCGTATAAATTTTATTGTCATCGCCTTCTTCATCAGTGTCACCCGCTCCGGATTCCCGCCTTCCCATGGAACCCAGCTCTGCCTCCACGCTCGCGCCGGTTTTCTTTGCCATTTCAACCGCAAGCTTTGTATTGGCCGCATTTTCCTCATACGAAAGTACGGAACCGTCATACATGATCGAGGTAAAACCAATTTCAATTGCCTTACGCAAATAATCCAGCGTCTCACCATGATCCAGATGCACACAGACAGGCACATCCGCCGCCTTTGCCATCCCGATCATCACCGGCCCGATCAGGGAAAGCGGTACAAGCTCCTCATGACACTGGGCAAACTGAAGAATGACCGGAAGCCCAAGCTCCTCTGCAGCCTCTAAAATCGCCCGCAGACTTTCCAGATTCGGCGTATTGAATGCGCCGACCGCGATTCCCTTTTCCCCGGCTATTCTCATCATTTCCTTTAAAGTAATTAACATATTGATCCTCCTGTCCTTCTTCTCAGAGCGTGAATTGTTTCATAGTTTTATTTTAAACAATACGGCTGCTCAAGGATATAGGCATTTGTTCTTTTTACTTTGAATTTGTTCGCAGAAATGATATAGTAAGCATAGTAAAATCATAAGGAGATGATTCCTATCGTATCCACATTTGATCTGATCAAATTAAAAGAATTGCTGCAGGACTTTTATAATCTGACAAAGATTCGTATCACGGTCTTTAACGACCGTTTTGAAGAGCTGGTCGCCTGCCCCGAGGAAATCGCCCCCTTCTGCCGCACGCTCAGAAACGATGCCAACGCTGACAGACAATGCCGCCAATGCGATAAAAACGCCTGTATCATCGCTTCACACCGGCATTCCACTTACAGTTACCGATGTCATGCCGGCCTGACAGAAGCAATTTCACCGATTTATCTCGGAAACATTCTGATCGGATACTTATTTTTCGGACAGGTATTTTCCTATCCTGACCATGAAACGGGCTGGAATGAAATCAAGCGGCGATGCAGTGCCTACAAGATTGATCAGGCCCTGTTAAAAGCCGCCTGCTTAAAAAGCCCGCTTATCCCGAAAGAATACATTTTATCATCCTCGCATATTCTGCACGCGGTGGCCTCCTATCTATGCATGGAGCGCATGGTAGTTTTAAAGAGACAGAACCTGCCGATGCTCATCGACAGCTATATTCAGACTCATTTAACAGAAAATATCGATTCCCGCCGGCTCTGCGAGCAATTTCAGATCGGAAGGACGCATCTTTATGACATCGCAAAGCAGAATTATGGAATGGGAATTGCGGAATATATCAGAAAACTGCGTATCGAGCAGGCGAAAACGCTTTTAGTTGAGGAACCGGAAAAAAGAATCGGAGAGGTGTCCTTTGCCTGCGGCTTTTCAGATTATAACTATTTCATCACAATGTTTAAGCGTATGACAAAAAAATCCCCCCGGCAATACCGGGAGGAAGAGCTTTGCAAATTAAAATGAACACTTAGATACAGGTCCGCTGCCTTTTTAACGCTTTCACGATCCAGACGCAGAGCGCAGCTGCAAGAAACATCAGAACCAGCTTTATGACCGGGGACAACGCTTCCGGAATCAAGCGTTCCAAATAAAGTCCCGCAAAATTAAGCGCACTGTGAAAAACGATACCGCTGAACACAGAGCCTGACAGCTGAATCAGATAACCGATCAGCAGGCCGAGTAAAAATGCATAAATCCCCTGTACAAGGTTTCCGTGAAAGATACCGAACAAGACTGCCTGCAGCACATTGGCCGCATAAAACGGTGCGTGCTCCTTCGCATAGCCCAAAATCAGACCACGAAAAATAAACTCTTCTCCAATCGGCGAAAGCAGACCGACATAAATGATAGCGGCAGGAGATAAAGAAAGCAGTGGTGACAACAGCGAAGAATACGCCTCGGCAACCGCCGGGAGTAAGGAAAGGATGAAATAGAGCACATAGGAAACAGCAAGTTGAACGGCCAAGCCGAGCAGAATCAGCAGAAACAGCGTTCTGCCATTCCAGAACACATCCTGTTCCTTCTCCTGACCGGCCCTTACAAATACGGCATAATACCAAATGCCGAACACCGCAATATAAACTGCCTCAATCGCACAAAGCACATAAATCACATAAGTGTCATAGTCCGCGGCAAGCCCGCCCGCCAAAACCCGATTCAGCAGAACAGCGCATCCCGTTCGGATCAGGAGCATTACAAAATACGGCACGATGCAAAACAAAAGACCAAATGACTTTTTCATAGACCAACTCCGTTTTCAATTGCCTGATTTCTCAAAAATTCCATGAATTCCACTCGATTGTCTTTTGTAATCTTCACTCCGAAACCCTGCGCCTTAAGCGCAGGATCTACAGTCTCATTATATGCGGCATCGATCATAATATTCCCGATCGCCGGAATAAAGTGGCTCGTCTCATAATAATTGCTGCTACCCGTCGTAATGTTAGAAAAGCTGCTGAAATTATAATAATCTGTCACATCAGCAAGCCCTGTAAGAAAATCCAGATAGCCGTTCTCCAAATCCCTTGCATAGGTCTTGTAATAAAGAGGATTTGTCGCAACGGTCAACTGAATTCCATTTTCATCACAGAGATCAACAAATTCCTGTATATCCGCAATTGACTCCTCCAGCCGCAGTGAATAATAGCCTGCCCAATATCCCACCGCTTCACTGCCGTCGCCATTCGTTCCGTCAAACTCAGAGATGATGTTTAAACGTTCTGTTCCCGTCCTGCGAAACCTTGCCGCAAAATCAGGATCATTGTCTTCATGCTCCCTGATTGTAGAAAGTGCCTGCCAGGTCGTCAGTAAATCGCAGTATTTCGTATAAAACTCCAGATGGGAAATCAGTCCGCCGCTCGGATAGGGCGTCCGGTAAAGCGTATTTTCATGCATAGCCGGATCCACAAAGCAGGAAATATCATCTACAAGCAGCAGGATATTCTTCGGCACAAAACCGCTTTTGATCAGCACCTTCAGCGTCTTGACATGCTCCGCAGGAACCGCCTCCGAGCTTGCCAGGTTGTAGTATGTGCCGCCCGGTATCTTCTCAACATCAATAAATCCCGCGCGGGAAGATCCAAATACGAGCGAATCAAACTTGTCTTGATTACGAATGACATATTTCGTCTTGATAAAATTTTTATTGGGTTCCACTCCGTTGTTGACGGGTGAATCATAATGAAAAATATTATAGGGGTCGATGATGATGTTGACCGGAGCAAAGATCGCAAGCAAAAACAAAGAAAACACCAGCAATTTAATTAAAAACTTTTTCATAGCTTTCCCTTTTCTAAAATTTAAAGTAAATGAATTCCTGTGTCATTCCATTGTGGATCTTAAGCACGATCACGAGAACGGCCGTCGCTATATAGAGTGCCCAGCGAAGAGGCAGCTTCAGCCGGCTCAGTTCTTTTAACAGATCATGTCTCATGCTCAAATAGTCATACGCCATCAGAAATACAATGGACGCACCTGTTTTGACGATCGACAGCTTACTCATTGTCATCTGCCCCATCGCCTCGGTAAACGAGCCGACAGGAAACAGGTTCCTCAAAATATAAACCGCATCCGATATAGAGTTAGCACGGAAGAACATCCACGCAAAACTGACGGCACTGAAGGTCAGCAGGATACTTCCCGCATGCCTCAGACGCAAAGCAGTACGATACGGCTGTTTTTCCGTCTTTCCTGCCCGCGGTTGTGCAGCTTTTCTTTTCCCCCAAAATTCATTTACCATATTTTCGATTATCTGATAGATGCCATGAATACCGCCCCAAAGCACAAATGTCCAGCTGGCGCCATGCCAGAGACCGCTTGCCAGAAATGTCAGAAGTAAATTCAGATTCCTTCTCTTCTTGGAAACGCGGTTGCCTCCAAGTGGGATATAGACATAATCACGAAACCATGTGGAAAGAGAAATATGCCAACGGCTCCAGAACTCCTTCACGGATGACGACCAGTACGGATATTTGAAATTTGTCATCAATTCAAAACCCAGCAGCTTCGCAACACCGATCGCCATATCGGAATAGCCGGAAAAATCACAATAAATCTGAAATGTAAATAATAACGTTGCAAGAATCAGACTGAAACCGGAGTGCTCCGTTACGTTGTCAAAAACAACATCCACATACTTGGACATGGAATCGGCAAATACAAGCTTCTTCAGTAAGCCCAGCAAAATCAGTCTCGCGCCGTAAACGGCTGTATCATAGTTGAATTTCTTTTTCTTTTCGATCTGCGGCAGAATATTTCCTGCACGTTCAATCGGTCCCGAAGAAATATTGGGAAAAAAGGAAACAAACAGCGCATATTTTCCTAAATGACGCTCCGCCGGTATTTTCCCTTTATAGACATCGGCAAGATAACCGACCATCTGAAATGTGTAGAAAGAAATACCGACCGGCATCAAAAGCCTGAGTGTCGTCTCCTGCACCGGAACAGCAAAAATGCGCAGTACCTTTTCCACACTGTACAGCGCAAAATTTGCATATTTAAACAACAGGAGCAGAAACAGCGTAAGAACAGTTCCTGCCGCAAACAATAACCTTTTCTTTTTCCCGTCCGACGCCCTTTCCATAAATATCGCACCGAAATACGAAACAAGCGTCGTGAATACAATCACAGCTAAATACCTGATGTCCCAGCTTGCATAAAAAAATACATTCGCTGCAAGCAGTCCCGCCCATCTGTATTGATGCGGCAAAGCCCAGTAGATCAGAAATACCGCCGTCATAAAAAAGAGAAAAGAAATAGAACTAAATAACATACTGGCTTCCTAACCTCTCCTGCTGCCGGTCTACAAGATCCGCAATCGTTACATTGTCAACGACACGGTTGATCGCCTCTTCAAGTTCCTTCCAAACCGCAAGCGTATCGCAAGAATCGCACCGCTCGCAATCATTCTCAGCCCCATCCAAACAAGCTACCGGAGATAAACTGCCCTCGGTAAGTCTTAAAATCATGCCGACCGTATATTCCTGCGGATTTCTTGCCAGCTTGTAGCCGCCCTGTGCGCCTCGCACACTCTTAACATAGCCGGCTTTGTTTAAAATTGCAATGATTTGTTCCAAATATTTTTCTGAAATGTCCTGGCGCTGTGCAATCTGTTTGACCTTCACATATTCACCCGTATTGTTTACGGCCAGATCCAGCATAACCCGGACAGCATACCTGCCCTTTGTGGATATCTTCATAATTAACACCTCTCCATAGTTTAGATTATATAGTTTAATTCCTATCACGTCAATGTAGAATACGGGAAATTATGTGTGTGCTGCCGCAGCACAGCTTTTGTTCCGCGCGCGCAGCTGCGCATATAATTTTGTTATATAAGAAATTCGGAGGAATTTCCTATATAATAAGATAAGAGGAGCGCTCCCATCGTGCAGAAGGCTCCTCTCATATCGACTTCTTATGGAAATGGAAACTTCTTATGGAAATATCCAGATCCGCCCCTTAAAATATCGGAACGACTGCTCCGTCATAGGTATTACTGATGTAGTCTCTTACCGCATCTGACTGAAGTGCCTTCACAAGTGCCTGGATTCCGGGTGCATTCTCATTGCCCTCTTCCACAACAAGGATATTCGCATAGGTCTGTGCTGCTTCTGATTCTGCCGCTTCCGCTGCCACAGCATCCTTCCCTACACTCAATCCGGCTTCCATCGCATAATTGCCGTTTAATACGACAAAATCAACCTCATCGATAACTCTTGATACCTGAGCCGCCTCCAGCTCGATGATCTCTATGTTCTTAGGATTCTCCACAATATCCTTGACCGTAGCTTCCAGACCAATGCCATCCTTCAGCGTGATCAGACCATTGTCCTGTAATAATAAAAGAGCTCTCGCCTCATTGGTCGTATCATTTGGAACCGCAATCTTCGCACCGTCCGCAATGTTTGCAAGATCCGAAGAAACTCCCGGATAAATGCCGAACGGCTCATAGTGAATCTGTGCCGCCTCCACAAGGTGTGTTTCGTTTTCCGCATTGAAGTCTGTCAGATAGGGAATGTGCTGGAAATAGTTTGCGTCAAACTCACCGCTCTCTACAACAAGGTTGGGCTGTACATAATCATCAAACACCGTCACCTGTAAATCCCAGCCCTCTGCTGCAAGGGTATCCTTCACCTGCTCTAAAATTTCC
Source organism: Lachnospiraceae bacterium (assembly GCA_047602645.1). GTDB lineage: Bacteria > Bacillota > Clostridia > Lachnospirales > Lachnospiraceae > JAEYFP01. Next base: position 129,573 of record JASGGU010000002.1, on the reverse strand, counting down.
GCATGAGGTGTGGCTGAAGCCGCTACTTTAATGATGCCGCCTTCTGCGGCAGGCGCTTCCTCCTCTGCCGCCGGTGTTTCCTCTTCTGCCGGTGTTTCCTCTGCCGCCGGTGCCTCTGCCACCGTTTCGGGTGCAGCTGCTTCCGGTGCCGCTTCTGCTGCCGATCCGCAGCCTGTCAGTGCCGCCGTGCTAAGAGCCAATGCAAGCACCGTTGACAATACTGTTAATTTCTTCATAATCATATCCTCCTCTTTTCTTTTAAATAATCTATATGCATTTCCGCTTCCATTTTTTGATCCGCCGCTTCTCATCTGGCGGGAATCCCGATGCCGCTGTTCCTCACGGAAACCATCAGTAATCATCCCTACTGTTTCGCGCAGGTACGCATAGACACCGGTACCACGAAACCGGAAAAAAACATATCAGCCTGCAATTCTTTTGTCTGTTCTTTTGGAAATCCGCATGCCGATGATCTGTAAAATCTGTACTAATACAACAAGCAGAACGACTGTCACAAGCATAATATCCGTCTGGTATCTGTAATACCCGTACCGGATGGAGATATCACCAAGTCCGCCTCCGCCGACAATACCGGCCATCGCACTGTAGCCGAGAATCGTTCCGAGTGCAATCGTGCTTCCCACGATCAGTGAAGTCTTTGCCTCGGCAAGCAGCACCTTGCACACAATCACAGGCAGCGAAGCACCCATACTTTGTGCTGCCTCGACAACACCCTGATCTACCTCCAAAAGGGAAGATTCCACCATCCTGGCCACAAACGGAGCCGCCGCCACGGTAAGCGGCACGATTGTCGCGGTTGGGCCATAGCTTTTCCCGACAATCAGCTTTGTGATCGGACTGACTGAAATCAATAAAATCAAAAAAGGCACGGAGCGCACAATATTCACGAATACATCCAGCAGCTTATAAATTGTTGTATTTGGCCATAAGCCGTCCTTTTTTGTGATGACGAGCATAATTCCCATCGGAAGTCCGAACAGGTAAGCCATCAGGGTAGATGTCACCGTCATATACAGCGTCGCGCCGATCCCTTCTAACAGCATCCATATCGTTGCACTATCCCACATAATCTTCCAGCTCCTCTACCGTTAGTTTTCTTTCCTTCAGAAAGGCAACCATTTTTCCGGCCGTCAATTCATCCTCAGGCAGCTGCAAAATCATCTGCCCGTGCGCAATGCCTCCGATGTCCTTCGTGTCCGCAAGCAAAATGTTAACGGGAGCCTTGCATGTCAGCACCATATTCGCGATTACCGGTTCAAACGAAGAATTTTCTGAAAATACGATGCGGATACAACGCTTTCCTTCCATTAAAAAGGCCTTATACTCCGACTGGTAAACAAGCTTTTTCGCCGCCTTGCTCTTCGGCCTCGCGAATACCTCCTCGACCGTACCGTGCTCGGCCAGCTCACCGCCGTCTATGATCGCCACATGGGAACAGATTTCCTCTACAACACGCATCTCATGTGTAATAATTACAATGGTAATGCCAAATTCTTTGTTAATCTTCTGTAAAAGCCCTAAAATCGCTTTTGTCGTCTGCGGGTCAAGCGCACTCGTCGCCTCGTCACATAACAGGATTTTAGGATTGTTAGCAAGCGCCCGCGCAATGGCAACTCTCTGCTTCTGCCCGCCGGAGAGCTGTGTCGGATAGGCTTTCGCCTTTTCCGTCAGCCCGACGATGTCCAAAAGCTCCATCGCTCGCTTTCTGGCCTCTGACTTTTTCATGCCCGCAATTTCAAGCGGAAAACAGACATTATCCACAACATTGCGCTGCATAAGCAGATTAAAATGCTGAAAGATCATCGATACCTGTTGCCTGAGTGCACGCAGACCTGCATCGCTTAATGCAGACAGATCCTCGCCCTCTATAATAACAGTGCCCTTTGTCGGCCTTTCCAGAAAGTTTAAACACCTCACAAGCGTGCTCTTTCCGGCGCCGCTCATGCCGATGATACCATAAATATCTCTCTGTTTAATGCTTAAGTCGATACCCTTTAATGCCTCGACTACATTTTCCTTTCCGACAAAGGTCTTCTCCAGAGCTTTAATCTCAATAATCGTATCCATATCCGCACCTGCCTATCTGCTTTTGTGTGTTCACATTCTAACACACTTTTTATTCCTCTGTAAATAGCGGTGTGGATAAATAGCGGTCGCCTGTATCCGGCAGCAAAACAACAATCAGTTTTCCTTCATTTTCCGGACGCTTTGCAAGCTCTGAGGCGGCATGCAATGCTGCTCCCGAAGAAATACCTACCAGAACACCTTCCGTTACGGCAATTTCCTTTCCTGCCGCAAAGGCATCTTCATTTGTCACATCGATTACTTCATCATAAATATCGGTATCCAGTGTTTGCGGAATAAAACCTGCTCCGATGCCCTGTATTTTATGCGGGCCTGCCGTACCCTTTGTAAGTACCGGAGAACCGGCCGGCTCCACCGCAATGACTTTTACATCCGGATTTTTGGACTTTAAATATTTTCCAGCACCGCTGATCGTTCCGCCTGTTCCGATTCCGGATATAAAAATATCCACTTTACCTTCCGTATCTTCCCAGATTTCCGGTCCTGTTGTCTTAAAATGCGTCTCCGGATTTGCCGGATTGTCAAACTGTCCGAGAATAACCGCACCCGGCTTCTCTTCCCGAAGTTCCTCGGCTCTTGCGATCGCACCCTTCATTCCCTTTGTTCCGTCTGTCAGCACAACCTGTGCGCCGTAAGCCTTCAAAAGGTTTCTTCTCTCAACACTCATCGTCTCCGGCATCGTCATAATCGCCTGATATCCCTTTGCTGCCGCTACCGCAGCAATTCCGATTCCGGTATTTCCCGATGTCGGCTCAATAATCGTTGCACCGGGCTTTAACAGCCCCTTTTCTTCCGCATCCTCAATCATCGCAAGTGCGATTCTGTCCTTTACGCTGCCTGCCGGATTAAAATATTCGAGCTTGGCAACAATTCTTGCCTGCAATCCATGCTTCTTTTCATAATTAGTCAACTCCAATAACGGTGTTTTTCCAATCAGTTCTGTCGCGCTTTTCTTAATTCCTGCCATATCCATTTCCTCCTTTTATAAGTTGGCCCTGCCGTTGTTACTCTTCTCTGGTTTTTTCATTTCTTATCTGTGAATCTGTATTTTTATTTCCTAGTATTTCACTAGGTTTATTATGTTTTGGATTATACCGCTCTTTTTTCACTGTGTCAACTGTTTTTTTTATTTTAAGAAATTTCATAAATATTCCAGAACAAAAGTGTGCTTCGGCAGCACAGCTTTTGTTCCGCGCGCGCAGCTGCGCATAAATTATTATATAGAAAATCCATACGGATTTCCTATATAATAAAAAAGCTTCGCCTTACCGTTTGGAAAGCGAAGCCTTTTGCTCAATCTTATTTTGCATTCTTGCCGACCGATTGGGTACGGCGTTTTGCCCGTGCCCTTTTCGGCCTTGCCGCGGTTTCTGCCGCAGCTGCCGTAACTACTGCCAAAGCCGTTGTCTGGAGTACCTCTCCCTCTGTCGATTTCATTTCTTCTGCTCCCGGAACCGTGATTGCGGCCGGTACAGGTTTCTCATCCGCTGTTGCTTCCTCTGCGGATACCGTTTCCTCTTTAGGTTCCGTGAATGCCACAGGTACAGTCTCCACGTTCACAATGGTCTCCTTTAATGTCTCCTGCGGTTTTTGATTTTTTGTTTTCTTTTCTGCCGAATTTTCCTGTTCTGCCAAAAACAAACCCTTCAGCCTATCAAGCAGACTCACAAAATAGCGTGCAATCGGCTCAAGCAGCAAGCCGCTCAGATACTGCATCTCTTCAAAATAATAGGAGGCGAGGTGGGCAATCAGCGCCAATGCACCATAACCTACAAAAATCAAAAAATAACGCTGTGCAACTTTGATCCATTTTGTCTTATTAAATCCCTCATTCCAGATTTCGTAAAGCAGTCCGACCACATAATCCGCAATCAGCAGTGCAGTCATAATAAATAATAAATTCAGGCTCATCCCTTATCCCTTTCTTTTGTACTCTTCGCTTAATTTTCCTTAATTTCGTATTAATCTAATGGACATGCAGCAAATGATGGGATTTCTCCGACAGCGGTGCCTCAAAAAAATCCTTATACAACTGCTGTATCGTAGGATTTTCATGAGAATATCTGAGAGGTCTTCTTTCATCCAGCTGATACAGCTTTGATGCACGCCCCGGCGCCATCTCCATATCCTCCCAGATCGGTTGTCCGCCGCCGCCTACACAACCACCCGGACAGGCCATGACCTCCACGAAATCATACTCTACATTCTTTCTCAGAATATCTTCCATTAAAAGTCGGGCATTTTTAAGCCCGCTTACCGTACAGGTTCGAACCAGCGTTCCGTTCACATCATAAACGGCTTCCTTGCGCCCTTCGCTTCCCCGTACCTGAGCAAAGCCGTCAATATCGGGATTATTCCCTGTCAAGGCATATACTGCTGTGCGCAGTGCAGCCTCCATCACGCCGCCGGTCGCACCGAAGAGAACACCTGCTCCCGTACTTTCCGAAAGAGGAGAATCAAACTCCGCCTCCTCCAGCAACTGGGGCATAATGTGCTCCGCCGTAAGCAGCCGTGTCAATTCTCTTGTCGTCAGAACAATATTCACATCAGGTCCGGTTCCGGTCACATCCATTTCCGGCAGTGCCGCTTCTCCCTTTTTTGCTATGCAGGGCATAATGGAAATACTGCATATTTGATCCGGGGAGACATGCAGCCTTTCCGCAAAATAAGTCTTGGTCACCGCACCGAACATCTGCTGCGGAGATTTTGCCGATGAAAGTCTTTTTGACAGATCGGGGTACTGGCTCTTTAAAAAACGCACCCAGGCCGGACAGCAGGAGGTGAACATGGGAAATCCGCTCTCCTTAATTTCCGGAAGCCGTTTCAACAGCTCATTACCTTCCTCCATAATGGTCAAATCAGCGGTAAAGTTCGTATCGAATACATAATCAAAGCCCACCTGCTTAAGGGCAGCCACCATTCTTTTTTCCGTCGCGATACCATCCGGCAATCCCATAGATTCTCCCCAGGCGGTTCGCACCGCAGGCGCCACCTGGACGACTGTGATCTTATCGGGATCCGCTAAAATATCAAACACCTTCGGAATGTCATTCCGCTCACGCAGCGCGCCGGTAGGGCAATGGGTAACACACTGTCCGCACATGCTGCAGTCAGATTCCTCAATACTGCGGTGTTCCGATACATCCACGGTAGTGCGGGAGCCGGTATTTTGAACATCCCAGATATGCAGATCCTGAAGTTTATCACAAACCTGCACACAGCGCATGCATTTAATACACTTCTTAAAATCCCTGATCAGAGGATATTCCTGATTCCAGGGGGCATCCTCCACAAATTTCGGATAGGAAATCTCAGTAAGGCCCAGGTCGGTGGACAGCTTCTGCAAGCTGCAGTTGCCGCTCCTGACACAGGTGGCGCAATGGCAGTCATGCTGGGAGAGAATAAGCTCCACATTGGTTTTTCTGACCGAACGAACCTTTGGGGAATTGGTGCGGATCACCATTCCTTCTTCAACGGGATTATTGCAGGCGGTAATGAGCTTTTCTTTTCCGTGCATTTCTACCACACAGACTTTACAAGCACTGATTTCATTGATTCCTTCCAAATAGCATAAATGAGGGATCATAATCCCTGAGAAAGCTGCCGCCTTCATGATCGTGGTACCTTCTTCCACACAAATATTCCTATTGTCAATTTTTAAGCTTACCATATCGCAGCCCGACCCCCTTTCAGGTTTCCATACCCATAGTGGTCGCAGCGCAGACATCTGCCTGCCTCCTGTGCCGCTTCCTGTTCGGTCATGGTGCATTCGATCTCATCGAAGTCGCTCCTGCGTTTGCTAACCTCTCGTTCGCGCAGGTTGATTCTGCCGCATGGTTCCTTGTCTTCGTAATTTACCTGCGGAATTTCCACATCACAGCTGATCGTATGACAAAAGCCCAGATATTCATCAATGTTAGCCGCGGCAACTTTGCCTGCCGCAATCGCCCGAATGACAGTGGCCGGCCCAGTCACACAATCTCCGCCTGCAAAAACACCGGGAACATCGCGGAATCCACTTTCGCTCAAGGCATCGATGACACCTCTTTTTACGGGGACTCCCGACTCTTCAAAATGATATGCTTCAATTCCCTGACCGATGGCAACCACCACAATATCGCAGGGAATCCGTTCTAATTCCAGATCGGCCCTAATCGGCCGGGCTCGTCCCCATGCATCAATGGGACCGATCATCTGTGGTGCAATCCAGATAGCGGCTACCCTGCCGTCCGAACCTGCTTCAATTTTAACCGGAGCGTTAAGGGAATAACGCTCCGCACCCTCGGCTATGGCACCCTCCACCTCTTCAGGAAGAGCCGTCATATCCTCCGATCTCCTTCGATAGGCAATCCCCACCCGGCTTGCGCCCAGACGGATAGCCGAACGGGTACAGTCCATAGCAACATTGCCGCCGCCGACTATCATAACGTGCTTGCCGGTAAAATCAGGAGGATTATTTTCACCGATGCTCCGCAGCATCTCCACGGCAGAAATCACACCCTCCGATTCTTCCCCTTCTATGCCGATCTTCTTATCAATATGGGCGCCGATGGCGATATAAACCGCATCATACTCTTTCCGCAGCCGATCAAGCGGAATCGCGTCAGCTTCATCTCCAATTTTTTTATTTTTATGTACTTCCACGCCCGCGGAAAGGATCGCTTCAATATCTTCATCCAGACGCTCTCTTGGGAACCGATAGCTCGGAATGCCATAACGAAGCATACCGCCAAGTTTTCCTTTTTCTTCAAAGACAACGGCATGATGGCCCATGAGTTCCAAATAATAAGCCGCGGAAAGTCCGCCGGGGCCTCCGCCTATGATCGCTACCTTTTTGCCTGAAGACGGAGCTTTTTCAGGAACAGGAACGGTGTTGGCACGGGCATTGTCGACTGCCATACGCTTCATACCGCGGATATTGACGGAACTGTCAATCATATTGCGGCGGCAGCGGGCTTCACATGGATGCTCGCAGATCAACGCACAGGCAGTCGGGAAAGGATTATCCTTTCGAATCAGCGTTACTGCATCGGCATACCTCTTTTCTCCAACCAGCGCAATATATCCGGGAATATCCACACCGGCCGGACATAACGCCACGCAGGGAACAGGCTGGGTGATGCCATAAGAACACTTGCCATGCTTGATGTGATAAAGATAATCCTCACGAAAGCCCTTCAGACCTATCAATACCATGCCTGCAGCCTCGTAGCCAATCGCACAGTCCGCGGAATCGGCAATGCTTTGAGCAGTTTTCTGCATGAGTTCCAGTGTGGCCGGCGTGGCGCGGTTTTCCAATACATCTTCCAGCATTTTTGTGAGCTGCAGCAGCCCTACACGGCAGGGAACGCACTTACCACAGGTCTGTGCGTGACAGATCCTCAGAAAAGAGAGCTGCAGATCCACCGGACATAGTCCGGGAGGACTGGCAACAATATGTCTCTCCAGATCCTTATACAACCGTTCCACCGTAAGCTGCGCTTGATTTGGGGTACTGATTTTCAATCGGCTCATAGTTTATTCCTCACATAAATATATAAAAGTAATTTTTACATAGCTACCTGATACCTTATGTGAAAATGCGCATATCATTCCATTAAATTAAGAATGTCTTCCCAATTTCTTCTTTAACGAAACAGGGCGGTCATACATGCTCCCGCCATAATAAAAAAATCAGAAATATTAAATACAATATTCTGAAACTTCTTCCATTTAACCCGAAAGCTCACGTAATCGACAACATATCCCCGTGTTATCCGATCCAGTGTATTGCTGAGGGCGCCCCCAATCAGAAAAGCAAAACCAAGCTTTTCGCCTTTGCTTCTGTCTCTGTCGGCAAACGTTTCTATTCCGTGCAGCACAAGAAAAACGGTCAATCCCGCCGAAACGGCCGCCGTCAGCTTTTGATGCCCATCCATCAAATTCAGCATAATTCCTTTATTATGGTGTTTTCTGATCAGCAGTCGGCCACCGCAGGCACTTTTCTCACTTCCCGGCTCCAGATTCCGCTCCACCTCGTGCTTAATTTTACTGTCGGCACCGAATATCAAAATTGAAATCAGACTGTACAGCATAAGCTTCTGTCTCCCATCCCAGATAAATCCCCTCTCAACTGTATTTATCATACCCTTTTCCCGAGCTGTTGACAAGCGGGAACTGCAAATAAGGGAGCCGTTTCCAAAAAATTCCCGCAAGCGCTTATGTGAAAAACTGTCAGATCAGAAGCGCCCGCATTGCATCAAAAGCACCTTTAATATTGAGACGACCGTAGCCCCACAGATTGTTTGGATAAGTGAGCAGATTGCTGCGCTCTGCTCCCCTGTACAAGTAATATTTCATATCATTCATCCGAAAATAAGGCGCATTCCCCTGCACGACCGCCCACTCCAAGTATTGTGCGAGCGCCCCGCCGGCTATTGCGGCGGCCATGCAGGAGGCACTCCGCCTTCCGCCTACAGTCAGCACATTGACGCCGGGAGAGGCCAAATCAGGTTTGATTCTGCCCATTCTGGTGAAGCCTCTTCCCGACCGGACATAAAAGCTGTCATTGGAAGCCTGATAGGTGCTTACTGTCAGCGGTCCGGCTCCATTAGCCGGTCCCGTCAGCGTCACATCGGGATTCGGAAGCAGGAAATAGGTTTCATCCGAAATAAACGTATTGATCGGAAGCCATATATGGAACGTCTGGATGACATTCCCCGCTAGCGGAAATGTCATTTCGCTTCCCTCCGCATAGACACCGATCGTCCAGATACCCGGTGTCGGATTATGAAACCGGATCATAATCAGCTCTGCCCCTGTCCGCGTTTCCGCAATTACGTAATCGACGTTGATTACCGTCGCCTCATACAAAAAACTGTATTGCACACTCAGGCTTCTTCTCGCCTGAATGCGAGGAACAGTTTCGCCTCCAGGAGAACGCACCGAAACAGAATAGATATCGGGCCTTCCGCCCCACAGCTCCAGCATAAACTGCTCTTCATTGTCACCTACTCTGATTTCCACGCTCCGGTACTCTACTTCCTGTGTCACTCCCGGCGGACCTGCTCTCCCGCTTTCATTTTGAAAGCCGCTCATCTCTCCGAAATAATGATGCCGCGCATTCCCTTCATTGCCGCCCGCGACTACAATCGCCCTTCCGGTGTTTTCCAGCAGATATTCACAATAGCCCGCCAATATGGACTCCCCGCTATGGTCTCCCAAATTGGTACCCAGACCCAGAACTGTTACAAGGGGCATATCCAGACGGTCTGCCAGATCATCCAAATATTTCAGCGCCGTCAGCAGATCCGTTTCGGCATAGGCTACAGCCCCCTCCCTGACGCAATAGAAATCACGCAGATACTGCTTCGCCGGCTTTAGTTTCACCATTGCGATTGTCGCCTCCGGTGCGGCCTGCACACCCGCCATCGCACTTCCGTGCCCGTTTTCATCTCTGCTCGGCACAATTTCATAAGGATTCTCACTTCTTAAGGCGCGGTTAATGTCTTCTCTCGTATATTCACTTCCGTAGTCAAACAGCTCCGGTTTATTTCCGGTCTGTATCGTCTGATCCCATATTGCAGCGATTCGGCTGGAACCATCACTGTATCGAAACACCGGATTGGGGTAATTAATGCCGGTATCAAGATACCCAATCAGGACACCCCTGCCTTTTAAATTAAGCTGTGACGCCTGTAAATCCAGAATTCCGCTGCTTGAAAGAGATTCATAGTCCAGCAGACTTTCCGGATCTACCGCATCTGTCGAACTTGCGATGTTTGCATTTTCCGCCTGCAGAACATCACTCATATCCTGCACAAGACCGTATAGATTCGGAATATTTGAATAAGTATAGTTTTCAAAATTAATGGGAGGAAGTCCCTGACTTGAAACATACATATTATAGAAATTATACTCCAGGTTTTGAATACAGTAGCCTTCCTCCACATTTGATACCGTACCGATTCTTAACTGCATTTCATATAGTATAAAATCATAGTAATCCTCTGACATAATCATCCGGCGGCATTCTTCAGGCATAAGGCACTCTACCCTTCCATCAAAAAATCACTTATTTTACTATATTCATGTTCTCTGTTTTGTTTCCCTAAAAAAGATGGCATCCCAACTCCGAAAAGCTGAAATGCCAGTATAAACAATCCTATCCGTTTGCAGGAAGCGCCGTTCCGATCGTTTTGAGCTTTCCTCGTTCCGTAAAGCTTAAATCACCGCCGCGCAGATCGATCAGCGGACCGCCTTTTCCAAGCACGTAATCTTTTGTAATGGTCACCTTGCCGATATTTTCATCCTTCGGGATCTCGTACATGATGTCGAGCATAAATTCCTCAATAATGGAACGCAGCGCCCGCGCACCGGTATCCTTTTCCATCGCTTTTTTTGCGATCTCATCCAGAGCTCCATCCTCAAATTCAAGCTGCACCTCATCCAGAGCCAGCAGCTTCTGATACTGCTTGACGATTGCATTTTTCGGCTCACGCAAAATATCGACAAGCATTTCCTGAGAAAGTCCCTGCATCGAAAACATGATCGGCAGCCTTCCGACGAACTCCGGTATCATGCCGAATTTCTTGATGTCCTCAACGGTCACATTCTGCAAAATATCCTTGCGCTTGTCGAGCGTATCCTTTAATTCGGCGTTAAAACCGATTGAAGTCTGTTTTCTTAAGCGCTGCTTAATAATTTCATCCAAGTCGGGAAACGCCCCGCCGCAGATAAATAAAATATTTTTTGTGTTAACGGTTGTGAGCGGCACCATCGCATTTTTGCTGTTAGCGCCAACCGGAACCTCAACCTCGCTGCCTTCTAAAAGCTTCAGCATCCCCTGCTGCACGCTCTCACCACTGACATCCCTAGAATTCGTATTTTTCTTTTTTGCAATCTTATCAATTTCATCGATAAAAATAATTCCGGTCTCGGCTTTTTCCACATCATTGTCAGCTGCCGCAAGCAGCTTGGAAACAACACTCTCGATGTCATCACCAATATAACCGGCCTCCGTCAGGGAAGTCGCGTCCGCAATTGCAAGCGGCACGTTCAGAAGCGTCGCAAGCGTCCTGACAAGATATGTTTTGCCACAGCCTGTCGGTCCGATCATCAGCATATTGGATTTCTCGATTTCAACATCCTTCAGGCGGCTGTCAAACTCAGTTTCCTTCATCGACTCCGAAGCTACCCGCTTGTAATGGTTATAAACAGCGACGGAAATGACCTTCTTTGCATGCTCCTGTCCGACCACATATTCGTCCAGACTCGCCTTGATTTTATGCGGCTGGGGGATCTCCCTGATATCGATTGCGGACTTTTTCTCCTCGTCTGCTCCGTCCTTCTTTTTCTTAACTTTCTGTTTGTTGGAAAGCATCCCCTGCAAATCAGACATATTCATGAAGCTGATACCCGGAAAATTAGGGAAGGTCTGCACATATGGCTGCTGTTCCTTGTCCGGTTCCTCTTTTTCCTTCTCTTGCTCCTTCTCGTTCTCCTTCTCTTTGCCCGTGCCCTTTGGCACTTCCGGCGCAGTAGGAAACATCCCCTGATAATCGAGTTGGTTCATCGTATCCATCGTCTTATGCATGCAGTCAGAGCAAATGGAAATATTATTCGGCAGCTTGAACATTCTCCCTGCGGCGCTTTCGGGACGGCGGCACAAATAGCACACATCCTCATATTCCTCTTTATGGCTGTGCGTTTCTATTTCGTTTCCCTCTTGTTTTTTATTTTCGTTTTCTGCCATAAAATTCTCCTCATATTTCTGCGATAACTTTAACCTTTTTTACTCTACGGTGACTGACTTCGCTAGGTTACGCGGCTTATCTACGTCACAGCCCTTTCCGACAGACACATAATAGGCAAACAGCTGCAGCGGAATAACCGCAAGCGAGTTTGCAAAATACCGATGCGTCAGCGGAATAGACAGCACATAATCCGCCGTCTTTTCAATATCCATATGGCCTTCATTTGTTACGGCAAGTACGAATGCGCCTCTGCTCTTAACCTCAACAATATTGCTGATTGTCTTTTTATATAGATTCTCCTGTGTCAGCACCGCTGTCACAAGCGTTCCCTCCTCAATCAGGGAAATTGTGCCGTGCTTCAATTCTCCCGCCGCATAGGCTTCCGAGTGCACATAGGAAATTTCCTTAAGCTTTAGAGAGCCTTCCAGTGAAATCGCATAGTCAATCCCCCTTCCGATAAAGAAGATATCCTTTGCCGCTACATAACGGTTTGCAAACTTCTGGATCTTTTCCTTATTGGCAAGCAGCATCTCGATCTGCTCCGGCAGCTTCTTCATATCCGCAAGCATCCCGTCCAGTTCCTTCTGAGAAATATTTTTCTTAATAAATGCAAATTTCATCGCGAGCAAATACAGAGCAATCAACTGCGCAGAATAAGCCTTTGTTGTAGCGACTGCGATTTCCGGTCCTGCCCACGTATACATGACATTATCCGCCTCTCTTGCGATTGAACTGCCGACAACATTCACGATACCGAGCACTTTGGCTCCGCGCTTCTGTGCCTCTCTTAAAGCTGCCAGTGTATCCGCCGTTTCACCGGACTGGCTGATGACAACCACAAGCGCACCTTCCTCAAGAATCGGATCCCTGTACCGGAATTCCGAGGCGAGATCCACCTCTACCGGAATCCGCGCGAGTCCTTCCAGAACATATTTTCCGGTAACTCCCGCATGATAAGCCGAACCGCATGCTACAATATGTATTTTGGAAAGAGCGAGAACTTCTTCGTCGCTCATATTCAGTTCCTCGATTTCGATCGAATGCTCTTTGACGCGCGGACTGAACGTGTCCCTGACAGTCTTTGGCTGCTCATACATCTCCTTGAGCATAAAATGCTCATAGCCGCCCTTTTCCGCAGCATCCGCATCCCAATCGATATGCACCGGCTCCTTCTGCATCTCCTCCTCATCCACATTATAGAAATGCATGTGATCGGCGCGCAGGCGGACGACCTCCTGATTGTTGATAAAATACACATCACGCGTATATTTTAAAATTGCCGGAACGTCCGAGGCGATAAAACAGCCGTCTCCGCTCATCCCAACAATCAGCGGACTGTCCTTGCGGACAGCAAAAATCTGGTCAGGATGTTCCGCAAACATAATTCCCAGCGCATAAGATCCCTCCACACGGTGCATGACCTTCGTGATCGCTTCAAGCGGATTGCCTTTATAATAATAGTCGATGAGGTGTGCAAGCACCTCAGTATCCGTTTCCGATACAAATTCATAGCCCTTGGAAATCAGCTTGCTTTTCAGCGCCATATAATTTTCAATAATGCCGTTGTGAACAACGGCAATCGTACCCTGCTTATTAAAATGAGGATGAGAATTCAAATCAGAGGGCTGCCCATGTGTCGCCCATCTCGTATGTCCGACGCCGACGATTCCCGGCAGCGTCGCGCCGCCGTGTGTCAGCTCCTCAAGTACCTTGAGCCGTCCCATTGACTTTACCATCTTGAGCTCTGTTCCATTGTAGACTGCCATTCCTGCCGAATCATATCCTCTGTATTCGAGCTTAGCAAGCCCGTCAAGCAAAATGGGAGCTGCCTGCTTTGTACCGATATAACCTACTATTCCGCACATCCGTTTTTCCTCCTCAATGATCACACCGCCGCGGTCGGGGATCCATTAATTATTCCACATCTTTTTAAAATACCGCGGGCTCATTGTATACTTTAGTATTCTGCGACGGGAAAGGCGGTCATAGTTTTTACCCAGCCGAAAGCCCATGTATTTCCAACCGCAGGTAATTACAAACGGAAGAATCAGATGCCCTTTCCCTCTTTCCTTAAAATACCTAAATGCTGCGCACACATATTTTATTCCTTCGGACTCCGAGGATATTCCGGCAAATACCTCCGGATGCATCGCCTGGGAAACTGCCAGATCAAAGTTACGCTTAAACTGCTGCCGGTTTGTATAATTGTGGGCATGAACGACAATTGCCCCGGAGGCATAAGCAATCTTCTTTCCATGTTTGATCACTCCCGCCGCAAAAATCATGTCCTCATTAAAGATCGTACTTTTCACAAATCCGCCGTACTCTTCAAAAAGCGGCTTCCTGTACGCAGCACAGACATTTGAGCAAAAATAAGTCTTAATGCCCAGCCGTTTCAGATCTTCTGCCGACTTAAGCTCATCCCTGTCCGGATAGTTAAAGACACGGGCAAAGCATTCCGCCAAAGAGCTGTTCACATCCGGCACCTGCCTTGCATAGGAAACAGCCACTGTTTCGTCTGAAAACGGCTTGATCAGTTCCTCAAGCAAATGTGTATCCTGCGGGACGGCGTCCTGCGTCATATAGACAAGCACGTCGGCCTGTGAATAGGAAGCTCCTTCATTTCTCGTAAAACCGTGGTCAAATTCTTCCTGCGTAATATGATGGATTTCCACAATCGGTGCCACTTCTTCATAAGCGCCTTGGGAGAATTGGTGGTTCAGGTACTTTTCCTCCGTGTTCATAATGATAATTTTATGAACCTTTACTGTCTGCACAGCCAGCATATGAAAAATCTTTTTCAGCTTGTCATCGGGCTTATAAGTAGGTATGATGACATCTATTTTCATATTCCTCTCCGTTTCATCAATAGCTGATGGAGTAGTTCGATGCATCCGACGCTATTTTACTGCTGATTTCCTGCACTGTTGCCGACGGCGTATAGACCGCCTCTTCCTCCCCAAACAGGAGCTGATGAAGCTGTGTGACATTAGCCGCTAAATCCTTCGGAACAACGCTGCTTCCGACCTTCCCCATCTTGCCGGTACCGCGTTCAAACGGGAAGCCTGCCGTGTCCGCAATATTATATTTCATGAAATCTGCGGCATAGCCAAGCATTTCCGTAGTCGAAAAGCTCGTGGAGATCATAGGGAATACATCATTAATAATATTATTCAGCGTTGCGATATCTGACTGCTTCGCCTTTTTCGCAACCTCCTGGAGCACCGTACGCTGACGCTCCGTCCTCTTGAAATCGTCACCCGCCGTGTAACGGATTCTGCAATAGGATGTCGCCTGCAAACCATTTAACGTTTGAAGGCCCGATTCCTTAACAGGGACGATCTCTCCACCCGTAACCTCCTGTGTACCAATCTGATAGTTGTTCAAATGCTCGATCTCCTCCGGCTGCACGTCAATCTCAATGCCGCCGAGTGCATCAATGGCCTTTGTCAGCGCACGAAAATCAATCGTCACATAATCGGTAATATTCAAATCGAGATTCATATTCAGCATATTAATCGCCTGCTCGGGACCGCCCTTTGCATAAGCGGAGTTGGCCTTGTTGTAGCTGTCATTACCAACATTCAAATAAGTATCTCTGTAAACGGACACGATCTTCGCATCTCCGGTATCCTCATTTAAGCTCAAGAGCATAATCGTATCGGTTCTTGCTCCTTTGCCGAGGTTATTATTCTTGCTGATGTCAACACCGAACAGCGCCACATTTTTATACCCCTTCAGCGAATCCATTTCCGTAACCTCTTCATTAATCACAATATCCTCTTCATCTATTTCCTGTACGTCAATCTTATCCATTTTCTGGATGACAAAAAGTACGATGATCATAATTGCAAGCACTAAAAATTCCAGAATAAACAAAGCAATTCTCTTTTTCTTCTTTGCTTTTTTACGCTTTGCTGCAGCCGCGCCGCCTCTTCCGCCAGAGGAACTTCTTTTCGTATTTTCTGTATGTCTTCTTTCCGCCATGTTATCTCACACCTCTTGTTTTACATTTCTCTAATATGCATTTTCATTGATAAATCCTCTGAAAATTGTCAAAAACATAATCTTAATATCGAATCCCATCGTCCAATTTTCTATATAATATAAATCATATTCTACCCGCTTTTCAATAGAAGTATCGCCGCGCAGCCCATTTATTTGCGCCCAGCCGGTAAGTCCCGGACGCACTTGATGCTTTACCATATAACGAGGAATTTCTTCCCTGAATTTTTCCACAAACATCGGTCTTTCCGGCCTCGGTCCGACAAGACTCATCTGCCCAAGCAGAATGTTAAACAGCTGCGGCAGCTCATCAATGCTCGTCCTTCTTAAAAATTTACCGATTCTGGTAACTCTTGGATCATCCTTTACCGTCCATGCCTTCTGCTCCTCTTCTTCCTCCTGCACGTACATTGTGCGGAATTTATACATTTGATAAGGCTTATTATGCAGTCCCACACGCTCCTGCGCAAAAATTACAGGGCCTTTCGAGGTCAGCTTGATTGCGAGCGCCGCAATGAGCATAATCGGAGAGGACACAATAATACCGCAAAATGAGCCGACGATGTCAACGACTCTCTTTGCGAGAATATTTAACGTATTTGTAAGCGGAACATGGCGGATATTAATGACGGGAAGTCCTTCCAGATCCTCCGTGTATGGTCTGTTCGGAATGATACCGTCATAGTCGGGAATAAACTTCGTATGCACACCGGATTTTTCGCACAGCGCCACAATTTCCTTCAATCTGCCGTATTCTTCAAGACTCAGGGTAATCGCGATTTCATCCAGCTTGTTTTCCGGCAGGATGACAAATAAATTATCAATCCTTCCAAGCACCTTGACACCCTTATATGTTGTTCCGTGCTCCACATGATCATCCAGAATGCCTCTGACCACATAGCCCCACTGGGGATTCAGCCGGATTCTATTAATATAGGACTCCGCCGATTTTGAATAGCCCACAAGCAGTACGTATTTTAAATTATACCCTTTACGTCTGAAAAAGCGCAGCAGATACCGGATTACATTTCTGACAAACGCCGCCGCAACAATATTGACCGCTCCAAAAATAAAAATCATCTCACGGGAGAAATGCGGCTGGTTGATCACATAGAGTACAACCATGAAGGCGATAAGCCCGAGCGCGTTGGCCCTGATAATGTTGAACAGCTCCCGCTTCCTGCCGGCCGCCCTCTTCGAATTATAGAGGTCGAACTGATAATACAGCAGCATATAACCGGGAACAATAAAATAAAGTGCCATAAAATAGGTTTGCATGGGCAAACCCGATTCAGCATCCAAAAGC
This sequence comes from Lachnospiraceae bacterium, assembly GCA_047602645.1. Lineage (GTDB taxonomy): Bacteria > Bacillota > Clostridia > Lachnospirales > Lachnospiraceae > JAEYFP01. Next base: position 112,422 of record JASGGU010000002.1, on the reverse strand, counting down.
CCGCTCTTGAATTTCAAAAACCAGGCAAACATATAGGACAGCAAGACAACCATCGCATCAATCACTACATGAAGTCTGTTGAATATTCTCTGATTATCTTTAATCATAGCATTCTCCATTTTGGGGGCGGTATTCATCGTCATCAGTCACACAGTGACTATACGACAACTATTTAATAAATATACAATAAATCGCCTCAAAGGGCAACAAATATCCCCTAATCAATTTCTTAAAAAACTCTTAAAAAAATCTATTTTCAGCCAAAAACCCGCCTGAACAAATTGAGCCAAAGTTCCAGCTGAATGCGTACATAATTTTTAAAGTAGCGCGCCGAATATGGGTATTTTTTCCCCTGCGTACACATAAGATAGCCCCGTTTCATACCGGAAAGATACTCTCTTCCATAGCCTTTTAATAGAAAAAACAGTGCTTTGATCCCAAAGCCGACCAAAAGAAACGGAAGGTTCAAAATAATCTGTCCCATCGGCATATTTTTATAGATCACATACCAGCTGTTGCGCGCGGCCAGCCTGATTTTAAAAGGATTGTAGCGCGAGCCGGTCACGCCGCTGCCGGCATGATAGACAACAGCCTTCGGCGTATAGCGATTTTTGTAACCGCTGATTCTGGCCCGATAGCCGATATCCACATCCTCCAGATAGGAAAAATGGAATTCGTCAAAATAGCCGAACTGCTCAAACAGCGCTCTGCGGTAAATAGCCGCGCCCGCACAGGCTGAAAACACATCGGCCTCTTTCTCATAATGCCGCTTATTTAAGTCCTTTCCAAGCGCAAATGCCCATCCGAGAGCACAATACAGATCCCCCGCATCATCGATCAGCTGGGGCCTGTGCATCTGCAGCATTTTGGCACCGACTGAAAATATACGTTCGTCCTTTATGATTGCCTCATACAGCTCCTTCACAAAATCCGGCTCTGCCTTCGTATCGTTGTTCAGCAAAATAACATAGGGCACATTTGTCCGTTTGATGCCCTCATTTACTGCGCGGGAAAAGCCAAAATTCTGAGACAGGCGCACAAGCGTCACCTCCGGGAACTTCCGCTCCACAATTTCCGCACTGCCATCCTTAGAATCATTATCCACGACACAGACCGTAAATTCCCGGTAGGTCTGCTCCCTCAGAGAATTCAGGCAATCCTCGATATAAGCCGTTCCGTTATAATTTGGTATAATAATTGTGATCTGTATCATTCCCCACCTGCCTGTTACTTTCTTTTAAATTCCGCATACGGATCATATACAACAATATAATCCTTGGACATTATCAGCTTTTCTTCGCCCTCAATTGCCTTCTTTTTAATCATCATACAGTCAAGTGCGACTCCCTCCACCTGCTGCTGCAAAGACGCGCGGTGCAGGTACCCGGAATAATGCCCGTTCATGCATCTGAAATTTGCGACAAGTCTTCCTTCTTCATTTCTTGAATAACCGGCGCTCTCAATCCTAAAATTTTTATCATAGATCTTTCCGCCTACGGCGCCAACCTCTTTCCTCTCGAGGTGACTCGCAAGCTCTGCCTGCCAATCCTTTGTCAGAGGTTTTAAATTATCGGCAAGGATCATCATATAATCCTCCTCGATGCCGTCAATATCTTCTCTTGTCATGACATCCCAGGCTTCCTTGGAAATGAGGCGCACCCTGGCATTTCGCACCATGTATTTCACCCTGAAAAAACCCAGATGCGGTGTGTATATCACCTCCGCCTCCAGTCCCATTCGTTCCAGATGATCTTCGATCGCCCTCTTTCCGGCCTCGTAGGCATAAATCTTACTCTCCGGATTATCCGCTGTAGATGTTTCATGCGCGCGCCAGTGGTAAAGCACCTTCGGAATATGGTGTACCTCCTGCGGCGATAAATTTTCCACACATCGAAAAATAAAATCGTGATCCTGCGCACCGTTATATTCACTCAAAAAGCCGCCGGTGTGCTCAGCCAGTTCCGAACGCACGACAAAGAAATGGCAGATATAATTGTTGCTTCTAAGCAGATCAATATCAAAATCCGGCTTTTTATGGTAGTCAAAGTAGGTTTTTCCTGCCGCATCGATTTTGTCCTCATCGGAATAAAGCGCGCTGATTCGGTTTTGGTAAACATTCCCTTCCCTGTAAAGTCCCGCCTCCAGGGCTGACATCACTTCATACAGTGCGCTCGGTACAAGCAGATCGTCATGGTCAAGCAGACCGATATATTCGCCTGTCGCCATTGCGAGCGCCGCATTTGTATTTTCCGAAATACCCAGATTCTTTTCAAGCTTCTGGTATTTAATTCGATTGCAGCCTGTAAGATCCCCAAACCGGCCAATCATCCCCATAACCGTTTTTTTTACCTGATCGCCCGCACTGCCGTCGGCAATGCAAAGCTCCCAGTTATCATATGTCTGATAGATCACCGATTCCAGCATCTGCTCTAAAAATCCTACATCCGTCTCATAGGCCGGCACAAGAATACTGATTTTGTAGCGGTGTGTAAAGCTGCTCCCGCGCTGCTCCTCAAGCTCCTCCCGCGTAGGCAGGGAGCCTGTAAACAGCCGGGAATAATCCTCCTCATCCCCGTCCCGGTTCAGCCGTTCCACCGCCTTATAAAACGTCTCATAAAGGCCGTTTCGCTTTAAATAATGAATGCCCCGTTCGATATTCTGTTTATTCAGCCGATTGGCAATTTTGATATTCATTCTGAAATACCTGCAATTCCTCTGGTGTCCCAAGCACATGCACCTTTTTTTTATCAATTACCGAAATCCTGACCTCGCCGCCTTGCCCGATCAAATAGTTATAGAGCGGTGCCACATATTTTTCGCCCTTTTCAAGATTTCCATTTCCCGAATAAAATTCCTCGTAAAGCCGCTCATACAAACCGCAGCTTTTAAAGTAGTAAGCGCCCAACGTGCAGTTGTCGGAAATGCGCTGCTTTTCCCGCACCTCAACCGCATTTCCTTCTCCGTCCAGCTTCACGAAGCTCCAGTGATTTCCTTCTGCGTGAAAGCATGGAATAAAGCCGTCCCCCGCAAACTGCTCTGTCTGCATTTCACCGGCCTCCACATACGTATCAATATTATAAATGAGCAGCGGCTCGCTTTTATTCCAATATTCCTTTGCAAGCATCGCCGTTGTTGCCTGTCCGTCAGTCTGTTTGTCAAGTTCAATCACCCTGAAGTTTCGAATGCCTGCCGCCCGGCATTTTTCCGTTATGAAGCCGGAGGCATCATCCTCTCTGCGCACAATAAAAAAATATGTATTCGATTCCTCATAAAGACCGGCCAGGCTTTCCATCGACCACTCAAACAGTGTCCTGCCGCATGCCTCAATCTGATATTTCGGTACCTGATAGCCCGCCTTTTTAAACCGGGAGCCGATGCCCGCCATTGTAATCACGACTTCCATCATTTAATCACACCTGCTTTTTTTACACAATTCATCCAGATCCTCTACAGACAGCTTCAGAAATTCATCCGGACGCACGGTCCGATCGTCGACATAAAAGCCCCGATGTCCCGGCCACGGCTTTCCGTAAATGATTTCATCATAAGGAATTTGCCATTTCTCCAGCCATGCCAGAATAACTTTTGCTGTATTTGCGTTAATCATGCCGATATTGCCCTGATAACTGTTCATATTCCTGGATGTAAATAAAATAATTTTCGCACCCTGGTCCTTATAAGCACGGATTTTTCCGACCATTTCCGGATATGGGACCAGATCTGCATATTGCTCGTCTTTTTTCTTAATCGGACAGATTGTCCCGTCAATATCAAAAATAAAGCTCATTCCTTCAAGCATTCGTTTTCCCCCAGTTCTTCAAGAATGTTCAACGCATTCAGTAAAAATGCAAACACCTTTTTTTCTCTGTCAATATGCAGCGGCAGCATCGATAAAAATAAGGATGCCTCATACAGCCTGATCAGCCTGTAGTCCAGACCGTTGTTTTTCAGATACTCTTTAAAAATGCGGATATAGTGCTCATTGTCACAATCCACTGTCAGCCGGAACCGCATATGCTCATCAAGCTCGATTTCAAAGAGACCGCTGTTAAAATAATCATAGCTTCCGCAGATGGAATGCGACAGTTTCGCCAGATCATAGTAAGGATTCATATAAAGAGATGCCTCGTCCGTCGCCCCCTTAGGGTCGATGAGCTTTAAAAGAGACGCTTCTCTTCCGTACAATATATTGGAAAAACAAAGATCACCGTGTCCCACCACCAGAACAGTCTGAAAATGCCTGCCCGCTGTGATTTCTCCATAAATCTGTTTATATGCCTCAAACACCGCATCAATCCCGTTATAATTTGTCCCTGCTTTCAGAAGGGCTTCTATGGAATCAAACTGCGGCAATTCCTTCAGTCTTTGGAGGCGTCTTTCCACCTTACCGATATAAAGCGCTTCTGCCGCCTGTTCGTATTCCTCCGCCAAAACTTGCTTCTGCTTCCTCGTGCGGATGAAATGAAACAATTTTTCCAAAATATCCCCAAATTCTTCCTCGGTGATCGCTCCATGCACATAGCGAATCGCAAGATCCGTCATATGATATCGCTGCATCGTATAGGAAGCAATTTTATCCTCCTCCTTAAAATCAAACGGCATCACAAACCACATTTTCATCTCATCGGGAAGCAGTGCATAAAATTCATACTCGGCACACAGTTTTTCAGCGTTGTTCGAGCGCTTTACCACTGTGTAATTATCTCCGGACAGCGCATTGAAAAAGCGTGCATCAAAACCACTTGTAATAAACTGTCTGAAATGACTGACGTTTGACAAATCTACAAACACATCTGTCTCGATTTTCTCAAAACTCTCCGCCGTTTGTTCATCCTGCGCCGCCAGGTATTGTCCATAATCGGTGTAAATGACCGCTGCCGTGCGCCCGTCGCATACAACACGATAATTTTTGTTCACATAACACGCCTTATCAAGCAAAATTCCAAGAGAAGACTTAGATGCGATGCCAAAATCAGAGAACAACCGAAAAACGACTTGCTTTACATCACTCCCAGTCAATTCCTTCTGCCCCTTTAATGCTTCCTCTTCCAAAAACCGGAGAACAACCGGTTCCTTAAGCAAAAGAGCCTCCATGCGTTTCTTTAAGGAAATGCGTTTAAAAATCGTATTGCCGAAGCTCTTTTTACCTGTGATATTTTTGATTTCCTGATTCGGCTTTCGCGAATCATCATAAATGACAATGATCTTTTTCATGATCTGCTCCCCAGAATTAAACTATGACTCATTTTCTGCTTCCGGTCCGCGCAAACAGCAGGACAATAAGTGATGCCAGCGTAAAGACCGATATCAGCACAATACTCCAAAACGTATAAATACGCATAAGCGAATGATGAGTCGCAGACAGGATGGAAGAAATATAATCCGAAAATGTCGCCGTCGTAAACGGAATACCATAAAGTCCCGCAACACCGTACAGAACGGCACTCTCCGACAGCCATGCACAAAATGACAGCAGAAGCATCAGGGCATACCTTCCCGAAACAAGTTCTTTCACATAGTCATAGCCCCGCTTTAACACATCCAGTCCCCGCAGCACAGCAAGTGAACGTTTGGAACTGCGGCTTGTAATAATATAGTTGTTCAAATATCCGTAAACCGACGGAAATATCCAAAATATAAACAGAATCACAACGACAAACAATGCAAGAAACAATGCGGGCAGTGTGAGATGCCCTGAGACAAGCAGCTGGAACGGCAATAAAATGAGGACGAGTGCCATCGTATCAAAAAAGCGGTCCACAACCACACTGAACAAGCCGATTTGCACACTTTTTGTCATTCTGGAAAAGGTGTAAACACGGTAAAGCTCCCCGAGCTTAAACGGGATGAGCAGATTCAACAGCGTTGTCCGCAAATACGCGGACACAAACCGTCTAAATTCTATTTTTTGTTCAAGCAGCACCAGATACAGCCGCATCATCTTTACAAGATGAACTGCGAGAAAGCCGGCAAACAGCAGCGGTATCATCCATACTCCATTCATTCTCATGCGATTATATCTGCCTCATATATTTCTATTTCTTTTTCTCTGTAGTCGTTATTGATCACTGCCGGATCCCTGTAATAATCAGCCAGCATTTTTAATACGCTAACGGCCTGATCGACCATTTTCACATTGGACACCTGATCCTCCTCACGCCACGAAACAGGGAAAAAGCGAATATCCTGTCTGTAGTACTCACTTGCGAGAATCATGCAGTAATTGAACATCAGGTTGTCGGGAAATTTTTTATAATATTCATTTTTCAGCATATTGACACTATATATATTCAAGCCCGAGCCCAGATCAAAGATTCGCTTTCTGACAACGGCCGCAAACAAAAAATCATAAACAAAATTCCCGAAGGTTCGAAATGCCGAATAGCCTTCGAGTTTTGAGCCCCTCATAAAGCGCGCACCAAGCACACAGTCATGCTTCGCATAGTAACGGCTCTTTAACACCGGAAGAAAATCCTCCAGCCGCCCCTGATCATCTCCATGCAGGACGATGACATAATCAAACCCCCGGTCCTTTGCATAGGAAAAAGCAACCTTGTGCGAGCCTCCAAGTCCGTAATTCTCTTTATTCCTAAGAAGCTTTACCGGAACGTTCGGATGCCGATCAATAAAGCCCTTCACGACAAGCTCCGTATCATCCGTGCTTCGATTGTTCACAACAATAACCTCGGTAATATAGTGCATCATATCCGAATCAAGCTGTCCGAGCACTCTGATGATCTGTTTCTGGCAATTATATGCCGGTATAAAAAGCAGTATCCTATCCTTCATCGTATCTCTCCTGTCCAGATTAAAAAATGTCTGCGGCGCTGTTGTTTTGCAAGCTGCCTACTGCAGCTTTTCCAAGATGCCGCTGTTGTTTAGGTCAACCGGTTCCACCACCGTATCCTCCGGATAGTCAAATCCGCCCGGAATAAACGTCGTCTGGTTTTTATAATCGTAAAGGCACATTTCCTTCTGGTTATTTGTATAATAGGCTGCGCTCTTTGCCGCTTCAGAGCCGACGAGATTGAGTGCCGATTGATTGTAATGCCATTCATCTACCATATATTCCGTACTGATGCCGTTCAGCACCGTCGTGGCGAGTGCATAATAACCGCTCGTTTTGCACATTTCAAGCTGTGCTTTGATAATATCATTAAAATATTGATTACGTGTAATCGTGCGTCCCGGCGTAATCATAAACACCTTCTGTACACCGCCGATAAACAGGGGGCGAATAATATTATCCATATTTTCATTGTATTTTTCCGACGTAATGCCGTCTGCCGCATCCGATTCGCCCTGCAGCCAGATAACATACTGCCTGCGGATATAGTAGTCATTGCTTTCAAGCCAAACCTGTGCACGCGCCTGCCGCTCCTTGAAATCGCTCGTCACAGAGGAGCTCAGCCAGTAGGCCGTGTCCGTTCCGCCTGCAGAAGCCGATACCGCTACAATCGGCACCCCTGTCTCGGCATAATACGTGTTGGCAAACGACGATATGAGAGAACCGCGTTTCGCGCCCGGCAGATCCATAATGCCGTTGATATTGTTTTCATTAGAGCCGAACGGCTCGGTAATCGGATAAAGCCTTGTCGGATCGGAAATCGCACGGAATTCATAGCCATGTCCCGCCGGCACCTTCGGCGCATAGGCAGCATCGCCGCCACAGCCGGACATATTGCTCTGTCCCATAAAGATCACCAGATCCACGACAACCTTCCCGTCCTCTGTTTTTACCACAACCTCATTCGAAGATACCGATTCCTCCGCAACGACATTAATAGAAACCGAAGGCGCAACCTGCTCTACCGGGATTGCGGAATAAGATACCACATCACCTGACACAGTATTTTCCGAAACCGCTTCCTCGGCCACGGTCTCCGGTTCTACCGTTACGATCGAATTTTCCGACTGATTTTCCTCCTGAGTTTCCTGCGCGCGACCGCAGCCATACAAGCCGCCAAGCAGCAGCGCGGCTGCTAGAAGCCCAATCATCCTTTGTCTAAGTGGTTTCTGCATTTTGCATTTCTGATCCGTTTTCTTCACCTTCATCATCCTTCTTTTCCAACGTCAGCTTTCTGCTGATAAAATTATAAACCATAACGATTCCTGTTGCTATAACCTTGGCAAAATAGGCAGCCAGCTCTCGCGCGCTCTCCACAAACGTAAATCCTATGCCGTGGAGGAAACCATTGAAGCTCTCCATCAAAGCCTGCAGCCATAGCCAGTTGTTATAGGCTATATCGATACAAATCCAGAGCACAACCGTATTGATACCAAGCCCAAACAGACTCAAGATCAGGAAAATGATAAATTCCTTTCTCTTGTCGGCACCCTCCCTGCGTACGAACACAAACGCCATACTCGCCAGATAATTAAAAATCAGTGAGACCGTAAAGCCCGCCACACCCGCCAGAAGATAGCCATACTCCCAGTCGATCAGATTCAGCACGGTGGAATACACGATAAAATCAATCAGAAACGCAATTCCACCCACAACTCCGAACTTTAATATCTGTTTTACCAGTTTTCTTTTCTTGTCTGTCCTTGTCATTTGCCAATCTTCTTTCTATTTTTTGTCTCTCTCTATTTTTTTATTCAATTTACGAAAATCGCTTAAGGACTGTCTCCCGATTTTGAAAATCCGCGGTAAATTGATAGAATTCTTGCCGCCCTGCCTCGGACGGAATGTGATCGGAATATAAAGAATACTCCTGCCATGCTTTGTAAACAGCACGGTTAAAAGAACATTTGATAAAAAGAAATCCTTCGGGACGTAAGTAATCTCTGCTTTCAGCGCCTGCGCCCTCATCAGCCGGAACGGCGTATTTGCATCCTTGACCGACACCTTGAAGCACAGCTTAATTACTAATTTTAGCACCTTCGTCACAACAACACGAGAAAAACCGTCCTCCCGCTTGTTCCGGCATCCGATCAGCATATCATACTGCTCCCGCTGTTCCCAGAATACCGCAAATTCACCCGGCAGCGTCTGACCGTCCGAATCGGTCTGAAACACATAATCCGCACCGTGCAGCAGCGCATACTGATAACCATACAGCAGTGTCGAGCCATGCCCGCTGTTTTCCTTCGTCATCGGAACTAAACCGGGGCGTGTTTTTGCGCACTCACAAAGCACCTCATACGTGCTGTCCCTGCTTCCGTCATTGATAATCACAAGCTTGCTTTCTGCTCCTGTCTTCTCAATGACCGGATACCAGTCATTCACGACCTGGCGGATCGTTTCCTCTTCATTATAAGCCGGTATGACGATATACAGGCAATCACCCATTTTTCTTTTCCCCTTTGCTTTCTTTAAAGATCGTAACCAGACCGAGCACTGTGATTCCTATCGTAAACAAATAATACAGCGTCCCCACACAGATCTTTGAGCCGGCAGACTCACTGAATATGCGCAAGACAAAAAATACCGCAAGCAACACGACGGCATAGACCGCCTTTATATACGCCGACCGCTCTTTTTCATAAAACAGAGCCGCAACGAGCACAAGCACAAAAAAGTCATAAGTCCTGTGGTAGGTCACGATCATCGACCAAAGTGTCAGAATTCCGACGGCAAGACCGTCATTTCCCTGAGAAAATAAGAGCATCATACTAAACAGCAGCAGCATGACAATGCCTGCCAATACAAGTGAAACGTCAGAGCCGGAAAACAGCGCCCCAAAATCAAGTCCCCCCTGTGCAGCTAATGCCGAAGATACCTTCAGCGGTTCCAGAAGCATATCAAAAAACGTCGCATCCAGCCACCACGCGGCAGCAAATGTAAGCCCGACATGGATGAATACGGAAATCGCAAGCTCCTTAACTCTTCTTTTATACACAAAATATAATGCAAGCGGAACCGTCAGTGTATATTTAAAGTAACAGATAACGAGACTGAGCACCATCGGGAACTCCCCGTTCTCCTTTTCCGAAAAATAAACCGCAAGCAGAAAGAAGAAAAATGCAAAGAGCGTATGCTGTCCGACGCCAAGCTGATTCCGGTATGGTGTCCCTGCGAGCATCAAAAGCATCAACAGTGTAAACGCTTCCTGCCCCATTCCCTTTAAAAAGGTCTTTTTTAATAACCAGATAATGCCCGCCGTAAACAGCAGGTTAGATGCCAGCCATGCATAACGCGCCGCAAGCGGCGGTAAAAGCGTATATGGGATCAAAAGCATTAAGAGCGACGGAAACTGGTTTGCCTCCATTTGCTTAAAATATTCTTCATAACCATACCGGTCAAGTATCCCGGATGGTGAAAGAGATTCCCTGTAGGGATTGATCTTAAGTGTAAACACCTTTGCGGCATCCCATTGAAAATCCTGGCTAAAGGCTGCCGCATTCCGGCAGCCCTGCACAACGGAAATAACCGCCAGCAGAGCAGTCACGGCAAGAACTGCCATACGCAGCTTTTTATTTTCCCATACGCGTTCCACTAATCTGTTCATCTTATCAATTTACCATGTTCCATCCTATTATTCCAACTATTGCTCTCAGATATCCGCAATCACAGCCTGCTTCAGCTCTTCCAGACGATTCTTTGCGTCCGTAAGACTCGTGCCCTTGATTCCCATGTAAAATTTGATCTTTGGTTCGGTGCCGGAAGGTCTTGCACAGCACCAGGAATGATTATCAAGATCAAAATACAGGACGTTTGAGTGCGGAAGTCCGGTCGCCGTCTTTTCTCCGGTTTCCATATCGATCATTTCATCGAGGCTGTAATCCCGGAATTTGAGTACCTTTAAATTGCCAAAAGCTCTCGGCGGGTTTTTTCGAAGCTTATCCATGATCGTTTGAATCTGCTGTGCACCTTCCATTCCTTTGAGCGTGATCGTATGCATCCCTTCCATATAGTAGCCATACTGCTCGTAAATGCGCAGCATCTGATCCCAAACGGTAATGCCCTGATACTTGCAGAATGCAGCAACCTCGCACAGACACATCACTGCCACAACCGCATCTTTATCCCTCGCATGGGTACCTGCCAGGCATCCGTAGCTTTCTTCAAGACCAAACAGATATTGATAGGTATGGTTCTGTTCAAACAGCTTGATCTGCTCGCCGATATACTTAAATCCTGTCAGCACCTCAATCAGCTTCACATCATAGGCCCTTGTCAGCTCATCGGCAAGATTCGTCGTAACAATTGTCTTGACAAGCGCGCCATTGTCAGGCAGCGTACCCGTCGCTTTTTTTTCGCGCAGAATATACTCGGCGATCAGCATGCCGGACATATTGCCCGTAAACGAAACATACTCTCCTGTCTTTGCATCCTTTGCATAAATCCCGAGACGGTCCGCATCGGGATCGGTTGCAAGCACAATATCCGCATCCTTTTCCTTAGCCAGCTTAAGTGCCAGCGTAAATGCCTTCGGATCCTCCGGATTCGGATACTCCAGAGTTGTAAATTCAGGATCCGGCAGCTCCTGCTGGGGTACAACATAGACATGCTGAAAACCAAGCTCCGAGAGAATTCTCCTGACCGGCAGATTGCCTGTGCCATGCAGAGGTGTATAGACAATCCTGATATCATTAGCCACGGCCTTGATGATCTCCGGATGAATAATCAGCTTCTTTAATTCTCCGATATAGGCGTCGTCAATTTCAGTACCGATGATATAGTAAAGTCTGTCTGCGATTGCCTGTTCTTTTCCGACAGTCTTTACATCATGGTAATCCGTCACGTTCTTCACTTCGTTGATGATGTCGGTATCCTTAGGTGCCGTAATTTGCGCACCGTCGTCCCAATACACTTTGTAGCCGTTATATTCCGGCGGGTTATGGCTTGCGGTCACTACAATACCCGCTGTGCAGTTAAGCCTTCTCACCGCAAACGACAGTTCCGGTGTCGGCCGCAGTGAAGAAAACAAATATGTCCTGATGCCGTTTGCATTCAGGCAAAGTGCCGCTTCATCGGCAAACTCCGGTGAAAAATGACGGGAATCGTAGGCAATTGCCACGCCCTTCTCCTGCGCGCCCTGCTTGATGATATAATTGGCAAGTCCCTGTGTCGCCTTTCTTACCGTATAGAGATTCATGCGATTTGTTCCCGCGCCGATTACGCCGCGCAGGCCGCCCGTTCCGAATTCCAGTTCCTTATAAAAACGATCCTGTATTTCCGCTTCATTTCCTTCTATCTTTGCAAGTTCTTCCTTTGTACCCGCATCGAAATAATCGTCCTCTCTCCAAAACCTATACTGTGACATGTAGTCCATTGTGAGTCCTCCTTTTGGCTTTATCAGTCTTATATCAGTCTACCATGCTCTTCGGATCGCCCCGCAGCACAAAGTTGCTGTAATCGAGCGAAAAATTCGGGTTGAAATAAGGATCGCCGCCATCCAGCACGGCTTTCCATTTATTACGGAACAGCTCACTTTCCTTATCATAGCGGGCCGCATTCTCTTTTGTTGCCTCTTCGGATACGTCAAGCCCTCTCGATTTCGACTCATAGTGGAACAGCTCCGCAAACGGCGTAAATACGTTCAGATAACCCTTTTCCCCGAGCCGCAGACAGTAATCCACATCATTCAAAGCTACCGCAAATTCCTCACAAAGCCCCCCGGCTTCGTCAAATAAGCGCTTTCGTGTCATCATACAGGCGCCGGTCACAGCCGATACGTTTTGTGCATAACACAGTCGCCCCATATAACCCAAATTATCCTTGGACATTTTATAATGGGAATGCCCGGCAGTCCTATGAGCGCCCAGTCCAAGGACAATCCCCGCATGCTGGATCGAATAATCCGCGTAATAGAGCATACAGCCGACAGCTCCGACATCGCTTCGCTGCGCATACATCAAAAGCTCTTCCAGCCAGCTGCGCGTCACGACCTCGGTGTCATTGTTCAGCAGGACGAGATACGCCCCCTTCGCAAAGTTCGCACCGAAATTATTTACACGGGAGTAGTTGAATGCGCCCTCATATGTCACGACGCGAATGGACGGATGTTTTTTCAGTGTCTCATAATACGAAAACGTCTCCGCCTGTGTGCTGTTATTTTCAATCACGATAATCTCATAATTTTCATACGATGTCTTTGTCATGATCGAATCGATACAGCGCCGTAAATCGGCGATATGATCTTTATTTGGTATTAGGATTGAAACAAGCGGCTTATCTGTCAAATGATAGCGTATCCTAAAGATTGTCTCAAATGCCCGCGAACTTTCAATTTTAAATTGTTTAAACCCACACGCTGTCAAATGTGCGGCAACCGCTCCCTTAGCGGCATCAATCGCATACGTCTTCGCATGAATATCCGAAGCAACGCTTCCCGCATGAGAACGCCAATAATATAAAATCTTCGGCACATGCACAATTTTCTCAGCAGCAGCCGTCAGGCGCAGTATCATGTCATGATCCTGACTGCCGTCAAATTCACTGCGAAACAGTACGCCGTCCTTTAACAGCTTTGCCGAAAATACAGAAAAATGACAGATGTAATTATTCGCACGTAAATTATCAATCGCAAAATCCGGTTTGAAATGCAGTGTAATCATATTGTCTATGCTGTCACCCTGAAATGTCGTTTCATCGCAGTACACATAGTCTGCATCCCGCTCGCAGATTACCCTGGCATATTCAAACAACGCACAGGGATGAAGCAGATCATCATGGTCGAACAGACCAATATACTCGCCGGTCGCAAGCGAAAAGCATGCATTTGTATTTCCTGAAATACCGAGGTTTTTCTCAAGCTTTTCGTATTTGATCCGGCCGCCGACAAATCCCGCTTCTTTAGCAGTTGTTTCGTCCTCCTGTGCAAATTCGAGACAAATCCTGCCGACTTCTTCATGTTCGCCGTCGGAACCGTCAGCCAGACACAGTTCCCAGTTCTGGTAAGTCTGTGACAGCACGGAACCGAGCATTTCCCGTAAAAACTTCTCCGGTGTATTGTAAAGCGGCACAAGGATGCTGAATTTGATTTCTTTTGAAAACTTCGTATTCCTCTGCCTCTCAATCTCTTCCTGAGAGGGCATGCTCTGTGTGCCGTAGCTTTTGTAGGCTTTGCGTTCAATCTGCTTGCTTTCGATCTTGCGCATCAGGTTTTTAAGATTCCCATACCGTCTGATACGTATAAAAAAATTTTTGGTATGGCTCCATGCCAGACGAAACGGATAAATCGCCCGCCAAAGTTTGCTCTTTCTGATTTTGTCAAGCTTATAGGTCAGATCGGCATTCAGTGTCTCACAAGTAACAAGGGCTTCCGTCAGCTCTTCATTTTTTGCCAGTTCCTTTTCGTAAAGCTCTTTATAATAATCATATTTCTTCTCTGAATAATCCATCTCTTGAGACATAATACTCCCCTATCGTCACATATTTCCGACCCCAAAGCTTTGAAATAAACAGCATTCCAAGCGAATAGGTACGCCCCTCGCCGATGACCGAGGCAGGAATCCGGCATACGAAGCCTGCCAGTCCTGCATTTTTCGCATCCTTAAATACCTGCTCCACGTCTGTGCGATATTTGGGACTGACCGGCAGCTCAAGGCACTGCTTCCTTTCGTAGACTGTCTTTTCCCGCAAACAAAGCCGCCGTTCATACATTGCGTTGTCATGCTTTAAAAGAACCGCCCAGCCCTCAAATCGGTAAGCATCCTCTCTGCCCTTGCCGACAGCCCTTTCTAAGCTAAAACCCTCCATATGAAAATGCAGCCGCTGATCCGGTTTCCCTGACAGCTTTGCTTTTATAATCACCGGATTTTTATAATCCCTTTTCTCATGCTCCACCTGCACATCAGGCCCAAAATCAAGCGTATCCGGTATCAGGTTTTTATTATAAAAGGGATCACTTTCCTCAATCAGCCACGCGTGCCGTTCATAGAACAACGTCCTCTCTGCCGACAGCCTCTTATACTTCCCATCGTCAAGCCTGTCCGCTCCCCGTGAAAGCGATTCATGGTGATAGAGCACGCAGTCGTTTCGCACAACATTATAATATCCCTGCTCATATAATTTGACACACAGGTCAACGTCATTATAACTAACTTCCATTCTATCACTAAAGCCGCCAACTTTAAAGTATTTTTCTTTAGACAGCATCAG
Source organism: Lachnospiraceae bacterium (assembly GCA_047602645.1). GTDB lineage: Bacteria > Bacillota > Clostridia > Lachnospirales > Lachnospiraceae > JAEYFP01. Next base: position 97,370 of record JASGGU010000002.1, on the reverse strand, counting down.
GCAGGCACCTGTTACGGCCAGCACATCATAATTAAATCGGTTTCTTCCAAAATAATAAATTTCGCTGTCGGAATGCGTTGCCAGCTTATGGGACGGCCCGCAGTTAAGGTCTGTAACACCCGCATGCTGAAGAATATCCGAATCCGGATAATACAGCTTTGCCCCCACAGCACCGACATGCGGCGCAGACGCATAGGCGAGCAGCTTCTCGATAAAATCCTTGTCCCTCACTTCAATATCATCGTTTAAAAACAGCAGGTAACTGCCGTGTGCCTGCTTTGCGCCCTGGTTGCACATTTTTGAAAAATTAAATGCAAAGGCATTGTATAAATAAAAGATGTGCAGCCGAGGATTTTCTTTTATATAAAGATTGATCCGATTTCGCTCTTCATCCCTGCTTCCATTGTCAACGATGATAATTTCCAGCAGGGAAAGCGGAAGCGGCATATCGGGCTCGGGAACTCCTTTGCAGCGGTTTTGAATACTGTCAAGACACCGGATCAGAATATCTGCATGATCCTTGGAAGGAATGATGACGGAGACGAGCGGTACTTCGGCATCGGCCTCCCATTCGGGCACCCCGACACCCCTTCTTGCAAATGCGGCTTTTCTGACAGCCGTATAGCCTGCGCTTTCGTATTTGGCGACCAACTCCCGATAAATCTGCCCGCTCTGTGCCCCCCATTGATGGAAGAGGATCTCAGAAACATGCGTTATTTTATTTGCCCTTTCGGTATATTTCAAAAGAAAATCATAAAGTCTGACTTCCTCGTCCGGCTCCTCTTTAAGCGTCAATACCTCTATCTGCTTCGCAAGAGAACGCTTTACGGCAAACAGGCTCCCTATATAATTAAATGACAACAGGGTATCCGGAGACCAGTCCGGTTTCATCCAGGGAGTATGCCGGACATGCCCCTCTCTTGTGATAAAATCCTCATCGCAATAGATCAGCTCCGCATCAAGGCTGCCGTCAGGCACTTGTGCGGCAAAAAACAACCGGTTCAAGGCATCCCGCGCAAGCTCACCGTTCGTATTGACAAATACAAGATAAGGCGTCTCACCTTCTTGCACCGCCAGCTCAAGCTCACCGTTTCCGAATTCTATAACGGAATAGGCTTCCCTTATAAAAGATTCTTCTGAATCTCCCATACAGGAAACAAGAGGGCTACTTTCCTGTCGTACCCCCCCTGTTTCTTCCTGCTCTTTTGCTATATAATAGGCGTACGGATCCGTCTGCTTTTGAAGCTCCGCAGCATAATCCGCTCTGATTTTCTTCCTGTCAAAAAAGCCCATCCCTATTCCTTCACTTCGCTTTCTTTGTTATAAGCAAATCCCTCCGGCAGCTCCTCAAGCTCTTTCATTTTGCATTTCACCAGAATGCGATCCAAAAGCATCGGTTTTTCCTTTTCATTTTCCTTCTTTTTGATAAGCATATCGCGGATCGAACCATAAAATACGCCGTGAAACATTGTAACACTGTATTCCACGTGCAGATTCTTCGCTCCGCGAGGCAGATTCTCCAATATAAGCTGCGAGTCATCCGTGTCAAACAGGAACATTCTCTCATCAACCGGATAGCCATTCATGAGAAATCTCGAAATTTCCTGTGTTTCCCCGTTTGCCAGCGTCAGTTCCAGCTTATCCACATGCAGCACACACGGGTATTCCGTCGGGTCGATCCGCAGTCCCACCATATTGCTCGCAAGAGGGATGTCCATAGATACGGCCTGATCATCCGCTACATTTGCGAGAACATGTACCTGATTTTCCACAGTAAAGCCTTCGCCGCAGCTATAATAAATTTTAGGTGTATTCAGGTTCCTGAGATACGCGGCGATACCAAGCACCTTGTCCAGACGCACCGTCGCGGACGGCATCATAACCTGCATCACTTCCAGCGAAGCGATGCCGCTGATAATATACACCTGAAAACAGTGCTCCATATCGCAAAACAGTTCCCGCTCCGATTTATCGATCCCGCACTCCGCATAAATGTCCTTATCCTGCTGGGCGAGATATTGTAAAAACCTGCTGTTTTGTCTGTTTTCAAAATAATAGAACAGCGAACGGTAGATGATAAACTGAGCCGGAACCGGAAACTGATACATCCACTCGTAGTCCAGCACATTCCATGCGCCGTTTTCCTTCTCCGTCTCATCTAATACAATATTAGAAAAAATAATATCAAAATTGCAGGTCCGGGAGGCGGCATAAGTTTTTGTAAACCGGCGCTCACCGAAAATATCCCGGAAGCTCTGTGTCATCTCAAAGACACCCTGTCCTCCCACCCGCGTAATCAGGGCACAGTATTCCCGAATCAATGCATGCATTTTTTCGTATTCGGCCTGCGCTTCGAGATGATCCAGATATTTTTCGAGCGTAATGCCCTTTAAATAGGCCAGCTCCACTTTATCCTTGGCTTTGGAACTGACGCCGACAATCGGAGGCGCAGCCTCGACACCCGGCTGAAATCTGCAATCATTCGGCTTCAGCTTTGTGCCCTCATAAATCTTACATAATGCCTGATAATTGGAGTAGATCGTCCGAATATGCGGATTTGTTCTCGTATCGAGCGCAATCTTATAAACATACCTCTTTTCTTCTTTATCCTGCATCATCACCGTCGCAACGCGGTACTGGGCAGATCGCTCATTTGCATATTTTGCAAAAACCGGAAGCACGGAGCAAGTCTCCCGGATATCCTCATAAGAGGACAGTACGAGGAAAGAATTAGAAAAGTGCGGGAACAGCCCTTCTTCGATCAAAGAATCAAACACTCTTCCTTCATCAAATGTCACAACCCGGTCCGCGTCAAAATTTCTGAGATTTGTCGTCAGTTCTCCAGGCTTTGGCAGATATTCATCGGAATAGATCGTATGAGGGAGTTTGTAATCCGGATACGGGTAATAAAATTTTGTCTGAAAGCCCGATTCCTGCATGATTCTTCTCAGCGTTTCCTTGGTAAACGTCTTTACGCCTTCAAAATCAGGATAGCCCTCAATCCCCGCATAATAGGTGCCGGTATGGTCTTCCTTGCAGCCCGCAAAATATTTCAGTCCGAACCGGTTCTCAATGGCTGTGACAAGCTTACCGCCCGGAGCCAGATGCTTTCCGACCGCACGCAGAAGCGCATGGTACGGATCCGGTTCATGAATATAGCTCTCCGCATATTCCAGTACGCCGATTAACGTAATAAAATCATATTTTTCGGTAATTTCCTTCTCGATCTCCTCAAAATTACCGACAATAATCTCAATATTATCATATTCCCTGTGGCGATTCGCATTAATGAGACTCCGCTTTTTGCTGAGCTCAATACAGGTTACCGAACCGGCCATCTCCGCGAGTTTACCTGTGATCGCGCCGCAGCCGGCACCTATTTCGAGCACCTTCGCCTGCTTGCCGATCGGCAGCCAGCTTACGATATTCTCACGGATATAGGATAAATGGTACATGACCGACCATGACCGACTGTTCTGAATCACATGCTCGTACTCCGACTCCCGATAACGCTGTACGATATCAAGCAGACTGTCCTCGCTGGCACCCTCCGAATAAAAATCCTCTCCTGCATAATAATTGTAATTGAGCATCACGTTTCCGACTGCATCCATCTTTTCTTTATTTGTCTTCATCTTCTTTTCTCACCGTCACGATCGAATCCATATCATAATAACCCGTCGTATTTTTAGAAGAAATCACCGTCAGGTTAAATATGTCATAAAGCCTGTGGTAAACCGTAAAATCCCCTTCCCTGTAGCCGACGCAGCCGAGAGAAACCAAGTACTCCCCTCCCTGCAGGCTCATATTCTGTGTAAATGTCGCTACCATAACATCACCCGGCTCAGGGGTGCCTGTCGTAATCTTTTCAAACATTGTATTTGTGCCTGTAATTTCGGTTCCCTGCATATTTTTAAATGACACGGCAAAAATGGGATCCTGAATGCTTTCAAAAAACCGTATTTTCAGCTTAACGGTAAATTCCTCACCTTTCATGACCGTATTCGTAATGATTCCTTCATTGTCGTAGGCACAGTAGTCTTCAAATTCGGCAAGACCGCTTCCGTATTCATCCAGCTTTGGATTCAGTATCATCTGATCCTTCCACCGGCTCTCCGCGCAGAGCTTTGCACTCTTACCCGTGTCGGCTTTTCTGTCGAGCTGTCCGACAAGTACCTTTTTGTACATGTCAATAATTTCCTTCGGCTCGCCCTCACCTATCTTTTTTCCCTTCTCAAGCAAAATAACACGGTCACAATATTTACTGATGCTGCTCAAATCATGGCTGACAAACAGGATCGTCTTTCCCTGCTTTTTAAAGTCCTCAAATTTCCGGTAGCATTTGTTCTGGAAAAATACGTCACCTACAGAAAGTGCCTCGTCAACAATGAGAATTTCCGGGTCAATGTTGATTGCAACCGCAAAGGCAAGACGTACAAACATACCGCTTGAATAGGTTTTTACTTTTTGGTCAATGAATTCCCCGATATCCGCAAAATCCAAAATGTCCTGTAATTTTGCATCAATTTCCTCTTCGGAAAAGCCGATCATTGTGCCGTTTAAGTAAATATTTTCAATGCCGGTAAACTCCATATTAAAACCCGCCCCAAGCTCCAGCAGCGCCGAAATTCGTCCGTTGATTCGAACGTCTCCCGCGGTCGGATTCAATACGCCGGTGATGATTTTCAAAATCGTCGACTTGCCCGAACCGTTTGTCCCGATAATGCCGACGGTTTCTCCCGTGTTCACGGTTATACTCACATCATTCAGGGCATAGTGCTCCCTGCTGTTAACGTTTTTACCGATATGCAGCGCTTCCTTAAGCCTGTCCCTGTTGCGGTCATACAGCTTATATACTTTTGTCAAATGTTCAATCTGAATTGCCGGTGATGCTTCCATAGCTGCTCCTATTATAATACGTCCGCAAAATGTATTTTCAGGCGCTTAAAAATCAGCGCGCCGAAGGCGAACAGACAAAGTGTCAAAATCCAAAAATAGGCCGTCGAATAAAAAGTTTCCCAAAACCATATTTTATCAATCAGTGCATTCCGATAGCCCTCCACAATATAATTCATCGGGTTTAATTTAAAAAACACCCGTAATTTAGGAGAAAGTGTATTTAAATTCCACAAGATAGGGGTTGCCCAAATACCGACTTGCAAAGCAATCGCAATGATCTGTCCCAGATCCCTGAAAAAAATGATAATTGAGCACGTGATATAACAGACACCCAATACAAATACAAACATGCAAAGCGAATAATAAAAAATCTGCAGCGTATACAAATCCGGATAATAGCCGTAGCACGCAAATAAAATCAGTGCAAACAGCACAAAGAATGCATGTACAAACAGTGCCGATATAATTTTGATAATTGGAAGAATGCTGATTTTGAATACAACCTTTTTTACAAGATAATTATACTCTAAAAGCGCGTTGGTACCGTTGGAGAGCGCCTCCGAAAAGAAAAACCACGGCACGATGCCCGCAATCAGCCAGAGGATATACGGGATCTCAATATCTCCCTTTACCGCAACAGCCCGCGAAGGCAATGCGATCGTAAATACAAACCAATAGAGCAGCACCGTGATGATCGGCTGTACGAATGCCCAGACAATCCCCAGATAAGAGCCGGCATATCTCGTTTTAAAATCATTCTTTGACAGCTTCCAGATCAGACGGTGGTTCTGATACAGCTCTATCGGAAGGATAATGATTTTCTCGTACATTCTCAAGAACACAAAATAAATTCCATCCAGAATTATACAGGAAATCACTTTTTTAATTATTTCCTGTGTCGGTTCAGCCAAAGGATTATGATGGAAAATAATATATAAATTCAATGCCAATACGAGTGCCGATACAATCAGAATGATTTTTTTCTTCTTAGACATAGACTCTCCCTTAATCCTGCTGCAGCTTTAAATTTTTTAGGGACGGCCATTTCGTATCCTTGTCGGATATGGTCAGCTCCATTCCGTCCATGACGGGCCAGTCAATTCCGATTTCGGGATCATTCCAAATAATACCGCCTTCATCGTTTGGATGGTAAAAATCCGTACATTTATAAGCAAACTCCGCATAATCGGATAAAACAAGGAAGCCATGAGCAAAATTTTTCGGAATAAAGAACATTTTCTTGTTTTCCTCGGAAAGCCGGACACCGTACCACTGCCCATACGTTTCAGAACCCCGGCGCAGATCAACAACCACGTCATACACCTCGCCGCGGATTACGCGTACAAGCTTATCCTGCGGATAATTGATCTGAAAATGCAGTCCGCGCAGCACGCCCTTTTTGGAAGCCGACTGATTATCCTGCACAAACGTCTGGTTGAAGCCGGCTTCTTTAAAATCATTGTAATTGTAGGTCTCCATAAAATATCCGCGTTTATCGCCGAACACAGTCGGTATCATTACCTTCAGTCCTTCAATATGACATGTTTCCACTGTGATTTTGCTCATTCTGCTGTTCCTTCTTTTCTGTTATTGTTATTGTTTTTTCGTTAATATCCCAGATAAGACTGGTTCATATCAACGTTGCCGCTGATGCCGTTGACCGATCCCTTGGAAGTGTACTGCCATAAATCATAACGTCCCGCATAGGTCGGTCCGCTCGCATTGTACTGTGCCAGCCAGATCTTATAGCCGGAAAGCTCGGAGGCGTTCATATAGCTCGTCAGCCAAGTCTTGTTTGCATAAACCCCCGGTGTGTAGCCTGCGGAGCGCACCGTATTGCAGAATGCCTTGATAATTGCCGTACGCTGTGATGCAGACATCGAATTGAAGCCCGGTCGGTTGCTGCTCTCCACATCCATAAATACCGGATAATTGATTCCATAGCCGGAGCTGAGCGCCGCACACATACTTGCTTCCTCTACCGCTTCCGCTTCCGTCAGCGCCGTCGTAAAGAAATAAACGCCCACCTTTAAGCCTGCTGACTTTGCGCCCTTGATATGCGATACAAAGTACGGATCCTGAATCAATGCGCCTGTTGAGGAGCCGCGATAGCCACAGCGGATAATCGCATAGCTGATACCCGATGCCTTAACAGAGGACCAATTGATGCTCGGCTGGTATTTCGATACATCAATACCGAGCGTGCCGGAACCTTGTGTCAGACTGCCGTCCGTCGCAAAGTTATATTTCACGCCTGCGATGACCTGTTCGCCCGTCACATACGTGTTGTCCTTCTTATAGTAATAAGTTTTATCATTTATCGTCTGCCATCCCGTGTACAGGAATGCATCCAGCTTCTTATAATATTTACTGAATTTACCGCTCTTATAATCCGAGTATTTGGCGAGGCGGTATGCATTATTTTCGTTTACATAAAGCGCATTTTTATCTTTATCATAAAGCTGTGCAGTATCCGCATATTGATCGCCTGTTGTAACTGTTATTGTCAGCGTTGCTGTCTTTCCGTTGCTGCCTGTTGCCGTCAGAACGACGGAACCGGCCTTGACACCCTTTACGGTACAGGTCAAACCATCCGTTGTGATCGTTGCAAGTTTCGTATCGGATATTTTCCATGTCACAGTCGAAGTTGAAGGCACAACCGCCGCTTTAATCGCCGTCGTCGCTCCTACCGCCACGCTGGCGGTTCCCGACAGGGTGACAGAAGCATCCGCTACCGTTACGGTGCAGGTTGCTGTCTTGCCGCCTTTCGTTTCCTTCGCTGTAATTGTAGCCGTACCGGCTTTCTTGCCCGTCACAGTAATGGATGTCCCGCTCGTTGCAGAAATCGAAGCAATATTTGCATCTGAGGTAGACCAGGTAATTGTATTATCTGTCGGAGTTACCGTCGCAGTCAGGGCTGCCGTAGCGCCCACTGTTACATTTGCCGTCGATGCGCTGATGGAAATACCTGCCGCTTCGGTAACGGTAACCGTGCAGGTCGCCTGCACATTGTCCTTGCCTGTCGCGGTGATCGTAGCGGAACCCGCTTTCTTGCCTGTTACAACGCCGTTGCTGACCGCAGCAATCGACTCATCACTGCTCTTCCATGAAACCGCTGTTCCATCCGGTTTGGCCGCAGCGGTCAGCGTAACTGTTCCTCCTACCGCCACGCTCGCCGTTGTCGGTGAAACGGTAATGCTTGCCGGATCAACCTTCGCTGTGACCGTCACACTGCAGGTTGCCGAATTTCCGTCTGCAATCGAAGCCGTAATTGTAGCCGTGCCGGCAGCAACACCAGTCACGTTTCCACCGGAATCAACAGTTGCTTTTGAGGTGTCGGAGCTACTCCATGAAACCGTTTTTCCATCACCAGCTGTAACCGTAGATGATATCTGCTTACTGCTGCCCGCTTCAACAGACAATGAAGAATCAATCGAAATATTTGGACTAGGCACCTGAACATCTGTCAGTAATGCCGTATACGCCATAACACGATCCGGTGAAATGCCGGTCTTCGTTGCTTCCTTAATTACGTTCAGTGCCGCAAGAAACGTATTTTCTTTTTCTGTCGCCTTCGCCGTATTGGCAAGCACAACTTCAGACTCTACATAGGACTCGCCGTTTGCGGTCTTGGTAGACTCGACCCATTCCACCGTATCTTTCAGTGCCGTTCCTGTTTCGACATCAGCTGCCTGATTGCCGTTTGCATCCTCGGCCGCCGCATTCACTTCTTTTTCTGTCTTGATCTCATCCTTGATATTCTGGATAACTTTATATTCTACCTTTGCTTTTACAGAAACGCTCTGTCCTTGGGAAGGCAGCACATAGCCTGCAAGAGCATCACTTGGATTGATCTGTACGGAATAATCACCCGCACCGACCTCTGTCAAGTGAATGATGCCATCCTCGTCGTCATCGTCATTTTCAGATGTTTTACCGTCTGCGTCCGTAACGGTGACGCCCCACGGAACTCCCTTGACAAGGGAATCCTCGTCATCGACAAGCTTGATCTTTAAATCCTTTTCTACGGAGGTCAGTACCAGCGACAATATCTTGCCGGTCATTTCCTCCGATTCCTCTGCCGCTGTCGGCAATTCTTCCTCGACGGTCTCTGCCGTTTCTTCCGCCGTTTGCGCTTCCTCTTTTGAGAACTGATTTAAAGAAGCAACCGCAATTGCTTTATTCTGCTCGCTTTGATAGTTTGCATAAACCGCTGTCGTCGTAATGCCTGTGCAGAAAATAACGGCCGCCATAACAAGCGTCGCCCACTGAAGCGGCGTAAAGTTTCCAAAGTTTCCGAAGAAGCGCCTTAATGCATCACCGATGCCAAAGCCCTCTCCATCCAGCATCAGATCCTCATCTGCTTCCCGCCAATCCGCAGCTTGTTCACGGAATTTGCTCTGCTTTTTTGATGTCTGATAAGGCTGTTTCGGCTGTTCCGTCCAATCGACTGCCGCTCCCTTCGGAACACGGCGCCTGACTTTTTTTCCGTCTGCGGAATTATTTGCGGATTTTCTTTTCTGCTTTAATTCCTCAGACCGAATGATAATCTTCTCGTCCACAGATGCTTTGATAGATCTTCCGTCGGCACCTTTCGACGTCATACCTACCATATCAAGCTTGCCGGAAAGATCCTTCTCTAATTCCCGATCTTCTTTGGCGTATTTGTCATAAATACTTTCCTGTCCTTCCGACAAATAAGGAACACCCGGCTTCCTTTTGGGTAACACGCCATCATCCAGCAGCTTCGTTTTCGCGGCATTCTCTGCGCGAGCTGTTTCGATAAATAGAAACTCATCCTCCATAATCGTGGAGTTGATAATATTTTGCTCAAAATCACCTGCGGTATCCTTCCGCTCAGGCTCCTGTGACGCCTGCTCCGCAACCGGCCGTCTCACCTTTTCATTTCGAGCAGTTCTTATGTCCTCATCAATTTCCCAAGACTCTTCAACGAGAGGTCTATCCCAATCATATTTATTTTTTTCTTTTCTGGCCTGTTCGCTTTCCTTTTTCTGCTGAAACTCTTCCCAGGCAACAGGCTGACACTGAACAGCCTCTTTCCCGTTTAATTTCTTTCTTTTTTCCTTCAAAGTTTTTTCAGATTTTCCCTTATTAAATCTGTTCATATTGTCCTCCCTATCACAAACTCCTAAGCTTGACCATTGCTGTTCGGTCAATTCCCCTGCTTATACTCTATTGCTACAATCCATTTGCGACATCAACCAAGTATCTCCCGTATTCTGTTTTCATAAGTGGCTCTGCCAGTGTTAAAAGCTGTTCCCTGCTGATAAAGCCTCTCCGATAAGCAATTTCCTCAATGCAGGAAATATACATCCCTTGACGCTGCTGGAATGCACTCACAAAATTTGCGGCATCCAGAAGCATATCATGGCTTCCCGTATCCAGCCATGCAAACCCGCGTCCAAGTGTCTCCACATGCAAATCCCCCCTCATGAGATATGCATTGTTTACACTTGTGATCTCGATTTCGCCTCTGGCCGAAGGCTTTACGCTTTTCGCTATTTCTACAACGCTGTTATCGTAAAAATAGAGGCCCGGCACTGCGTAATTGGACTTTGGATGCTCCGGCTTTTCTTCGATAGAAACGGCCATCCCGTTTTCGTCAAACTCAACAACGCCATATTCACGCGGATCCCTGACGTAATAACCAAAAATCGTCGCGCCTTTCTTCCTCTCTGCAACTGTCCGAAGCAGCTTAGAGAAGCTCTGTCCATAAAAAATATTATCCCCGAGGATCAGTGCGACGCTGTCCTTTCCGATGAATTCCTCTCCTACAAGAAACGCATCCGCAAGTCCTCTCGGGGTTTCCTGCACCGCATAGGACATTTGAAGCCCTAACTGCTCCCCGCTCCCGAACAGTTCCCGGAATGTCGGCAGATCGCGCGGGGTAGAAATAATCAGAATTTCCTGAATACCCGCGAGCATCAGAATCGACAGCGGATAATAAATCATCGGCTTGTCATAAACCGGCATCATCTGCTTGGAAACCGCCTTTGTGAGCGGATAGAGCCTTGTGCCGGAGCCGCCTGCTAAAATGATTCCCTTCATTGATACATCTCCTTATAATAGTTCTGATAGTCGCCGCTTGTTACGTGCTTCATCCAATCTTCATTTTCAAAGTACCATTTTACCGTCAGTTTAATACCCTCCGCAAACATCGTCTCCGGCTCCCAGCCGATTTCCGATTTGATTTTGTCCGGTGCAATGGCATATCTTCTGTCATGCCCCTTCCGGTCCTCCACATAAGTAATCAGTTCCTTTGTTGCATGCTGTTTTCTGGGATCAGAATCTGCAAGCAGTTCTCTTACCGTATCTATAATAATATGAATAATCTCAATGTTCTGTTTTTCGTTGTGGCCGCCGATATTATACGTTTCACCGGTCACTCCCTTTTCCGTCACCATATCAATTGCCTTCGCATGATCCATGACATAAAGCCAATCACGCACATTCTTTCCGTCGCCGTATACCGGCAGCGGCTTTCCCTGCAGTGTATTGTTGATGATGAGAGGGATCAATTTTTCCGGAAACTGGTAAGGTCCGTAATTGTTGCTGCAATTCGTGATGTTTGCCGGAAAATGATAAGTGTCAATGTACGATTTCACAATCAGATCCGAAGATGCCTTACTCGCTGAATAAGGACTGTGCGGATCATAGGGTGTCGTCTCGTAAAAATAGGTGCCTTCCTCCTCGAGGGAGCCGTATACCTCGTCTGTGGAGACATGTAAAAATTTCTTATCAGCCTTGAATCCGTCCGCCGTCTCCCATGCCGTCTTCGCACAGTTAAGCATAACAAGCGTTCCGAGCACATTCGTCTGTACAAACACTTCCGGATTGCGGATACTTCTGTCAACATGACTCTCCGCCGCAAAATGAACAACCCTGTCAATGTCATTCTCTGCAAAAACAGCCGTGATTGCTTCCCTGTCACAAATATCCGCTTTTATAAACGTATAATTGCCCCTGCCCTCTACGTCCTTCAGATTCTCCGGGTTTCCCGCATAGGTGAGCGCATCCACATTGATAATTCTGATCGTATCTCTGTATTTTCCAAACATATAATGTATATAGTTAGATCCGATAAAGCCGGCACCGCCGGTCACAAGATAAGTTTTCATACTTAACCTCCACTGTCGCATAATCTCGTAGTATTATAACATTAATAGAGTGAAAACACAACCTGCACAGCGTGCTTTTATTTCACGGTCAAATGCCCCTGCAGCACAGCCTTTGTTTTGCGCGCAGCTGCGCATAAAAGAAAAGGACATCCGGAGAAATACGGATGTCCTTTTCATAAAATCTTAATTATTTTTTTCTTCTCCCAAGCCAAATCACAAGCCCGCTTGCAAGTACAATGACCGGAATGAAAAACATAACAGCAGCTCCCCCGATAAAGAATACGCTTCTTGGCACAGTCAGATTGGCAGCCGTGTAATCCTTAACCGGGATCGAAATGCTCGTTTCCTGATCCGACATCTGGCCGATCATGTTTGTAATCAGTTCAAAATTGGCTCCCGAAACGGTAGCATTTGCATCGTCCGAAATAAAATTTTCCGAGGTCAGCCAGAGGAATTTCATTTCCTCCTCTCCGAAAGTCTGCGTTACGTAAACACCAAGCGCAAACGGTCCGCTCTCATCACCATCCTCTTTCTCCCATGTCTGCATGTTTTGCACATCGGTCTTCGCATAGGATTGATCAGAGGTGACAAGGATCTGATTTATCTCTGGTCCGTCATCATCCCCCTCTTCTTGTTCCTCTACGACAATCCCCTGCGCATAAGGGACAAACACAAAACGCTTATCGCTCACAAGAGAGGAAGTCACAGCACTTGCGTTCACATCAGGAAGCAGATAGTACGGATTTTGATAATAATAATCAGAATTTGTATCTGCAACAATACCGTCAGCCAGTGTCAGGCCGTACTTTTCAAATATTTCAGTAAATACGGGGGTTCCCTCCTGCGTCCACGAGGTAATAAAGATGGCCTTGCCTCCTTCATCCAGATAATTGCTGATTTTTTTTGCATCCTCCTGCGTATAATCAGCCGTAGGACCCAGTATCATAATACCTGCCGCATCCTCCGGAACCGCATCAAAGTTCAGCAGATTGATCGACTCGATATCGACATTTTCCTTCTGGATACTCGTCAAAATACTGCCGGACAGCGCCAGCTCTCCATGTCCGGTGATTTCATAAAGCTTTGGCATCTCTTCTGTCGTCACATAAGCGATTGCACTCGTCAGCTGACCCTCGCCGTCATAGCCCGTGACCGTTTCCGTATAGGTCGTATAATCGATATCACTCTCATACAAATCTCCATAGCCGACAACCTTATAACGCTTCTGACTCTCCACGATCAGACTGTTGGATTCCAAAGAATCCTCTGTATAGCTGCCGGCAAATTCCGGATACAGGGACGGATCCTTATATACGACCGAAATATGCCCGGAACCTGCCTCATATTTTGCAAGTGTCTTTTCAATTACCGTGTCCTGGCTGTTCTCATCCGCGAGAACATAAATGGTAACATCATCCTGCAGGCTTTGGAGCAATTCTTCGGTCTGTTCGGAAATCTGATATAACTTTTCATTCGTCACATCAAACTGCTTCATCGAATCGGGCAGCAGGCTTACGCCGTAATTAACAAGTATCGCAGCCGCAACAACGACGACAATCAGCCCTGTGCTGAACGCACCCCTGCGTATCCGCCTTGTTGCGACACTAAAGCGCTTTTTCTGGATGACCTGACACGTAAAAAATAAAAAAACGGCAATGAGTGTCAGGAAGTAAAGAAAACTCGGAATGTCAAACACGCCGTCAAAAAACGTGGACAGCCTGGGATTAAAGCTGTATATATTCAGGATTTTTGTCGCTGCATTTTCCCCTGTAAACAACATTCCCGAAATCCCTGTCATCATATAACCGAGAAACAGCAGCAAAAAGGTGAGTACCGCAGCAACGATCTGGTTTTCCGTCAGGGAAGATACAAATTGCCCGATTGCGATGCAGGCAGCTCCGAAAACGAAAAATCCGAGAATTGAAACGTAAGTATCGGCATAGGGAACCTCTCCCAGCAATCCCAATGCAAGCGGATAAATACTCATAATCAAGACCGGAAGTAAAAAAGTAGTCAGCATAGACAAATATTTTCCCAAAATGATCTGATAAGCAGGTACGGGAGCTGTATATAAGAGCTGATCCGTATTCTGTTTTTTATCCTCCGCCATAATGCGCATTGTCAGGACGGGCACAACAATCATCAGCACAAACAGGATGGAGGACAGCGCATATGCAAAGTACGGATACCCCTGTCCAAGATTGTATGCAGAAAAGTAAAGTCCCGCAAAAAATAAGATGACCGCCATGAACACCCAGCCGATCATAGAGTGGAAAATAGATTTTAATTCTCTTTTATAGACCGCTGTCATGACTCTGCCACCTCCTCCTTTGAAGTCAGCTCCATAAACACATCCTCAAGGCTTGCCTTTTGAATCCCCATTTCAATAATCGGCATTCGTTTTTGAGCCATCAGATAAAAAAGCTTTTCTCTGATATCGACATCTGCTTCCGTTTCAATTTCCACACGGCTTTTCTTCTGCACTTCCTCGCCGCTTTCGGTTTCCGAAATCTCCTGCAGCGTCACTTCTTCCTCTTCGATTTTATAGGATTCGATTTCCGAAAGTTCCTTCAGTTCGTTCTCTACCTCTTCCTTAGGCGCACAGACAGTCACCTGCAGTGTACGTTTGCCTTCCATCAGCCGACTCAGATTTTCGGGCGTATCTTTTGCCACAAGCCTGCCTCGCGAAAGAATCATGATCTCGTCACAGACTGCGCTGACCTCCGAAAGAATATGGGAGCTTAAAATGACCGTGTGCTTTTTTCCAAGCTCCTTAATCAAATCCCGGATCTCGATAATCTGCTTCGGATCCAGTCCGACCGTAGGCTCGTCGAGGATGATGATTTCCGGTGAGCCAAGCAGTGCCTGCGCAAGGCCTACCCGTTGTCTGTAGCCCTTTGACAGATTCCTGATCAGCCGCTCCTTTACGTCCAGAATATCGGTCTGGAGCATGACCTTTTCGGCCTCCTTCTTCCGTTCCGCCTTCGGGATTTTCTTAAGTTCTGCTGTAAACAGCAAATATTCTTCCGCCGTCATATCCAAGTACAGCGGCGGCAGCTCCGGCAGATACCCAATCTGTTTCTTTGCCTTTTCAGGCTCCTTGAATATATCGTATCCGTTAATTACGACCGTTCCTTCATTTGCACAAAGATATCCCGTCAAAATGTTCATCGTCGTAGATTTACCCGCTCCGTTTGGTCCTAAAAAGCCATAAATCTGCCCGGTCTCCACCTGAAAACTCAAATGGTCTACCGCAACATGGCTTCCGTACCGCTTGACGAGCCCCGTTACTTCTATCATGTAGTCTGTCCTCCCTGTTTTATTATGAAATAAAGACTCTTCGGATTTCCGAAAAACTCCGCCATCCGAACTAACCAATTCATATTTTTTTATTATGCAAAATAAATGTGTTGATAGTTTCAAAAATATGTGAAGATTCTGTGTTCTTTACATGTATATTTTGTACGCGTCCAACAATCGTTTGTTGTTTTTTATTATTATCCTGTAGGCGTATTGACTTTCCTCCCATGTTCAGTTTACTATTTTCATAGCAATGATGTATAAATGTAATATGCTGGAAACCAAGGTGGCTATAAGGAGTAGCAAAATTATGATGTACTTACATTTTTGCAAAAACTGTCAGCAAATATTCATTTTAAGCGGTCATCAGCAGGAATGCATCAAATGTGGAAACAGACTTGACGAGCTGAAGCTTCTTTATCACGACTATGTTAATTATTCACCCGAACAGCGCAGTCGGCTGCTTTCCTCATTGGAAGACCCCAATGTGCTGATGCAGCAAAGAAGGAATTACCGTTTTTCCAAACAGACAAAACGTTACCGGCAATGGGCAATAAAAAAAGAAGACACTCTCCCACTCTGAAATAGTCTTCTTTCTTATTTATCGTCTATGTATGATTGTTGATGTCAGCCCACCAACATGTTATATTTTCTGTCCAAGCGTATCTTATCTGCAATTTGCACCATATATTCCGAATTGCATGGCTTTCTGTGACTGGATACAAACGAATAACCGAATATCTTCTCAAAAGCCTCGGGATTTCCTCTTTCCCAAGATACGCCGACCGCTGTACGAATCGCGCGCTCCACACGATTCATCGTCGAATTGTGTGCTTTCGCGATATCGTAATACAAAACCTTTGTGATTGAGTGTGCAATGTCCATATCGTTGATCAGCATGATGATCGCCTCTCGCAAATAGCGGTAGCCATTCAGCCTTGCCGGTACGCCAAGGTCATGTAAAACACCAGTAACATACAATTCTAGTTCGGCGTCTTCTTTCATGTAGTGCCCCTCCGTTTATCCTTCTCCCGAGGTCACAACGTAACATTCCCACATCTCCTACTGTACCATTTTCTACTAATTTTGTAAAGGCATTTTCGGCATTTCCATACATCTTCCATGTATCTTTGCGAATTATTAGCTAAATCGCGCAAAATTCGTCAATAATCAGCAAAATACTTTCTGTTTGATCTCTATACAGTGGTCTTTATGGTGCCCGGAACGCAGCCAAAAGATGGAAATTGTAATTCTGACATTCCAAAAACAACTTACCGTCGTACTTCTTAACGGCGGATTTAATACTTTCCATTCCGAGCCCATGATTAACGGTATCCGATTTCGTCGTAGGGATTGTGTTGCCTACAATGTTCAGCTCTTTTTCAACTGTCGTATTCTGAATCGAGATAATCAGCTCCCGCTCTTCATTGGAAATCTGAATTTCAATGATGCGGGGCTTCCCCGGCGGAATCTTTTCACATGCCTCGATTGCATTATTGATACCGTTATTCAGGATTGTCGTCAAATCGGATACGTTCATCATGAGTGTTTCCAGATCCTGAATATTAAAATTCATCGTGATTTTTTTAGAAGCCGCAATGATGAACATTTGATTCAGTACGGCATCAATCACAACATTGTTTGTATGCACCGGAAGAACATTCTGCTCTACCTTATCGGAAATTTCCGAAAGATAATCCTTTGCCTCGTCATATTTCCCACTCACAAGCAGCATATTTACGATCGAAATCTGGTTTTTAAAGCCATGAGCAATCTGCCTGATCTTTTTATGTGCCTGCTGCAGTGATTCCATATATTCGAGTCCCGCTTTTAATTGGTTCTCGAGCAGTCTGAAATGGCTCATATCCTCATAATATTCCCCCATACGGTACATAACAAAATAGGTGATAACACCGAGGAGGATCAAAAACAATACACCGTAAACATCCCATTCCGTAATTTCTACGTTTTGAAGATTACTCATAAAATTCGTGTACAGATTCATCAAAATCATGACCGGAACAAAAATACAAATCACTCTGTCAAACGGGTACATCATCTTGATCCGGTTTCTGCCCACGACACATTTCATCATTTTTGTAAGCAGCATCTGAGCGAATTTCGTTGTGATGGACATATAATACATGTATACCGGCTCATTTGAAAGCACAGCAATTTCCTTACGCGACATATAACTCATCAATCCAAAATTTGCCATATCAAACAGATAACAGACAACCGCGGCTCCGATAACTGCAAGCGCCTTTTCCCACAGCTTCCCTTCATACATCACAACTACTTCGCCGACATAGAACAAAAGAATTAAAATACTTTTCAAATATGGAATTGGCACGAGTTGAGCCGCTAAAATCATCCATACAAAAAGCAGGAGTACCACAAGTGTAAAATAACGCTTTTTCAGTGGTCTCCTGTAAAGTGTAATATCAAAAAAATCTCTGACGGCCAACGCCTCCAGCAGCGTATAGAGATACGACAGCGCACCCCAGGGACAGTCATCTAAAAAACAGGCCTCCATCCTATTCTCCTTTATCCAAATTATTTAAATCTCCTCAGTGGTTAAAAACGTGAGAAGGTACTTTCCTGAAATAATATTCCTTCTGTGCCTGTGTATACTTTTGACGGCTGATCGGAATATGCACGCCATTGTTTAAAATAAACTCATTCTGTTCAATACCGACAATCATACGCGCATTCACTAAAAATGCGGCGTGGCAATAGATAAATCCCATTTCATGAAGATTTTCCGCAAGCTCCGTGATCTTCGCATAAATTTCGTAGGTTTCATTTTCATCACTTTGTATATGGATGAGAACCTTACGCTTTTCATTTTCTATGTAAATGATATCCGCAACCTCAAGCAGCACTCGCTTCGTGCCAACCTTGATTTCCAGCACCTCTTCCTTGGAAAGGCTTTCCATGACTGCATCCATGCAATCCGAAAATTCCTCATCCAGCTGTGACTTCAGCACATAGCGAACCGCATTGACCTGATAGCCCTTTGCCGCATATTGAATAAAGGCGGAAACGAACACGATGACAGCCTTTCTGTTCCGATCCCTGATGATCGCCGCAGCCTGCATTCCGTCCAGCTCGTTCATCTGGATGTCCATAAAATAAACATCAAATTGCCGATCGCTCGCCAAAAGCGCCTCCGCACTGTTAAAGGAGCTGATTCCACAGTCAATTATATGCCTTCTCGCATAGCCTTGAATCCGCTTGCAAATGTCCTCAGCCATGTTCTTTTCATCATCGCAAACCGCGATCCTGACCACAGCCATCACCCCCAATCCATTCTCTCATAGACTGCCATATCTTGGCAAGTACTTTTACCGGGCAAACCTAAAACAGCCCGTGGCGGATAGACCACGGGTTGTTCAAAGAAATAAACACAGGTTGTTGAGATTTAATATCTCTAACCATTTTATACCATACCTTCTCCGCTTATTACAACCACGTTGTAACAATTTGCACAATAAATGTAACAACTGGCATGTTTTTCAATTATTTTACTGGATACTTTTTCAAAAAAATCAGCATGTAACATTTTTCACTGAAACCGGTACAGCAAATATTGGCCGTAGGTCCCGACATACTCCAGGCCGAATTCGGAAAGGTCCCAGTAAGGATTCTCCGCCTGCTGAATGACTTTGATTCGAAGCAGGTTGTTCTGGCTGACGGTCGGGGTACGGTCGCCGACAAAGTTGACGTCCTCCGTATAGCCGCCGACGTTCAAACTCAGGCCTTCTCCGAATACATGATAGACAGAATCAAACACAAGATAGTCTGCATCATTTTGCACCGCAATTTCTCTGATATAGTTCAAATCAGGCGTGGCCGTAGCCATCTGGTCGCAGACCTCAGTGATTTCCGCCGGAGCCGGACTGATACGTCCGTAAGTCGCATCCTCGCCGTATAAAAGCCGGATACGCGTCGAATACTGCCGGAAGCCGTGAGCAATTTCATATGGCACGATCAGCTTGGGCTCTTCATTTTCTGCAAGCACCGCATCGCTTAAATCCAGAATTGCCTGCGGCAGCCGGTAAAGATTTTCTGCCGTCTGATACATGGAATCGGATAGCTTAAAAATGCCCGAAAAAAAGATGACCGGCAACACGGCAAGCACAGCGAATACTCGCTTCGTCTGTGTGTCCAGATGCTTGACGAACAATGTGAAACCAAGTGCCGCAACAGCGGGTGCCATCAAAATCCAAAAGAAACGGGCCCTGATTTCATCATCGTACACGGAAAAAATAAAGTGATGCACGAAGGGAATCCCCACATAAACACCGAGCAGCATCAGCAGAGACGGCAAAAGAACGGCATCCTTTATTTTTTTCTCCCTGATATAGAAGCCGACAAACAAAAGTGTAATAAAATACAGCGCCATATACATGCCATTTCCCGTATAGTCGTTATTCATATGAATGATATCTAAAATATAAGCCTTCATAGCAGGTACCTCGATATGATCAGATTGACGATATTAGGACCCATGCAAAGCAGCATAAAAAGTGCCGTGCGCAGCGATCTTTTCTGCCAGGCGCACACACAGGTATAGGCCAGCGCCAGCAGCAGGGAAAGCAGCAAGCCCATTCCGCTGAGCATCGCGCAGGCAATTAATACCGCAGTAAGCAGCACATAGTCCTTGGCCGGCACAGCAGCCTGTCCCGTCATCCGAAGCAGCACATACCAAAGCAGCGGCAGCAAAATCATTGCCGCCACCGACCGCCCCTGCCAGATGATCGTCAACAGCGTATATCCGGAAGCATAAATCGATTCAAATGAAAACGTATGAATGAGTCCCAAGAACAGTAAAAACAGTCCGGTATGCCTGCTGTCACCATCAAAAAACCAACTTCCGATAATAAAATACACGGCATAACAGAGTGGAATCAATAAAACCGGCAGAATCACATGCGCGGCCACCGCAGGCGGCAGGCCAAACAGTTCTCCGGCCAAGCCCAAAAAAATGGGGTAAGGAGAGGTGACGTCCTTGTTCATCTCCCCGAGCGGACTGCCGAGGAATTCTCCTGTGAGCGGATGGTATTGCAGCATCGTATCCTTTTCCACCGCCTCCATCGCCTCTGCGACAAAGCGTGCATCATCCGTATCCACATGCATCTGTCCTGCAAGCAGACAGGTCTGGAATGCTACGATTGCAATCACTGCCAGCCAGATCAGCAGCTCAGTCCGTTCAGGTTTTTTGACAATGGTATTTTTCAGCCGTTCTTTTAAATTCTTAAAATTTATAACGGCAGAGACAACAAGTAAGCAGACAATAATTGTAATCCACACATCTTTCAGTACGTGAAACGGTGCGCGCAGAAAGATCGCAGGCACGGCAAGCACCTGAAATACCGCCGCCATCGTCATAAAGCCAAGCGCAAAATTTCTGGCACAGCAACTATGATCCGAATCGGCAAGCAGCTTTTCCCATAACATTCCGAGTACAAACGGCACTGAGATTCCCCAAATAAATATGAGTAAAATATTGGATACTCCTATCATTTTCCCGTCTCCTTTATTCGATACCGGTCAAAGCCGTTTTCCGTTTTCTCATAGACTGCCTGAAATGTCTCTCCCGTATGCTCACTCAAATACTGCGCCTTCTCCTTCGGATAACAGTTATCAAGCAGGATCACATCGCCGTCTCCCTTCTCCAACGCTTCAAATGGATTGGAATAACCGTATCTTTGAGTAACGGCTCTTGTAATCGGGGAGTTGACATACCAGCTTCCCGCCAGAACCGCATTATCCAGCAATCCGACCGGATAAGCAGTGAAAACCTCGTATTGATAAGCCCGCTGGAAGGTAAACATGTCCAATACAAACAGCGTCTCCTTCTCTTCGTTTATCGCGGCAAGCTGTGCCGCATAGTCCGGCTCCTCCCGCTGATAGGCACGGTATGCGAACTGATTTTCCAGAAGCAGCCCGATATTAAAAAATATAACAAGCATGACCGCAAGCAGCCCTGCCGGCAAAATCCCCTGTTTTTCCTTCTCGGTTCCCGTATCCTCGCGCTTATGCTCAGGACATTCAAAGAAAAAGACGGGCAGCAACACCAAAAACAGCGCGGAGACGACCCGGTGGTTCCATCTGCCGCTGTATTGATAATAGAACAAAATAACAGACAGCAGGCAGGCACACAAAAGCAAATATAGGAAAAAGGGCGTTTTTTCCCTCTTATCTCCGGCAAAAGCAGACAGCGCAAGCAATACAAGCACACAGAAGAGCCCCGGCACAAGCGCACTTAAGGAATACAGCTCCTCAAACAGATTTGATGCAAATGCCTTAAACAACACCCCATCCACGGCGCGCGGCTGCGCTCCTGTCAGCACATCTTTCATCAATTCTGTGCTTAAGACCCTGTCGTCACCAAATTGCCAGGTCAGGTAGAGCATCGTGTCATTTTCCGAAATGCCAAACGATTTTAAATATTCCGAGTTGAAAGAATAATCCAACAGATCGTAGCGGTAATCAAGCAATGCCGTGCGCGTATCGTTATATTCCATAAAAGTGTTCCAGTTTCCGTCTGTTTTATATCCCTGCCTGTCAAAGGCAAACAGCAAAAAGATAAGACACAAAATCGGTACAAAAACTGCCGCATAATTCAAAAGCTTTTTAGGAAACTCATTTTTACCCGATTCTTTATAGCAGCCATATAACTCATAAAGACCTGCGCAAAGCAGCAATACGCTCGCGAGCAGAAAAGCACTGCTGCGCAAAAGAGCTCCATATATAAGCAAAAAATCTCCGGTCACAATAGGTGCTACCGGAATTCTTCCTTCCTTTCTTTTCCTGCGCAGCGACTCAAACAGCAGCACAAAGCCGGCGGCTGTCACGATCGCCGCGGTTTTCGTATATTGCAGGGATACATAGGATTCATAAAAAGTGCAAAGCAGCAATAGTATGGAAAGCAGCTTTCCATGCCGGCGACGGCACAAAACGGCAGTGACTGCGCTATAAGCCAGAAACAGAAATGCATACTGCAGCACGCAGTGCCACCGGACAACCGGCAGCACAGAATACAACAATGTCATAAGCCTTCCAAGCAAGCTGCTCACATAGATCAGGCGGCTTTCTCTCGCCCCGTAGGCTCCTTCTGCAATCATTGCCAAAAATGCATCATCATTTTCTTCAAAAAATGGATGAAACAAAAAAATAGAAATCAACAACAGGAGTGTATTGACCGTCAGAGAAAAGACTATGGGATTTGAAAATTTCTGCCTCAGTTTTATCATCCTATTTCTCCATTTATAATAAAATGAAAACCACACCGGCTGCAACCGGAATCAGATACATCGCAAGCATTACCACCGCCCAGCCTGCCATATAAAGCGGTTTCAGACAGGCCTCTGCCGTTTTCTCGGCCGACAGCATAACTTGCTTCTGCCTTTTTGTTCCGAATCGATGAAAGAGTCCCGCCGCCAAGAGGAACAGCAGTATGCAGGCCGTCACGATACCGCCCCGCAGCATACCGGCAGGCAAATAGCTCATACGAACTTCATTGCCGCCTTTCGTAAGCGGGATCACGGTAAACAATCCGGCGAAGGACTCAGCCTGTACACGTTTTCCGTTCACCGATACATGAAAGCCCTCGTCAAAGGCCAGCGGCAGCAGAAGCCGCTCTCCGTCTTCCTCTGCCGACACGTTCACCTCAAGCGTCCGTTTGCCTGCCGTGACCTTCGTGTCTTCGTCCGCATAGGCGGCACATAGCCCTGACAGTTTCTCTAAATCAAGGGTACTGATCTGCGTATCAAACAGCTCACCCTCCGTCAGATCCATACGGATTTCAACAGACAGCTCCTCGTCTTTAAACACACCAAGACAGACTGCATTATTGTTAAAATGAGCCGGGTACAGCGTGTTGTCGGTTTCCTTGATGCTGGGAACCGGGATGGCTTTTCCATTTACAAAAATTTGCGTGTTCCGATCCTCCCGATCTCCGCCGCAACCGGAAAAATAAAGCGCGGTCTCGCCTTTCACTTTGATACGCAGTATCTCGGTGCGCACCCGGTTCGTCTGATCTGTTTGAAAGGAGCTCACAATCGTTTTTTTGATCACACTTCCGTTTTTTATAAAAGAAGCGATCTCTCCTACTCCGGAAGTACCGGCAAGTGCCTGATAGAACGTATTTTGAAGAGATACAAGATCGGCCGTCTCCATATCCGCGGCGAACGCTTCCGGTATCGTCATCCCCCAAGGCAGCGTATAGCGGTTTCTATATAATCCATAAACAGCTTCTTCCCCTGTTAAATGATCCACCGTAACAGCCGCGCTGTCAGTTTGTTCATAAAGTGCGGGAGGCTGCTCCGCAAGACTGATCGTCTCCGTAACGCCGAGCAGCGCATCCGAAAAAACCGTCCCGCCCGCATCCAGAAGACGGGTAAACTGAAAGCTGTAGCCCCAAGCTCCCGCTCCCTGCTGAAGCTGCGGAGAAATCAAATGCGTCCAGTTAGACAGCGCCGGTCTGCGCAGCACAAGACCGTAATTGGAATTCAGACTTTCATCGGGATTCTTCACCCTTGCAAGCACATCCGGCTCTAACGAAAACTGTTCGGCAAGCTGATTGCAAATGCGGATATACTCACCCTCCTGCTCGGGCTCCTCAGAATAACCCGTCACAAATGTCGGCTTCCCGATCATGAGAAACGTATAAAACAGCAGTTCAAATACAAGCAGGCAGGCACTTCCATAACGGTATCGCCCGTCCTTCATCCATAACAGGAATACATATCCAAGAAATGATACGCCCATCACGGCTGCGGTAATATGAAAAACCGTACGCAGGGCCAGTCCCTGATGGCTTGCATACCAAGCGGTTCCGGCATAAATCAAAAGCACCGTGACGGCAAAGCCCGCCGCCAACAGCAATCCTGTTCTGCGGGAAACAGGTCGCCCTTCGAACGATCCTGCCGCGAACAGCTTCTGCGCATAATAACAGGCACATGCCGCAAAAACAAAATAAATCATGAAGCCGTTTCGGATCGGATACTGGATATAAGATCCGAAATGCCAGATCAAATTGATGCTTTCAAAAAACAATTCAAGAACGATGAGCAGAATTGAACCGACGACGAGAAACACACTCTTTTTCTCTTTGCGAAACCGAAGCAGCCCGTAAAATACCAGTGCCGCCGCAAAGGACAGCCCCAGCAGAGTCCACCACCGTGTCGTATAAGCGCCGTTCACCTGCTTTAAGATGGACAAATACTGTCCTGGCAAGCCGCCCCCGTTTTCATTTTCAAACCTCGCCGAAACAAGGGTCTGCATAAGCTGCGGCACAAGAATAAAAGAGGACACAAGAACCGCAGCCAGCGTTCCAAGTCCCAGTCTGACAATCGAATACTGTATCCGGTTCTCCTTTTTTTCGAAAAGACGCTCCGCAAGAATCCAAAGTCCCGTCATCAAAAACACAAAGATCAAAATCATAAAGGAAAGGTAGTAGCTGCTTATCAGCGCCAGAGAAAGCGTGAGAATATACCAGCGCATCGTCCCATCCCGAAACAGCTTCTGCAGCGAAAGCATGATCAGCGGGAAAAGAACCGCGATATCAAGCCACTGGTTTGTAATATACAAAACGAGAACAAAGCCGCAGAATCCATAGCCGACACTGAGTACCGCTTCAAAAAAATAGGGTGCCCGGTAACTTTTATGCAGATACCAATACATCGTGAATGTCATACACATCATTTTTAACAGATTAAAAATCGAAAGGCTTTCTAACAGTAAGTCTCTCGGAACAAACAAAAAAAATAAATTAAACAGGCTTAAATTACTGCAGCCGGATGTGCTCATCGCCATATTGACGCCAAGAGCCGTATACCAGTCAAAGAAAAAGGCCTTTTCTCCGTGCAGCATATCATAAACATGGTAATAAAAAGCAGCAATTTGCTGTGCCATATCATAATAGTCGATGGTATGTTCTCCAAAGGGAAATATCTGCTTCATTGCCAGATTTACACTGCCAAGCAGCAGTGTGAGAAGAACCGGCAGTCCATATTTTATCTTTTCTTTCAGGCTAGCTGACATCTGATTCTACTCCATTAAATAAACAATTGATTGCTATTGCCTTCAGGAATTAAAAAGCAGAATTCCCGCAATAATTACAAGCATGCCGGCAAGCTTTCGCTTCCCGATTTTTTCTTTTAAAATAAAACAGCCGAGCAGTGTTACAAAAATATAGCCGGTTGACTCCAGAACCGGACCGAGCGACAGCGGCACGTACTGATAGGCCAGCACCGTTATCAGAGTAGCCCCGAAAAAAAGGAAGTAGGCTGCGATGACCTTCGGGTTTAAATATTCCGCCAGACGCGTCTCGTACTTCCTGTTCGCACTCATCTTAAGCAACAGCTGCGAAACAGCGGATATCAAAACGGAAAGTAAAAAAACAATAATAGATAAGTGTTCCCTACTCATTCTGATCTGTCACCACCAATCCGACGCCAACGATCACAATCACCGAGGCGATCAGTTTTTTTATGGTGACTGCCTCCCCGAAAAACAGGTTTCCCCAGATAAGACCCCATATAATGACAACTGCCTTATTCGCATAGGCGGTCGTGAGCGGCATTTGTTTTAATACCTGCTGCCATAAAATAGCATATATAAATAAAATCAGCAGCACAAGCCCGTATAAAACGAAAAAAGAAAGGCTTAAAAACCGCTCACCCGCCGCAAGCTTTGAAAAAATCGCGCTTGCAGAATACAGAAGCATGATTGCATGTAAGAGAAGCAGCGCTTTTAGACGCTCTTTTTTCAGTTTCTGCCTATCCATTCAACATCATCCGTTCCATTTCCATCGGAAGATCGGTGTCCACAAGCACGCCTTGTACATCATACATTGGGTGCACCATAAGCTCCAATCGATATTTAGAGAGAAAATTTTTTACTGCATTTTGACCCGCTCCATTTTTCACAGATGCTGTCCGCTCTTCTTCTGTCGAAGGCAGTTCCAGTGAAAAATATGCCGCAAAGTCTTTATAAGAGCCAAAATAGTCCGTCGTCTCACGGCATAGCTTCCGAAGCGCACGATTATACAGGATTTTGTATAGCTTCATCATAGGATTGCCGCCGCGAAACAAATTTCTTCCGAGCCGGATAGAGGAAAATCCGTATTTTTTTGCGAGAGGCTTTAAAGCGCGCAGCACCGGATAATTCGTATGCACATGATGATGGGAATCCACATGCCACAGCGTGAACCCATAAGCTCCGTATTTTTCAAGCTGGGCATCCAGTTCTTTCTGTATCTGGCCGATCGTCAGTTCATCCATATAAAGACGGTACTTTGTCGTCCGTTGAAAACCCGCGTGAAAATTTCCTTTCTCATCACAAAGCAGCGGATTACTGCGGATATCCAAGGTCAGCGGCCGTCCTTCCGTCAAATTCAAATGAATACCGACGTAACCGGCAAAGCCCTGCTCCTTTGCAATTGCCGCCGCCTCATCGGCAGCCGGCATATTCACCATAATTGTCGTCCGCTGGATCATGCCTTTTGCGAAGCACTCCGTGATCGCACGGTTGACCGATTTACTTTTCCCGAAATCATCCGCATTTACTATAACCGTCATCGTCCTCACCCGCGTATTATTACAAATTACGTCTACAGTCTCCAATACCGGTAGCCTTTGCCTGCCACCTCAGCCTTATTAAGGATCGCTTTAATATCTATGATGACCCGCTCCTTTGCCGGACAATCTTTAAAGAAAGAATCCCACTTCGAAAGCGGCCAGCTTCTAAACTCCTCATGAGCCACCGCAATTACAAGGCAGTCCGCTCCATATGCCTCTTCTCTGTCGGAAAGCGGATAGCCGTAGGTGCGTTCGACCTCTTTCGGGTCCGCCGCAGGGTCAATCAGCACCGGACACAGTTCGAATTGTTCCAGATATTTTATGATTTCCATCACCTTGGAATTGCGCACATCCGGACAGTTTTCTTTAAAAGTCGCACCAAAAAATACGATTTTTGCCTGCTTCACCTGCTTGTTGGCAAGTACAAGCTGTTTAATAATATGATCCCCGACAAATGCAGGCATATCATCGTTGATCTGTCTGCCCGCAGAAATGAGCCGGGAATGATAACCAAGCTTTTCTGTTTCATATATAAAGTAATAAGGGTCCACGCCGATGCAGTGTCCGCCTACCAGTCCCGGCCTGAAGCCCAGCGCATTCCACTTTGTATTCATTGCATCGATCACCTCGGACGTGTCGATCTCCATTTTGTCAAATGCCATAGCCAATTCATTAATAAAAGCGATGTTGATATCCCGTTGAGAATTTTCCACAACCTTTGCCGCCTCGGCCACCTTGATGCTGCCCGCACGGTGTACGCCGGCCTCGATCACAAGCTCGTAAACCTGCGCGATTTCCTCGAGTGCTTCCGCATCCATACCCGAAACAATTTTTCTGATATTTTCCAAGCGATGTACCTGATCACCGGGGTTAATCCGCTCCGGCGAATAGCCGACCTTAAAGTCCCTGCCGCAGATCAGGCCTGACTCCCGCTCCAATATGGGCACACATACATCTTCGGTCACGCCGGGATAGACAGTGGATTCATAAACGACAATCGAACCCTTCGTCAGATTTTTGCCGAGCAGCCGGCTGGCGGACTCAACCGGATACAGATCCGGCGTCTTATCCAGATTGATCGGTGTCGGCACCGCAACAATATGAAATTTCGCCTCCTGAAGCCTGCTTTCATCGCATGTAAACTCGACCGTGGTCTTTTTGATCGCCTCGTCGCCGACTTCCTTTGTAGGGTCAATGCCCGAACGGTAGGCCTTTATTTTTTCTTCGTTTAAATCAAAACCGATGACCTCGGCCTTTTTTGCAAATGCAACCGCGATCGGCATTCCCACATAGCCGAGTCCCACCAATGCTATTTTTGCCTGCCTGTCCGCAATCTGCCTGTATAAGCCCATCTTTTCTCCTTTTATCTGTCATCCTTAGATTGAAAACCCGGATACAATCCTATATAATACTTATGAACAATCTATTTATAATAAATGGTATCCGATACCAATATCATAAGTATCATATCATACTTTATCAAAATATCCAATAAAGGAGTATTTATGACCGTCAAAAAATTTATAGCCGCTTATTATCCTTATCTGCTGTTAGGTCTCGGCTTTTTGTTGCTGCTTTGCAAATGCTTTTTCAGTTTCTGCTGGTCGGATGAAACCTTTTATTTTTCCACGGCGTATCGTTTTTATCAGGGAGACAGTATTTTTCTGCATGAATGGTTTCCGACGCAGCTCTCCGGGGTGATTCTGCTGCCGCTCTTTTCCCTTTATATGACGATTGCCGGTTCGACGAGCGGAATTCTGCTTTTCTTCCGCATCTGCTTTGTCTTCTTTGCGCTGATCAGCAGTCTGGTCACCTACCGGATTCTCAAAACATCCGTAAGGGAGGTCATTGCTTTATTCTGCGCGCTTTCCGTCCTGTTTTATACGCACTTAAATATTGCGACGCTTTCCTATTATACGATATCCGTTCATTGCTTCCTTCTTTCGATGTTGCTGGTCTATCATTTTTATCAGACCGGTCAAAAACGATTTCTTGTCATTTCCGGCACCCTGTTCGCACTTTGCGTGCTCGCACTTCCGACAATGGCTGTCGCCTATGTGCTCGTTATTTTTGCTGTTTTGCTTCTGCTGCTCGTCTGTCGGATCACAAAGCTGCCCCTGTCGTGGAAAGAAGCTGGAACAAAAGTGTGCTCCGTCCACTCTCGCGATCATTTACACCGGCAGCACAGCTTTTGTTCCGCGCGCAAAGCTGCGCATAATATTTTGTTATATAGGAAATCCGAAGGAATTTCCTATATAATAAAAAAGGCTGATTTGATTACAGTCTGCCTGTATACGCTGTACGGTATCTGTATCCCCGCCGTCCTCTTTTTTGCGTTTTTACTGACGAATGTTTCCATTACGGATTTTATCCGTGCAATCCCTTATGTTCTCTCCGACGAGGAGCACGGGACAAGCCTGATCTATCCGCTTAAAAAATTCTTTATCGGAATTAATGAAGTCTACGGTCATAGCGCCTATGCGGGTTATCTGCTGATTTTATTCACATTCTTTCTTCACTGCTTTTCTGCTTTGAAAAGACAACGAACAAATCTTCAGGTTCCCGTTATGACAGCCTTAAAACAGTTGTCCGCCGCTGCCGCCCTGCTTCTGTTTGCGTTCTATTTCTCACGCAGCCTGGGACATACCGGTTATATCCAGACAGCTCTTTGCATGACGGCTCTCCCGCTCTTTTTCCTCACAAAAAAGAAAAACTGGAAACTGTTCTTCCTGCTGTTTGCGGGAGGCATGATATTCTCCGTCGTATTCAGCTATTCTTCGAACGGCTATCTCTATATTTTATCGATGGGGCATTTTATAGCCTCAATCGCTTCGATTCTGTTTATTCAGGATTACATTGCAGAATTGTCCGTCAGCGGCAAATCCAAATGGGGAGCTCTTTCCAAAATCGGGAGCATCCTCTTTATGGCAGTCCTGTGTATCGCTCTCATCCAGACAATCGTACTGCGTATTGTCAATGTTTACCGTGATGCGCCGCTGAACGAGCTGACAGCTCAAATTACCGCGGGGCCTGCTGCAGGTCTATATACGACACCTGAACATCTTATGATGTATGAAAACGTCTATGATACGATTAGGACCTATTGCCAATCGGATTCGATCGGAAAAGAAAACGGCAGCATCTTCATTACAAAGCTGCTGCCCTATGGATATTTGTGCACGGATTTGCGCTGCGCGGCCCCGACCACCTGGCGGACGGCGTTTAACAGCACACGACTTGAACTTTACTATGATATGAACCCTGACCGCTATCCCGATCTCGTACTCGTACTGGATGAGGAATACGGCTCCTATGAAACCTGCGGGGATGTCGTTGCCGACCCGAATCCAAATGCCAATGAAATCGGCGGCTTCCTGCTCGATTACGTCACGGAACATCACTATGAGAAGATCTCTGTCCCCTGCGGGACACTTTACAGAAGTCCGCTGCTTTCCGATTAACTTAATAATTTCATTGACCCGCAAAGAAATATCGACTATAATAGAGTCACATTCCAAAATAGACGTATTTTGTCGGAAGGGAGAATTCCAATGTATTATCACAGGCACATAGAACCCGTAGTCGAACGTATTGCCAGGCGCAAGCCCATTCTCGTGATAACAGGTGCAAGACAGGTCGGAAAGTCCACAATGCTCAAAGAGGTATACAGCGATATACGTTATGTAGCATTGAACAGGCCTCTTGTCCGGGAGAGCGCGAAGGAAAACCCGTCTCTGTTCTTTGAGGCGAACAAGCCGCCGGTTATCGTAGACGAAATTCAAAAAGCCGCTGAATTGTTCGATTATATCAAAGATATCGTAGATGAAGACAAGACGAAAGGACAGTTTTATCTTACCGGCTCACAGAGTCTGAAACTGATGAAGAACGTCAGCGACAGTCTTGCCGGACGGGCAGGCATCATTAAAATGCTCGGTCTTTCCATGCGGGAACTTTCCGGTGTCCTCTGCCGTGAACCATTCCTGCCGACGCAGGAACATATGTCCGGAATGGAACAGTGTGGAGCCGCTTTTGACTACAAGCGTATTGCTTCCTGTGTCCACAGAGGATTTTTCCCGGAATTGTATGAAATTGAAGGCGACCTGCACGATTGGGCTGATTATTTCAGTTCCTATTTTCAAACGTATATCGAAAAGGATATCAAAGATGTATTAAATATCCAGGATGAATCCGCATTTATTAAGTTTGTCAAGGCCACCGCATCCATAACGGGAGAAATGCTGAATATGACTACCATCGCCGAGATTTGCGGTAAAGATGTAAAAACAGTTCGCTCCTGGCTGTCGGTATTGGAATCAAGCGGTCTCATATATTTGCTCGAACCGTATTACAATAACTTCAATAAGCGGCTCATTAAAACACCGAAGTTGTACTTCCTTGATACGGGGCTTGCCTGCTGGCTGCTTGGCTGGAACACTCCGGAGCAGCTGACAAACGGGGCGATGTGGGGGCATATGTTCGAGACATTTGTGTTCGGCGAAATTCTTAAAAGCTACTATAATGACGGTATTGTCGAGCCTCCGCTATATTACTACCGCGATAAAGATAAAAATGAAATCGATCTTGTGATTCAAAATGGTAATACACTGCATCCGATTGAAATTAAAACCTCAAGTGACCCGACAAGGTCCATGGTCAGTTCCTTTAAGTGTCTTGCAAAGGTTCCGGGCAGAATACTCGGCACAGGAGCCGTCGTCTGCCTTGCAAAAGAACGCCTCCCGCTGACGGACGGCGTATGGATTCTGCCTGCGCACTTAATATAGTAAGTCATTTTCTGCACCATCTGGCTGCACGCAGCGTCAGGGCAAATACAACAAGCGGCACAATCTGAAGAAGCACACGGTTTCCCGAATCGCCGACACCTTCTCTTAAAATGCCGTCCCTCGCCCAGCAAACGGCGAGTGTAATCAGCAGATATCCTGTCCAAAGCAAATCATGATACCGGAAGGGAATTCCCTTTTTCGGCAGCAGAAGCAGCATCGCAATCACAAAAGCGGGGAACAGACCCCAGCCGCTCTGATGAAATAAATTTGCACCGAATGCTTTTAAATTGCCAAAATAAATAGTAAAATCCAATACGCACAAACCTGCATTGACAAGCAAAAGCCCTGCCATAATGACGGCTTCTATGTGCTTTTGAAGCGTTTTAAAATACCGGCCCCGAATTAAGGTCAGATACAGCAGCACTGCCGCCATTCCGAGGAGTTGTACTGCCGCCTTTTTTTCAGTAAGAAACGTATAGGGCGCGTTGATATCCATTGTCAGAAAAATACGAATGCCGTATAAAAGCTGCAGGCAAGCGGTCGGCACCAAAAAGCACAGCGCCAGCTCCCGGTTCCGGTACTTAAGCGTGGAAATACAAAGCACGGCAAAGAGTACAAAGATGCCGCCCTCCATGCGCAGTGTCGAAAGCATTGCCATCAAAATACCCTGCACAAGCAAAAGCCCTTCCTCGCAGCCTTCCTCCTTTGGCTGAAAACGAAATGCCAGATAACTGCAAAGAAACAAATATTCCATGAAATAGACATTGGCCATCGCCCATTTGGATACGATGAGAAACGGCATGGCAGAGAGCAGCACAAGCAGCGAAAGCAGCGCGACTACAAATGCCTTCTTCTGCCCGGCGGCTTTTGTCTGCTCATAAACAGCATAGGTGAAGCAGCATAGAAAATTCAAGTTAAAAAACTGCTGGATGCCAAACATTTCGTTAAAACCAAACAAATATGGGAAGGTACCGATCAGAGCAGCCCCCTGTCCGACGTCTGTCAAAAATACATTGAATTCCCTCCGGTACGTGCCATAGCTTACAAGCGCGCGCGAATATAGGGAATAGTAATACATCGAATCATTTGAAAGACTCACCGACAGAATACCCGAAACGGCAAGCACAGCGGCAAGCAGCAAAGCACCCGCCAGAAGCCATGGCACACAGCGTCTTTTGAGCTGCCCGTTTGTTTCTTCCTTCCATGTGGCAAATTCAGTCCGCAGGCTTTGAAACGGCTTTTTATAGAAGCACAAAAGCACGGCTGCGAATAACAGCAAAAGCAGCACGGTCCCTGCGCGAAACGGCAGTCCGGTAACCAACAGTAAAAAGCCTGCAAGCACATAGACAGCAATACCGACCGGATAAGCTAAGAGCGGCGTCCAAAAATCCCTGACGCCTCTTCTCATGCAGGCAACAAGAAATAGGCCCGCCAAATAAACGGCAAGAACCACAAAAAACTGATTGAGAAAAAAACGCCCGGTAAATTGCGTCAAATAAGCGGCAATCCATTCATTCATAAATCTGCTGCCACCTCACTCTCATAATAGGCTTCTGTCATGATGTAGAGATTCTCCGCTTCCTTTTCGGCATTTCCATCCCACAGCACAACGAGTGTATCCGCTTCCTCCATGCCCTGCGCATTCAGATAGACATGGATCTCAGGCAAGTAATCGGAATAATACCAATAATAAGTGAAATAGTTTCCGATCTCCTCCCAGAAATCATTAAGTAAAAAGGAATAGCGAAACATATCATTCGCATAGCCCAAATCTCCAAACGCCTCCATCTGCGCTTCGCTCACCTTTGCATCGTTCAAGCCGGGATCCGGGATCACTGTGGCCTCCATCAGCTCCATGTAGTTAATCGCATTCTCATTATGGTAATACGCATAAACAAAATTTTTGCCCTCTGCCACGGCCTGGTCAAGCGGGACCCTGTCATCCTTTGTATAGACTGTCTTGCCTTTCAATAAAAGCGGCAAAAAGCTGTCCGGATATTCTCCCTTTTCCAGAAATTCCGTCTGATAAAACGTCTGGTTCGTCGGAAAATAAAACGGCACAATTGAGGAAAGCACCCGCATATTATAGACAAAGCTCAACAGAATCATCACGATGACGAAGCCTGCGAGCACAAATCCTCTAAATTCTTTTTTTAAGCGCAGCAGCACGGCTGCGGCAATTGTTAAAACGGCAACAATCATATATTTCATTTTTTCAATCCCTTAAGAAAATACAGCAGATCCGCCAAAATTCCTCTGTTCCAAATACAGTGCAGTACAAACAGCACACTTCCCACGCCGGCACTCAGCCACTGATCCTGCGTTACCGTCGCAAACGCCGCATAGGCAATATAGAGACACAGCGATACGGCAAATTCACGGAAGCGATAATCAACCGGATAGCATTTTTTAGAGAAATAAGTACCCAGCAGAAAATATACGATATAGGTGAGCGCCGTAGCAAGTGCGGCGCCAACCCCTGAAAACCTTGGAACAAGCAGGATATTTCCGACAAGATTACAGGCGATTGCCACGAGCGAGGCATAATTAAAGTATTTGATTTTCCCGGCGAATTTCACGCCCTGTCCCGTCATTTCAAACAAAATACTCAAGATCGGCATCAGTGTCAGAAAAGGAATCACCCTGATCGCTTCGCGGTAGCCCTCTCCTAAAATCAATACAATGACACCCCTGAAAATCGTCAGCAGAAACGCCGCCGACATACAAAGAAACTGCACTTTTCGAAACATGTCCGCAAAAAATGCCTTGCAGACCTCCTCCGGCTGTGTTTCATATTTTTCCATTGCGACCGGTGCCCAAAACGCCACATACGTGATTTTAAATGTCAGCAAAAGCGTCATGATCTGCATCGCCGCCGAATAGACACCTGTTTCCGAAAAATCATTAAAAATTTTGATAAACCACTTATCCATTGACGACAGCAGCCACTCCATCAAAAGCATCGGGATGAACGGAATGCCATATAGCAGCAGCTCCTTTTGGGCCACCGCATGCTTGACCGCCTTTTCCCTTCGCTTAACGAGCAAATAACGGACAGCGACGGTCAGCGTCACGATTGCGAGCGGAAGCGTCATTGCATAGAGCACGACCCGGAAGTCATTCCCGAGAATCCAGACAAATAAAACAATAAATGTGATATACAACAGCTTTGATAAGATATTTAAATTGGAATACAGCTTCCCGTTCTGTTCCATACGGATATTTAAAAACAGAAAGCGTTCAAAGACGGAAATGACCGTGTAGGCTATGACTAACAGCGTGATGTCAAGACTGCTTCGTCCAAAAAGAAACTCGTTAAAATACTGCGAGCCAAATGCATACAAGCCCGACAAAAGAAGGATGAGGAGCACAGGCCAGCGCAGACACTGCAATAAAAGAGTCTTGCGGTTCACACCATCCTTATAGAAATAGCGAATATATGACTGATCCAGCCCTAAAATAGCAAAAATATAAATAATGGAAACAGCCGAGGTAAACATGGCAGTTCTTCCATACTCATCTGTGGACATCACGCGCGTGATCAGCGGGAGAGAGATAAATCCCAGCAGCAGCACAACGAAATTACCGTAGAAATACTGAATAAAGCTCTGCAGCAAGCCTTCCTTTTTTTCTGTTTCTCCCATGATCTATACTGGCTCCTTTGGTTCCTCGTCCGTCGTACGGCAAGGATTGACCGTATCTACCAAAAACGGGGGACGGTTACGGCTTGCATCAAGTGTCCGCCATAGATATTCTCCAAGAATTCCAAGCATCAAAAGAATCATTCCCGTAGAAAACAGAATCAGACACATCAGAGAAGCCCAACCCTCAATCGGTGTTCCGATGATCAAACGCTCCAGAATGACTTCTATAATCCATAAAAATGAAATCATTGCACAGACGACGCCGACACCTGACATGAATCGGATCGGAAAATAGGAAAAGCTCATCATTGAGTCCATTACCAGCTTGAACTTCTTGGAAAGCGTCCAGCGAGACTGGCCGATTTCCCGATCTTTTCTGTGAAAATAAATGCTTTCCGACTGAAAGCCCACCCACAAAACCTGTAAGGTCAGTGCCGAATTCTTCTCATCAAGCATTTGCAGGACGCCGATGACCTGCCTGTCGAGCAGATAGCAGTCAAAGCCGCCAATCGGCATTTTCTTTTCGATAAATTTTTTGACGATACCGTAATACATATTCGCAAAAAATTTTTTAATCGGGGAATCATCCCTTTGAGCACGCACCGCAAGCACAACCTTATTGCCGCGCTTCCAGCTCTCGTACATCTCAAGAATCAGCTCAGAATCCTCCTGCAGATCCGCCTGCTTTGTCACGGCGCAGTCGCCGCTGCAGTGCGACAGGCCGGCAAGGATTGCCGCGTGCTCGCCAAAATTCCTTGAAAGACGAATGCATTTCACATGCTCGTCTCTCTCTCTGATTTGATTCATGATTTCCCACGAATTATCGCCGGAACCGTCGTCCACCATAACAATCTCATATGCGCCGATTTTATGAAGAATTTTCTCCTTCATATCCTCATAAAGGAGCATCAGCGTATCTGAATTAAAATAAACCGGTATGATGATGGAAATCTTACTCATGCCGTATGCCTCCCACTTCCTTTATAAATTCTTCATAATCGCGGATATATTCGCTGCCGTCATAATGCTCACTTGCAAGCACCAGAAGCACGGAATCCGGAGAAAAATCATACATATCCTTCCAGAGCATAGAGGGCAGATACAGACCCATCCGCGGCCTGTTCAGCTCCACAATCTCCGTTTCAAATCCATTATCGACCTTTACCCTGCTCGATCCGCTCACATTGATCAGCACAAATTCCGTCCTTCTGTTAGCGTGACGCCCACGGATGACGGTCGCATCCGAACCGTACATATAGAACACGCGCTTCACCTCAAACGGCACATCCATCCCGCCGCACTCCGCCACAACAAGGTTTCCGCGCTCATCCCCGAATTCTCCGAATTCCAATATCTGATACTGCCCCTTAATATTCATGCAGTCTCTCCCATCTTTTTGTTGTTCGCATGTCAGAACAGTTCAGCCTGTAAAGGTGTCCGGCCTTGAAACGCATTGAGCGCATCAATCACGTAATTCTGCTCTTCTTCTGTCATACCGTTATACATCGGGATGGAAAGCACTTCCCGCGCACACGCCTCAGTAAGCGGCAGATCCCCTTTGTGGAAGCCGAGATACCGATAGGCTTCTGCCAAATGCGGCGGAATCGGATAATGGATGATTGTCCCGATTTCCTTTTCATTCAAATATTGAATCAGCTCATCGCGTTCCTTACAACGAATGACAAACTGATGATAGATATGAGTCGCCCGCTCCATGAGAGGCGGAAGCATAATAAGAGGATTGTTCAGCCGGCTTATGTACCGGGCGGCAATCTGCTTCTTTTCCTCCGTCATCTCCTGCACATGCTTTAGCCGCACGCGCAGCAGTCCTGCCTGAATCTCATCCAAGCGGGAATTTGTCCCCACCACTTTATTATAATAGCGCTTCTCGCTTCCGTAATTACGGTACATGCGCATATCCGCCGCTATTTTTTCATCATTGGTCACTATTGCGCCTCCGTCTCCGAATGCGCCGATATTTTTTGAGGGATAAAAGGAAAAACAACCGATATCGCCGAAGCTGCCCGTCATCTTCCCGTCAAAGCATGCGCCATGAGACTGTGCACAGTCCTCCACAAGACGCAGTCGGTATTTTTCACAAAGTGCGGACACCTCATCCATTTTAGATGCCTGTCCGTATAAATGCACGACGAGAATTGCCTTTGTGCGCTCTGTGATCTTCTCTTCGATTTTAGCTGTGTCAATATTATAATAGACATCCGGTTCTACAAACACCGGGGTCGCCCCGTTGATTGTAATTCCCATCACACTCGCAATATAAGTATTCCCCTGTACAATGACCTCATCGCCCTCTCCGATCCCAAGCACGCGAAACGCAAGCCAGAGCGCATCCAAACCGCTCGCAAGGCCCACGCAGTATTTCGTACCGATATAAGAGGCAAATTCTTCTTCAAAGGAGCTTAACTCCTTCCCGAGTATATACCAGCCGGAGCGCAGCACCTCCAATGCCTTCTGCTCAAACTCCTTCTGATACTGATAAAATCCTCTGTCCAATCTGTTTGCCAAAACATTCATTAACTGATCCTCCAAGTCTATTGGCATAATGATAATAGTATACCATTTTTATAATCAAGACTCAAGTAAACCCGAATAAAGACTGCAATGCCTTTCAATATGGACTTCCTTCGTATAGTGATCCAGATAACGCCGGTAGAAAAACTCCCGGTTGCAATCCAGCTCTGCCCGATCGTCGAAAAGCACATGCATGCGAGCCGTAAATTTTTGCAGGTTCTCCTTTGTATAAAGGTTTTCTTCCTTCCCGATCACCTCAGTAAGCCCGCCGACATTCGTGGATACGACCGCACATTTCCGGCTCATCGCTTCAACCGCGGCTTTTCCGAACGACTCAAACATGGAAGTCATTACAAATACATCTACAAGGTAGTAATAATCCGCAATCTCCGCCTGGGACAAATCCTGCATGTAAATCAGATTTTCTTCACCAATATTTTTGATGATTCCGTTCTTA
Source organism: Lachnospiraceae bacterium (assembly GCA_047602645.1). Taxonomy (GTDB): domain Bacteria; phylum Bacillota; class Clostridia; order Lachnospirales; family Lachnospiraceae; genus JAEYFP01. The sequence goes on along the minus strand of JASGGU010000002.1, from coordinate 59,027 downwards.
ATATCTTCCGCAAGGCGCGCGTCCTGTGCTTCATAAACGGACAGCACGAGTGCAACCTTAAACCGCAGGCCGCTGCTCCTTAAAGCGGACACGAGCGTCTGAACGAATGGCCAGTCCTTTTCCTCCGAAATCCGTCCCGCAAAGCCAACGACAAAATCCTCCTTTGAAATGCCGTATTTTTTTCGCTGTTCCTCACGTTTTCCTTCCTGAAACTCATCAAATACCTTGCCGATCGTATTCGGGATGACCGTAACTTTACACGGCACTCCGGCCGCCTTCCATAAGTTTTTGTTGTATTGCGTCGTACAGATCATCCCGGATGCATGCTTCAGCGTGCGCATAATGCACGTTCTGGAATGACTGCGATAACCATAAAACAATCCTCTGTCGGTATAAACAAACGGAATCCCGGAAAATAACCCGATACAGCGCAGAAATCCGAACGTAATCAGCGATTCCGACATCGAAACATGGATAAGCTGCGGCTTCTCGGAATGGATAATCCGGTAAAAAGATCCAATTCGACGGAAAAAATTAAAGATTCGGCGAAATTTGCTTCGTTCCCGGTTATGATCAGAGGTATACTCCACAACCCGGAACGGAAAATCGGCCTGTGTTTTTGTAAGCAGCCTCGGACATACGGCAACCGGTTCAAACTCTGTTTGGGATAATCCCTCACACAGTGTCTGGGTGGACATTTGTCCGCCTCCCGGCAGATCAATCGGAAATTCCATCAAATATAAAATTTTATACTTCATCGGTCCGCCTTTCCTCATGAAACCAGTTGTTTTTCAAGTATCCCGCCTTACTGCAGGGACCCTCCTGAATCGGACATTCACGCCCTTCCTCCAAACACCCGGCGAGTGTCAGCACGTTTGCCGCGGCCGTTTTCGGATTCCAAAGCTGATGCATCTGCTCATAAGCCGCAATTCCGTAGGTTTCCTGTAATCCCGGCTCCTTAAGCAGTACTTCGAGCTGCCTTGTCAGACTGCCCGCACTTCCGCTTTTAAACACAAGTCCTGTTTTTTTATGCTTTACAAGCCAAGGAGTCGCACCGCAGGCATGGCTCGCCACAACCGCACACCCGGCGTTCAGCGCTTCATAGATAACGGAACCCCATCCTTCCAAAAAGTTGCTCGTCATAACATAGATCTTCGCATCCGCCATGCGCTCTCTGGCCTCATCAGGAGATAAAAAATTTTCAAATGTAACGATATCCAAAAGGCCGTACCGCTTTGCCATCCGCTCGACACACGAACGTTCCGGACCCTCGCCGACCATTGTGACCCGGAAAGAATAACCCTTTCTCTTTAAATTTCCGGCAGCTCTGATGACCAAATCCGGACGCTTCAGCCTCAGCATACGCCCTTCCCACAAAATTGTCGTCACCTTTGGATCAACAGCCTGTTGTGCCTTTCGTTCCATCAGCACCCTTGGTTCATAGGACAAATGCTTTGGAAAATACCCGAACTGATAGCACTTATCCGGATAGCTTCTCATCTTTTTATAATCCCTGGCCGTATAAGCACTGGCCCCGAGGATATACAGCCGTTTTTTCCTGTTCCTGATGTGCAGATGAATATACTTTTTTGTAAGCCGCGGAAGAAAAAACTTGATAAATCCCTCCTTCAGCGGACGTTCCGAGTAACGAAACGTCAGTTTATTCTTTGCAAGCCGCTCCTCTATGTACAGTTCAGGCGCTGTTCCCATAACAACAACATCGCTGTTCAGACCAAGCGCGAGTGCCCTTTCGTTTGACGCTTCCTCCGTATAGGTGCGCAGCACATAAGGCGGAACCTCCTTTTCACCCCAGCCCATATCGGCTCGAAAACCCTCGATCGGTTCTGTTTCCACAAACGTAAAACCATCCCCCAAAAGCGCATGCCACTCATCGCAAAGCGCTTTCTGGTGATGGTTAAAATAATTTGAAAAAAAGGTCAGTGTCTTTATTTCCATCGTTTTACTTCCTGCATGCATCATATTTTCTTTCACCGGAAAATCCGGAAGAGTTTCCTATGAGAGAATCAAATAATTTGTTATCCTACAATCAGCTTCGCGGCCTCCACGGCCAGACATTCCAGAAAATAAAACGGAGAATAACCGTTATTCCTGTAAATCCGGTACTTGATTATCACGCGCTGCCACGCTTTTTGGAAACTCCGCTCATGGCTCGTGCCGTTCATGCAGAAATCTGCCAGCACCCGGTTTAGCGTTTCGATATGCACACCCTCCCTTTTCAGACGCAGAATCAAATCATAGTCATCATGAATCGTTTCTGTCTTATAGGGATGCTTCTCATAGACCCTCTTTGTAATGAACGTCGTCGGATGGTTCCAATCCCTTGAAGTCGCATAGCTCCGGTTCCGCGCAGGCTTAATAAACGTCCCGCCGTTTGGTAGGTGCATCCTTAAATCCGCAAAAAACAAATCAAAGCCCTTTTTTCGATAAACGTCCGCGACTGCCTGCAGCGCCTCCGGTTCATACCAGTCATTGCTGTTGATCATTCCGATGATTTCTCCCGAAGCCAGTTTAATCCCTTTATTCATAGCATCATAGATGCCGGCATCAGGCTCCGAATAAATTCGGTAAGTGATTCCCTTCTCGGCAAACGATTCGTGAAAACATTCTGCAAGCGCAACGGTTCCGTCCGAAGAGTTTCCGTCAATAATCAGGTATTCTTTGGGGGAAAGCGTCTGGTTTAGCACAGACTCAATTGTCTTTTTAAGCGTTTCCTCACTGTTCCTTGTCACCGTGATAATGCTGATTTGAACCTGTCGTTCTTCATTGCTCTTCATGCTCAGACTCCTCACCTGAAAAAGCTGTCGTACTGTCCTCCGCCTTGAACAGGACCAAAATCGTCTGAAACAGAAGCTGGATATCCTTTAAAATACTGTAATTCTCAATATACATCAAGTCGAGCATCAGCTTATCCTTCGAACTCGTATTATACTTTCCGGTAATTTGAGCATGACCCGTGAGCCCCGCCTTCATCCGCAGCCTGTAACGGAACTCCGGCAGTTCTTTCGTGTAGTCCTCAACATTTTCAAGCATTTCCGGCCGTGGGCCTACAAGACTCATATCCCCTTTTAAAATATTAAAAAACTGGGGAAGCTCGTCGATCCGGTATTTCCGCATAAACTTTCCGACAGGTGTCACCCTGTCATCATCCTTCGTTACTGAATAATTTCCGGCATTTTCCCGCATCGTGCGAAATTTATAGATTTCAAATACCCTGCCGTGCACCGTTGCTCTCTTTTGCTTGAACAGCACCGCTCCGCCGTCATGGCGTTTGATGCACACGGCACTCACGAGCAGAATCGGACTTGTAAGAAGCAGAGCCATAGCCGATAAAAAAATATCCATCAGCCGCTTGATAATCCGCTGCTCAAATGTAATCATATGAAACTGTGAGGAGAAAAACGAAATATCATCAACAACAACCGGCTTTGAATTTTGCTCCAAAATATCTGCAATATGCGGATTGAAATATATATTCTTCAAGTTTTGGTAACAGAAATCCACAATTTCAGTCCTCAGACCGACCGGCACCTCATAAAGGACAACCGTATCCGCCTTAACGATCCGATCCTTTAAATCGGGAATGTCATGCCTGACGATACCGCAGACATGATAGCGCTTTTGAAAATCCTGCAGTGCATGCGCGACTCTTTTGGCATCTGATTCGTCTGACGTAATAATGAGACAGCGCTGCGCATCGTTGATCCAAAAATAGAACGCCGTTCCGGCATGGGTCATTATAACAAAAATCAGCACCTGAATGAAAATGACCAAGAAGAAAATGCTCAGGTTCTCAATTTTAAATGTCGCGTTGTTTGCCTCGTTCGTCTTCATGATCGTCAATTCAAAATAAGTGACGAAATCCGTAAAAACAGCCGCCAGAGAAAGTGAAAACACAATCTGCTTATTTTTGCGCAGGCCGACATCATATTTTCCGTAAATACCCGTCAGAAGAAAGAGCATAATGACGTAGGTAGACAGCGTGACGGCCGCCGTTCTCGACAGTGTAATGATCTCGCGATTGTCAATTGCAAACAGCAGAAAAAATGCGGCAAAGCAAGCCGCGTACATCACAAGCTCAAAAACAAACAGGATGGATTTTTCAAATTTTGCACACAATCCGTAAAAAGCACCTTTTTTCTTCATTCCGATCTCCCCGTCGGCTTCAGACGGCAGGCGGGCTACATGCCCTCATAAACCTCCTGCACATACTCCATGAAGCGGTTATCTTTGTCGTAAAGCCGCGCTCTTTTCATACAAAGCTCCGGCGTATATAAATTGCTGCGCAGCGCAATCATCTTGTCAATCGCAGCGATGATTCCCTGCACGCTGTTGCGTTCCACGGCAATCCCGCAGGTATCGTCAATGCTCTCCGGACTGCCTCCTGCTTTGTAGGTTACAACCGGAGTACCACACGCAAGCGCCTCGATATTTGTGGTGGGGAACGTATCCTCCAGCGTCAGGTTGACATAAATATCCGCGAGGGAATACAGCGCCGCCAGCTCCTTTACACTGTCCGTCTTTGCAAGCCCGATGATCGAATGCGGAAGCTGTGAAAGCTGATCATCATTTAAGCCGAGCAGAATAATTGCAAACTTATCGCCTACAGACTTTGCAAGTGTCTCAAACTGAGATAAGCCCTTTCTTTCCCGCCAGGGATTTGCAACGCCGAGAAGAACATATTTTCCTTTCAGGCGCAGCTTACTTCTGAGCTGAAAGACAAGATTATCATCCTTTCGTTCCTCCGCCACCGGAGAAAACTCTTCTAAGTCTATTCCTGTCGGAATGACCACCGTATGATAATTTTTTAAAAAGGACTGCTTGACGCGGGCTGCCAGCCATTCAGACGGTGTTACAACCGTCAGATTGGAAAAACCGGTAAACAGTTCCTTTTTCTGTTCGTAATTTTTCTTAGAACGATCCATCATGATTGACCGTGGATATTCTTGAAGCTGCTCACAGTGCGAGCAGCCTGACTGCCACTTTTGGCAGCCGATATACTCAAAATGCGCACAATGCCCTGTAAAGCTCCAGCAGTCATGCAGTGTCCATATCACCCTTCGGCCGGATTGCTTCAAATAGGTAAACAGCAGTTTCACATTGACATAATAACCATGCACATTGTGCAGATGCACGATGTCCGGATTAAATTCCTCGATGACCGAGATCAGCTCTTTTGTAGCCTTCGAGGAATAAAAACCATGTCTGTCCGTAATGCGGCTCAGGCCTCCATGAATATAAACACCCGTATCACTTCCTATCCGGTAGGAACGAATACCCTCCGGAGCCTCTCCCCGCCCATAGGCGACAAGGCATTCATAGCCATGGTCCTCCAGAGTTCTGTACAAGCCGCTCACGATCCTTCCGACGCTTCCGGTTCCTGAGACCGTATTAATGAGCAAAACCCTTCTGTTTTCCAGCTTGTCCATGGATGCAATCACGGTATTTGCCGCTTTGCTGATTGCGGGATTCTCCTCCGCTTTCTTGCTTCCCTGGCCGATAAATTCATTTTCCATATTTTCATCGAGGGAAACTGCAGTCACATCGCGCAAAGGAGACGCGGTTCTCTTCTGTTCGAGTTCCTCATAATCATCTATCATTTCATTACTCCTCATCATCCAGATCATTTAGTATTAGATGAATTACCCGTTCCTGCCCCCTGGAAAAGTCTTTTGTGAGTTGCAGCTTTCTCATTTCCTGACGCACCTTCGGCGTGGAAATGAGCCAGCGAATTGTGGAAATGATTGTCAGTGCATCCTGCTCCCTGCCGATGCCCAGATTGATAAAACCATTCTGGATACCGGCAAATACATGCTCTGCCTCCCGCTCATTCTGCGCCATTACAATAGATGGAACGCCCATACTTGCCAGCTCGTAGACCGTTCTGCCCTGCGAGGTAACGGCGAGGTCCATTTTGTTCATATAGGCACTGACCCGCTTCACATCATTATGAATATAAATATTATTTTCTTCATCTGTAACTATTTTATCCTTGTGCAGATAAGCAAAACCGATGAGGAAATGAAATTGGATATCAGGATGCTTGCCATGAAGCACCTTGCACACCTCATATAACCGGCCTGTCAGATCGGAAGGATCAGAACCGCCGAAAATCACAAGAATATTTTTCACCTCTTCGGAAAACGCTTTCGGTTCCTCCTCTAAAAATTCGTCCCGAATGCAGAAATACTTCGAGCCGTAATATTCATTGTGGAGCTTATCGCCCTTTTCATATAGTGCATTAATAACGGCGTCGGCGTACTTTGCGCCGAGTCCGACATCCTCAAAGTTGATGACCCGCTTCACATGCTTCGTTGCCATCATCATATAGTCCTGCGTCGTATCCAGAATATCGTTGACAAGAATATCCGGCTTTTCCCTCTTCAGCACTTCTTCAAATTCCTTTTCATCCGCAACGGCTATCACCGGAAAGTTTGCTTCCTTCAACCGTTCAATACCGATATCGCTCTCAGAATCCGCCGCAAATAAAATCTCATGCGCCGTCAGCTTATATGCAAGTGTCAGACAACGATAAATATGCCCCATTCCGAGCTGCATCTTACCGACCGTTCGAAACAGCACCTTTTTCCTCTTCAGAATATTTTCACAAAGCACCCAATCCGAATACGTATCAATATCAATCGCCTCTTCCTCGGGAATTTCAAAAATATTGACTCTTTCCCCGATTCTGCTGTTTTCCGTCACGCATCCCCTGCGCGTGATCAAAAATCCCCCTGTTTCCACATAGTTGGCCGGAAGTTCCTGAGAATTCAAACGTTTTTCATAATTCTTCGCAATTTTGCCGTTGCGAATACCCCAGGACAGATGCGGCTTGTTCATTGCACTTAAAACGGTATCCCACTCGGATTCCTCAAAAAAGCAGATCGCCCTTTTTAACGTCTCAAGTTTCAAGGTCGGAGAGGTTGCCTGCATCGTTATGACGGTGTCATAGGTGCATTGCTTTTTATGCTCCATATACTGCATGGCATGGTAAATAACAGGATCGAGTGTCACCTGATCCGTCGCAAGCTCCTTCGGACGGGCGATGACCTCTACACCCCTTTTCTCTACAATCCCCCCCAGCTCTTCGTCATCCGTGGATACGGCGACATCCACCTCCATACAAGCCTTGAGTGCATTTGCATTTTCTATCGAATAACAGATCAGCGGCTTCCCGCACATGATCCTCACATTTTTCCTTGGTATTCTTTTTGAACCGCCCCTCGCCGGTATGACTATCAACGTTTTCATCCCTGACTCCTCTGGTTATCCTTCTTAAAGTAATGCTGTTTGATATAGGTAAGCAGTAACATTATATCACGTCTTTTGAGAAATGCAAAAATTCCTAGCAGCACAACTGCCAAACTATAACGAGCCACGATGATTTCGATACCGTCCCTGTAAAACAGACTCATCAGCAGACCGATTCCGCAGCAAAGCGCCATCGAGGCGAACATGTAAAAATTGGCATAGATTCGCTTCTTAAGAACAAACCGCGTCGCAATATAATGGAACAGCAACAGAAACAAATAGCTGAACAACGTCGTATAGCCCGCGGAAATGTATCCATAGCGCGGAATAAAAATCAAGTTCAGCACATAGTTGACAATTGCCGCCAGAATAGAGCTGACGGCGATAATCGGCGTCTTTTTATAAAACAACTCCACATTGACGTAATTTGTATAATAATACTGTGCCAGCGTCCCGAGCGCAACAGGTGGAATCACCCATTTTGCCTGCCAGTAATCGGGTGAATTCGGCGAAAGAATCATCAGTGCTTCCGGGGCCACCGTAATAAAACCAATCGTCAAAAATGCACCAAGCAGCACAAGCTTTTTTTGAATTCCCCTGATCTGCTGCTTATTCTCCGCATGGAGCTGATCGTTGAACCACGGCAGCCATGCCTGTCCGATCGCATTTGTAAAAATAGCAAGCAGCGTCGCAAAGCTGTAGCCGAATGTATAAAGCCCATTGTCAGCATCACCGCACATATCCTTGATCATGATCCGGTCAATTTGTGCCAGAACAGTGAGTGCCAGTGCATGCGGAATCATCGGCAATCCCATTTTCAGCGCATAGACCCAGTATTCCTTTTTATAGAACATGCGCCCCTTCCGTAAAATGCGGATATAAAACCAGATACCCATCATAAACGTCGGCAGGAGCGTTCCCAAAATTTTACCAAAATAGCGCTTTTCATTGAACAACAGCATCAATGCAACGGAAAACAGGATCGTCCCGATACAGGAAAAAATCGAAATCGCTATATTTTCCTTATATTTATATTCATATCGGCATTTCTGCTGCATGTATTCCACAGAAGGTGAAATCATCAGATAAACAAACAGCACAATAACGAGCGGTACCTCGTACTTGATCGCCTCCGAAATCTGTTCTCTGAAAATAGTAGCAGCGAGCAGCACACAAAACGCAAACGAACTGGAAAGACCCTGCAGCGCCGACATATACTCGTCAAATTTATCCCCAAAGTCAATTTTAGCCCTTCCGATGCTGTATACAATGCATAGGCAGGTGAGGATATTGAAGATATCAATCCAGGAATTAAATGTATTGGCACGTCCATAGTCGGCCGTCGTCAGCATACTCGTATAAATCGGAGTCGTGACGATCGCGATCGCCCGGATGGATATACTCGAAATCATATACCAGATCCCGGATTTAATTACCTGATTTCCCTTTTCTTTTCTCATGGTGTAAGCATCCATTCCATTAAAATCGTATCCTCCGCGATGTCCTGCGCGGCAGTCCTTCCAACCAGCTCCGTCAGCCTGTCCGGAGAAATGCCGGTTCCCGGACGTTTAAATGTCAGCAGTTCTTCGCTGATGATCGTTCCCTCCGGAATATCGACAGCCGACACAATGGAGCGCCTTGCGTTTTTACGCGCAGTCAGCTCGGTTTCCAGACAGCAGAGAGTACCCTTGCCACGTATCAGATCCATCTCCTCAATCCCTTTTAGAATCCGTTTTGCATCCCCCGGATCCATCGCATGGTAATGGTCATTCCCCTTCAGGGTCTTGTCCAGTGTAAAATGCTTCTCAATACAACGTGCACCAAGATTATATGCCGTTTTGATAACATCGCAGTTTTCCGTCGGCTTCGTATGATCCGAATAACCGATATACAGATCCGGAAACTGGCTTGTCAGCGAAGAAATCTTTAATAAATTGGCATCCCCAAGCGGGGTCGGATATTCGAGAACGCAGTGCAGCAGTACGATCGGCTTTTCGTTATGCATACGGATCGTGTCAATTGCAGCCTCAATTTCCGGCAGTTCCGATGCACCGACCGACAACAGAATGGGTTTATTTTTTTTCGCCTGATGTTCGATAAACGGCAGATTGGATAAATCGGAGGAGGAAATCTTATAGACCTCCATCAGCTCATCGAGATAATCGGCGGATTCAAAATCAAAGGCTGTGGACAGAAACTCGATCTTTAAGGCTTCCGCATACGCCTTTAATTCTTTATATTCCTCATAACCAAAGCTGTCAAACTTCCGAAACAGCTCATACTGCGAAGTCGTCGGCTCCTCTGTCGTATCCCAATAGGAGGGAGATGCCTTCGCGGCAAGCGTGCCGGCTTTATAGGTCTGGAACTTTACGGCATGGATGCCGGCTAAAGCCGCCTCCTTCACCATTTCCTTGGCGGCCTCCATCGCTGTGATGCCCTCTTTTTTCGCAATATCATAATAATTGACGCCGATTTCGGCGATCAGCACAAACTGGCCGTTTTGCAGTCGATTGATAATTGAACTTTTCATGAATGCTCCTCCTGATAGCGTGCATAGCCCGCGTGATAAAACTTAAGCAGCCGATGGAGCTGCTCCCTGAACTTTTCATCCTCCGGCTCTTTCCCTGCCAATACCTTCTCGGCTTTTCCCATCAGATAGAACAAGTCGATTTCAAACCCGATTTCCTTCATTGTCTGCAAATAAGCAGCACAGGAATGAATATTGTCAATTTCTCCGAAGTCCCGGATTAACCCCGGCAGATCCTCAAAGCTCCTGACCCGGGTAATTCCGTCGATCAGTGCGAACGGCACATCACCGAACAGAAGCGACTTACGGCCGAGCAGTGCTTCTTCATACGCGGTCGTTCCGACGATCGTTACGACACCCTTCGCATTCGCGATCCACGGCTTCGGGTCATGATAGTAATTGACCTGTACGAGACGGACATTGTGAAGCTCCTTAACCTTTTTATAGAATTGAACGCCGCGCTCGCCGAGCATCGCCTGATGCTCCTTCACATAAAGCTTCCACCCGACCGGCAGGGACTTGGATACCTGTTCAATCAGATTGCACTCGTCCACATAGTACGAAGCTTTTACGAATACGGTCGATTCCGGTATGAGATGAAGCGGCATATAAACGTAATCCTCTCCCGGCACCGGATTTTCGAAATATTTATTTTTCCCCATAAACTTTCTTCTGAGCAGCAAAACCTGTAAATAATGAAAGAAGTAGGGAATACTCGGGGCGTATAGAATTTTATTTGTACGCTTGATTTTCAAATTCTTTTTGGTGATGTCCATATTCCAGAAATAGTTCCATTTTCCATGCATGACACGCAAGATCCACAAAAGGCTGTCCCGTTCATACTGGCTTGTCACTGTACCGGCAAATTCCTTGTTCATAATCGTCGACTGCTTCCTGTAATTCTCGATATAAGCGTATGCCTCGGACAGTTCCGCCTTCGACTTTTTAAGATTTGCTTCATACGCCTTCACGACATACTCGTCGATGCCGATCGTATTCTGAAAAGTCGGGTATTTGTAATAGCCGAATTTAGAGTATTCCACTGTGATATAGGGAATCGCCTTTCGGTAGGCGACCTCGTTGATAATTGTACGCTGCAGCTCCGCATTATCAAAATCCAGAATGATATCCGGCTTAAATTCCTCAAAAATGGAGAGAATCTTCTTATAGTTTAACTGAAGCCAGTACATATTTTCATCGTAATTTGTCAATGACCAGTAATAACGGTAATGATAGTGTCTCGTATTTTCCTGGGAGCTCATCAGCTGCAGATTCAAATTCTTAAAATGTGTATATTCCGCTTCAATTTTTTCAAGATAAGCCAGATCGACAGGTGATCCTTTCTGCTTAAGCCCCTTTGTATACTGTTCGCAAATATCCCGCACATCATACAGCTTCACATCAGGAAGCTCTTCCTTAAACTTATAATAGCTATTTTCGTTGTAATAGCATTTATGATAGCTGCATTCTGTGGACATGATATAAAAGGCGGCAACCTCGTTATCCTCTCTTAAGTTTCTTGCCAGAAACCATAGCGGCATCGAGTAAGTCTCTCTGCATATAAAAAGTATTTTTTTATCGTGAAAATCCTGCACCATTTGCTCCTTTCAGTCGCATGTATGTCTCGGGTTCTCTGTGACTTACACATTACTACAACCCCTGCTTTTTAAAAGTCCGGGTCCAGTCCGTACCTGTCCGGTACGAAATATGACTCTCTAAAAACCGCTTTCTGCGAAATGCCGTAACCTTCGCAAACAGCCATGGACTGCCGCTGCACAGCAGCATTTTTACTTTCAGGCTCCCCGGTACACGCGGATTTTTTATGACCGTCTTCGCGTGCGTCCGTACATAGGATAAGGATTCCCTGTCATGCTCTTTGGAAAAGACACCAAACAGCACGCTGTTCTGAATCACACTCATATTCTCATGAGCGAGAAAGAAGGAGACCGCCGCCTTCAGGTTCGGATACTGCTCTAACAGTTTTTCACAGATTATATAATCCTCCCGTAAGGACAGCAGCAAATTCTGCTCGACACGGGAACCGCTGTCCTCACTGACGCGAAAATAATATTTGGAAACCGTATGGTAAACAACTTTTCTTGCCTGTGACAAGATCCGGTATGCAATCTGCCGGTCCTCCACAAGCTGTCCGACGGGAAACCGGATCGTCTCAAACAACGTTTTCCGGTAGAGCTTATCCCACAAATGCAGAAAAAATCCTTCCTGGTATAAAATCATCTCAAATGCCTGCTCCGTATCCAGCACGTATTCCAAATCCTCTGAGGTTCCATCCACACAGTTTTCATACGCATAATATTTGCCGGTCACGGATATGTCCGCATCATGCTTAAGAGCCGCCTGTATCATTGTCTCTACCATGTCAGGGTCTATGTAGTCGTCTCCGTCCACAAAGCCGATATAATCACCCGTAGCCGCATCAAGCCCCTGATTTCTCGCGACGGCAGTCCCTTTCGGCTCCTCTTTCAGCACGCGAACTCTCGCATCCTCGGCTGCGATCCGATTGCAGATTTCCTCGCAGGCGAGGTCACCTCTGCCGAGAACACAGATAATCTCAAGATTCTGATAAGTCTGTCCTGTCACACTCCTCAGGCACTGCTCCAAAAAACGCTCCACCTTATAAATGATTATGATGATGCTCACCTTAGGCATTCTGTCCATCTTCCTCCATCACGCGCCGGATCGCCTCCAAATAGGCATATTTTCTCGTCTCATCCGGTTCAAGCATCGCGCCCTCTCCCCATTCGTTCCACGCGTTGATCAACACGAAATCCGCATTCCTTCCCCGCACCTGTTCCTTTAGCTTACGAAGCACTTGTTCAAATTGGGCAGGATTCGTATTTTTGTATACAAGCCCCTTATAGCTCCTGCGCGGGGTATTGTCCCAATCCGGGATCAGACCCGGAAATTCGTCATCCGCATAACTCCTCACGGCAATTCTCGAAGTGATCCAATCACCCGGAATGCTGCGCTCCAGCAGCTTTTTCTTCTTAAAGCGGTTAAGCACCGTCTTCACAAGGACGGATAAGCCGTACCAACACTCCTTTGGTTTTGAAAAATCATGTTTCAGCGTATAACCCGGCTCAAAATAGTAATAGGCGTCCACCAGCTCCCTGCGCCGCTCCTGCTGTCCGGCCGTCTTGCCCGATACGATGTAAAGTCCAGGGAAGCCGGCTTCGACAGCCCATCTGCGGAAACAGCCGAGCATTTCCTTTAAGCAGTCAATCTCAAATGTACGGTATATTTGAAATACGGGCTTGCCGTCCACCTTCACATACCGCTGATCCCGGAAAAACGGCAGCAGATACTCAAAGTGAACACGCCAGTCCGCTTCTGTTCCATAGTCCTGCTTCATCAGAATCTCCTCGGCCAGATCGTACCACGTCCTCGTCCAAGTTTCATTCGCCCAGCAAATGCTGTAGCGGATGTCGATATCGGGATGCGCAAGCAGGATTTCCATCGGCTGCTCCATCAATTGACGGCCCTTGAACCAATATTGGTAAATGCTGAATCCATAAATATCGTATTCCTTTGCAAGTGACGCCTGCCACCGCCACGTTTCCTCTCCCTGCTTAACAAGGTCATAGTAATTTCCGTTCAGCGGCACACGCGGCTGCTTGTGCCCCCGGTAAAGAGGAAGCGCGCGCTTCACGGCTGTCCACTCCGTATAGCCTTTTCCCCACCATTCATTATTTTCAGGGAATTCATGATATTGCGGCAGATATAAACACATTACTCTCATAAATCAAGGTTACTCCTGTCTTTGCGGATACCGTCGGCATTTTCACTCACTCCGCTGATGATCACATCTGCGCATCGCCCGAGCGCAAACCAGAAAATCGGAGCCGCGAGCTGAAAGGATAAAATATTTGAACCGACCGATTGCAGCAGCGCAATCGCTATGATTCCAAGCTCCGTGTAGCAAGCCTTCAAATTTCGAACGCCCTTTGTAAAGATCAAAATAAGCAGATAAAGAAAAATAGAAAAGCCCAGAATGCCTTCCTCGCAAAACATCTTGATCAGGCCGCCGTCTGCGATCACGTGCGTCCCTTCAAAATCCAGTGCCTTATGTCCGTTTGCGCCAAGCCCGTTGCCGAACCAATAGCTGTACATGTTGTTAACGGCGGCGACCCACTGCTCACTCCGCTGTCCGATTGCCCCCGGCAGAGAAACGAGACGGTAATAGATTTTCATAACGACTTCAAAGGAGACCAGGCACAGTCCCAGAAAAGCCGCCAAAATCGCTGCGCACTCGATAAAAAAATATTTCTTTTTTAAGAGCCGAAATTCAAAAAACACCAGTTGGTTTACATAAATGACTACAAGGATCGCCACAACCATCGCCGAACGCTGGTTACTGAGCAGGGCAAATATGAAATTCAGTCCAAAAAAGAGAATGCCTTTCTTACGTTCTCTGTTCTCCATCAAAAAATAGGAAGCGGCCAACATCCCGCATACCGCCAGAAAGCCCAAAATTGTGCTCCCGATGACAGAATGCATCCGAATGCGCATTGTCGGTGCATCCGCCTTGGAAATATAGCTCCATTTTAAAAGATAGTCCAGATAAAACTGCGGCGCCGTAATATAAAGCAGCAGTCCGGCGATACAGATGAGAAGCACCGCCAGAAGAAATTTTTTATAAAAATCCTTCGTCCGTTCTCCTGCCGTCCTTCCTGTCATATAAAACAGGACAGGCAGTACGGAATTCGCAAATTCATCCGCGTAAATTTTCGCGGGCAGCCCGCTCCTCGTGAGCCAGATAACCGAAAGCAGATTGTAAATAAAATAGGCCGCCACCAGCCAGTCAAGCGTGTGGTGAAAGGAAATGCGTTTTTTTAAAATAAGTTCCGCTGCCACACCGAGCATCAAAAGCGCCGCAAACACCCCCGGGCGCATTGCATCCACAAACAGTGTCCGCAAATAGCCAACCATGACAAGCGTATAATACCACTCAAATAAATTCCAGTTTTTTATTTGTTTGACATCTGTTTTCATCCTACAGACAATACCTCCTTCACCACACGCGCCCAACTGCACGGATTCTTCCCCTGCTGCCCCTGAAGTGAACCGGAATCCTTATGCACTGACAACTCCGGCAGCTCCTTCCACTTCATTTCGCCCCTGATTGCGCGCTCCATAAGCACCGCAAGCTCCTTTGGCTGAAACGGGTCAAAATAGTAGGCATTTTCGTATCCGGCAAGCACCTCCCGGCAAAACGGGCAGTCCGAAGCAAAAATCACGGTTCCTGTCTGTCTCGCCTCCGCAGGCGGATATCCGAACGTTTCAATATAAGACGGGAAAATTAAAATCCGCTCTCCGTAGAGCCGATAAACCTCCTCGCGGGAAATCCTGCCCCGATAACTCATATTCTGATACCGATTATCGTAGTTTATACAGCCGTCAGCCTCTCTTTGTGTGAGCGTCAGCGCGACCTCAAAATCTGTGATTCCTTTTTGATTGAGCAGCTTTGCAGCCTCTGCGATGCATGCGTGATTTTTATATAAAATATCGCCCGACGGAAAGAAAAACCTGCGTCTGTCCGGCCCGTTCCCAGACAGCTTCACATCCGGGCACTCTACGTCCGGCATAATCTTTACAACCTTCTCAGGACTTACATGCGTCTTTTTTATGACAGCCTCCCGCATCCACTGCGTCTGCACGATCGTCTTATCCGCGCGCTTCACGGCGCTGTCGATCATCGCTCCGATCAGATATTGATAAACGGCGTACTCCCGCTCCTTCGGCTTTAAAAATGAAAAGCGTTTCCATTTCTGAAATCCGAGCGGCTGATGTACATAGACAACCTGCTTTCCGCGGTATCCTCTTGTCAATGTATTCTGCAGGGAAAACACGATGTCCGGTTTTAATGCACGGATATAGGAAGTTCCGGTAAACAGGTCGAATTTCAGACGGCTAAGCCAGCTTTTCTTCACATCTGAAAGAATGCGCACCTGTATGCGCTCCGTCTCCTCTATATAAGAATCTCCGAGCAGAAAAATCCATTCATGCGGGGAATCCTGCGCCGCAACATACCGGTAAAAATCCTTTAAAATAGAAAGCGCCCCGGTCGTACTGGCTGCAATATCATTGACTACAATTCTCATGCTTTGCACCAAACTGTCTTATTTACGATTTCTGTATAGCTTTGGATCAGCTTCACGACCTTGACTGAAACATTTGTATCCGCATAATCCGGCGGCATAACAACCTCCTCGCCGTTCTCATACATGGCAACCGCAAGCTCCGCCGCCTGTGCGACATCCCTGCCCCTGATACCTCCGATGACAACGGTTCCCTTATCAAGCACCTCCGGCCGTTCCGTCGAGGTCCTGATCAGCACACCCGGAAAATGCAGCATTGCAGACTCCTCAGACAGCGTACCGCTATCCGAAAGCACACAATATGCGTTTTTCTGCAGCTTATTATAATCCAAAAAACCAAACGGCTTCTCATTTCTCACAAGCGGATGAAACTCAAAATTCCGCAGCTCAATAAATTTCCTGGAACGCGGATGCGTCGAATAGATCACGGGCATCTGATATTTCTCCGCGATATGGTTGATCGAATTCATCAGCTCCATGAAATTTTCCTCGAGGTCGATATTTTCCTCCCGATGCGCCGATACAAGAATATAGCCATGAGGCTTCAGTCCCAGCCGATCCAGCACATCGCTTTTCTCGATCCTGTCCATGTGGTCGCGCAGCACTTCCCTCATCGGGGAGCCTGTTACAAAAACAGTTTTTCCGTCAATGCCCTCTGAAAGCAGGTAGCGCCTTGAATGCTCCGTATACGGCAGATTGATATCCGAAATATGGTCGACGATCTTTCTGTTGATCATCTCGGAAACATTCCAGTCCCAGCAGCGGTTGCCCGCTTCCATATGGAAAATGGGAATTTTTAAACGCTTCGCGGAAATAGCCGAAAGAGCCGAATTGGTATCGCCCAACAGCAGTACGGCATCCGGCAGCACTTCTTTCATCAACGCATAGGATTTTGCGATAATATTTCCCATCGTCTCGCCCAGATCCTCCCCGACGCTGTCCAGATAATGATCCGGCTCCCGCAGCTTTAAATCCTCAAAAAATATCTGATTCAGCGTATAGTCGTAATTTTGTCCTGTATGTACCAGAACATGGTCAAAATACTTGTCCGCGCATTTTATCACGGCGGATAGCCGGATGATTTCGGGCCTTGTACCAACAATCGTCATTACTTTTAATTTTTCCATCAGGACTCAGCCTCCACTTTTTCAAAATAGGTGTCCGGTTTCTCCGGATCAAATGCTTCATTTGCCCACATGACCGTAATCAGATCCGTATCGCCTTCATTTGTGATACTATGCGTGTAGCCCGTCGGGATATCCACGACCGTAAGCGCTTCGCCCGAAACATGATATTCGATAATTTCCGTTTCATCCACCTTGCGGAACCGGATACAGCCCGTTCCCTTCACGACAAGAAATTTTTCATTTTTTGTATGATGCCAGTGATTGCCCTTTGTGATGCCCGGCCTGCTGATGTTGACCGATATCTGTCCTCTGTCCGGCGTCCTGATAAATTCCGTAAACGAGCCGCGCTCATCGGCATGCATCGTAAGCGGATAGGAAAAACCGTCCTTTGGCAGATAGCTCAAATACGTACTGTACAGCTTCTTTTCAAACTCATTGGAAACGTCAGGCACTGTCAGGCTTGTTCTGCTTTCCCGAAAGGAATGCAGCAGCTCCGCTATCCGGCCAAGCTCAATTGTATGCACGGTCGGCACCGCGGCAAAATATCCGTTCCTGTTTTCTTTTCCATATAAAGCCGCAAAAAATTCCTCGATGACATCATCAATATAAACAAGGCTCATGACCCTCTTCGGATCATTGACCTGAATCTCAAGACCGTTTGCGATCTGATGGCAAAACGTTGCGACGGCGCTGTTATAATTCGGGCGGCACCATTTGCCGAACACATTCGGCAGCCGGTAGACAATTGCTTTCGCACCGGTCTCCCCCGCATAGGAAAACAACAGCTCTTCGCCCGCCCGCTTGCTTCTTCCGTAAGCATTGTCAAGCTCCGCCTGAATCGAGGAGGTGATGAGAACCGGTGCCAAATTCCGGTGCTCCTTTAATTTGCCGAGCAATACGGAGGTAAAGCCGAAATTGCCCTCCATAAATTCCTTTTCCTCCTGCGGCCTGTTGACACCCGCCAGATGAAAAACAAAATCACAGTTTCTCGTATACTGATCGAGAAGCTCCTCCTCTGTGTCAATGTCATAGGAATAGACAGACGTATAGCCTCTGTTTTTCAATTCCGATATGAGATTTTTCCCGACAAAACCTTTGGCACCCGTCACTAAAATATTCATGCCTCAAACCCCTTTGCAGCCAATTCTCATTTATTTTCCCATGCCAAAACTTCTTCTCTGATATAGGATAGCGTAAGAAGCTTCTTCTTCACCTGCTCAACATCCAATATCTGTGTATTGTTCGAGTTGAACTCCGTCAGCTTTGTCCGCTCCTGATTGCCTTCTTTAAAATATTTATCATAATTCAAATCTCTCTGATCCGCCGGTACCCTGTAGAAATCGCCCATATCGAACGCACGGGCACATTCTTCATTCGTCAGAAGCGTCTCATATATTTTCTCGCCGTGTCGGATTCCGATCACCTGAACTTCGTTATCTGCATGGAACAGCTCTCTGACCGCCTGCGCAAGCACCTCGATCGTGCATGCCGGCGCCTTCTGTACCATAATATCGCCTGCATCCGCATTTTCAAATGCAAACAGCACAAGCTCCACCGCTTCCTCCAGACTCATAATAAAACGTGTCATCTTCGGCTCTGTCACAGTCAGCGGGCCTCCCGCCTTAATCTGTTCGATAAACAGCGGAATAACCGAACCGCGCGAGCACATGACATTCCCATACCTTGTTCCGCAAATCAGCGTCTGTTTGGGATCGACCGTCCGGGATTTGGCCACAAACACCTTTTCCATCATTGCCTTGCTCGTCCCCATCGCATTGACCGGATAAGCGGCTTTATCGGTGGAAAGGCAGATCACTTTTTTTACACCGGCTTCGATCGCCGCACTCAATACATTGTCAGTTCCGATTACATTCGTGCGTACGGCCTCCATCGGAAAAAATTCACAGCTCGGCACCTGTTTTAATGCCGCGGCATGAAAAATATAGTCCACACCGTGCATCGCATCCTTAACGCTCTGCGGATTTCTGACATCGCCAATATAATATTTGATTTTGGGATTATGATATTGGTGACGCATATCATCCTGCTTCTTTTCATCTCTGCTGAAAATGCGGATCTCACGAATATCCGTATCCAGAAACCGGTTCAGCACCGCGCTTCCAAAGGAGCCGGTTCCTCCTGTGATTAATAATGTCGTTCCTTCAAACATTTGCTTTCCCTTCCATTCCTTTTAATCGTTACCGCATGACCGGCTGCCCCAGCTTTCGATCAGCTCTGCCGAGCGGCACACATCAAAATGCTCCTTCAGATATCGTCTGCCGTTGCTTCCGAGCCGTCTGCGAAGCGCTTCATCCGCGCAAAGGCGTTCCACATTTTCGCAGAAAGCATCTAAATCATCTGAGGCACACCACAAACCGCAGTCCGCTTCCTCAGTCAAAAGCTCCTTTACATCCGTACTTCGATCCGTGCAGGCCAGCATCGGCTTGGCTGCCGCCATATAACCGAGTATCCTCGACGGATAATTGGGAATCGTAAACCGAATATCAAGGGATATCATGCCGACATCGCAGTCCGCCATCAGGCGGTCATACTCCCTTGGCGGCAGAAAACTGATAAAACGAGCATTCGGGCTGTCCTGAAAAGCCTTTTTCACCTTTTCCTGCTCACTGCCTTCGCCGACAAACAAAAACTCTGCCTGCTTACAGGCACGCATCCGGGGAGAGTTCACCGCTT
The DNA here is from genome assembly GCA_047602645.1 of Lachnospiraceae bacterium. Lineage (GTDB taxonomy): Bacteria > Bacillota > Clostridia > Lachnospirales > Lachnospiraceae > JAEYFP01. The sequence continues at coordinate 39,291 of JASGGU010000002.1, read as the reverse complement.
GGATCAAAAAATCCAGCGCCTGCGGTTTTCCGAGATTTCCTCCAAAAACAAAACGTACCTTTTTCTCCCGCATATTTTTCTCACCGCCGGCGAGATGTTCCTCACTCGGCTCTAAGGTTTTCTCTGCTTCATTCTCAAACGGCAGCACCTTCATCGTATTCGGAAACAAAATCAGTCTGCTTTCATCAATTTCCGCATGATGTTTCCTCATGTACCTCAAATTGCCCTGTGACATACAGCCGATCATATCCGATAAGCTGTACAGCCGTTCTTCCTTCTTTTTAAAAAGGCGGTGCAGCAGCCCGTTCTCTTTAAAGAGGCCGATATCCACCGCATTCTGCGGAAAAATGTCCTTTAACATTAAGAAAGTTTTACAGCCAAACTGTTTTTTACAATATTTAATCACACTTGCAAACGTCACGGGCGGTGTCGCATAAATGACAAGATCATAATGCGCGTTTCTGATAAATTTCCGGATCGCATATCGCATACACGGCTCTATTTTCAGCGTATTGATACCCTTCACAAGAAAATTAACCTGAAACAGCTCCCCGACCCTTACCCTGATCAGTTTTGTCCCCTGATAGGAAACAACATCCGATCGTTTCAGATTTTTTCTGCCGGTGACGAGCGCGATTGTCACCTTATGTCCTCTCTCCAGCAATTCGTTGATCAGATCTGAATAAATTCCCGGAGCTTTCAGGTCCGGCTTACTCATCGTCAGATACAGTATGTCCATAGCATTTCCTCGACTTGCTCCTCGATGTCTTTTCGGTGCTTGATTACGACGCTGTCATACATCATCATCAGCACATCTTCTTCATACTTCCCAAACTCCGGCTTATTTTCGATACCGTTCATATTATTTTCTATCAGTTTGATAAAATTCACACCGCAGCCGAACGCATGCAAATAAGCACCGCCAAAACGAGGGTTGATTTCTGATAAATAGTACTCACCATCCATATAGAAAAAGTCCATATCGATCGGACCATTGAACTTAAACGCCGAGACGATCTGTTCGATCACACCAAAAAGCTTCTCGTCCTTAAAGGAAACCGTCTTATTTGCACCCCCGATTTTCGTCTCCAGCTTTTTCTTTGTAAAAATACTGACAGCCTTATGGCTGATTGTATCCACATATACATCCGCATCCAGATCAATTCCCTGCATAAACTGCTGAATGATCAGCGTCTGATCCGCATGACAGGCAATTTTCAACTCCTGAGCGGTCTCGATTTTTTTCGCTCCGACACTTCCGCTTCCCGTACGCGGCTTTACAAAAACAGGAAAACTGATGGTTCCCGCCTCATACGCCTTTGTAAACGAGTCCAGCGTACCGAACGTCATTGCCGTACGAATACCCTGTTTGACCAAAAAGCGATCCATCAAAAATTTATCAAAGCAGAGGCTCGCCGTTTCCGGATAGGGTGCCAATACCTCCACACCGATCTTCTCAAACTTCTCCCGATTCTTTGCAAGAATCGCAATTTCCGGATCGATCAGCGTCGTCACCGCACCGACCTGCTCCTTTTTACAGATATCCAAAATAATCGGAATGTAGTTTTCCTCCACAATTTTCGGCACAATATACTGCTTATCCGCAAAATATAGTCCGGGTGCCGTACTTGTATTATCTGTCGCGATAATTTTCGCATTGACATCCAGAGATTTTCTAAAATCCTTAACAAGATCGCCGCGCCTGCCGACGCTGCAGAACAAAATATTATTGCCCATCGTTTCGTCCTTCCGATATAGGAAAATTTTTATTTCAAATTTACTTGCGGGACCGATACATAGTAATTTTCTTTTGCCGGTGTCAGATAATTGTCACCGTAGTTGATTTTCAAATACATATCCCAATTTTTCGGAGCAAAGAGCATCGCATCCTCAAACTGCATCCGCTGTGTATCCCTCCAGTAATCCCGGTCAAATTCATAATGGATAAACCGGTACAGGTCATTGCTCCAAAAACACTTATGCGATGATTCACAGCTTCCGTATACACTCATTTTTTTATATAGGGAAAGTAGTTTTTTTTCCGAAAAAAGCCTGCCGAGCGTGCCGGTCACTCCGACAAGCAGTTTGCCTTTTAAGCTGTAGGCGCTCAGATCCACATCCGTCTTTGCCATCCCCTGCAGGAGCTTTAACATAAACAGCTTATATTTCTTTTTAAGTAAAGAATTCGGCAAATAATCGATAATAAAAATATCAACCCGCGCATCCGGTTCTTCCTTTCTGCACACCTTCGGCACACGATCCGTATCATTCAAATAAAAGCCTGCCTGCTTAAGATATGGCGGTGCACACCGCTCAAACCGGTCAAACTCCTCGCGGTACATCATGATATCCGCATCGTCATCCCAAGGAATAAAGCCTTTGTCCCGCACCGCGCCGAGCAAGGTTCCTCCCTGCATGAAATAACTAATTTGCTCCTTATCGCAAATCTCATCTATGAGTTTTAACATCTCAAGATCTATTTTATGCAGCTCCTCAAGATTCGCCTGCTTTGAAAGCTTTCCCATTTTCTAATCCCTCTGTAAGCGGAAGCAGCTCGAAAAGAGAGCCGATCCGCATTTTTTCCTTTATTCCGCCCAGATAAGCGCGATCCCGGTAAACACCGTTTCCGCGATCGATCCTGATCGTCAGGATCGGGTAATTCTTTCCGATATAAAAATCCTTTTCCGGGTTGTCGCCGACATAAATCATTTCGGAAAACTCAAATCCAAATGCTTCCTTCATCAGGAAAAATGCCCTTTCATCCGGCTTCCAATAATCACGTCCGAGCGTATCGGTCAAAATAATTTTATCAAATAGATCCGCTGCCTTTAATGCCGCAATTTTATTTTTCTGTGTTACGGCATAGCCGTCGGAAATGACACCGAGCTTAACACCGCTCTCACGCAAAGCTTTAAGCGTCGGCAAAACATCCTCAAAAAAGAAAACCTCAGGCAAATGAGACCGATATTCTCCGACAAGCGTAAGAATATCCTCCTTTTCATAGGAAATTCCATGCGCATTAAGAAGCCTGTTAAATACATGTTTCGTATCTGCTTTGCAGAGTGCAAGCAGCTCCTCATACAAATCCTCCCGCGAAAGTCCTAAGCGCCCGGACAGCAGATTTGCGACCGTCCTATAGCCGCTTTTTATAAAATCTTCCTCGGCAATCAGTGTGTCATCCAAATCAAACAGAACTGCTTTCTTCATCCTCAGGCTCCATATCTTCATTCAGCATAATGCAGCTGTCAAACCGTAAAAATGTCACATTTTCGCGGTAATCCTCATTATAGGAAAGCGTTTCCCCGCGCAGCAGCCTGTAAAGATTTTTGCACGAATCGGCGCCTGCCTTGATTGACATGGGTGCACCGCCGCCAAAGCGCGGATTGATTTCAATGTAAGAAATTCCTTTTTCTGTTTTTTTACACTGCACCGTGATATGTCCGACCGGCTTGAGCACCTTCATCAGCCTTGTGACGTCCGCAATGATTTCCCGGTCCTTTACAATCCTGCCCTTTGATATCTCCCCGCTCCGGGTCGCAATCCGAACGCGCGGCACAACCGAAATAATATTCGAATTAAAATCCAGAAACACGTCAACGGTATATTCTTCACCCGCGATATATTCCTGCACAATCGGCTTCCTGATGAGCTTTCTGTAGGTATTTAATTCCTCGCGATTATTGACCTTAAAGGCATCGATGCTGGAACTGCCGTCAATCGGCTTCATAAACAGCGGAAACGGAAGATCCTCCGATGCAAGCTCCTCCACCTCAAACAGCCGCGGCATCAAAAATCCGTTTTCCTCCATAAATTTCTGCGTCACAAGCTTGTTCCGGCAAATTTTAATGATTTCCATATCGGAAATGAGCAGTCTGGAACCCGTCTGTTTTTCAATCCGGTCCTTTTGCTCGGAAAGGAGCAGCAGCTCCGTATCAATCGTCGGCACAATCAGCGTCACCTGTTCCTTAATACAAATATCGATGATCGCCTCCACATAATCCCCAGATTTGATACGCGGGAGCATAATCCCCCTGTCGGCAAAATAGAGCGCGGGCGCTGTTCTGCTGCAGTCCACAGCCAGCACATTTCCCTCAATCCCAAGCTCCTTTGCGGCCGAGCGGAAGCAGTTGACAAGCTCCACTCTTCGTCCTGCGCTTAAGATCAATACATTTATAGGCTCCATGTTCTTCCTCCTGTTTCTATTCCCTTCCGGTGAAATACTCCATTGTCGCGCCTGATTCGGGTCCGATCCCTTCCCTTTTCACCACATTCTCCACTGTCTTAAATAAAATTTTTACATCCAGTAAAAAGGAAAGCTTCTCTGTATATTCTACATCATATTCGAATTTCTGTGCCCAACTGATCGCATTTCTGCCGTTCACCTGCGCAAGGCCCGTCAAACCCGGCCTTACATCATGACGGTGCTTCTGCCTCTCATTATAAAGCGGCAGATACTGCACAAGCAGAGGACGCGGTCCTACAAGAGACATGTCGCCCTTTAAAATGCTGAGCAACTCGGGAAGCTCGTCCAGACTCGTCGACCGGAGCCGTTTTCCGAATCTTGTCAAACGCACCTCATCGGGAAGCAGCTCTCCCTTTTCGTCCCGCGCCTCCGTCATCGAACGAAATTTGTACATTTTAAAAATTTTTCCGTCCTTCCCCGGCCTGTCCTGATGGAAAAGCACCGGGCTTCCGAGTTTGACGCGCACGAGCAGCGCCAACACAAGATAAACCGGCGACAGCACAAGCAGCGCCGCAAGAGAAAGCACAATATCCAGTAAACGTTTCACGCAATTTTTATAAATCATTTTCCGAATAGTCCTCTGATAATTGAAATAATACGCTCCATATCTTCTTCTGTGTTCTTCACGTCCGAGGGCAGGCAGACGCCGCTTTCAAATATACGCTCCCCAACGCTCTTTCCCTCGCATACCTGCACGAATCCTTCTCCCGCAAACACAGGCTGGAGATGCATCGGCTTCCAAATCGGCCGGGATTCGATCTGCTCCTGTTCGAGCGCCACCATAATATCCAGCGGCCTTACCGGGCTGTTCTCGTCAAGCGTTATGCAGGAAAGCCAGAAATTAGGCTCTGTGTCCGGAAGATACGGATTCATCCGGATGTGGGCAATGTCTGCAAACGCTTCCCGATAACGCAGATAAATTTCTTTTTTTCTCGCCTTATGTGCGTCCAGATACAGAAGCTGTCCGCGTCCGATCCCCGCCACAACATTGGACATCCGGTAGTTAAAGCCGATTTCCTTATGCTCGTAATGGCGTTCCGGCTCTCTTGCCTGTGTCGCGAGAAAACGGGCTTTTTTTACGACTTCCTCGTCGTGGCTCACAAGCATGCCTCCTCCGGATGTCGTGATGATCTTATTTCCGTTAAAGGAAAAGATGCCGATATCGCCGAACAGTCCCGTCTGTCTGCCGTGCACGGAGGCACCCAGAGATTCTGCGGCATCCTCGATCAAGGGCACACCGTGCTTTTTACAGATTGCCGCAATTTCCTCAAGCTTTGCGGGAGTGCCGTAAAGATTGGCCGCAATCACGGCCTTTGCACGCGGATAAAGAGAAAATGCTTTTTCCAGTGCGTCCGGATCCATATTCCACGAATCCTCCTCGCTGTCGATAAATACCGGCTTTGCGCCTATATACGTAATCGGATTGACCGTGGCCGCAAACGTAAGCGAGGAGCCGAAGACGATATCATCCCGCTTAACACCCGCGATAATCAGTGCCAAATGAATCGCGCCTGTTCCGGCACTGAGTGCCGCCGCATAGCCTTCGCCTAAATAAGCCGCAAATTCCTTTTCGAATTCATTGACATTTGGTCCGAGGGGCGCCACCCAGTTTGTGTCAAACGCCTCCTGAATGTATTTTAGTTCCTGTCCATGCATCGTCGGGCAGGACAAAAAAATCCTTTTCTTTTCCATGATTATTCGCCGTCTTTCTTTAATTGATACGTGGGCACAAGCTTTCTCACCCATTCCTTAATCGCTTCTCTGTCCGCTTCTTCCTTGGAATCCACCTTCATCTCCTCCAGCTGCGCGAAAAACTCTGTTTCGTCAAATTCGATCGGCTTGCCGATATGAATCAGGCGGTTTGCGGTTTCCTGCATCCCTTCCTCCTCCATCAGCATTTCCTCATATAACTTTTCTCCCGGTCGCAGTCCGATAAACTGGATCTGTATATCCTCTCCGGGGATATAGCCGGATAAGCGAATCAGGTTTTTTGCAAGATCGAGTATTTTCACGGGCTCACCCATTTCCAGCACAAAAATTTCGCCTCCATGAGCATAAGCGCCGGCCTGCAGCACCAAAGACACCGCCTCCGGAATCGTCATGAAATAACGAATGATATCGGGATGCGTCACCGTAACCGGCCCGCCCGATGCAATCTGTTTTTTGAAGAGCGGAATGACACTGCCGTTGCTGCCGAGCACATTGCCAAAGCGCACCGCGACAAACTCCGTCTCGGAACGGCTGTTATAAGCTTGTACAATCATTTCACAGATCCGCTTGCTCGCCCCCATAATGTTCGTCGGATTTACCGCCTTGTCGGTCGAAATCATAACAAACCGGTCTGTCTGATACTTCACCGCCGCCTCCGCAACCTTCCATGTACCGAGCACGTTGTTCTTGATCGCTTCATTCGGACTGTCCTCCATCAGAGGAACATGCTTGTGCGCCGCCGCGTGATAAACGATATTCGGGTGATAGGTTTCAAATACGGAATTGACGCGGTTTGTATTTCTGACGGAGCCGATCAGCACCTCTAAATTCAACTCCGGATACTTTTTTTTCAGCTCCTGCTGAATATCATAGGCACTGTTTTCGTAAATATCAAAAATAATCAGCTGCTTTGGCCCATAGCTTGCGATCTGTCTGCAAAGCTCGCTTCCAATCGAACCGCCGCCGCCCGTGACAAGGATAATCTTGTCCCGCACATAGCCCATGATCGAATCAAGATCCACCTCAATCTGCTCCCTTCCGAGCAGATCAATGACATCCACCTTCCGAAGCTGGCTGACATTGACCTCGCCGTTCACCAGCTGGTAAATGCCGGGCAGTGTCTTTAATTCACACTTTGTCTGTTTGCAGATTTCCAGAATTTCCTTTACAACCGCCTTCTGCGCGGAAGGCATCGCGATAATAATCTCATCGATGTGATATTTCGCAACGCAGTCTAAAATATCATTCCTGTCACCGACGACCTTAACTCCATGTATATAGTTCCCAATTTTTGATTTATCATCATCAATGACGCAAAGCGCATTTTTCTGAATATAGCTCGAGGACTTCATTTCCCGGATCAGCGAATTTCCCGCATCTCCCGCACCGATTACCATGACGTTGATGCTTTTGGCCGTATCGGTCCGCTTTTCCACAAACGTGCGGAATGCACGGTAAAAGAAACGGCTCAGCACAACGAAAAAGAGCAGAAAACCTCCGAAAAACACATAGGAACTCCGCGGATAGCTCCAATGCAGAAACATATGCACGATCACCATCTGGGAAACCGCGGAACTGACACAGGCAAGCACCATGTTGACCATCTCCGGTGCGCCGGCATATTCCCAAAGACTCTGGTACATATGAAACAGCCAGAACAACCCGATCGTAATCACAATGCTGTACGGAAGGTAATCCCATGCCGTTTCAATAAACGCCGGATCGGCGATATCTCCATACCGGAAATCAAATCTCGCCACAAGTCCGAGATAGGTCGCTCCCGCAACCGCAAGTATATCCCAGACTATTAACGCAATTCTTCTGACGAAAAGCTGTCTATTTTTAATGAATCTCATTTTCATTCTTATTCCCCGCTGACCGATATTCGATCGTTTCATTATAACAGATATCACATACCACTTCAAGTTTTGTCCTCCGGTTGTTGATGACTGCAAACAAAAACAGGAAGAGAAGGGAAAACGGCGGCACGATTACGTAATTTTCCAGAAAAGAGGTCAGCAGCATTGTCATCATCCCCGCCATCGCGCATTTCGCAACGGAATCCGCAGCCGCAATTTTTCGGATTCCCAGCAGACGATACAGCAAAAAGCAGCAGGCCGCAATAAATACCGCAAGCCCGTGAATCACCAAAAGGTCCAGCATACCGTTATGCACCTCCAGCATACCGTCCATCCACTCGACCTGAATGACATAAGAGGAACCGATGCCCGTCAGCGGCTGTTTTAAATAGGCACCCCAAAGCTCCGACCAGATTTCTTCCCGGCCGGACAAAATATCCTTGTAGAAAATCTGAATCTGAAATTGCTCCCGCAGCACACCAAGCCACACATACAATCCCGTAAAGGCGATCGAGCCAATCGTTGCCCCCGCACACAGTACATCATAAAGCGGTTTTATATTCCATGCTTTTTTCGGAATCAACAGCAAAACCGCGAGCACAAGCAGACCTACAAGCGCACACCTGGAACGGTACCACGCAATGATTTTATATGCGAGAATAAAAAGCAGCACCTGAACGATCCATAAATATTTCTGATACCTCCACGGCTTTTGGGTTTTCAGATAGTCCTTCCCATATTCCATCAGGAGCATCGTAAACAAAAAGCCCGTAATCAGTACTAGTCCGCCGAAATTTGTGTTATAGCCTTTAAAATATCCTTTTACATCCACGGTCCAATAAAAGAAAAAGAATCCGATGAAGCCGGCGCAGATCAACAGCAGCCTGTCAGAAAACACAACCTTGTTCGCCAAATATAAAATCAGAAGAAAATCGGCTACAATCAAAATGGCGCCCTTATCGGAGTCAATCAGAAACAGATGCACAAGTGCTAACAAGTCCGCACCGGCCATCAAATAAAACGCCGGATCCCGCAGGGCATCCTTGATGTTCACATAGCATAAAAATGCTATGCCGAGTGCGGCGGAAGCCACAAGCGTCCCATATGGCGCCGTCGCCTCATACCACGAATAAAAATTCCATCCGGCAGTGATCAGCACGAATACACCTGCTGCCAATGCAATATTTCCGATCTGTTTCCGCTTTTCACTGATCCCGTTTTCTGTCTGAGCTTCCTGTTCCTTCATATTTGTGGTACTCCTTTGCATGTTACTGTTACTAATGTTCCTCACTCTTTTTAAGTAAGGACAGCACTTTATTGATCATATCCGTAACTTCTTTTCTATATAAGATAACCAGCAGCAAGGTAATCAGTCCGCTGACGGCATAAACAGGGCCCAGGGAACGGATCATCACAACCGACTGCAGTACAAGCAGCAGGTAGGACAGGTAGTCCCTGACCAAATTGGTCCTGATTGTTACATATTTTCTTACAATGAGAAGTGCCATAAAATACATCGTAAAATACGAAACCGCTGTCGCCGCCGCAGAGCCCATCGCTCCCAAATGCGGAACAAGAAGAAAATTCAGCACAATATTCAGCAGCGCTCCCGCCCCCGTCGCAAAGCCCATTGATCGGCTATCCTTATGAGCGAGACAAATCGAGCCGAGAAATCCTGTCAGCGCACCGAAAATAACGGAAATCAACAACGGCGGCACATATTGCCAGGCTTCGTAGAAGTCCTTCTTGAACAGCAGCCAGGCGAGAAGCCGGACACACAAAATGAGTGCCGAGCACCCGATTACCATAAAGGTATGATATGCCTGATACATCGTCGAGAAGAATTCATTGCTGTTTTTATCCGCATAGCTTTTTGTCGCGGACATCTGCCATGCCTGCGCAAAAATACGCTGAAACACCATCAGAATTGCCGGAATTTTGTAGGCGACCCCATAGAGCCCGTTGACGGCCGTCCCGCAGAGTGCCGCCAGGATATAGCGGTCCGCTGCATTATTAATCCAGCTTCCCGTAGAATAAAGCAGCAGCGGTTTTCCATAAGAGAGCATTTCCTTCTCAAGAACCTGATCCTTATGAAAGCTTCCTCTCGTATGCCGCCTCCCAAGCAGCAGCATCAAACAAACTGCCGCCGTATAGGCGAGCATCTGAGAAAACAGGTAGCCGTTTAAACCGATCTTTAACACAAGCAGGAAAAACAGATTGGAAAGCAGCATAATCAGGGTGGAAAGCACACTTCCCGCAACGACGATCGTGACAAACTCGCACCCCTGAAAATATAATACCAAATATTCATAAAAAGCATCGGTAATAAAGAGCAACACGAACAAAAACAGATACCATTTCATCTGCCCGGATACAAAAAAAGCTGAAATGAACGCCGCCAGCGCAACAAAAATGCCGCCAGCTGCCGTATATTTCAGTCCGATTCTAAGAATACTACCTCTTTTTTCTTCTCTTTCAATTCCATACCGCAATGCAGCTTCGCCCATATTTACCGTAAGGGCCGGAACAAGCAGAAGAATTGTCACCTGAAAAATATCCGCTACACCGTACTCCTGTGTCGTCAGCACATTCGTATAAAAGGGTACCAGTAAAAAAACCAGTATTTTAGATACAAAATTACTGATAGAAAACAAAGCAATATGATTGGCTAAATATTTATACTTTCCCATTCGTCTTTTCAACCTTTTTTATGCCGGCCTGATGATTGACGACCGCCAATAAGAAAATCAAATTCAGCGCATAATCCGCCCAAATTAAATCCACATCGAAATAGGACTCAAAAAATACTGCAATGACGGCGCTGAGTGCACACAGTGCCAGTCTGTTCCCGCAAACAAGCGCGCTAAAAGCGCGCAGCCTCTTATAAACAAAGTAAAGAACACCCGCAAACACGACAACTCCATGGACGACGAGAATATTATACATTGCGTTATGCACATTGAACTCCCAAAAAGATTCGAGTGTCACGTTCGTCCCGATCCCCGTAAGCGGCTTCTTTATAAACAGTGTCCAGAATTCATACCAGATTCTGTTGCGTCCCGAAAATACCGGCTTGTAGAAAAAAGGAATCTGAAAATTCACGCCTGTCGTACCAAGCAGCACATACCCACAGACAAACACAAGGGAGCCGAGCGTCGCAAGCAGACATAACAAACCAAACAGCTTTTTATTGCCCCACCATTTTCTCGGTGCGATAAAATAAAAGAAGATAAATGCCGCGAGCATAATAAATGCCCCTCTGGCACGATGCCAAAGCACAAGCTGGACGCCCCTCAGTAATAAAATCACCATAAACAGCCCGACCGCTTCGTACTTTTCATAAAGCTGCTGTAAAAATACAAACGCGCACAGCAGCGTAAACACCGTAAATGTCGCAGCCGTATTCGTATTGTAGGCGTAGGACTCAAAATCGCCGAACATCTTCGGATATGCGACAATCAGCCAATAGAGCAGCAAAAGCAGGTACAGACCGGACAGGACCGTAATCTGCCGCCTTGTAAGCAGAAGCTTATCGGACAAATACCAGATCAATACGAAATTGGATGCCACAAAAAAAGCACCCTTACCTGAATTTACAATCAGCAGATTGATCCCGGTAAGTAAAATAATTCCCGCGAGGAGAAGCGTCTCCCCATCCCTATTTTTTATTTTCCCGATCACATCCACATTATTCAAAAATAAAAGAACACACATGCAAAATACAAATACACCTACATAGGCATCCGTCGCTCCGTAGAACTTTGGTATCATAAATGTAAGTGTATAGCCTGTAAACAATAACAGAAGGACAATCCAATTCATGATTTCCTGTCTTTTTGTTTGTGTTCCTATCGCAGCTGTGCCAGCTTTTTCTGAAGCTGACAAGTTCTTGCTTCCCATGAGGCAGACTCCTTATCGATTTTAGTCATCAGCCTGTCCGCATTTCCATGCCGCAAAAGGCTGTCTATCTTTTCAGCGATTTCCCCTGCATCCTCATAATTCTCAATCACATCTGTCTCTTCCACATTATCAAACAGTTCCAGCGCACCCACGTGTTTTGAAAGAAGAATACTGCAGCCGCACATCAGTGCTTCGAGAGGGGCGAGTCCGAATGTTTCAAAGCAGCTGTTTTGTATGAATAGCCGGGAAGAGTGCAAAAGCGCTTTTGTCTCCTCAAAAGATACCATTCCCAAATTCTCAACAAATGGATAGCTGTTAATCAGTTCCGTGTCAAGTCCTCTATCGCCGATAACGAGCAGCCTTACCGCCTCCCCGTCCGCTGCCTTTCCTTCATTCAACAGCTGCAGCGCCTCGCAGACATACCTGATTTTTTTTCTCGGCATCCCTCCGCCGATCGAAATGATCTGCCAGGGTTCCCTTTCATCTGCCAATTTCGGTTCCGTCATAAAATCAACCCCATTGACGGCGCTGTCAATTTTGTCCCGATACTCCGGGTAAGCTTCCCGCAGCCAACCCGCAAACCATTCGGAAACGGCAAAAATCCGGTCGGCAAGCGCCAGCGTTTTTCGTTCGATGCGGTTCATCGCTTCATCCGGCACACCATTAATGGCATTTTCATGTTCTACACAGCCGTGCATCAAATATGCCGACGGTTTTTTTATAAGCTTTGCAAAGCGCAGTCCCAGTACATTTTGACCGGAGTATCCCGAATAGAGCACAACCTCAGCACGCATCGTTTTCATGATGATTTCAGGCACCCGCAAGACCTTTGAACATGCCTTTTGATATAGGGTATCGTTGGGAAATCTCTCCAAATAGCTTTTTGTCACATTGGCAGGGCCTGTTCCTGTCCTGAAATCTCCGGCAAGAAATATTCTCGGCACACGGCCCAGGTATTCTTTCCTGCCCTTCAGCATCAGGCGCAGTGCGGCGGACATCGTCATATTGGCACCGTACAATCCGTGCTTTCTCAGGGCAAACTGCAAAATCAGCAGCAGTGAACCCAATCTTGACATTGCCCCGTAATTTGCCCCTCTCGACACAAAAAACCGCTCATCGTAGCCCTGAAACCACGTGGAAGGTTCTTCTCTGAGCGAGGCAATCTGAATCGGAACATAATAAATTTTTTTCTTTTTTTTCAGACAGTCATAGAGGAAAATATTTTCCTCTCCCATATTGTAATGCGCGCCCGCACCGAACTGCTCATCAAAACGAACATCCGAAACAGACTTACGCCGAAAAGCAATTTCAGGAGAAAATATTTTCAGCACCGAAAGATATCCCATCCTTTTTTCTTTCGGAAAGTTCGGTGCCGGCTTTTCCTTCCGCTTAATATAAAAAACAATGATGTCAGCATCCGGTCGGCTCTCAAAAGCATCACAAATCAACTTTTCATAGTCTTCCACATATTCTACATCATTATCACATAGAATGCAAACCTCCGCTTCGGCCTTTGCGATCGCCAGATTCCGGCTTTTACTAAGCCCCCGCTCGGTTGTTTCAATATAAGTAATTTTCTGTTCACGGCCCGAAGTGCTTCTCCTTTTGACCGTTTCTTCATACGTCCGATCGCATTGGTTGATAATTACCGCGTCGGAGGTAATGTGCAGGGTATCCGCATACGCCTCATTTTCCAAAAACATCGCAGATAACAATACCTGAATTTTCATGTGCAAGAGTCCTCCCGATTGATAGACCAGGCTCTGTTTTAGATCCGCCTCAGTACCGCCCTCACCGCATAGAAGCAAAAGCAATAGCTGCTCCTTAGAATCGACAGGTGTTCAACATTTCTGTATAGATTCCAAATACGTTTTACGGCAATTATTTTGTTAGAAGACAGTGTCCCGCTGCCGCGCCGGTAAAGCGTCAGAGCCTCGTCCAGACCATATGCCGTATAGCCTCTTTTCAATATGTTCCACCATGTCGCCGTATCTTCACTTTCTACATTCGGCATCAGAACCTCTTCCTTTGAAATCTTTAATAAATCAAACATGACCGTGCTCGTAAAAATGGTCGTATTTTTCAATGCTCCGCGATAGTTCAGCTTTGACGGGACACTGACAATTTTCTGCACGCCGATCCCCTGCTCATCCGCAAATTCATAGCCTGTAAAACTGAAGGCCGCCTGCTGCGTGTGCATGAATTTAAGCTGTTTTTCCAGCTTATCCGGGGACCACAAATCATCCGCATCCAAAAATGCCAAATATCTGCCGGCCGCTTCCCTGATTCCCCGGTTTCTGGCAAGCGCCGCACTTTTGCCGCCCTCTAAACAAATCAGTTTGATCCGATCCTTTGCAAACCTTTGCATGATTTCCACACTGCGATCCGTAGAACCGTCATCCACAAGTATCAGCTCCCAGTTTTGAAGCGTCTGGCTCCTGACAGACTGTATCGTATCCGCAATACACCTTGCGGCATTATAGACCGGAACCACGATACTGATCAAATCCTCACTCATCGTCACCATCTTCTTCCTCAAGCGGCGTGATAGCTCCGTCCGCGATTCCTTCCGTGCTCTCCAGCGTAAATAAAATTTTGAGCGTTTGTATGATCAGCTTTAAATCAAGCCACACCGAAAAATTTTCGATATAATATAAATCCAGCTTCAGCTTGTCATAAGGAAGCGTATTATACTTTCCGTAAATCTGTGCATATCCCGTCAAACCGGCCTTTACCTTCGTGCGATAAGTAAATTCCGGCATCGCCTCCGTATATTTCTCGATAATCTCCGGACGTTCCGGACGCGGGCCGACAAACGACATTGCACCGGACAGCACATTAAAGAGCTGCGGCAGTTCATCCACCCTGATTTTTCTGATTACCCGTCCGATCGGCGTAATCCGGTCATCATTTTTCGTAGCCAGTCTCGCCACGCCGTCCCGCTCCGCCTCCACAATCATGCTGCGGAATTTATAGATACGGAATTCTTTTGAGCCCTGTGTGCACCGAATCTGTCTGTAAAATACCGGACCACCGTCATAGCACTTAATCAACAGCGCCGTCAGCAGCATAAGCGGTGAGAGCACCACGATCAAAAAAAGAGAAAACACAATATCAAATCCTCGTTTCAGCGCAATCTGCTCCGCTTCCATCGGGGAACTCTTCGTCAGCAGCAGAGGCGTATCAAAAAAGTGAAGCGTCTGGGAACCGTGTAAAATAATGTCCATAATTTTGGGCATCACATATATTTCAACAGAACGCTCGTAGCAATATTTAAAAATTTTATTTCTGACCACTGTCGGCACGTCCCACATCATAACCGCCTCATGCCGGTCAATTTCCTGATAGATCTCCGTAAGCGCTTCCGTCGACTTCATTGACATCGTAATACTGAATTGATGCCGGCGTGTCTTGACCTTGCTTACAAACAGATCCTTCGTCCTGCCGTCATAGACGAGCAGCACGTCAAGCGGCGGAAACAGTCCTCTGTAAATATAAGTGGCAATCAGAATCCAGATACCGATACAGAGATACTGCAGCGCAGTGCCGAGTACAAGCGGCAGCACCGGTGGAAAATGATAGGCCAAAAGGCTGATAATTGCATAAAAAAGTACGTTTGTTGCCAGCGTGGAAAACGCCTGGGATAGCAGCAGCTCCAGCATCCGATTGGACCCGATTTTCAGCCCCCCGTACATTTCCGAAAAAATAAAAAGAATTAACAGATACACCGCTGAAATAAAAACATGTCCCCAAAAATAATAGGCTTTGGGAAGTTCGGTATTATAATAATTCACCCAGACATAAGTCATGATTCCCGTTTCCACGGAAACAATCAGAAAAGACATTAAAAAACTGTAGATCCGTTTTTGCATTTGCGTCTTGTTCAACAATCACACCTCATTCTCTGCCAGTCAGCTTTAACAGCGGTGCACCTAAAAATCCGAGGAGCACAAGCAACGGAGACATGGCGGTTCCTTTAAAAACAGGCTTTTTGCATCTCTTTGCATAAAGGATATAGTAAGCAAGATATTTCAGCTTTCTTACGGAAAGCGGCGTAATCCGCGCGCGCTGCTCAAAGTAGAGGTACCATGCGGTTTTGTTGTCTCTCCTTAAGCGTTTGACAGAATCCGTATATCCCTCAGAGACAATTTCGCATACAGTAATGATCCTCGGCAGCACCAGCAGCACATATTCTGCGTCTATTTTATCATAAATATAGTCCTCCGGCACATACTTTTCTCCGTCTATTTCGGGAAACGGAAATTTTTTAAGAAGCTCTGTCCTGAAAACGAGTGTTGTTTCGCCTCGAAAGCCCTTTAAATACAGGCCGTACAGCGTTGTACTACCCGTTACGGGAAATTCCACGCCGGACAAAAGCGCGCTCTCACTTTTTCCCTTATGCGCGACGATTCCGGCCGGGGGCTTATCTCCGCTTCTTTGATTTCCCCAGCATACGCCGATTTCCTCCACGGCTGTTTCGGTCAGGTAATCATCCGAATCCAGGCAGAGAAAGAGCTCCGTCTCACAGAGCCGGACACCCCGGTTATGTGCGCGCATCTTCCCTCCGTTTTCACAATACTCATACCGGATCGGCAGCTTGTCCTGCGTAATCCAGGCCGCGACAAACTCCCTTGTATGATCCGTAGAGCCGTCGTCCACAATCAACCAGCAGAAATCCCTGCAGGTCTGTTTAAGGAGGCTTTCATATACTCTTTTCAAAAGTAATTCCCGATTATAAGTGGGAGTAAAAATTGTCAGCAGCATTTCTTATTCTCTCTCCTGATATTGATCAATGACAGTCTTTTCGTAATGATGGCACAGGACGGCAATCCTTCTAGTATACGACCGAATAATCAACAAGCTCAAAAACCGCCGGATCCTTTAAATCATATTTTAAAATAATATGGTCATTTGTGTAGTCAACGGCAGTCAAACCGGCTGCTTCTAAAAACGGAACCATCAAATTACTTTTAGAGAGGACAATGTATTCGGTGTCAGTCGCATCAAGCGCTGCAAGAAAAGAGTCTGCATCCACGGACTGATAGCGAATCAGTGCCGCAAGAATACGGTATTGCGGGTGCTCCTCATCGTGAAGCATTTCCTCCGTATAGGGATTGCTGACTGCATAAAGATAATCCTCTCGATCAATCGTCAAAAGCATTTGGGGGTCGTATTGGCGCATCTGCATATTGTATTCATACTCTAAAAACGCTTTGGGATACTGAACCGCGGCATCTTCGTGGATCAACTCGGAAATCTGTATCATTTCATCCGGCATTTTATAGCTGTTTGCTGCCGGTACATATCCATTTTTATATATAAAATTTCCTGACAGAAAAAATATTGCGGCAATCAGCACGGATACGACAGCCGCCTGTTTTTTATCCCCGCTCATAAAAATCAATTTTGCTGAGAGATACGGTACCAAAACAATGACAGGCGCAATCCAGAAAAAGCGGTAATACTCGCTGTTGACATCAAATATATGATCAAGCAGCACGGGAAGAATCGGATTATATACCGTCAGCAGCAAAAGAACGGCACCCGGCAAAAAAATCTGCTTTTCCCGTTTCGTTCCTTTTAAAGCAACAAAAACAAGAGCTGCAAGATACAGCATAAAATAAGCACAATTTTCCGAATAATAGGCAAGGCATGCTTCCAAATAGCCAAACCCCTTTTCAAATACACGCAATGTCTGCATTTGTTTACACCTTTTTTCTCTCTTCCTTAGCGGGGATACGTATACAGTACAAAATATCCCTTGACATAAGCGACGTAGGTCACCGCCATCACAAGTCCCGGCAGCATACAGGCGATATACCTCGGAAGAATTTTGAAATCCTTTTTAATCCATATCAGCGGTAAGAACAAAACCGACAGCTCTGCCGGCAGCAGCATATTGGCGGATGAAGAAATCGTCATGGAACCAAAGCAGATGAGAAATATCATCAGCCAGATGCGCGGTATGTGCTCCTCCTTCAGCAGAAGCATATATAAATAGAAAATCGCCAGCAGGGACAGGTTGCCGACAATCGCCTTCCCCTCATAGGTTCGCGTCATTAAAAACAGAGAAGACGTGTAAATCGTCACAAAAGTCAGATTAATAAGAAACATCAGGCCGAGCATCAGTACGACCGCTTTTTCGTTTTGCCCAAATAATTGTTTTGCGATCAGATAGTAAAGCAGGTTCGTCAAAAGAATGATGACCGCCGCCATAATCGTCTTTGTCTGGATCAGTGCCGGTATGCCCGTAAGCTGGCAGACAACAGCGTCGTTCATGGAATAGGTAGCAAAGAAATACCTCATTTCATAGTGATCCAGCCATGCTCCTGTAAACGGATCGTAAACATTCATCATATCCGTCTCAACGGAAGTCGCTACATTTGCCACATAGTAAGCAGCATCGAGCGTGAAATTATAGGAGCGCGTCACGATCATAATCTGCGGAATAATGATCAAAAGCAGCAGCACAAAAATGACCGGATGTGCCTTGATCCTTGCGGCTGTCTGCTTCAGTTTCTCATACCACGCCCTTCCGTTCAATACGCAGGAGATCAGCACGATGATCCCCACAGCCGGCACCCAAAGCCTTGTCAGCATTGATAACGGCCGAAACCTCGCCATGATCGGCACACAGAAAAAAAAGAACAGGCTGTAATAGAGGAAAAAACCGATCAGGATGCTTAAGCCCAAAGGCCAGTCCTGTTTTTTCCTGCGCGTTACAAGCGTGCCGAATGCCAGATAAATTATGAAATTGGCGATCACACATCCGATCTCTCCCAACACCTGCAGCATTAGTCTACCTCTTCAATTCCCGTCAAATAATAGGTCCTGTCCACCTGCATTCCCTTTTCCCCGACACAGTATTCATAAGCGCCCTGTTCAGCCTTTGTATCGCCGTACAAATACCATTTATCAAGCTGTGCACCATATTTTGTCAAAAACTCGTACAGCAGGGCACCATTTTCCGCAGAACCGCCGCCGATCATAACGAGCGTTCCGTCACTTTGTCTGATCAGATATCCTTCGGCTGCATCACTGTTTTCCGGCTTAAACTCATACAGGCTGCATTTCTCATCCATCGAAAGCTGCAGATTCTGTGTCGCTTCATGCAGGCTGTTGATTTTATTATTTAAAATATAAATTGCACCCCCGATAAGCACCGCAAACAGGAGCAGCGCAAGTCCTAAATTTCTTGCATTGATTATTTTGTGCTTTTTCATATCCTCTTCCTCCCAGTCCTCTTCACCAGCCCAGTCCTCCGTCATTTCCGCGTCAGGCTTTTTCTCCAGCACAGTCAGCGTGAGCCACGCCAAAAACGGTAAACAGCCTTGCAGTACAAAAACCTCTCCGGAAAAATAGCTGAACAGCAGCGTTATATTGAGTGCATAACCCGACTGATAGCCAAATAGATGCAGAATACACAAAAACAGCACGGTCAGAAGGCTTCTGTATCTGTCTTTCTGGCAAAGCTTCCCCGCCAGAAGCGCATAGCCCATATAATAAAGCGGCAGCGTCACAAACTGAGACATAGAAAACACAACTGTCAGAGGATGTTCTCCCAAAAGCAGTGCCGCCCATGCCCACAGCATCATCATCGGGGAACCGGCCCTAATCACGCCCGTTTCATAAGCGGCCGTCGCCTCCTTCAGCTGTCTTGTCGCATTCGGCTGATGATAGCTGTAAAGGGCCGTACTGAACAATTGGATACCGATCAACAGAAAAACAGCAATCAGCAGCAGCCAGAACAGCTCTCCGTTTTCTTCCTTCAGACGCCGCATGCAGTTCATGCAAACTTCTTTTCCATAGGCAAAAAAATCAGTGCGATACCGCAGCAGCACATAGAGAACAGCTGCGCCAAGCAGAGCCGCCCAAAGTATACCGGGTATGAACAGGGACGCACCCGCCAAAGCGGATGCGGCACTCAGCACCGCAAATACACCGATATTACAAATACCGCCGCTCACAAGCAGTAAAAATCCGCTCTTTTCCTCAAGTCTCCCGATGCGAACGAGCAAAAAACCCGTAAAGCAGCTTGTGAGGAAAAAAAGGAAAACGAACAGCAGAAGCTTTATCCACAGCATCATATACCGTTTCCTTCCGTTTCTTTATAGATTTCCCATTCACCGACTGTATCTGCCAACTGAAAGCCAAAAGAGGTAATTGGAAATTCCGGATAATATTTTTCAGAACTCAGGATGACATACCGGCAACCGTTTTCCTTAGCAGCCTCCGCCACGGTTTTCATGTTCGGCACCGAGCCGGACAGCTGCTCATAGACTGCTCTTGCATCCGCCGAAAGCTGCGAAACATCACCATTTTTCGGATAGTCATAAAGCGTTTCAAAGCGGGCGCTGTACATCTTTAAATACGGTGCAAAGCCCGGCGGCGCAACAACCTTCGGATACTCGTCATCGGCAAGAATTGCATCCATCACCTGTATATATTCTGTCCTGATATGCATTGTATTTTCAGCTTTTTGAAAATAATTTCTGCTTAGTACTTTTGTCCCGCTTAAGCAAAGCGTAAAAATACACAGTAAAAGTGCAAGAATCCCCGCCGGGGAAATTCTCTTTTTCCGATCTATATTTTCAGCCGATGAAAATAAAAAATCGGCTATTTTGCTTCCCGCATAGGCGATCCCCGACCAAATTGACAACAAAAAGACAGCCGGATGGAACCTCCGCCTACCCTTTTCATCCTTTTTCTCAGTTAGATAAATCACCAGAATGGACACAAGAAAAAGCACAAGCAGCTTTCCCGTGCCTCGGTAGTTTTCATATGCCGTAAGAAACCGTTGATATAACTCTTTCATTGCCTGCATTTCCCTCTGTCGATCATTGATCAACTTCATTATACAAGAAAAACCCTTCTGCAACAAGGGCTTTCCTAAAAACAAAACGAATGGGGCAGACAAAGCGGCCCTATGACAGCAGATTCTGCATGCTCTTCAGACTTATGGTAAGTGTAGAGGTGTTATGCAGCAGCGCGGAGGTCGTCGGCTGTATGACTCCGCCGATACCAAGCAAGAGCAGTGCGCTGTTAAATCCGACAATGCTGCGGTAGTTTCTGTCAATCCTTTTTACCAGTCCATTGCTGACAGCCTTCAGGGTGACAATTTCATACAGACTGTCAGCTCCGATTGTGATATCCGCAATTTCTCTGGCAATTTCAGCGCCGTCACTGATGGCAATTCCTGCGTCCGCCGCCGATAATGCCGGCGAATCATTAATACCGTCGCCCACCATAATGACCTTTCTGCCCAGCGCCTTTTCTTTTTCTATATAATTTGCCTTATCCTCGGGCAGTACCTCCGAATAATATTCATCCACGCCTATTTTTGCGGCAATGGCACACGCCGTGCGCTCACTGTCTCCGGTCATCATTACCACCTTCTGAATACCGGCTCTTTTCAGGGAATTAATCACCGCGGCAGCTTCCTCTCTCAGCGGATCTTCAATACAGATCACCGCCGCAAGAACCCCTTCTATCGCCAGATAGAGATGTGTATACTCCGTCGGCAGCTCCCGAAACCGATCTGTCATCTGTGGCGGAACCGTACACTTCTCATCCTCAAATACAAAGTGATGGCTTCCGATCACCGCCCGCTTCCCTTCTATTACTGTGGAAATCCCGTGGGCAACGATGTATTCCACCTTCGAATGCTTCTCTTCATGAATCAGATTTTTATTTTTTGCCGCCTCCACAACCGCCTTTGCCATCGAATGCGGAAAATGCTCTTCCATACATGCGGCAATGCGCAGCAGCTCATCCGGTTCCTCTCCATTGAAGGACAGAACCTCCGCCACTGTCGGATGCGCTCTTGTAAGCGTGCCTGTTTTATCAAACACAACCGTATCCGCCGCAGCCACCGCTTCCAGATACTTGCCGCCCTTTACGGTGATGTTATAAAGACTTGCTTCCCTGATTGCGGATAAAACAGAAATCGGCATTGCGAGTTTTAATGCGCAGGAAAAATCCACCATTAAAACAGAAAGTGCCTTTGTTGTATTTCCTGTCAGCAGATAAGTCAAAACCGTACCAAACAGAGTATACGGTACAAGTCTGTCTGCAAGATGCTCTGCTTTTGATTCCAGAGAAGATTTTAATTTTTCGGACTCTTCGATCATTTTCACAATCTTTTCAAATCTGCCGCTGCCGCCGACAGCTTGCACACACAGGGTTAAATCACCTTCTTCTATTACGGTTCCCGCATAGACATAGCCCCCCGAGCTTTTTTGCACGGGCAGAGACTCTCCCGTCAAAGAAGCCTGATTAACCGTAGCCTCTCCCGCAACTACAGTTCCGTCAAAAGGAATGATATTCCCCATATGGACGATCACCTCGTCGCCTTCCTTTACCTCGGAAGCGGAAACCAGCACCTCTCGTCCCCCGCAATTAACCCATACCCTGTCGATATTCAACGACATGCTTCTCGCAAGGTCATCCACTGATTTTTTATGAGTCCATTCCTCCAGCAGTTCTCCGATGCCCAGCAAAAACATGATGGAGGCAGCCGTATTATAATCGTTTCTAAAAACAGAAACACCGATCGCTGTCGCATCAAGTACCGGTACTTCCAGTTTGCCCTTTGCCAGCGCGGCGAGTCCGTGCCAAACATATTTTATTGATCTGAACGTCGTAATACAGGCCCTGACCGGACAGGGGACAAACAACTTGTTGACCGCCCTCAGCAGCACCTTGCTTACCAACTTCTCCCAATAGTGGGAATTCAATTCACGCCCCGAATTTTGAAGAAATACGGATGGTACGTCCGCTTTCTGATAGGAAAACGTCTTCAGCAGACAAATCAGCTCTTCCCTGTCTCCAATGTAACAAATGGCCGCATCCTGCGACCGTTCATAGACCTTTACCGACGTAACATACTTATTTCTGCTCAAATAATAATAAAGCGTGTCTGCTTCACGACAGGTCATCCTGTTTTGAAGCACATGGATACGCATCCGCCCTCTGATTTCATGCTTTATGATAAATCTCACAGTGCACCTTCGGCTCCTTCATCCACCACAGCTTCCTTTGAAGCCCTGTCATCATTGATTTGCTGTGCTTCTGCGTAAATATCCTCCGCATTTTCCTGAAGCGTCGTCGCGGTCTTCATCACACATTCCTTGGCTCTTAATACCGCTGCAGTACAGCTTGTATATACCTTTTTTGCATCCTTACCCGATAATATTTTAATTCCGGCCGTCCCAAACAACACTCCGGCAGCAAAAATCCCTGTTTTCTTTAAATCAACATTTTTTAAACAATCCAACATCCTATGTACCTCCCTTTCCCTTCTCTTTTCAATTGTGCTTGTACCCGGTATAAACGGTCATAAAAAAGCAAACCACCATCGCCCATGCCCAGAATTTATGATTTTTCATTCGTGAATTCTCCTTCCAGCTAAGGGTTATTGTTTTATTATAGCCTTGAAAACCGTTTATTTCCAGACGCTTTTCCCTTATTGATAAAATTTATCAATAATTTCCTGATTTTCTATGTATCCGCAAGCACGCAGTCCGCTTTTTATAACCTCGTTCCACTTCTTTTGAGAAAGTTCTATGACAGTTTTGTCATCTAATTCAATCCTGCAGGCAGTATCGGGGTTCTGAACCTCCCCGCAGGCAATCCGGTACATATTCCTTCTGCTGATCGCGCCGATCTCCTCCAGAATATTAATCATCCGATAGACAGTTGCCGCACCTATATTCTGGTTCCTTTTTGAGGCCTGATAGAAAATCTCCTTGCAGCAGGAGCATTCGTCTTCCAATATAATATCCAGCAGCATCCGCCTTTGTTTAGTAATCCGAAACCCTCGCTCCTTCAGACTCCTGAGGACATTTTCTCTTTTCATTTTTGTTCTGTGATAGCCCGCGGAATCAATCATCCGAACACACCTTTTCCTTTTCTATGTATGCAATACTTCTTGTGGTTAGTATATTCTAACATTTATTAGTTGTCAACAATGCTTTTGTCTACATTGTGCTTTTGTCTACATTTCATGAAAGTGTAAATGCAGTCGATACTTTTCTATTGAGTTGTTTGATAAAACAATGGAATTCGATAGAAAATAGTATTTTATGACAATAGATTTCAGAAATTGTCGAACACTTTATGTTTTCTTATCTAATAATCTGTGCTACGATATTTTTGTGCTGTATTATGGAAGGGGGAAATAATAATGCTATGTGGATGGCTATCTCCTGTGGGAAGCTTCTATCCATGCGGACCTTATGGACATGTTGATTTAGCAAACGAACTTGCAAAAGAGCATTATTCTGATTTGTCCTGTTCAATCTGTGAGGATGATTTTCTTTTGCAAAATCAATGGATGAAATTATTTTGTGATGGAATCGTAATCGGGGACTTTATTCATCTTACACCATGTGCGCCGGTAAAGTTGATTACCGATGAGCAAATTCACTTTATCACCAAGCAGCATTATCGCTTATCACAAAAGCAGGAGCGCTGCCTGAGTATGTATCTGGAAGCAGAAACACTCCTCTGAAAATCAGAGGAGTGTTTAGATTTAACCTATTTGCAGCAATTGCTCCACGACTTCCTTCAAATGCTGTGTCAATTTCGTATTTTCCTGATAGTCTACCGGACAGTCAATGATACATACCTTTCCCGATTGAAATGCATCCTGCAGTATTTCCGATAACTCCTCCGCCTTCTTTACACAGTATCCTTTTGCATGCATGCTTTCCGCCAGCTTCGTAAAATCCGGATTGTTAAAATCCACAAAACAGGAATTCCCGAAACGATCCTCCTGTTTCCATTTAATCAATCCGTAGCTGTTGTCGCGCATAACCAGCACCACAATCGGAACCCGCATCCGCACAGCCGTTTCAATTTCCTGACAATTCATCATAAATCCGCCGTCACCGACGATTGCCAGGACTCTCCTTTCCGGATATACCATTTTAGCGGCAATTGCTCCCGGAACCGCAATTCCCATTGCGGCAAATCCGTTGGAAATCAGGCACGTATTCGGCATATAACAGTGATAGTGTCTGGAAATCCACATCTTATGTGCTCCGACATCAGATACTACAATGTCCTCTTTATCCATGACCTGCCTGACATCGTATAAAATCTTCTGCGGTTTCATCGGACAGGAGCTGTCCTTCGAATATGCTTCATATTCGTCGTACAGCATCTTTTTCATGCGCAGGGCTTCTTCCGGCTCCCCATTTTTATGGCATCTTCTTCTGATTTTCCCGAGGGAGTCACTGATATCCCCGATCACCTCTGTCTCCGGCTGATACAGCTTGTTTACATGAGCGGGTCTGGTATCTATATGAATAATCGAATGGTTATCTGATAAATTCCACTTATTCGGCGCAAATTCCACAATATCATAGCCTATGGCAATAATCAGATCCGCCTTTTCCAGAAGCACATTCTGGTAATCTTTCTGCGGAATTCCGATCGTCCACATAGAATACGGATTGTCAAAGGCAAGGATTCCCTTTGCCATCATTGTATTGACCACAGGTATTTTCAATTCATCTGCAAATTGCGTCAATGCCTTTGAGGCCTTATCGCGGACAGCGGAATGCCCCACCAGAATCACCGGGTTTTCAGACTGAAAAATAGCGGCGGCAGCATGTTCAATGCTCTCTAAATCCGCATATTCTTTCGTAGGCCTCCCTGCTGTAATCAGCTTTTGCGAAACACCTTCCGGAACAATTTCTTTTGCGATGTCTTCCGGAA
Source organism: Lachnospiraceae bacterium (assembly GCA_047602645.1). Lineage (GTDB taxonomy): Bacteria > Bacillota > Clostridia > Lachnospirales > Lachnospiraceae > JAEYFP01. Next base: position 13,857 of record JASGGU010000002.1, on the reverse strand, counting down.
GATCAATATGGGTTGCCCCCGGTTTCTCGGATTCCGCATATTTAAATGCCAGTCTGACAATTTCTTGAACCGATTCCGGGCGCATAATCATTTTGGTTCTTTTTGTAATCGGCTTAAACAAAGCTTCCAAATCCAAATATTGATGAGAGGTCAGATGCATTTTATCCGTTCCAACCTGTCCCGTAATCGCAACGAGCGGAGCTCCGTCGCTGTTTGCATCCGCCACCCCGGTAATCAGATTCGTCGCTCCCGGACCAAGTGTGGACAGGCAGACACCGGCCCTGCCAGTCAGCCTTCCGTAAATATCGGCCATAAATGCGGCCCCCTGCTCGTGCCTCACTGTAACAAATTCAATTGTGGAATCCTCCAATGCTTTCATGACATCCAGATTTTCTTCTCCCGGAATCCCAAAAATATAGGTCACTCCTTCATGCTCCAGACCCTTAATAAGCATTTTGGCAACATTCCACGTTTTCTCTTCAGATTGTATGCTCATGACGATCTGTTACCTGCTTTCCGCCTGAAATTCTTTAGTCAGAAATTCTATGATTCTGTCTATCGCCTTTTCAACAATCTTTTCTCCCTTTTCCCTGGTCGCGGCAGAGGCCATACCCAGGATTCCGCTCTTTGTGTATTCGGAAAAGTCTTCATAGGTAATAAAATCAGGAAACGGATTTTCAAATAAGCTTTCCTGATCTTCCATTTTCTCCTTCACAACAAGATCCTCTCTTAAATACAGCATGCAGGAGGTCCCCACCTCACTTGCATGCCCGTGCGCCTTTTCCCCTTCAAAATCCGCGATTCCGACACTGATCGGTTTTACAAATCTCCACCAGTCTATCTGCGCGCACAAAAACCCGCGATCGGTCAGTTTTTCACAGATATGTTCTATCAGACTCACATTCGTCACATGAGAGTTAAAGAAAAAGAATTTTTTATAGCCCCATTTAATAAGGCTTTCACAAATATCCATCAAATAATTTTCAAAGCTTTCCGGTCTTGCAACCATGGTTCCCGGAAATTCATCCAAACATTTGGAATCTCCGACCGTAATGCTCGGTCCGATCAGCAGCTTCAATTTTTCCGCAATCCTCTTCGATACTTCCTCACAGACAATAATGTCAGAACCAAGCGGAAGATGAGGCCCGTATACTTCCGTCGCCCCGATAGGAATTACAGCAATACCCGTTTCCTTTCTTAATTCGTCAAATTCCATCCATGTCATTTCTTTTATCGTTTTCATTTTTTTCCTCTTCTAAAATAGTAATAATTTATTAATATGTTCTTTTACATCTGCCTCAACCAGCTGATTAATATTGCATAACTCGGAAACCTTCATCCCCTGCTTCAGCTTTTGTTTCCATTCGATCTCTTCCCTGTCATCCGCCTCGGCAAATTCTACATATTTCCAGCATTCCTCCACCGACAGACAAATCACTCCGTCCGCATCTCCAAAAACAATATCCCCCGGGGCGACAGATAAACCACCGCAGGAAACCGGGATATTATAAGCCCCTCCCAGCCCGAGAAATCTTGTGGTAACGGGAGAAATCCCCTTTGAAAATACGGGAAATGCCATTTCTTTTATCGCGAGGGAATCCGTGGCCGGTCCGTCCACAACGATTCCCGCCAAACCAAGCGATTTAGCTGCCGAAACTACGATTTCCCCGCAGCAGGCAAATGTCGAGTCGCCGCCTCTGTCAATCACAATTACCGCGCCTTTCGGTGCTTGTTCCATCGCATAATACAGCATTGCGGAATCATTTGCATGCAGCTGCACGGTAAAAGCCGGCCCCACCATTTTAACCCGTTCAAACACAGGCTTGATTTCAGGCGACATATATCCGCTTTCAATATAATGTCCGATCTGCGCCGGTGAGGTCTTCGCCATTCGCTCTTTCAACTCTTCGGTAAATATCATAAATCTTCCTCCCGGTAAAATTTCATGTTTTGACTTGTCAGATGATAAAGATCCTCACGGATATTATGAAGCGACGGAACCTGCCTGCGTATTTGATCAATATATTCCAGATCAATTTCTGCATAAATAAGTTGTTCTCTGTCGCTTGCTTTTGCAATCACTGTTCCCCACGGATCAATGACCATGGATTTCCCGTATGCCAAAAATTCCGGCTTCTGTCCGATCTGTCCCGGTGCTATGATATAACAACTGTTTTCTATCGCTCTTGCACGAAGCAGCGCTTCCCAATGATCTTTCCCCGTGTTCATCGTAAAATCTGCGGGAACGCAAATAACCTGCGCGCCGTTTTTAGCCATCAGTCTGAACATTTCCGGAAAGCGCATATCATAGCAAATCGCCATTCCTATTTTGCCGAGTCTTGTTTCACAGACGGTAATTGTCTCTCCCGGACTTGTCTCATTTGACTCCCGGTAGCTTACGCCGTCATCCAGACTGATATCAAACATATGCAGCTTACTGTATTTCCCGATCAATTCCCCTTTTGGACTGAACAGGATACTTGTATTGGCAGGCTTCTTTCCCTCTTTTTTTTCCGTAATGCTTCCGCAATGAATGTAAATTTCATTTTCCTTTGCACATTCTTCAAAGAAATCCGTAATTTTTCCCGGAACCGGACTTGCGTTTCCGGGATAATCCGTCCCGATATATTCCGAATTTTCAGGAAACAGGATCATGGATGCCCCGTTTTTTGCGGCTTCCCGTATCATGTCTTTCATTTTTATCATATTGCCAAAGCTGTTTTTATCCGAATCAATTTGAGCCACTGCCGCCTTGTATTTCATGATTCTCCCCCTCTCTTTCTTCCACTAAAATATGAACCTCACAGTATAAATCATTGAGCGCATCAAACAGGGGCCAGCCAACTTCTATTCCGAACACCAATCTTGGAATCAACTTTTTTTCCTTCAAAAAGCTGTTCAGTGCTTTTATTCCCCTTTTTTCTCCGCGCACATTTGTAATCAGCGTCACGTAGGTTCCTGCCGGAAACGTATAGATATTTTCCGGATCCGTATTTTTATATTGATCCAGGTCCAGATCCAGAAATTCTCCTTCCCTGTAAAAAAAACCTTTTTGAAATTCCTGCAAATCAAAAAAATGGCCGTAATGCCTTTTCATTGTATTCCGGCCATTAGTTTCCTTCAGGCTGATGCTCTGCAGCGTCAGATGAAATTCTTTATAGGAACGCACATTACGCTTGTAAATTACTTTTTTCTCTTTTAGATGTTTTACCTGTATCTGCGGATTTTCAACCTTTGCCGTATTCATTTTGCGGTTTTCGTCAAGATACCAGTCGATATCATCAATGATTTCCGTATATTTTTCGACAATACGCTTAATATTGGACCTCTGCCTGAGCAGTACCTCCATAAATGATTCGTCTTTATTTTTCTGCAGAATTTCTTTCATATCCTCCAACGAAAACTCCATATATTTACACAGTTTGATAATTTCCAGTTTCCAGAACTGATTACTGTCATAATAACGGTACCCCGTTTCCATATCAATATAAGAGGGTTTAAAAATTCCCATTTTGTCATAGTACCTTAACGTATGTGAAGATACTCCCGTCAGCCTGACAACTTCTCCAATCGTATAATGCTTTAGATTCTCATCCATCCGATCACCTTCCGTCTGCGCTTACAGGAAAGCGGGAAACAGAAAGTTCTGCTTCCCGTCAATCTTCTACTGCGCCATAAACTCATTCCAGTACTGATCATACAGCGTATCCGCATCGCCCAAATCCGTTGTAGTCTTTGCAGCTTTCACATTATATTCACTTAGATTTAACGCTTTGTTATTTTTGTAATCATCGCTTACAAAGTCAAGTGCCGCCGTATTAAAGTTATTATACGGATAGACATCCAGAATTTGGGCCATAACCTCTCCTTCACAAATATAATTAATGAACAGTTCCGCCTCCGTCTTATGCTCGCATCCTGCCGGAATGAACCAGTCGTTCTTTCCAAGAATTGTGGATTCCAATTCCGCAATTTCATAATCCTCAGGCATTTCCTTCATCACCTTCGCTGCCTCTCCGCCATAGATGATGCCCACACTGCACTCGCCGTTCAAAAGCTTCGTGCTTGGAGAGTCTCCGTCAAATACTTTAATATTGCCCTTGATGCTTTTCAGCAGCTCTGCTGCTTCCGCAATTTCGGATTCCTCCGTCGTATTCACATCATAACCAAGTGTGGCAAGCGCCATACCCATAACCGTTCTGGATGCCGTTACGCATACGATCTGATCCTCCAGTTTTGGATCGGCCAGATCCTGAAAGCTCGTCAACTCGATCGGGCATGTGTTCTTATTATAAATAACCAGGCTGTATCCGCCCATATAAGGAACCGTATATTCATGATTCGGATCGTAAGTGGACTCCTTTGCACTGTCTTCAATATTGGCATAATTCGGAATATTGTCATAGTTCAGCTTCTGGACAAGGCCCTGACTGATCAGTCCCTGCGCAAATGTATTATTGCACTGGATCAGATCATACTGGCTTCCCGCACCGCTCTGCATTTTAGCATATCCTTCCTCCATGGAGTCAAAGGTCTGAACATTGACTTTGATTCCATACTTTTCTTCAAATCCTTCGATTGCTTCATCGGAAACATATTCCGACCAGATGTAAATGTTCAGTTCGTCGGCGAGCTCCACAGCCGGTGCTTCCTCTGTCTCCGTCGCTTCCTCTGACGCCGGTGCCTCCTCTGTCTTTGCCGCTTCCGCTGTCTCCTGCTGTCCCGCATCCGCCTGTGCGGTCGAAGAACTGCTTGCGCAGCCTGCTAAAATCATCATACATGCGGCCGCGGAAAGCAATAACGTAAGTCCTTTAAATTTTTTCATTCTTCCTTCCTCCTAATTTTATTATATTCCAAATGCTTTTGCATCAAGAATCTTGTTTGATTGCCGGATCTTCCATTCTTTTCGGCAGAATCACTTTAAACAGAACATAAACTGCGGTTACCACCATCATAATCAAGGTTGTCAGTGCATTAATTTCCGGAGAAATTCCCGAACGCAGCATGCTCTGGATTTCGAGCGGCAGTGTCGTACTTTTAATTCCGGTTACAAAGTTGCTGATCGCCAGATCATCCAGCGACAAAGTAAAAGCCAGAAATGCGCCCGACATCATACCCGGTGCAATCATAGGCAGCGTAATCTTGAAAAAGGTCTGACTCTGATTCGCCCCCAAATCCATTGCCGCTTCTTCAATGGATTGATCATATCCGGCCAGCCTGGATTTTACATTGATCACTACAAAGGGCAGCGTCAAGGATGTGTGACCCAAAATAATCGACCACATTCCAAGCGGAAAGCTGATCTTCATATAGATGCACAGCAGCGCAACGGCCAGCACGATTTCCGGAATTACGATCGGTATATAAACCGCACTGTTGAGTAATTGCTTTCCTTTAAAATTATGGCGAACCATTCCGACCGCCCCGAGCGTACCGAGTACCGTGGACAGCAGGGTTGACACAAGTGCAATGATCAGTGTATTTATGACAACCTTCCAAATGTCTGCGTCGGAAAACAGATGTCCCCACCAGTTTGTCGTAAAGCCGACCCAATTCGTGTTTTTTTCCTGATCATTAAATGAAAAAGCAATGGATACCGCGATCGGGATATAGATAAAGGTATAAAAAAGAAAAATATAAATCCGATACATCCTATCGTTTCTCAGCCGGCGCTTCCTCTTGCCGCCGGATCCCTCATGTTCCAAGGTCTTCAATATCACCACCCACTTTCGTATAAACAAATAAGATGAATAAGGTTACAAGAATCAGCACAATTGACAGCGCCGCTCCAAACGGCCAGTTATTGGACTGCAGGAACTGATTTCGTATCAAATTACCGATCATCATGGAATTTCCGCCTCCCAGCAGATCCGATATAAAATAAATTCCAAGAGAGGGAATGAATACCTGAAGTATTGCTGCAAAGATACCCGGCGAGGTCATCGGAAGAATTACCTTTCTAAATACCTGCCGCGGCTTGGCTCCCAGATCTTTTGCCGCTTCTACAAGAGCCCAGTCCATCTTTTCGATCGAGCTATAGATCGGAAGAACCGCAAACGGCATAAATGCATAGACCAGGCCAACCATCACCATCGCATCATTGTATAGGAACTCTATCGGTTTAACGATCAGACCGGTCTTCATCAGAAAACTGTTTACAACACCGCTCGTATTTAAAAGAACAATCCAGCTGTAATTTCTGACAAGACTGCTTGTACAAAAGGGAAGCATAATCATTAAAATCAAAAGCCCCGCCTTTTCCGTATGCTTTGCCATATAATATGCGACCGGATATGCGATTAAAATACACAGGGTTGTTCCCAGCAGCGCTATTTTTAACGAATTCAATACAATTTTAAAATAGGTGTTGGAGAATATCATGGAATAGTTCTCCAGCGTAAACTGGAATACAACATTTCCGTAGATTCCTCTGGTCATAAAGCTTACAAGCAGAACATAGGCAACCGGCACAAACAGGAAAATCAGCAGCCATACCGCAATCGGCGTCACCATAACGATACCCGCCTTCTTGTGCCCTCCGATTTTGCGTATCTTTTTTTCCTTTTTCATCAGATATTCTCCTTTCCCTTCATCAATTTCTGTCCGTCCGAATGGTAACTGCTTTATCCAGATCCCAGTACAGATATAGGATATCGCCTTCCGAAACCTCCCGGTCCTTTTGGAAACGCACAATAATAATCTCTTCCCCCGTCGAAAGGGTCACAATTGTTTTAAATACCTGCCCGGCATAAATAAATTCCTTCACCATAGCCGGAATCTGAAATCCCTCTACCGGGTTTTTCGAATATTCCGTATCCTCCGGACGGACGGAGACAAATACCCGTTCCTCACACATTGCGGTTTCTGTTTTTGCCGGAATCATCCCGGATTCCACAGCAACCTGGCAGACATTCTCTTCCTTTTGTTTGATCACACCCTCAAAAACATTGGATTCTCCGATAAAGCCAGCCACAAATTTTGTATTCGGGTATTCATAGATCCTGTCCGGCGTATCAATCTGCTCCAGCACGCCGTTATTTATGATCGCGATTCTGTCGCTCATGGTAAGTGCTTCTTCCTGATCATGTGTTACATATACAAATGTAATTCCAAGCTTTCTCTGCAGCCGTTTCAGTTCTACCTGCATCTGTTTGCGCAGCTTCAGATCCAGTGCACCAAGCGGTTCATCCAAAAGCAGTACATTTGGCCGGTTGATCAGCGCTCTCGCAATGGCCACTCTCTGTCTCTGCCCCCCTGATAATTGCGCGGGCTTTCTTTTTTCATACCCCTCCAGCTGTACCAGAGAGAGCATTTCCTTCACCCGCTTTTTTATTTCGTCCTTGGATACCTTTTTCAGCTTTAAACCGAACGCGATATTGTCAAACACCGTCATAAACGGGAATAATGCATAATTTTGAAAAACGGTATTGACATCTCTTTCGTAAGGCTCTCTTTCATCCACGCGTTCATTTTGAATCATAATGATTCCGTAGGAGGCGGTTTCAAATCCCGCGATCATTCTCAGCGTCGTGGTTTTTCCGCAGCCTGACGGTCCTAACAGGGTAAGGAACTCGCCTTCATAAATTGTCATATTCATATTCTTCACAACATGATTCGTTCCGTAGATTTTTTCGACGTTTATCATCGAAATGATGGACTTGTTCATAACATGTCTTCTCCTATAGCGCATTTATTCCGCGCTCTCCCGTTCTGATCCTGACAGTTTCCTCAACAGTGCTTACAAATATTTTTCCGTCTCCTGCTGTTCCGGTTCCGATTACCGCCGTAATATCATTAAGAATATCCTCCAGTAATTCGTCCTGCGTTACCGTTATGACGTACAGCTTCGGAATCAGGTTCACTACCGTGTTCGTCAATGCAAAATCATTCGCAAAGCCCAGCTGTTTTCCGCAGCCCATTACATTAAAAACAGTCATTCCCTGACATTTATTTTTTGCAAGCAGTTCCTTTAATCCTTCCAGCTTATCCGGCCTGATAATAATTTCTAATTTTTTCATCCTGTCCTCCTTAATAAAATAAAAGTGTGCTTAGCCAGCTCTCACTGCCAAATACTCCGGCAGCACAGCTTTTGTTTCGCGCGCATCTGCGCATAAAATTTTGTTATATAGGAAATTCGAAAGAATTTCCTATATAACAAAAAAGGCGCTATGCTGTCCGCATAACACCTTCGTCTGCTATTACTTTTCTTTGATTACATACACCTTAAACCTTTGTGTACCTCTAAAGTCAAGCAGTTTTTTTATTTTCTTTTTTCAAATTTATGTTACCCTATTTCGACTTGTTTTTCAAGTGCTTCTAACAACTGGAAATAATTACAGGCTGCATCACGTTACTGCTCACTCTGTTCTCAGCAACGTATGATTTCTGCATGTAAAATTCGCTCCGCGAAGCAGAAATCATCTCTTGAATCAGGTTCTTACGCAGCTTAACAGCAAGTGTTAAGCTGCTGTGAGAACAATAACTGCATCACAATACTCTGCTTCCGTTTGCAGTCAGCTTGAATTTTACACCCAAAATCCCGGCTGAGCATCTGCACATCATCATTCTGCCAAGAAAGATATCGAAATATTCGTACATCGTGCAGATACTTTCATCGATCTGCAGATTTAATGCGATCACTTCTTTTTCCCTGTTAATCTTCAGCTTTTCATCCGTCACGGCATAATTGACTCTGTCATGCTTATCAAAGGCTGCCATTTCTTTTGTACGTACCCGGTTTCTTCGCACATCGGTCTTATCCGCAATAATCAGGGCTGCCGATATCGGATCTACGGCTCCTCCTGTCGATTCGTCATGGTTTCCGATGCAGGAAACGATCTGTACTCTGTCCGAAAGCGGCATATCCGTTCCCTCCAGAATCCGATTTGCAAGCAAAGCCCCGAATTCCGCGTGATTTTTCCGATTCACGGCATTCCCGATATCATGAAGATATCCGGCAATCTTAACAAGCTCAACATCATGCTCCGAGTACCCGAGCGTCTTTAAAATAAGTGCGGCCCTCTCTGCCACAATGGCACAATGTGCTTCGGAATGATCCGTATATCCGAAAATACCCAGATTCTCGTTTCCCTTTTTAATAAATTCTCTTACCACTTCGTTCTTTTTGATTTCCTTATATGTCATCTGTTCTTTTCTTCTCTCTTTATCATTTTCTCTGCAGTCTCTTAATCGCATCCGTCGCAAGCTCACTTCTCTCACATTCATCGGAGGTCAGCGTAATCTGGTAGCAATACGGACTCCCCTTCATATATTCGGATGCATAACTCAAACCGTTTGTCCGCTCATCCACAAAAGTATTGTCGATCTGATTCGGATCACCGAGAATGATGATTTTCGTTCCTTTGCCGGCTCTTGTAATAATTCCTTTGATCTGGCTCGGCGTCATATTCTGTGCTTCATCGACAATCAAATAGGTTTTCACAAAGGAGCGTCCCCGAATAAAATTCATCGCTTCCGTCTGGATAATTCCTCTGATAAAAATTTCCTCTATTTTCCCATGAAGCTCTTCTTCATTTTTATATCGTTCTTCTTCATTGGAATCAATGATCTGCTCCAAATTATCAACAATCGGGCGCATCAGCGGCGATATCTTCTCCTGTTCACTGCCCGGCAAAAACCCAATATCGGTATCAAACTGCGCATTCGGCCTGGTCACAAGAATTTTTCTGTACTCTCCGGTTGGGTTATTCCACAGCTGTTCCAATCCGACTACCAGGGAATAAAAGGTCTTTGCAGTTCCCGCCATGCCCTTGACAATCACTAGCGGGGCCTTATCCGCCGGCTGCATCAGCGCCTCCTGTAAGAAATATTGTCCCACATTGCGCGGCGTAATTCCGTACGGTTTGCTTTTCTTATACTCCAGCGGTACGATAAATTCCCCTTCTACCCGGCCCAACTGCGTCTTTTTCAGTGATTGGTCGGCCTTTAAAATCACAAATTGATTTTCAAACAGCTCCGGCGCATACGTGACTTCGTTCTCATCCGTCATATAAACCTGGTCCCTACGGACCCCTTTTTTCCTGAATTCCTTAAAAATTTCTTCCGGAAGAAAGCATTCCGTCCTTCCTGTGTACTGTTCTACCGTTTTCGGCACCTGCTCCGTAGTAAAATCTTCCGCAGCCACCCCGAGCACATCCGCCTTGATCCGAAGCACCAAATCCTTTGTCACAAGAACAATCTGTTCACCCTGATCCTTATGAAATTTACATACCTTCAGTATTCTGTTATCGGGTTTATCTGCCGGAAGAGATTCCGGAAGCTCTACATGTACGCAATTGGCGTCAATTTTTAAAACTCCGCCCTTTTTCAGCGCAATGCCGCCAAACAAATCCCCCTGATTGCGATACTTCTCTATGCTGCGAATCGCCTCTCTGGCACTTGCCCCCTTGTCTCCCTCCGCCTTCTTCAATCCGTCCAGTTCTTCAATCACCACCATCGGAATAATCACATTATTATCCTCAAAGCATTCCATGGCATAAGGCGCATGAATCAATACGTTTGTATCCAGTACATAGGTTTTCATCATAAGCAGCTTTCTCCTCTTCTAATTATTCCCCCATTTTCAATTATAGAAAAAATTCGGAAAAATAACTATATGAGAGATGTAAAAGGTTTGTGTGGTTTATGTAAAATGAGGCTTATCAACGCTTACTTAATGTCAGGTATATTCCGCTATGACCGATAACGCAAAAAGGAGTATGAAACCCGTTGCATCTCATACCCCTTTACTCTATGTGCTTATTTTTTGTCACACTTTTACTTCTGATGTTCGATAATCCATTGCAAAAAATCTCCTGCGCCTCTTTTCCCCGATTTCAGTTCAGAAATTGTATCACAAAGCTCTTACTGAACTAAGGAACAAGTGTATTTTCCCCAAATTTCCAATTAATTTTTTTTAGAATTACTATCCTTAGCCTTCCTCTGAAAGAGATATCATACTTTTATATCTCTTGACCAACTCCTTTGCCAGCAGCAATACTATGTCCTCTTTTTTCATCCTGTCTGCATCTAAGTACTGAATATCTCCCAGCTCAGGATAATGATCTATTAACTCTTCTCTAGTTATCCCCTTCAAAAGAGGAAGAATCACCTTTTGCCCGCATTCATTTTGCCTTGAGAGAAATCCTTTCAACTCCTTCTCTGTCCATTCCCTCCCAAAAAAGTTAGTTGATATCACAATAATCGCAAATTCTGATTTTGCCGTTCCCTCAATAATTATATCCTTCATGTTATCTCCCCAGGATATCACCTCTTTATCATAAAAAACTTCTATTCCAAGCATTTTTATCACTTTATACAAAGCATCGACATATGTTTTTTTATCTATATTGGCATGTGACAGGAATACATCATACTTCTTGGCATCGCTTAAAAAAGCCGACAATTTCATTTTCTTATCTGATCCTGTCAGGTTTTCATCAACGGAAAAATGTCTATGTTCAATTGTTGGCAGTATTTGATCAATCATTTTATTAATTTCTATGTATTCCCTATACCGGGAAGCAAGAGTTAGACTCCCTTTAACCGCGTTAATCATACTTTCCTTCAGTAGCTTATAGTATGTATGTAGCTCTTCTTGATTTCCATTCCTTCTACTTGAACAGCAACGTACAAATAGATCTACAATTGAATCGTCGTGAAAAAAACCAGCAAGCTTTATTTTTCCCTCCTCCACGTTTAGACCATAGTTTTCATTATAATAACTATTCATTTAATTATTACTCACCTTCGATCAAGTTTTCTTTATCCTGCTGGCATATACCAAGGTTTACAACACGCCCACATTTCATGCATACTTTTCCAAGCAAATCTTCATTCTTTTGTTTAAGCTCATCATACAATCCCATTTCCATCTTCATTCTTGATATTTGATCAATTGTATGTAACACATTCCCGTCTATCCCTTTTCCATCACCGGAGGATAGTTCCATTATTTTTTCTTCTTTTTCCACATAGCTTTTTAGTATAGATGCTCCAATGTCCAAACAGCGGTTATAAGTATCCATCCTCCAATTATGTTTGACGCTTTCTTTTTTCTTTTCTCCGCATCGCAGACAATATGTATAACTTTCGCAACTATATTTTTCGGGAATAACCTCTCCCCATTCATGACAATCATATTTTACCTTCATTTTTGTGCATCTTTTACATGGGTTTATCTTTGTACACGAATCCGATAAAATATATCTCCATTCATTAACAAAATCATGTTGTTCTCTATGTTCTGACTCCTGACCACATCTTTCACATATACGTCTTTGAATACACTTATTTTCTTCCAAGTAGTACCAATTTCCCCATGTATGCTTGATTTCTTTAGTCTGCTCCGCATCGCAGTTTTTACACCTTCTTATTTTCTCACATTTACCAGATATCTCTTCCCATTCTTTCCATTTATGAAAAAGGGTACACGACATCTCCATTTCCTCCTTATTTATCCATCTATACAAAGTCAAAATGTTTTCTATATATTTACATTTTATCATATTATATCATTCTAATCCAAATTTTTATTTAAATAATTTTAACATTTAACGCACTTTTTGACATAATTCCGGATAGAAATAATAATTACGAGATAATTAACTACAAATCCTTAAGATAATAATTCAAATGATTTAGTATCACAATAACTGATAACATCGTAAGTGTAAAATGCATAGATATCACATACCTTTATAACATAAAAAAATTATAGTTTTTATTATCGATCTCATCATCCTTAATAAAAATGTAATATTAATTTTTAGCATTTTTATATGGACAGTAATTATACGAATACACAAAAAGCTATATATAAAAATCAAAATATCAAAATTTACAAAACCGAAACTCAACAATGGACATTTCTTGCTTTTCTCTCCATAATAGAAAAAAACAAGGAGTAAGTCTAAATGAATACATTAAACTATTATATCAAGGAATACATGGAATACTGCAGGTGCAGAAAGCATCTAGATAAAAAAACTTTGAAAGCATATAAAACTGATCTGAAGCAATACGAACTTTTTGTGTCTTCTTCGAATGATTATTTCGCGAAAAATACTGTGGATAACTTTTTAACGACTCTGCATAAGCAATATCAACCAAAAACTATTAAGCGAAAAGTCGCAAGTTTAAATGCCTTTTTCCATTATCTGGTATATAAAGAAGTTCTATCAGAAAATCCAATTGATAAGCTAGACATCCGTTTTCGGGAAGCAAAGCTGCTTCCAAAAACAATTCCTTTTCATACAATAGAAATCTTTCTCTCTACCTTATATACAAGAAAAGAACAAGCCGAAACCTCTTATCAACTCCTATGTTGCATTCGCGATATTGCAGTTATTGAGCTTTTATTTGCAACAGGAATCCGGATATCTGAGCTTTGCTGCTTAAAACCGGCGGATATTGATTTATCTAGCAGTAATATTTTGATATACGGAAAAGGGGCAAAAGAACGCATTCTCCAAATTGGAAATCCTGACGTTCTTAATGCCTTGCGTCTCTATCAGAATTCATTTAAAGCAGACATCGATTCTTGTGGATACTTTTTTGTCAACAGACTGCAGCACCGTTTATCCGAACAATCTGTCCGATTTATGATTAACCGGTATGCACAGCTCGCTGGGATAGGAGAGCATATGACTCCTCATATGTTTCGTCATTCTTTTGCCACCCTCCTGTTAGAGCAGGATGTAGATATTCGCTACATCCAAAAAATACTCGGACATAGCTCGATCAGTACAACCGAAATATACACACACGTATCAAATGTAAAACAGAAAAATATTTTATTTAACAAACATCCGAGAAATTTTATGGCTCTTAATAGAGGATAATAAGGAATTATCTTTT
>JASGGU010000001.1:0-220353 GCA_047602645.1 Lachnospiraceae bacterium | reverse complement strand
TGTCCGCGCCTCCCAAAATCAGCGTCTTTGCCCGCTCTATCGCACCGGGTGAAAACGTGAGTGTATACGCATAATCAAAATCGGCGCTTGTATGAATGACACGTTTGATGACAGGTGCCTGATCGTTCAAAAGAACGATCCCTTTTTCCTTCAATTCCTCCTCTATGATCGCAAAGCTTCGTTTTTCAATTTCACCCGGCAGCACATATTCCATTCCTTCCATGCTTCTCACCTTTCAAATTCATACTCATTTTCTCCGGCCCGCACTACACTTACTGACCCGACTCCCGCGCGATTTCTTCGACAGCCCGGAGCAGCCGTGTATTTTCGCCGCGGTTTTTGACCGCGATTCGGTAATAGTTATTTGTAAGCCCCCTGAAATTGCCGCAGTCCCTGATCAGTATTCCTTTCTTCAGCAATTCTTCATAGAGCGGCAGCTTTGTGTGCAGAAACAGAAAATTCGCATCGGATGAAAAAACATCGATTCCAAGAACCCTAAGATGATCCTTAAGATATTCCCGTTCCTTTTTTACAAGCCGCACCGTTCTTTCTATGTATGCAGTTTCCCCGCAGGCCGCCGCGCCGGCTGCCTGGGCAAACACGGAGAGATTCCATTCGGGAAGCTGCGGCTGTATTTTTTGAAGCAGCTCCTCATCCCCGCAAAGCAGATATCCCAACCGGACGCCCGGAATTGCAAAAATTTTTGTAAATGCCCGCAGAATAATCAAATTGGGATAATCGGAAAGTTTTTTCCGCATGGAATGCCTGTCTTCTTTTCCTGTGAATTCCAGAAAGCATTCATCCAATACCACAATGATGCCTTTTTTATGACACTCTTCCAGAATATTATCAAGCAGATTCGCTTCTATCATTGCTCCCGTGGGATTATTCGGATTAGCCAACAGCAGCAGATCTACCTCGTCATCCAGTTTTTGCAGAACCTTGGAGGTTAGGCAAAATCTCTCCTCTTCCCGCAGTACAATTGGAAGCATGGAACTCTTAACGGCAGCCGCCGCATATTCATATCCGTAAAAGGACGGAACCGGAATCGCCGTTTTCCTTGGCCTGATCCCATGCAAGATGGCAAGCAGCAGCTCGGATGCACCGTTTCCGCACAGAATCTGCTCCCGACAAATGCCCGTCAGCACTTCCAGCTTTTCCTTCAGTTCCCCCGCCCGCAGATCCGGATATTCGCCGCAATGCCTGACGGCTCTCTTCAATGCTCGTTTCACCGGTACCGGCATGCCAAGCGGATTACTGTTCACCGAAAAATCCATCCGCACCTTGTTTTGATAAATATCCCCGCCATGAATCATATTTCCTATCCTCTCCCAATCGGCTTGCAGCTGCTCGGCCTCTTCACAACAGTGCCAAGCTTAACAAAAGCAGGCAGATTCCCTCACACAAAAATGCCGTGCGGTAAAGCAGTCTGTTCGCCCGTACAATATCCATTTTTTCCGCTTTCCTTCGTGCATCGCCGATGTATGGCTTTCTCACCGTCTTTCCAAAATAATCGGAATCACCGCCCAACCGGATTCCCAGCGCCCCGGCGCATACCGATTCTGTCTGTGCCGAATTAGGACTGGTGTGCTGAAAACGATCTCTTTTAAAAATAAACAGGGCATTTTTCCCGTCAAAGTCTGAACCGGGCAAAAAAGCTGCTATGATCATGAAACCCGCGCTGATTCTGGACGGAATATAATTGACCGCATCGTCCAGCTTTGCCGCCGCACGGCCAAAATACAGGTACTTTTCATTTTTATAGCCAAGCATGGAATCCATCGTATTGACTGCCTTATATAAAAATCCGAGTACCGGACCCCCGACTGCCAAATACAGCATCGGAGCAATCACACCGTCTGAACAGTTTTCGGCTACCGTTTCGACTGCTGCCCTGATGATACCCGCCTCATCCAGCGCCGCCGTATCCCTCCCGACGATTCTAGACACCGCCTGCCTTGCTCCTGTCAGATCATTTTTTACCAGCTCCGTAAATACCTGTTCACTTTCCGTTTTCAGACACTTCATGGCAAGGATCTGATAAGACATGACACTTTCTGCCAGTACTCCCGCTATCGGATGCACCAAGTACGCGGCTGTCAGCAGCATACCCGCCGCAAGAGCAGTTACGGTCAGCACAATGCATACGAGCAGGACGCCTCTCCTTTGTTTTTCCCTGTCGGTGAGCGGAGTGTTCCTATTTTCCTTCAACAGACTTTCTTCTGTTTTTACAATCAGCTTCCCGATGAGACGTACCGGATGAAACAGCCAATGCGGATCTCCAAATAGATAGTCCAGTACAAAACCCATCAAAAAAGCGACACTATGATATTGCAGCATGTTCAGATCCCCAGCTTTCTGATCCCCAGCAGGCGTATTTGATCTTTCAAATAAAGCTCGCAGACATAGCCCTCTGCGCATTTGCATTGATAAGAATAGTAATCCCCCTCAGAAAAGCTGCTTAAAAGCGCCATAATCGTTCCTCCGTGGACAATCAGAGCCACAGCTTCCGGCAGCGGCCTTCTGCCTAAAAGTCCTTTGCAAAAATGAGTAAACCCGTCGGCACACCGTCCGATAAATATATCCATGCTCTCTCCGTTTGGAATAGGCAGTGTTCCGCCGCTGTCGATCCATTTCTGATAATCCGGATCGCCCTCCATCTCCCGCCAGGTTTTACCTTCGAAACGTCCAAAATCGATTTCCTTCCATTCTTCTACAAGGACAGCGGGAACTTCTCCATAAATCAACTCCGCTGTCTGAACGCACCGTTTCATCGGACTGGCCGCAACCAGTTCTGCCGGCGGATAATTTCCTTTCTCTTTTTTTTTCATGAGGTCCAGGAGCCCATTTTCGGAAAGCGGCTCTTCCGTCTTTCCCAGGTAGCTGCCGCGTTCATTGGAGGCCGTCGCCCCATGTCTGATCAATACCAGCTTTATTTGATTCGTTGTCCGATTCCGCATAAAATCCTTTCCACCCGTTCCGAATCCGCCGCAAGACGGCATACATACCGCCCAAGCCGTTCCCGGTATTCCCGTTCCAAAGCGCTGCATGGAACAATCCCGTTCCCTACTTCATCACAGATGATCAGGAGCCGGTTATGCAAAAGTAAAACGTCTTCCATTTCCTCTTCGGGATTTTTTCCCTTTTTCAGTTCTTCAAAAAACCAATTATGAAAAGCCCGGAAAATAACGGTATCCTCCGTCCCGTAATCCGCCAGTCCCTCAAGTCCCTCCACAACAGGGAGCACATTCCCCCTATTTTCCAAAACATACGTAAGCTTTCCCTGTGCATAACCGCCGAGATATAGTTCCATTTGATCCTTCCTTTCCCTGCCTGCTTCAGCTTTATAGAAGTCCCATGGCGCATCCTGCCGCTGTCACAATCACAATGACTTCTTCGCACAGCATTGTAAAATATCCTGCCGTATCTCCCGTAATTCCGCCGAATTCCTTTTTGCATTGGTACCGGTAAAGCAGCAGTGTAAGGATACTCATGAGCAGCACAGCTCCGCCGATGATAGCAGAAAGATACAAAAGAACGGCTCCGCACAAAACCAGCTGTACCGATAGAAGACTTTTTACTGCCGCTTTGTCAGACTGCCCGGCAAACAGAAAGAGTAAGCCATCTTTCTTCGCACAAGGAAAGCAGATGCTTCCGATCCCGCTCAGAATCCGTGAAAGCCAATAGCCCGTCCCTAAGATCAGCAGGGCACGCGTGCCGCTCAGTTCTGAATAAGCACCCGCATACAATAAATAATAGAGAAGCAGCCAAATAACAGAAAATGCGCCGGTATGCGGGTCCTTGAAAATTTCCAGTTTTTTTTCTTTCGGCTGATAAGAGTGCAGCGCATCCATGGTGTCCATATAGCCGTCCGCATGGATTCCGCCTGAAATCAATAGCGGAATCACCGTTCCGACAAGCGCAAAGCAGACTCCTCCGATCGAAAAAACATCACAGACCAGCCGCCATGCATAGGCGGCTATGCCGATCACAAGCCCTACAAACGGAAAAAATAAAAGCATGTAGTGCATGTCCTCCTCTTTCCATTCAAATTGCGGAACCGGAAGCGCGGAAAACATAGAGAATGCGATACACATTGATTTTAATACACGAATCACCAGTTTCATGATTCCTCCCGTCTCTTTTTGATGACAACGGGGATTCCCGCGACAACCTCAATCACCTCGTCGGCCATCCTTGCCAGCTCACAGTTAATCTTTCCTAACGCATCCATGTAGTCTTTGGTTCCTTCCTGATATGCAATCCCATCTTCAAACACCTGGCCTGTCACAATAAACAGCTGTCCTGCCTGTTCCGAAAGCTGCCGGATGCCGCGTATTACATCGGCAGCGGTCCGGTCCGCATCCTTTTTAGACGGCCCCGAAAACATTTCATTGGCGGCCAGATTAGAGAGACATTCGAGCAGCACCGTTCCGCCATAGGCAATTTGCACTTTTGCTTCCTCGATATTGGCAGGCTGTTCAATTGTCAGAAAGCCTTTTCTTCCCCGCTGTACCCGGTGGCGCCTAACCTTCTGTTTCCCCTCCTCGTCCATAACCCGCATCGTCGCCAGATAATAAAGGGGCGCATTTTTGAAAGGATTCTCCTGCCGGCTTGCTTCACATGCACGTTTCTCGGCATAAGCTGATTTTCCGCTGCCGCTCCCGCCTATCATGAGCGTCATCATCCGCTTCCCCTCCTTCACAGATTTCTCCGGTACTTCTCGATCGCCGCATCCTGAAAGCTTGCCTGCTGCCGGTATACGGAAAGAACTGTTTCAAGCAGGGACAAAAGCAGAACTGCTCCGGTACCCTCTCCGAGTGCCATGTCCGCATCGATCACCGGATGCAGCTTTAACTCCTGCAGCAGAAGCTTCGCCACAGGCTCTCTGCTCATATGGGACGGGATCAAAAAATCCTTCACACCCGGCAGCAGCCGTTCCGCTAAAAGCGCGGCAGAGGCGCTGATCGCACCGTCCAGAACAACCGGAATCCGATAAAGCGCACCGCCGATACAAACGCCTGCCAACGCGGCGATATCCAGACCTCCGACATGTGTAAGAACGGTCAGTGCATCGGCATTGGACAGCCGGTATTTTTGCAGCGCAGCCCCGACCACTTTTCTTTTTTTCAGCAGCCCTGCCTCGGAAAGACCTGCTCCCTTTCCGACGGCAACATCGGCCGGACAGCCGAGTAAAGCCGCAGCCACGGCGCTTCCTGTTGTTGTATTTCCGATCCCCATCTCACCCAATGCTAAAATAGCGTATCCGGCTTCTTTATATTCCTTCACAAGCTCGATGCCGATTTCTATCGCCTGAAGTGCCTGCGCCTCAGACATCGCCGGTTCCTTTGAAAAATTATTTGTGCCATATGCAATCTTTTTATGCACAATCCCATCGCTTGTCAGCTCCCGGCTGACGCCGATATCAATCACTGCCGTATCTGCACCAATACAGGCGGCCATTTTGCAGACCGAGCTTTGCCCCTTCGCCATATTTTCCGCTACGATGGCTGTTACTTCCTGCCCGGTCTGGCTGACTCCTTCCTCCACGATACCGTTGTCCGCACAGAAAATGAGCACAAGCTTTTTGGTCAGATTCACCTCCTGCATGCCCGTAATTGCTCCGAGTCTCCCGATCATCGATTCAAACTGTCCGAGCCCGTCCAGCGGCTTTGCAAGATTGTCCCACCGGTCCTTGATGATCTGTTCTGTTATGGAGTCCGGCTCACGGAACCGGAGCCCGTATAATTCCTCTTTTGTCATTTCCATGCCCTCTTATTCTATTAATTGATAAATGGCATCCATATCCAGGCTCTCCCGCAGCGTATCTGCGAGCTTGTCATACTGGCTTTCCTTAAATGTCCGGTAATCTGCTTTTTTATCACAGGTGAAGCGAATCCCCTTTTTTTCCGCAAGCAAACCGATCAACACTGCCGCAACAGCTCCCTTGTCAAAAATCCCATGCATATATGTTCCGTAAATATCCTCCGCAAAGCATCCGTCCGGCTTACTTATGCCGCTCCCCTCCTCCGTAATCCGGCCAAGCTCAGGAATCGGCTTTCTTGTTTTACTCTCTCCCATATGGATTTCATAGCCTTCCACTTCCATGCCGGACAGCGGTTTCAGGCTCCCTGTAAGCGCCGTAAGCCTTCCGGTTACCCTTGTCCTTATTTTGGAGGTAAGCAGCTGCGTTTCGATGGGAAGCAGTTCCATCCCTCTGATGCTTCCCCCTTCTTCTACTGCCATCGGGTCCGCAATGTGCATGCCAAGCATCTGATAGCCGCCGCAAATCCCAAACAGCACCGTATCTGAAGCATGTTTTTTGACGGATGCCTCCAAGCCGTTTTCTCGCATCCATGCTAAATCGCGCATCGTATTTTTACTGCCCGGAAGCAGAATCAGATCCGGATTTCCCAGTTCCTTTTCATTTGTCACATAGCGGAGAGATACCTCCTCAAACTGTTCAAATACTGTGAAATCGGAGAAATTCGAAATATGCGGAAAACGAATGACGACAATATCGATCAACGCAGCCTTTCTTTTTTCAAAACGCCCGGTCAGACTGTCCTCGTCCTCCAGCAAAAGCTTCATATAAGGAATAATACCCGTCACACGCTTTCCGCTCTTTTCCTCCAGCATCCGAACACCCGGCATCAGAATGGATTTATCACCCCGGAATTTATTGATCAGAAAGCCCTTTACCCGCTCCTGTTCCTGCTTTTCAAGCAGCAGCATCGTCCCGAGAAGCTGAGCAAACACTCCTCCCCGATCAATGTCTCCCACAAGCAAAACCGGTGCATCCGCAATTTCGGCCATGCCCATATTAACAATATCGTTTTCTTTCAAATTAATCTCGGCCGGACTTCCCGCACCCTCAATGACGAGAACGTCATATTCCCCGGACAGCTTTTCGTAGGCGGCTCTCACGGTCGGAATCAGCTTTTTTTTATAGGCGAAGTATTCCTTTGCGCCCATATTGGCAAATACCTCTCCACAGACAATGATCTGGGAAGCGGAATCATTCGTAGGCTTTAACAGGATCGGATTCATCCGGACCGACGGTTCGATTCCCGCCGCCTCAGCCTGCATCACCTGAGCGCGGCCCATCTCCAGTCCTTCCCGCGTAATATACGAATTCAACGCCATATTCTGGGATTTAAAAGGGGCCACCCGCAATCCATCCTGTTTAAAAATTCTGCAAAGACCTGCCGCAATCAGACTTTTTCCTGCACTCGACATCGTCCCCTGTATCATGATCGATTTGGACATAAAAAAACCTCCGCACCACAAAAATGGACGCGAAGGTTCAACAGGCATCATAATCCCTATTCCTCAGCTCTTCCGGACCAATTACTCGTGGCGGCAATTTCTTTCAAATAAGGCAGGTCTCCTGGCTGAAAGATCATCATTAACGGCTGCCTTCCCAATTTCTCAGTGGCTGTTTGCCGCAACTCCCTTATCACAGTGACGAGTTCGTACAGGATTTGCACCTGTTTCCCTTTTCATCAGAACCGGGCTTTTGCCCTTCTGACACCTTATTCGGATTCAGTTTGTTACCGAACTATCATACTATAAATGAAACGGTTTGACAAGCGCCTCAGTCTTTTACCGCCTGCTCCTTCAACCGCTTCATATGTTCCCTTATTTTTTTCTCATAGCCGTTCCCCGAAGGGTGATAAAATTCCCTGCCGCTTAACTCGTAAGGAAGATACTGCTGCTTTACATAATTGTTTGGATAACTATGCGCATATTTGTAGCCTTCTCCATGTCCGAGCTTGGCTGCTCCCTTGTAATGAGCATCCTGCAAATGCACCGGTATCGTTAAGTTCTTCGTCGAAGAAACCGCTTCCGTCGCCTGTCCGATTGCCTCCACCGCCGCATTGCTCTTGGGTGCGGACGCCACATAAATGACTGCCTGCGAAAGAATAATCTGTGACTCCGGCATGCCGATCCTCTCTACCGCCTGTGCTGCTGCGACCGCCACGGTCAATGCCATCGGATCCGCATTGCCTACATCCTCCGCCGCACAGATCATGATCCTGCGCGCAATAAACGTTACACTTTCCCCCGCATACAGCATCTTTGCAAGATACAGCACCGCAGCGTCCGGATCCGATCCCCTCATACTTTTAATAAAGGCTGAAATCGTATCATAGTGGTTGTCACCGCTCTTATCATAGCGGATCACACGCTTTTGAATACATTCGGAAGCGACATCGATCGTGAGATGGATCTTCCCGTCTGCGGCACGATCCGTCGTCATGATACCAAGCTCTACCGCATTCAGCGCAGCTCTCGCATCCCCATTTGAAATGTCAGAGAGAAACTCAAGCGCCTCTGCGTCAATCACAGCGTCATAAGCGCCCATCCCCTTTTCCTTATCATATACTGCCCGCTTAAGCAAAATCCCGATATCCTCTTTTTCGAGCGGTTTCAATTCAAAAATGATAGATCTGGAAAGTAAAGCCCCGTTCACTTCAAAATACGGATTTTCCGTCGTTGCACCGATCAAAATGAGCGTCCCGTCCTCAACGAACGGAAGCAGGTAGTCCTGCTGCCCCTTATTGAAACGGTGAATCTCATCGATAAACAGAATTGTCTTTTTCCCGTACATGCCAAGCACATCCTTCGCCTTGGCAGTCACCTCCTCCATATCCTTTTTACCGGAGACCGTCGCGTTGAGCTGGGTAAATTCCGCGCTTGTCGTATGTGCGATGACTTTGGCAAGCGTCGTCTTGCCGGTCCCCGGCGGCCCGTAAAATATGATCGAGCTCAGCTTGTCCGCTTTAATTGCACGGTAAAGCAGCTTATCCTTTCCGATGATATGCCGCTGTCCGACCACTTCCTCAAGTGTCGTCGGCCTTAGCCTGGCCGCAAGCGGCGAATCTTTTTCCATGTTGCTTTCCCGCATATAAGTAAACAAATCCATGTAAATCAAACTCCTTTTCCCGGATCAATCCAGCAAAATCTCATCCACCGTAACAAGCTCGTAGCCCTCCGACTGCAGATAATCAATGATCATCGCAAGTGCCTCGACGGTTTCCGGGTATTGATCGTGCATCAGAATGATGTCATTTTCCTTTACCTTGCCCACTACCTTCGCAAGGCTTTTCGGTGCGCTCTGATAGCACCAGTCCAGCGTGTCAATCGTCCAAAGCACGGGAATCATGTCTGTCACGCATTCCGCCTTATCACTCCATGCACCAAACGGCGGTCTCACAAATTCCACGCTCTGCCCCGTCAGTTCCTTGATCAGAGAGGCTGTCGTCGTAAGCTCCTCGCACACCTCCTCCTCGCTTAGCTCTGTCAGGTTGACATGATGAAATGTATGATTACCGATCAGATGTCCCTCCGCACTCATACGCCTTAAGATATCCTCGTTACCTTCAATACACTTTCCCATAATAAAAAAAGTAGCCTTGACCCCTTTTTCCTCCAGGACATCCAAAACCGGCTCCGTATACTCCGCACTTGGCCCGTCATCAAAGGTAATGGCTATCTTCGGCTTTTGTCCGGCTTTCTGAACGGTTTCAAGTACCTGCTGCATCCGTTCATATTCCCGATTCTGCTTGATCATGCAGGCAATAATCACAAAATCGATTAGAAACAGAAAAAAGCAAACGCGCTTCATTGTATCCAGCATCTGTTGATCTATCCTTGCTTTTGTTCTTGCTATAGAATATGCGCGTTTCTGTCCACTTATCTCTACTGGGGGAACACCTCCTCTGCGGAGTGTCACTATCGAAACTGGTTGCCTGCCTCGTCATAAAGGTAACCGATGGCCTCCAGCTTTTTGTAAAGCGCCTGCTGGTCAATCCCCAAATCCGTACACAGCTCGCGCGGACTATGATAAAAATCCCGCAGCTTCATATTGACAAAGCTCAACAGGATGACAGGATCCTTCGGTATTTCAATCATGCCCTCTGCCTCCCCGGCCGACATCCCTGACACTTTTTTTATAGATAATATGCCCCGTCACGATCTGAACACCCTTATAATATCGGTCACCGTAAATTTTGTTCACAAGTGTCTTTACACATGTTTCGGCCATTCTGCGCATGCCGACATCATAGGTTGTGACCGGATCCTGAGAATCGTCCTCATAGGCATAATTATCATAGCCGACGATCGAAATATCCTCCGGAACACCAAGTCCCTGTTCTTTTAGCTTTCTGATCAGGCGATATGCAACGACATCACAGTTGCATGCAAACGCAGTCGGCATCTCTTCCGGAAGCACAAACTCAATAAATGCGTCCGTGCCAAGCTCCCTGTCCGGAATGAGCCATTCCTTCTTCGGCTCAATGCCCGCTTCCATAAGTGCCTTGACATAGCCGAGATACCGATCCGTAATGCTGCTTGTCGCAAGTGTTGTGCCGACAAATCCAATTTCCTTATGCCCCATTTCGATTAAATAATTCGTCAGCCTGTACATACCGTGAAAACCATCGGAAATAACCGTATCATACTCACCCTTCCCGACATAATAATCCAAAAAAATGACCGGCACGAGCTGGATCTCGTAAAGAAATTTCGTGAATTCCGCACGTGCCTGTCCCAGTACAATGACACCGTCCACCTTTTTATCGACAATCATTTTCGGAATGACATTTGCTCTTTCATCTTCCACCGACAGCAGTTCCAAAATTCCATAATACCCCCGCGCCGCAAGCCCATTGACAATTTCCTGATACAGTCCCCAGTAAAACGTATTCTGCCCCACAAAACGCTGCGGAAGGAGGACACCGATGTTTCCCGTACTCCCGTTTTTTCTTTTCATCGCATCCGCCTTGGAGATATAACCAAGCTCTTTTGCCACCTGTTCAATCTGATCCTGTATCTGACTGCTCACGCCCCCCTTTCCGGAAAGCGCCTTTGAAACGGACACCGTACTCACGCCTACCCTTTCAGCGATGTCCGATAATTTCACTGCTTTTGCCATAGTGTTCCTCTTCCTTATCTTTCAGTCTTTTTCAGTAGGTATCACGCAACGTCCGAATAACAAGCTGCTGCTCCAACTCATATCCGTTTTGGATTTCCGGTACCCCATAGGTTAAATAACGGATATCGGTTTTTTTCAGTTTAATTGCTTTTTCCCGCTTACTCGTCAAATGGAAGAAGTTCTCGCTGAAAACAGCATCAGCCTGTCTCAAATCCAGCTCCACAAAGGCTGCAAATCCGCCTGACATCATCCGAATTACATATTCGTCGGCAAGCTCGATCACCGAATAGGAAATAGAGGATCCTTCCAATGCAAGACGCTTATACGGCACAAAGATTTCTATCTCCGAAGAAACAACTGCATCATCCTCATCAAGGAATACCGCCTCCATAAATACCCGATTTTCAATGCCTTTAATATAAGGCGCATAATCAATCTCACATACCTTCAGCGCTTCAAACGGCTTGATCTCCACTTCATACTCCGCCTCATGCAAAAGTCTGAAATCAAGCGTCTGCAGACTCACCTTGACACGCCTGCTCTCGAAATCCCGTGTTTCGTTCTGAATATAAACCGAAGCAATCTTTCCGCTTCTTTCGATGGAACCGGCAATCTGCGCATAAAAATCCTTTGCCATATATTGCAGTGCTTTCCATCGTCCGAAATAGTCAATACTGGACCAGGAAGCAACCGGCCAGCTGTCGTTTAACTGCCAGTAAAGCGTTCCCATGCAGCGCCCGCGCTGTCTGCGCCAATGCTCCACACCATATTTCACGGCAAGCGCCTGCATCAGCTGCGTAATATATAAAAGGCTTTCAAAATCCTTTGGATACAGAAAGTTCTCCGATAAATAAAAGAGAATTTTCCCATTTGCACCTGCATTCTTCTGATGGCTTTCCATGACCTCGGAGAAAATATTGCGATCCTCCTCCTTGGTAAATGTCTTTACTGTCTTGACCGATGGGAAGGACTGAAAACCAAATTCCGAGCAGAAGCGCATAGAATGCTCCTTATAGGCTGTAAACGGCTTCAATCCGTGCCATACATCCCAATAATGGCAGTCACCCCTCGTCTCATCATCCGGCTTGTCGAACCGGCCGCCCGAAGAAGGGGAGGAATGCCAATAGAACGTCTGGGGTGCGCAGTTTGACGCAATCTGCGGAAGAATTTCTTCAAACATCCGCACATAATCACGCTTTAAGGCTTCCGAATGGTGCATGATATCCGGCCAGTGATCCCAGCCCGACTCAATTTCATTATTGCCGCAGATCAGACCGAGGCATGCATGATGACGGATTCTTGTGATATTATCGACTGCTTCTGCCTCGATATTTTTCCTGAAGTCCTCGGTGAGCTCATAGACATTGCAGGCAAACATCAGATCCTGCCATACAATCAGCCCGTATTCGTCGCACAGATCATAAAACGTATCGGACGGATAGTAGCCGCCGCCCCACACACGAATTGTATTAAAATTGCTCTTGACGGCAGCCTTCAGCAGATAATCAATTTTTTCCTTCGTGACAAACGAATAAATCGTATCCTCGGGGATATAGTTGGCTCCCATCGAAAAGATCTTGACACCATTCACCACGAAACAGAATTCATTTCCGAATTCATCCTTTTCCTGACTCACCGTCAGCGTCCGAAGGCCAACCCGATAGCTCTTGGAATCCCACTGATTTCCGTTCATATCCAGAGCAAACACGCTTACCGTATAAAGCGGCTGATCACCGAAGCCGTTCGGCCACCAGATTTTCGGATTTTCAATTTCCATTGTGAGAACGGCATTGCCGCCCTCCATCGTCTCTGTGATTGCACTGACACGTCCGTCAGGCGTCACAAGCTCCGCCTGAATAATATAAGTGCTTTTTCTGATAATTTCAGCCGAAACATGAATTTCCAAAGTGACCTTTTTCTTTTCATGACGCTGGATAATTTCGACGTCATCCAGCCTGATCAAGCTGTAACCGATCAAGTCAATGCTTCTCCAAATACCGCAGTCGGGAACCTGTGCACCCCAGTCCCAACCAAACATACAATGTGCTTTTCTGATAAACTGGTTGCCCTTCATCCCTCCCTGGGGGATATAAGTGATGTTTTTGCCAAGACCGGTTTTATAATTTTCAATATAATTAATGGGTGACAAAATCTCTATTGTAATGACATTCACACCCGTGCGCAGATAATTTTTCACCTCATAATTATAAGTGCGGTGCATATTCTCCGTCTGTCCGAGCGGGATCCCGTTAATATAAATCTTTGAGAGCGTATCGATCCCCTTACAGCAAAGCCGGATGTGCTCCTGTTCAAAAAGCTCCGGCAGCACTTCAAATTCCCTCGTAAAATAATAGTCCTTGCGGAACAGCTCCCGTGTCTCATATTCGTTTGTTCCGAAAAACGGGTCAGGCACCCTGTGCTGGACGAGCAACGCAGATAAAACAGAGCCCGGAACCTTCGCCTCGATATAGGCTTCCGAACCCTTCTCGTTCATAACCCAATTTCCATTTAATGTTTGAAATATCATATCTATACTCCTTCGTGAAAAGCCCCTGTTTTTAATAAAATTAACCTATTTTTAATATATTTTAATTAGACCCATTTGTCAATGGATTTCCCCTTTGCCTTATTGGAAAAAATATGATATAATGGCTAAAAGTGAGGTTGATACTATGGCAGTCAATGAATCAGCAGAAAATTATTTGGAAACGATTTTGGTTTTGAGCAAAACACTTCCGGTCGTCCGCTCCGTCGACGTCGCACAGGAACTTGGATTTAAAAAGTCCAGTATCAGCGTTGCGATGAAAAATCTGCGCGAAAAAAAGCATATTACCGTGACTGAAGCGGGATTTATCTACCTGACGGATGCCGGTAGGGAAATCGCTGAGCACGTTTATGAGAAACATCAGCTTTTATCCTCCTGGCTTGAGACACTCGGCGTTGCTTCCGCAGTTGCTGCCGAAGATGCCTGCAAAATCGAGCATGTCATCAGCGACGAGAGCTTTCAGGCGCTGAAAAAGCACGTTACAAATCCATAAGTATATCATCTGCTAACCACTGCCCAAAGGGGCTTCCAAATTTTTGCGCAGCCCCTTCGGATAGTGGTTTTTAAGAATGCCTCCTGTAAGCTTACCCCAGCCGAGACTATAGCCATCCACCGTAACGAGATACCAGCCTTTCTCTCCTTCCCTGCTTAACGTCTGTCCGCTTAGATACCGGTATACATCCGGATCCTTTGAGGAAAGCGCCGTCGTATAAACGGCTTCCGTCGGTTTCAATGACAACGCGAGCGCATGCGACGGTTCGAATCGGTTTTTTAACAGCGTTCCGAGGTGCAGTCCCGGACGAAGCACCTTAAGTTTATGAAGGGAAGGCAATCCCTCCGGTGCCAGATAAAGCTGATCACCGAACTTATAAAAAGTACCGTCCATTCTTTTATTCAGATATTGTTTCTGAAACAGCAGATAATCCTGCATTTCCTGCTCCATAATCCCTTTTTCAAAGCCGTACCTGCTATAGCCCCGAAAGTCCTCCGGCACGCTCCCGGCTTTTTCAAGCACTGCGATAAAATGCCCTTCTCCCTCCAGATGATGCGGCCACAGACGGATCGTATTTTTCAGGGAAGCAATGATCTCCTCCTCTCGAAAAGCCCACACGGGCATGCCGTCCGACATCCCGCCCGTCTTTTTCACAGGAAGCACCCTATATTCGGGGTGCCGCCTTAAAAAACGGCCAATACTGCCTTCATTCTCCTCAGGCGCAAACGTACAGGTCGAATAGACAAGCCTCCCGCCCGGGCGCAGCATCTGCGCCGCACAATCCAGAATTTCATCCTGCCTGTCCGCACACAGCCGAATATTTTCGATGCTCCATTCCGAAAATGCCTCCTCATTCTTACGGAACATCCCTTCACCCGAACAAGGCGCATCCACGAGAATCTTATGAAAATAATCCGAGAATACTCCCGCGAGAGCCTGCGGCGTCTCATTTGTTACGAGCGCACCCCGTACACCAAACCGTTCGATGTTTTCAGATAAAATTTTGGCCCTTGCCGGATGAATCTCATTGCAGATCAACAGCCCTTCTCCCCGCATGGCCCCGGCAAGCTGCGTACTCTTTCCGCCGGGCGCCGCACACAGATCGAGCACCCGTTCGCCGGGCCTTGCCTCCAAATAACCCGCAGGTGCCATGGCGCTCGGCTCCTGAATATAATAGACTCCCGCCTCATGATACGAGTGCCTGCCGGGCTTAAGTCCCTCGTCATAATAAAATCCGTTCTCTTCCCACGGAACCGGCCGAAGCGGCGCACAATCGCCGACAAGGAACTGCGCCCTGTCCGTTTTCAGCGGATTGAGGCGCAGCGCTTTATATTGCTTATTCTCATAGCTCTTTAGAAAGAATGCATATTCCTCTCCTAAAAGCTCCTTCATTCTGTCCTGAAACTGTTCCGGAAGCATGATCCGTTCTCCTTTTTAATTTCTCTCATCCTCACGCCAAATCAGTCTGTACCAGTGTTCCAGCCTGTCCTCGCTCAAAAAGCCGTTAGAGGTTCCCATAAACCCAATTTTATAGGATGCAAAGAGCAGGGCATTTTTGACCGCACGCACAGCGTCCCCTGTGCTGATATAAAAATGCAGGAAACAGGAAAACAACGAATTACCGGCTCCTACCGTATTTACGATTTCATTTGTCTTTACCGTATGGTAATGCGCGATCAGATCATCTTTCCTCGAATAAATAATCAATCCCTTTGCGCCCTGCCCCAGAATGACGACCTGTGATCCATAGGTATCCGCCAGCTTCTTTACAAAATCATAGGAAGAATCAATGATATTATCATCTCCTAAGTATACAATATCCGCCAGGCGCAGCAGCTCCTCGTTATGCGGTTCTTTTTCCTCACAAAACCCCCGGAAATTCACCGCGAGTGTCTTTCCCGCCTCTTTCGCCGCCCGTGCAAGAGGAATACAGAAGTGCGCATTTGCCAGAATAACCGTGTCGGCGTCGGTAATGCACTCCTGAAACAGCCGAAGATCATAGACGGCATCATGGATGTCTTTGATATCCTCATAAATCTGCTGCTGCCGTTCCCGATCGTATAATACGACCGCTGTCGGTGTCTCCTCCAAAACCGGCTTTACATGAGAAATGTCAAGATGATAATTGGTATCACTGATACAAGTAAGCCTGCCCATATCGTTCTTCCCGATCATCGAAAGAAAGTCCACGTCATTTCCGAGCGCCTTGAGAGCAAGGCTCTCATTATATGCATCGCCGCCCATATTCGTAAAAATCGTATTCGGCTGACATACGATCGGCATATATTGGATCGGGATACGATCAACTTTTACAATGGTTTCTATCTGAACAATTCCCGCTACAACAAATTTTGCCATGGATACCTCCTTTAATTAGATTCACCCGCTTTGTCAGCTTTATTATAACTCATTCAGTCAGAGGGCGCAATGTGAGGGTGAAAAAAATTGATAAATAAGGGAATATCATGTAGAATAGTATTATATTCCCGCCGTAAGGCCGGACTATGGAAAAACTAAGAAAAAGAAATAAGATCTCAAACGGGAGAAATTGCTCTGATGAAAGAAAAATTGTTTACAATTCCGCTGAATGATGCGTTTCAGGCAAATGAGGAATGTCCTTTCTGCCATATTGAACGAAAGCTTGAGCAGGACTCTATTGATTTTGTTCTCGGCTCCGGAGCTTCCTATATGGAAAGTGATATTCGGGAGGCAACGGACAAAGCGGGCTTCTGCCGGCATCATTTACAGATGATGTATGAATACGGCAATTCCCTCGGAAATGCATTGATACTCAAAACACATATCCGCCGGCTTAATCGGGAGCTGGATTCCCAAATCAAAAAATTCAACCACGGTCCGGCGCCGGCTTTTTTCCACTTCTTTCGCAGGCGGACCGAAAAGGAAAATGGTTCCCGCAACTCCCTTTCCCGCTTTCTTGAGGAAAAGGAACAATCCTGTTATGTGTGTGACTACTACAATAAAACATATGAACGGTATATGGATACTTTCTTTTATTTATACAAAAATGAGCCTGCATTTATCGATACGGTCAAAAACAGCAAAGGTTTCTGCCTGCATCACTTGAAGGACATCATGAACGCCGCGGAAAGCAGACTGAGCCAAAAACAGCAGGAAACCTTCTTCCCGCTGCTCTTTTCACTCACACAGACTCATATGAAACGCATTGAGGAGGATATCTCCTGGTTTGCCGACAAGTTTGACTATCGCAATCAGAACGCCGACTGGAAAAACTCTCGGGATGCAATTCCCCGCAGCATCCAAAAACTTGCAGGCGGGTATCCGTCCGACGAACCTTATAAAAAGAAGTAAATTTGTAAAAGACCTTCAGGCATTGCGGTGTTCTACTTCTCCAGGTATATAAAAGTCAGGTTATCTGAAATCTGTTTTTCTTTGAACCGGGAGTAACCCAGCCGTTCATACAACTGTAAATTTCTCTCGCTCCTGCTGCTTGTAAACAGCTCGTATCGTGTCTGCGGGTAAAGTCTTTCTATTTCGTCCAGCAGCTGTGTACCGATACCCCTGCCCTGCATCTTTGGATGCACGATCAACTTTCCAATATACAGCGTGCCGGAATTTTTATATCCGCGCACGGAGCCAATCATTGTTCCGGCTTCATTCACGGCTTTTAAGATGATACCCTTTTTATGCTCCTCTTCAATCTCCTGAAGCGTTTGGCTCAGCGGCGGAATAGAGAAATCATCAAGCATTCTTGCTTCACTTTGATATGCCAGATACTGAAGTTCCAGGATTTTTGGCAAATCCGCCTGCTCTGTTCTGATGATTTTATATGGTTTCACCGTTCTGCTCCTTTCATCCATTAAATAATGATATATATCATTTGATATATTATAAGTATTCCGCATTAAAAAATCAAGTGGGCAGCGCCGTATCTATTACTGCTCATTCCGTACTATCCAAAATAACATAAAGGAGTATTGTCACGATGAAAACACCTGCCGATCTGCAACATCTGTTAAAATCAATTGACCACAGAAGCTATCCTGCTTATAAAGAAACCAAAGGTACTTACCAATTTCCCGAATACATTCTATCCATTGATCATGTGCAGGGAGATCCTTTTGCCGCCCCTTCTAAAATCAGTATCAGAATAAATGGCAGCCTGGCGGGATTTCCAAGAGCATGCTATGAATTGCCGGAGAGACGTATCGCCGTACAGGATTATCTTTTGCGCCGGTTTGGCAGCTTCATTCAAAAATATAACTTTAAGGCAAACGGCAGCGGAAAGAGCGGACTGTTATCTGTCAGTCACTGCGGACAGGAGGTTCTGGAACGAACCGCCGTCTCTCTTTCTTCGGAAGACGGCAGTCTGATTGTCCGTTTGGAGACAGGATTTCCCGCACACGGCAGGACTATTTGTTCGGGGGAGCTCGAAAAAATAATATTTGACTTTCTTCCAAACTGTGTTCG
This sequence comes from Lachnospiraceae bacterium, assembly GCA_047602645.1. Classification (GTDB taxonomy): domain Bacteria; phylum Bacillota; class Clostridia; order Lachnospirales; family Lachnospiraceae; genus JAEYFP01. Next base: position 201,924 of record JASGGU010000001.1, on the reverse strand, counting down.
GTCCGCCCTATTGTATAAAAATCTGGATGCAGACGAAGTACAGAGGATTCTTTTTCTGGCGGATGACCATATCTTTATCCGAAAAAAACTTTCGGAGCTTGATCTGGTTGCTTTCGTGGCCAACGGTTCCATCCTGCCAAGGCAATCCGGTATTTCCGATCGGCCTATGAAGGAAGCGGTCCCATTTTCTTCTCCCGAATCCATGGAGGTAACACTTGATCTTCCTCATCGGGGCAGGCTTTCAGGCATGGGAATCCGCAAGGGAATCACGCTTATTGTAGGCGGCGGTTATCATGGTAAATCCACTCTGCTGAGTGCCCTCGAGCTTGGTGTTTATGATCATATTGCCGGGGACGGCAGAGAATTTGTCATTACCGATGCAGATGCGGTAAAAATCCGTGCGGAGGATGGACGAAGCATTTGTAATACCGATATTTCCCTTTTTATTAACCACCTGCCCAACGGAAAAAACACCGTCCATTTTTCCACTGAAGATGCCAGCGGCTCTACTTCTCAGGCTGCCAATGTCATTGAAGCACTGGAAAGCGGTGCAACGGCTCTTTTGATTGACGAGGATACCTCTGCCACAAACTTTATGGTAAGGGATACTTTGATGCAAAAAGTTGTATTAAAGGACAAGGAACCGATTACCCCTTTTATCAGCCGGATCCACTCCTTTTATGAGGAGCTCGGCGTGTCTACCATACTTGTGGCGGGAAGCTCCGGCGCCTTTTTCTTTGCCGCCGATTTTATTATCCAGATGGACAGTTATCTTCCAAAGGACATTACCAATACCGCAAAAGAAGAAGCTTACAAAAACGCCGGCTTTTACAAAGAAAGCTTCTTTGAAAGCAATTCTCAGGATACACTTCATCTTCCTGACTTTGCCGCAAGAAAGCCTTTTTATCCGGGCTCTGCTGCCGGCGCGCCTCAAAATGAAAGCGCTCACGGACGCGGCCAAAGAGGCGGAAGAGGCGGCCATGATCTTCCCGACCGCACCAAGGTAAAATCCATGGGTCAGGATGCTGTCAGTCTGAACAAAGAGACGATTCGGCTTCACTATGTCGAACAGCTTGTAGACCCCGAGCAGACTGCCGCTCTCGGTTATCTGCTGGCATTTGCTCAAAAGAGGCTGTTTCATGGAAATTTCAGCATGCAGGAGGTTGTTGACGCCCTGTTAAAGCTATTAAGAACAAAAGGGCTTTCCGCAGTGGCGGAAGACGGCTATCTTCCGTCCGGGCTTGCCATGCCAAGAAAACATGAGATATTTTCCTGCTTTAACAGATGCCGGAATTTAAAGAGCAAAGCCGCTAACTGATCCCGAATGAGCTGATTGTCTCCGGTATTCCCTTTGTTCTGATTTTCTTCATCGGACCCGTCACCGAAAACAGTACTGCACTCAAAATTAAAATAAAAATAATGATCATCTGCGCCGCCGGTAATTTCCAGGTCATATGGGCACCGGAAAGCAATCCCGCAATCAGAAATTTCTGCAGAAGCACCCCGGCAATCTCCCCTGCCACGCAGCCGGCAATTCCATAGGCTCCCGCCTCTGAAATAATCATTTTGTAAACCTGGCCGCCTGACATTCCGATCGCCCTCATTACGCCAATATAGCTGATTCGGGCGGACACACTGGTCTGCATCGTATTGATAATATTCAGAATACTGATCAGTGCTATCACAAGAACAAAACCATAGATAAAAACGGCCATTGTGAGAAAAGCTTGTGCCGCCTCGGCATTCTTCTGGCGCAGATCAGAAAACGTGATGTTTGTCCCCGCCATCTCTTTGATTCTGCTAACCGTATCCTTTTGATTTCGGCTTTTTAACTGAATATCAATCACATCAAATCCCGAATCACCTGTTATCTCCGTATAAAGCGTTTCAGTTGTAATAAATGTCGTCAGATTCAAACTGCTGTCGGAAAACGGAACACTGCGCAGAATTGCCATGACCGTATATTCCCTCGGCCCTAAGACGGTCTGAACAGTTACTGTGTCACCCAGCCGAAGGTCTGTCGTTTCCATGGATATACTGTTTCTTGCATTGAGTACTACAGCAATGATTCCGTTATTTTCATTTAACTTTTTCTCTGAGAGGGTTCCTTTAACCAAATCGGTTTTGGCCCATTTCAATTGATTGGCATCATAGGATATGAGCCATGATTTCTCCGGATTCACAAGCATTCCGTTCTCGTCCTTTGAAATATTTTCAACTGTCTGCCGGTAGAGTTCGGTAAGTCTGGATTCATCAAATGATGCATCCACATGGGTAAACATTCTTCCGTATACCCGCTCAACACCATTTAACGAGGCGAGTCCGGCATACAAGTCCTGATCCAGTCCCTCTTCCGACAAAATAGACAGATCCGGCGTGTAAGGTTTCAGAATCTTCATACTGGAATACATGAAGCCAATCAATACCTGAAAACCGAGGAATAACGTGACACTGATGGCAATCGACGCGGACATCAGCAGGAAGGTTTTCTTTCCGGAAACCGCGTTTCTGATTCCCAGCAAAATCTCCGTGTGAAGAATTCCCTGCATTCTTCCCTTCTTTTGTTTTCTCACAGATCTGCCTTCGCTTCCCGATACGGCATTGACCGGGGATACCCGGGATGCCCTTCTGGCAGGGCTTACAGAGGCAAGGGAAACCGTCAGGATTCCGATCAGAATTCCTGCCAAAATTCCAATCAGACTCACACTGAAAAGAGGAATCTCCGCAAAAAAGCTGCTGTTATAGAACTTCAAAATCGCAGAGCAGGTAAACGTGAATAAGATACCGGTCAAAATACCGGCAGGAATCGCCCTTAAAGCAATATAACGCCCCTCCCTTTTCACCAGTCTTACAATCTGCTTTTTCGAAGCGCCAATGCAGCGGAGCATGCCAAACTGCCTGATTCTGTCCATAACTGATATATGGAAGGTGTTATAGATCATCGTAACCCCGGCAACCAATACGAGGGCAAAAAGAATGACTCCGGTCCCATACAGTCCCAGAACCGTACTGTTTATACTCTGTCCCGACATTGCCAGCAGACGCTCATTATAAGAAACACTGTCTTTCCCGATCTGCAGCGTACTGAGCATATTTTGCACGGCCTTATGAATATTTACGGATTCCTTGAAGCGGACCAACACCTGCATCTCAGAATCAGGAGACAGCATTTTTTCTCCTTCAATCGGCATAAATAAGCCGATGACTCCCTCCGCTTGTGTATTTGAAAGATTCTCACAGATTCCGACAATCCGAAACTGCCCTGTCCTATCCTTCAGAGAAACATTAATTCTATCACCCAATTTTAGTCCATAGCTTTCCGCTGCCCACTGTTCAATGACAGCTTCCTCTTTCTCTTTCGGATAAACACCTTCTGAAATACTGTAACCGTTATACCTTCCCGAAAAAATACCGGAAAGCGCTTCATCTCCGGTAATGACAGCCGCCGCAAGGCTGTTAAATTCGGCATCCTCCAGCTGCAAATAAGGTACGGCCTGTTCGACATCGATGCGCCCTGCGGCCATATCCGCCTGCTCCTGCGTCACATCATTGAGGATGATATGATAATTTCCATAATCACTGATAACCTGCTGCTTCTCAAATTTCCAGAAAATATCCATCATAGAAAAAATGGTGGTCACGAGGGCAACCGCAATCATAACACTGATGATCGTAAGCCGTGTATTCTTTTTATGAGCCGCAAGATATTTGGGAGTAATCGCCAGGTAACTGTTCATTCCGCATTCCTCCCAAGCTCTGAAACGATTCCATCCTCAACCTGAAACACCCGATCGGCATAAGAAGCATAATCCCGGTTGTGTGTGATCATCACCAGTGTCTGGCGATACCGTTCAACCGACAGTCGGAGCAGTTTGATCACATCCCTGCTGTTTTTACTGTCAAGATTCCCGGTCGGTTCGTCGGCAAGAATGATGGCCGGTTTGGCTGCAAGTGCCCTTCCGATAGCCACACGCTGCTGCTGTCCTCCCGACAGCTGTGCCGGCAGATGATGCCTTCGTTCTCTGAGACCGAGAATATCTGTCAGTTCATCAATATATTCCTGATCGGGTCTTCTGTAATCCAGAAGAATCGGCAGCACCATGTTTTCCTCAACATTCAGCTCAGGAACAAGGTTATATGCCTGAAATACAAAACCGATATTTCTTCTGCGGAAGACAGACAGTTCTTCCTCCTTCATTGCGTAAATATCCCTGCCGTCAACAAAAACTTTTCCGCTTGTCGGATAGTCGAGTGCTCCCAGCATGTGAAGCATCGTACTTTTTCCGGAGCCGGACGGACCGATGACAACGGAAAATTCTCCCTTTTCAACAGCAAAGGAGGCATTTTTCAACGCTTCCACCTTTGTATCCCCTGTTCCATACGTTTTGCATAAATCATTTACAGTTAATATATTCAATCATCACACCTCGCTTTGTCTTGATGCGAAAATCATAGCATATCACACTTACTTTCCGGTGAATTTAGTCTTACAAATTTGTAAGTTTCGGAAAAATCAGATGAAACTGTGCGCCGCAGCCCGGCTCACTATCAACGGTAATCGTACCGCCGTGCCTTTCAACAATCATTCTGGACAGCGGAAGGCCGATCCCTACGCCCTGCGTGTCATTTAAATATCTGCTTCTGTAAAATCGCTTGAAAATATGATGAATGTCATCGGGATGAATCCCGGAGCCATTGTCTTTGACTGCAATTTCTATAGCAACAGCCGTTTCTTCACAGGAAATATTGATCTGTCCACCGGTCTCTGTATGATCCAGTGCATTTTTTATAATATTTCCGACTGCCTCTCTCATCCATACTTCATCTAACAACATCTGAACGGCAGGTTCACAATCCAGATTTATTGTTTTCTTTTCTTCCCCGGCACGAACCGCAAAGAAAGCAATACATTCTTTCAAAAAAGCACCTAAAAACCAAGGCCTCTTCTTTAGCTCAACAGCCTTTGCATCCAGCCGCGCAAGCTTTAGCAGGCTCTGGATCAGTCCCTCCATTCGGTTAAGCTCCCTGCTGCTTTTTTCGGCAAAGAGCTCCACGACTCCATTTCCTTCTTTTTCTCCCCTGATAATTTCATTGTACATCGACAGCGCAGCCAACGGTGTTTTCAACTGATGAGAAATATCGGAAATTGTATCTTTTAAAAATTCCTTATTCTGCTTTTCTTTTGCGGCATATGCAGTCAAAGAGGTTGCCATTGTATTGATCTCTTTAAAAAGTATGGAAAGACTGTCTTCTTTGCAATCCGCAAGCCGGACAGCCGTATCACCATCCATAAATTTTCTCAATTGATCCGAGGCCAGCCGAAGCTCCCGATTTCTTTGCAGCTCTGTCAAATACAGACCGGCAAAAAGAAGGACAGAGAAAGACAGGGCGATGCCAAGTACCGCCAATGCATATTTTTCATAAAGGTGCCATGCACCGGGCAGCAAACGGATTCCTGTCAGCTCATCATATCCCGAGGCAGACAAAATAGCGGCGCCGCCTTCCCTGTCCGCTTCTTTCTTATCCGCTGTAAATGCCGAAACAATCAGTCCGGTATCTACCCCATTTCGTACGAGATATCCGGCAGCCGCATAATCATGCCCAAGCAATTCCCTCTTATAATCCCCGATCAGAAAAGCTACCATGACTTCCATTGCCAAAAGCACTCCGATAAAAAGCAGCCCGACTGCAGCGATCCTCCCCTTTGTAGTTTTGTCAGATGACATCATTTCACGATATTCCATTGATAGCCCACACCCCTTACTGTCAGTAAATATACCGGATTTTCAGGATCTTCCTCTATTTTGCTGCGCAGCCGCCTCACATAAACAGACAGCGTATTATTATCCACATAATTACCCTCTTTGTCCCACAGCCGATCCAATATAACAGCTCTTGTCAGTGTCGTGCCCGGATTTTGCATCAGCAGACACAGGAGGCGGAATTCCGCAACGGTCAACACAATTTCACACTCCCCCTTTAAAACCCTGTTTTCATTAAGCTTCACGGTGAATCCGTTTGAACATATCCTTGTATGCTCCGTATTTACCGTTCCCGCCCTGCGCAGAAGTGCATTGATTCTGGAAATCAGCTCATTCAATTTAAAAGGCTTCGTAATATAATCATCTCCGCCCATATCCAATCCCATAACAACAGAAACTTCTTCATCGGAGGCCGTCAAAAATATAATCGGGACATTTGACAGGGTTCTGGCTTTTCTGCAGATTTCAAAGCCGCTTCCATCCGGAAGCTTCAAATCCAGCAGCAGCAGATCAAAGGTCTGTGACAAAACCATTTCCGCCGCGTCCCGAACCGTACGGGTCACAGTAACTTCAAACCCATTTTTTCGCAATGAAAATTCAAGCCCGTCAATCAGGCTGATATCATCTTCCACCAGCAAAATCCTATTCATTTTAATTTGCCTCCTCAGCAGTTTTTAGCCTCATTATATACAGATATTCCTATATTTGCAACCTTCCTGAAGCTCGTGATGCCTATCACTCTGAGGTTGGTTTCATAAAAGCGATTTTCTACAAATGAAGAAAATATTTGTCATACTCTTGACAGTCATCAAAGACAGTTGTAGAATATAAATAAAGACATTTGTAGAATATGGAGGGTTCTATATGAATTCAATTAAAAAACTTCCTGATGCGGAGTTTAAAATTATGAAAGTGGTGTGGGCCAATGAGCCGCCTATTACAACCAATATTATTATGGAACAGTTGGGCAAAGAAAAGGACTGGAAAGCACAAACCATCCTTACACTTATGGCTCGCTTAGTCGAGCGCGGTTTTTTACGCACCGAAAAGAATGGCAAGGAACGGACCTATTTTCCGCTCATAAGCAAAGAGGAGTATTTGAAGTTTGAAACGGGTGACTTTATGGAACGCTTTCACGGCAATTCCTTTGCCAGCCTGATTACAACGCTATATGAGGGGAAGAAAATAAAAGACAGCGACCTTGATGATCTTACGAAGTGGCTGAAAGACAGGAGGGATTGATATGAAAACATGTTTAACGGCGTTATTCCAATGCTCCCTGTCAATGTCAGTCATAACGCTTCTGTATGCTATCGTTCTTCCGATTCTTTCAAAACGGTATGCTCCCAAATGGCGTTACATGGTATGGTTGGTGATTGCGGTTGCCTGGATGATTCCGTTCCGGCCTTTGATAGAGCTTCCCTTTTTATCTGCGCAAAGCACCAGTACACCGTTTATGCCCGTACAGCTTACTCTCGATTCCCCTATAGCAAATACCACTGCGGAAGCATTGACTCCTGCTCCCGGAATGCAAGCGGACATACCCCCATTCTCAATGTGGGAAATTGCGTTTTTCCTTTGGCTGACTGGAATTGCGGTTATACTGGTCTATCAAATTTTGCGGCACAATCGTTTTATGAACATGGTAAAGCGTTGGAGTGAAGCCGGGACTACGCCCGAAATTCTCCGAATTTTGGACACGTTGAAACAGGAACAAAAGATTAAGGCCCAAATTGAATACAAAACCTGTCCCAGTATTTCCAGTCCTATGATGGTTGGCTTTTTTCGTCCGGTCATTCTCATGCCATCTATCCGGCTATCGGAACATGAGCTGATTTTTATTTTACGACACGAACTAACACATTTTAAGAAGCACGACCTATGGTATAAAACAATTGTTTTGGCGGCAACTGTTTTGCATTGGTTTAACCCCATTGTCTACTTCATGGCAAGAGCCACTTCCGTTCAATGCGAAATCGCCTGTGATGCGCTCGTTCTTGAAAATGAAGATATGCAGATGCGCAAGCAATACGGGGAAACCATTATTGCAGTTGTCCGTGGCGGCAAAGCGCATCAAACCGCTTTGTCAACCAATTTTTACGGCGGAAAAAGAGGGATGAAAAATCGCATCGTATCTATGCTGGACGGTAAACGGAAGAAAGCCGGTGTAACAATTCTTTGTATCGTGTTGGCCGGAATTATGCTCACAGGTGCTACCCTGGTTGCGGCTGGCAATGTGTCAACAACTATTCCAGGTACGGCTTTTACAGATGAAGAATACGGCAAACTTCTTGCTTTACGGTTTGACAGTTATAAAGATATGAGTATCGCCGAGTTTCAGGAAAAGGTATGGGCAGCAAGTGATACAGTAGAATATATGACATTATTGGAGCGATTTTCAAAGGATAAAGCACTTTATGCCATGAAAGACAGCAATGAAATCGCTTCTTTCCTATTCTATGTATTGGAACCCCTTGCCGCCGAAAAGTGGCAGTCAAGAGAGTTTGGCGGGTATGCAACAACAAATTACGATGAATCCGACATCGCAATGTTAGAATACCAGCTTACCATGAAAATTCTGGATGCAAACACACTGACCGTCCGCCAATATAACGATGCTAGGTTGGGTGTTGTCAATGAGCTGTCTGATTTTTTTCAAGGACAGACAGTAGACGAACTGCAAAATGAACAGAGCATGAAAAAAACTATTGATAGTGAAATCGACAGCTTGACGGAAAAATGGAGCAGCAGCAATCTGTCAATAGAAATAGAATATGGCTTTATGCCACTAATACCGTATGACGATAGTCAACCGCTCTCATTTGGAGAAGATGCCCCAAGAGAAGAACGTGAATATCCGAACGCTACAGAAGAGGATTACCGCTCTCTTTTGGAATTAAAAACAGCAGATTATCAAAACCGTCTGCTGACCGATTTTAATGCTGACCTGCTGGAGTGGGCAAATCAAGACTATGAACGTATGGAGCGAATTGGCCTTGATACGGCATATCAAGATTTTAATGTTTCTCTGGCACCGCAAGAGCTTTCCTTTGTAACACTTACTGTAAATTATTCCGGTTCAGAAAATGGGGCTATGATTAGGAGCACTCGTACAGGTAAACCCCAAGAGGATATTGGATTCATAGATTCTCTCCCGGAAAAAACGTTGGAACAGAATGGTCGGCTGGAGGTATGGTGTTCCTTATATTATCAAGGTTCTTACCATATAACAGACGATAGCCGTGTGACCGTAGGAGAGCGTGACGACTGTATCGGCGGTGTAATTAGCGCTATTCAAAAATATTGGGATAACATAAGCCTTAACGAACTTTTGACTATGAGCAATCAGGATATGCTTACAAAGCTCGAAGAAATTGCGTCACAATACAGTAATGATAAAATCACCATATCCATCATTCCCGATCAGATAAGTCTTGACAAAATAGACGAGCGAAGCAGTAACGAATAATTTATGCTTACTAAAATAGCCGTTGTTCAGACGGAAAAAGGTTCATATGTTGAAAAACAAAGAGGATATCCTTCCATGCATCTCATCATTTCTGATAGATTCTCCGGGGATACCCTCTTTTAATTTAGACTTTTAACCTAGATCAGCACAACCGCATTTTGTCCTTGGAGCCGGTTGCCGGATATGCATGGCTCTCTAAATAACCTCTCCATTTCCGCCTCATGCTTTAAGAATATTTTTACGATCGAAGGATCAAATTGTGTGCCTGAACCTTTAACCAGTTCCTCGCAGGCATGTCCATGCGTACATACCCTGCGGTAGGCACGCTCACTTACCATTGCGTCATAAGCATCACAAACAGCCGTAACACGCGCTATGTACGGAATTTCGAGCTGACTCAGGCCAAACGGATAACCCCGGCCATTCCACCACTCATGATGATAAGCAGCAGCATTTAAAGCCAGCATAAGAAGATGCTTTGATACCGTTTTCATCGCCTCCGCATTGCCAAAGGCAAACAGCTCCTGTGCAAATATCGGATGCCTCTGGATCATGCGATATTCCTCCGGAGTAAGCGCCCCCGGCTTATTTAGAATATTCGGATCAATACGGATCTTGCCGATATCATGATAATAGGCCGCTTTTCCAAAGTACCTGAGCTGATCGGTATTTGCATCTGTTTTGGATACAGGCAGCCAACTCACCAATTTTTCCACCAGCAGCTCTACATTCATGCTGTGTCTGATTTGTTCTTCAGGCAGTTTGCGAACCAGTTCGTCCGCAGATAAACCACTGCAAAATTCCATCAAAAATTTTTCCTCCTTTACACCTCGCAAACCAATCTCACAAGTAAACGGGTTTACTCAGATTTATGTTTGGACGAATCAAACAGGATATGGACCTCCTCCCACAATCAGGACCTCTTCTGCATGTACCTTAAAAATCTTTATTCACTTGAATCACGTTCTTACGCAGCTTAACATCAAGTATTAATCTGCGCAAGAACAGTAACAGAATAGTTTCCTTATTACGGGAAATACTCATGTTATCAAACTATTTCGGCAAAATCCGCAGTATAATCAATACTGTGTAAAATCAACAGATCCCTTTATTTTGCGTACTTTCTTTTTATTTAACGAGAAATCAGACGGCTAACTTCGAAAGCTCGGCAGATGCAATATGCATCGTATTAAATTTTTCTATAGCTGCTTTTTTTTGCTCCAAAAGAGAATGTGCATAAATATTAAGTGTAATTGATACGCTGGAATGTCCCAATAGTTCGCTGAGTGTTTTGATATCTATGCCCAATTCCAAACCTCTTGTGGCAAAGGTGTGCCGAATCGCATGAAATTTATGATCAGGCAATCCGTTTTCTTTCAGCAGCTTTTTATAAAGTTTTTGAAAGCTGCGCGGATCAAACGGCATACTGTCTCCGGTAAGAATATATTCATTCTCTCCGTCCAGTCTTCCTTCCTTGATAATTTTCAATAAAAATGCAGGCAAAGGGATTCTTCTCATAGAATTTCTGCTTTTTGGCGTGCCGACGACTAATTCTGTTTTCATGCCGCCTCCGCTAAAATTTTTAGTGCGAGAAACGGTTTTAGTAATAGACATCATCCCGTTTTCTATATCAATATCTTTCCATGTTAAAGCACAAAGTTCTCCAAGTCGAATACCTGTATACAGGCACAGTACAATTCCCAGAGTACGAGCATCTTTTGATCGAAGTGCCGCAGTTTCTAAAAGTCTTTGCTCTTTTACTGTAAAAATTTCAACCTCACTCACTTCCAGCTTGGGCAATCTTACCAGCTCGATTATGGCGGCTCTGTTCGGGTTTCCTTTCAAAATATCTCTTAATGCAATTTTAAAAATAGTGAGTATTTTCTTTTTAGATGTATCCGCAAGCGAAGAGTTTTCTCGTAAAACTCTTATAAACCGCAGAACAGACTCTTCACTAATGTAATTATTCGAATTCCCTCTAAAAAATGGTAAAATGTGTTTATGCATGCAATGATAGTAACTCTCATAAGTAGATGGTTTTACCCTCATGCAGGCATCATTTTCCAACCAAATTTCAAGCTGGTCGGATGCAGTTGAAAGCTGTCGAAAATTTTCTTTTACATAAGATTTTGCATTTTCCTGAAACAGTCTCATCTTATTTTTAACTTCCTTGTAGGATTTTCCGTAAAAATAACGGTATTTCCCTTTTTCAAATAATAGTCTCCCCTCCCAACGGCTATCCTTGCGCTTATAAATGTTTTCTCCTCTTCTTGCCATGATATCTTCTCCTTTTATTAATTATTTATATGACGCTTCCTATGACGGCGAATTAAGTATTATTTACCGAAAAAACCATTATATTCAATAAATTTATGATTCAGCTTCTCATATTTCGACAATTTTTCATAACAAAGTTGCAAAAATTGACAAATGATGAAGAATAGGTATATAATGGAATCTGTCAGAGTATACAAAATTCTGCGGCACAGTATTGATTATACCGCGGATTGAACTATAGGTTTAGACATAAAATGCCCCTTTACTAATATTGTAAAGGGGTATTTTATAAAATATTCGTTCTTTCCTATTATTGATGTTCTATTTTCCAGCCTGCGACAGCTTGGTAAACTCCTCTTCACTCATCAGCTTCTTAATGTCTATGATGAGAATTACCTTCTCTTCTTTGTTTTGTCCCGACTCCACTCTTGCTATCCCGGTAAGATATCCTCCGGATAATTCCGCGTTGATATGTGACGGCAGCGTAATCCGCCCTTGCGGTATCTCACATACCTCATCTACCGCATCCACAATAAAGCCGAATAGACTTTCGAATATTTTTGCTATAATGATGCATGTTCTGTCATTATATTCTTTTTCCTCTCTTTCAAGACGCACGCGCACATCCATTACGGGAATCACATCGCTTCTCAGACTGATGACTCCCCTGACATACGCAGGAACTCCCGGCAGCCTGGTTATATGTTGTATCCCGACAATCTGTACTACATCCGCTATCGAAAGCCCAAAAAGCTGCTGATCCGCCCAAAATGTCAAGTAACGATCGCCGGCACTCTCCTCTTCTTCCCGATACCCTAAAATTTCTTGCCTTTCCATCGATGATTCCTCCCTTCTCCTCTGCGCCGGCATTAATATTTCCCTAGGCTGCCTGTATGACTCATAGAAATTCCGCTTCCCGAGCCAGACCTTGTTAACCCTCCCGCGGCCAGACTGCTCTTTAAAGCTCCAGATTCCTTATTCAGCCTAAACTTTCCTACCTCCTGCTGCAGTACCTGTGCCTGCGCAGCCAATTCCTCGCTCGCTGCCGAGCTTTCTTCCGCAGTTGCCGCATTTGTCTGCACAACTGCCGATACCTGTGACAGTCCCTCATTAATCTGTTCAATAGAAGCCGCCTGCTCAGTAGATGCCTCTTCAATCTCACTGATTACCTTCTCTACCAGTCCGGACTTCTCCGATACCTCTAATAAAAGTTTTAACGACTCATCCGCAAGTCGTTCTCCCTCTAAAACAGTCGTAACCGATTTCTGAATCAGGTCTGACGTCTGCTTTGCTGCCTCCGCTGATTTCGCCGCAAGATTTCGAACCTCGTCGGCCACTACTGCAAATCCTTTTCCTGCATTCCCCGCACGTGCAGCTTCTACAGCCGCATTCAGGGCAAGAATATTCGTCTGGAATGCAATATCCTCCACAAGCTTGGTAATCTTTGAAATTTCCCGTGAAGATTCACCGATCTCACGCATAGATGTATTCAGGCGCTGCATGTGTTCATTGCTGCTCAATACTCCCTGTGATGCCTGATCCATATAGCCTGCCGCTCTTTGCACATTAGAAGCATTCTGCGATGCCTGATCCGCTACACTTGCAATGGAGGCATTTAACTCCTCCACCGTAGCCGCCTGTTCTGTGGCTCCCGACGATAATGCCTGCGCACCGTCCGAAACCTGTGCGGCTCCCGTGCTAACCTGATCGGCAATTGATACAATGGCAGAAGCAAGGCTGTGGAATTTTTCCACAAGCTCCGTAAGCGCTTTCCCCATTACATCTTCCTCAGACCTGATCGTAATATCAGTTGTCAGATCTCCGTCCGCAATAGTTTTCGTCTTCTGTACCTGCTCATCCGTGCTGCTAATCATACGGTCAAAGGCACCTGCAAGCATACCGATTTCATCCTTTCTCAATGCCCAGAGCCGGTCCTTTTCTTCGACAATCTTGCTTATGTCCATATCTCCGACCGCAGTCAGCTCTGCAATTGCCGCATATTTCCGCACGGGAATGCTGATGATATCGGAAATGTACTTTGATAAAACCAGGGAAATAGCTACAGAAATAATAATGACTACTATCATAATAATGACTGCTTCCGTTGCATTTGCCGAGTTACTTGCAGATATACCGGCAGCCGTTTCCGAAACCAAATCAAACAATCCCTCAAAGTCATTCTTGAGTGTATTCCCCAGATCAGCGATCTCCTGATTATACTCTACCGTTTCTCCATTGAGCGCCGCCTCATTTTCTACCGTCATATTCTCTTTATAGATATCCCATTCCTTTTGTATTTCCTCGGAATACGTCAGAAGTTCAGGAGCAGTGATATCTCCCCTAAAGCTTTCTAAAGAAGCATCTATCTTTTCTATATTACCATTAATACTATTTACCAGCTCCTTTGTAGCAGCCTGATCCTTCGCACTCAGACGCCTGACGGCATTGTATCGAAGCTGCATATATTCGACGGCTGCGTCGCCCGCATGATTAAGTCCTACTGCACCTTCCCGGTAAAGCCTTATTCCTCTCGAATTAATACTTAGAATTGAAATAATGCCTACCCCTCCGATAATTACCGATAACAAAACTACAAGCAGAAAGCCCGTTGATAGCTTTTTCGCTATCTTTAAATCTTCAAACCATTTTTTCATCTTCTCTTACCTTCTTTCTCTTTTATACTAGTTTCCGCTATCCCTGCCACCCCTCAGTCATCAGGTTTATGGTCTAAAGCCGCAGTATAGCTAATACTGTGTTTAAATGCAAAATATCGCTTTATTTGTGAGATTGGGATGAGCCTTACGATAAGATGGACGACGAATTAAGACGATTTTCATGTTAGACGTTTTAGAAGATAAGGTCCTGTTTTGTCGGGATTTTATTGCTGTCACAATTTTATTTCTGACGATGAATTGTATATATTTTATTAAAAATAAGTCTATTTTAGAATTTAATTTTATTTTTCGACTAATTATAACAAAATATGTCTTAAAAAGCTTTGAATTGACAAGCAAGAGTTGTCGGTATATAATAAAATTTGTTTAAATATGCCAAATTTGATGGCACAGTATTAGCTATACTGCGGCAATTTTACCATACCCCAAATCCGGAAAATTTCTATTTATATTAATAAAATCCAAGGCAAATGCCCTGGATTTTATTTGTATTTTTATGTAATCGGAGTATCCTCCGTGTCCGGTGCTGGTTTTTCCTCCTCCGCAGACGCACCGTCTCCGGATTTTTCCGCTTTTTGTTTCGTCTCGTCGACATCCTTGTAAAAATGCAGCTTCAGCATGGATAGATATTTGCCAAACTCCGCATTCATCTCATCCAAATTCGGATCCGGATCGCGGAACCTATCTTTAATGAAGCCTTCGGACATCCAAGTGATCATCTGAATCACACGACCCACATCCACGAAATTATGAAAGCGTGTCATGTCAGTCTGCTTGTAAATTGAGTTATAAGCAGGGGACATCGCATCCCCCACATCGCCTAATGCGGTCAGTGCTTCGGAGTTCTTCTCAAATTTAACATTGCTTAAAAACTGCTGCATATAAGGGTAGTTTTTCATCACTCTTGTTTTTGCCTGCTCAATCTGCCTCAGCACCTCAAAAAAATCTTTTTCATCTTTTTTGACTGATTGAGTCAATTCTAATGTCATGTATTTTACGCTGTAATCGTAAATAAATTCATACAGTCCCTGCTTGCTGATAAAATAATGGAACAATAAACCCTTCGAGATTCCGGCCAGCCTTACGATAACATCCGTACTCGCCTTCTTATAGCCATTCTCTGCAAACACCTTCAGCGATGCGTTAATGATCGCATCCTGCTTTTCCTTCTTCACATCAAAAAACTTTGCATTCATTTATGGTCCTCCCACCTGCGCATCTTAATCTTTGTGCGATCGACAACGAACTTTAATTCCTATGAAATCAAAATTATGCTTGACTTCATCAGTCAAGCATAATATAACATACCCCATGTATTTTCGCAAGAATTATCTTCCGTTTTTAAACTGCCGCACTAATGCTTAAAATGCCGCATACCCGTGAATACCATTGTAATGCCATATTCGTCGCATTTATCAATTGACATCTGGTCTCTGACCGAACCTCCCGGCTGAATGATTGCAGTAATACCTGCCTCATGCGCCGCCTCAACCGTATCGGGAAACGGGAAAAATGCGTCGGAAGCGAGCACCGCACCCTTAAGCACCTCTGCACCAATCAGCTCTTCGGCATGCTCCATGCACTGCTTTGCCGCCCATACGCGATTTACCTGTCCCGGCCCAATCCCGACGCTCTGTTTGTTTTTTACGACCGCAATGCCGTTGGACTTTACAAACTTCACGACCTTCATTCCAAATTTCATATCGGCGATCTGTTCCGCAGTCGGCTGTGCCTTTGTTACAACCTGCCACTCCTCCTTGTTATAAAGCTTGGAATCGATCGTCTGCACAATCAGTCCGCCGTTTACCTTCTTCATATCAACTGCATTTCTATCCTGTGGCACGCTGATATCCTTCAATTCCAGAACACGGATATTCTTCTTTGTGCAAAGCAGCTCAAGTGCCTCCTTTTCATAGGAGGGTGCAACAATCACCTCCAAAAAAACTTCATGCAGCTCTTCAGCCATTTGCAGCGTCACCTCACGGTTTACAACAACAATGCCCCCATAAATAGAGGTTTTATCAGCTTCATAAGCTTTTTTCCATGCGAGGTAAACCGCTTCCCTTTCTGTCGGCGCACTGTCACCGCACCTGCCGCCTGTCGAAACAGAACCGACTCCGCACGGGTTTCCGTGCTTGCAGGCAACGACTGTAGGCTCGTTAAATTCCTTTAAAAGCTCTAAAGCACCGTTTGTATCGTTGATATTGTTAAAAGAAAGCTCCTTGCCATTATGCTGAATCGCTTCTACAAGCGAACCTGTCTGCTTTCCGACCTGACGGTAAAATGCCGCCGCCTGATGCGGATTTTCTCCGTAACGCATATCCTGCAGCTTTTCGAACGTCATTGTCAGCGTATCAGGAAAGCTATAATCTCCGCGCTCTTTTTTCAGGTAATCGCAGATCATTGTGTCATAGTTGCTCGTATGCATAAACACCTTCTGCATTAAATAAAACTTCGTATCCATTGATACGGCTCCGTTCTTTTTCAGCTGTGCAATCACCTCCTCATAATCAGCGGGATCGGTTACAACTGCCACATCCTGATAATTCTTTGCCGCACTTCGAAGCATCGTAGGTCCGCCGATGTCGATATTTTCCACAGCCTCCGCACGTGTCACATCCGCCTTCATAATCGTTGCTTTAAAAGGATAAAGATTAACAATCACAAGATCGATTGTTTCAACACCAAGCTCTGCAAGCTGTTCCATATGAGCGCTATTCGCACGCATCGCAAGGATCCCTGCATGCACCTTCGGATGCAGGGTCTTGACCCGTCCGTCAAGACACTCCGGGAATCCTGTCAGCTCTGAAATCTCAATTGCCGCAATCCCTGCCTCCTTCAGTTTTTTGTACGTCCCTCCTGTAGAGATAATCTCCACGCCAAGGCTTGTCAGCTCCTTTGCAAGCTCCACAATCCCCGTCTTGTCTGAAACACTGATTAATGCTCTCATATCGTCCTCCTAATTTCTTATCTAAGAACAAAAGTGTGCTCCGTCCACTCTTGCGATTATTTACATCGGCAGCACAGCTTTTGTTCCGCGCGCGTAGCTGCGCATAATATTTTGTTATATAGGAAATCCGAAGGAATTTCCTATATAAGAACAAAAGTGTGCTCCGTCCACTCTCGCGATTATTTACACCGGCAGCACAGCTTTTGTTCCGCGCGCGTAGCTGCGCATAAAATTTTATTATATAGGAAATTCGAAGCAATTTCCTATATAATAAATAAACCGCCTGGGCATGCCGCATAGCGGCTGCCCAGGCGGTCGACATTTTAATTTCTTATACTCCCTATGGGTAGCCCCATTTATCCGCCAGTCGTATAAGTTTTTCGTTATTATTATCATACAATAGATCCATACTAAATGCAATCGCTATCCACATACTTTTCCTCGAACTGATCACGGGGCATCGGCCTGTCAAAATAATAACCCTGTACCAGACGAATATTCATGTTTTCCAGCATCTTAAACTGCTCTGCCGTCTCAACTCCCTCAACGCAGATTTTAACACCAAGTGCCGTCGCGAGCTCTCCCACCATCTTGACAAAGGCCTGCGCATATTGATCCACGGCAAGCTCCGTTACAAAGCTCTGATCTACCTTAATGACATCCAGCGGAATTTCACGGATATGGCTCAGGGACGAATAGCCGGTCCCAAAATCATCCAGCGCAATTCGTACGCCGAGACGCTTGATACTTCCCAGAATCAGCTTCATGCGCTCCATATCGTTGATCGCAAGACTTTCCGTAACTTCGAGCGTCAGATTCCGCGGATTGATGCCGGTCTCCTCAATAATCTCCTCTACAATCTGTACAATATCGTTTTGAAGAAGCTGCACGACGGATAAGTTGACATTTACCTTGTAATAAGGATGTCCCGACTCATTCCACTTCCTGCATGCGATACACGCTTCTCTAAGCACATAATTGCCGATCGGATTGATCAGCCCCAGATATTCCGCAAGCGGAATAAAATCTGAAGGAGAAACAAAGCCGAGTTTACTGGAATTCCAGCGGATCAGCGCTTCCGCGCCCGTACACGGCGAGCCGGTCTTTCTGATATCCACGATCGGCTGATAATAGACCTCAAACTCCCGATAACCTTCCGCCGTCGCATCGCGCATGCTTTTTTCCATATCAAGACGCCTGTTCGAGGCCGAATCTGCATTTTCGGCATAGTAGGCGGTCCGGTTCTTTCCGCTCTTTTTCGCCTCATACATCGCGATATCCGCTTTTTTAATTAAATCCTGAACGGTCTCGCCTTCGTCCGGAAATGTCACAATGCCCATGCTTGTCGTACAATAATAATCCGCACCCTTTAAAAACCAAGGTTTATTGAATACAATCTTAATTTCGCTGATAATTTTCTCAAAGCATTCAAAGCTTGAATCCGGTATGATAATGATAAACTCGTCACCGCCCATACGGTAACACGTATTCTCCACACCCTCTATCCTCTGCAGGCTGTGGGAAATTGCTTTGAGCAACACATCTCCGTACTGATGTCCCAAACCGTCGTTGATATGCTTAAAATCATCCAAATCCAGATAAAGCACGGCTCCTCTGCCGCTATGCAGCTTTGCCTCATCAATATATTTCACAAGATCCCGCTCGCAGCACATGCGATTGTATAAGCCCGTAAGAAAATCGTTGTTGGCCTGCTGCTCAATCTTCTGCTGATACAGCTTTTTATCCGTCACGTCAAATATGGAACAAAGTGACACGCGCCGGCCATCCACCCAACGGATATAGGTCGTATGCAGATCATACCAGCGACCCTTTTCCTTATAATAGATTTCCTGATAAGAAGCGTTAGTATTATATTTCTGTTTGCTTTCAAAGAGGCTTTCAATCGTGCCGTCCCGCATTTCATATTCAAATGTATTTTTGAATATACGATTTGCGAACAACACCTCACTTGTCTCCATATCCTTTACATAGATCGCACTGCCGACATTGTCAAGAATTGCTTCGAGCGATTTGTAAGAACTTGCAAGCGAATTCTTCTGAATTCGTTTCGTCAGTATACTTTGCAGAACGCGAGCAGCATCTCCAAAAAACTTGATTTCTTCTAATTCCCAAATCTTATCTGCCGTATGATCAAGAAAAAACAGATACATCGCCACGGCATGATTAATGAAAACAGGCAATGCCACGAGTGCGGAAATACCGATTGAATCCAGCCACTCCCGTCTCTTTTCCTCAATCTTTGTCTTGTATGAAATCACAACAGGCTTGTCACCGATCGCATGCAAATCCTCAAGCGGAAGCGCTCTTGTAAAATCCTCAAGCGTAGACTGTCCTTCCCCGACATAAGCACCTAAAATATCCACATCCTTGCCATTGATATTCGGCCTTAGGATATAGCCATGAGAAATCCGGATGTAACGACCCGTATAGCGCAGAACCTTACCGGATACCTCTTCAAAGCTTTCATCACTGTCCAGAAGCTGCACGATTTCTGTCATAGCTTCACTCTTTTTCAGCGTACGGACCATTTCCAGCTCCGCGCTTTTAATACGCTTTGACTCTGCCACAGCATCCTCTGCCAAGCAAGCATTGGAACATACTTTTTTGAAAATTTCACGCAGTAGATCAATTGATTTGATAAATTTTATATAGGAGGTTGTTGATCTGATATTACGAACAGCATTTTCGTCGTCGCCTTCATCCAAAATACCACAAATAAACCAGCTAAAGGCTAGTTTCCCATTAGACCTGACCGCAATACTAGCAATTTTTACGTTAGAATATCCTGTATCTTCTATAACCTGTTCTTCCAATGAACTTTCCATTACACGCCGAAGGATTGAAGCAATCTGCTGTTCTGTCACAAGTCCCAGAACCCGGTCAATTTCATGCGGGTTACCGGACATCTCCGTAATTCTCTCACCATCCTGATTCACACTGAAAATGAATAAATTGGTAAGCTGTGCATAAACATCCTGGATACGCTGCAATTCCTCTGTATCTATCGTCGTTTGCGTTAAAAAAGAAGGACGGTCCGTGTCTCCCGTATAAGTCATAGCGACATCCTTTCACACTCTGATACGATACTGTTAGTATAATTGAAATCGACAAGTTTTACAACCAAAACTTCTGTTAGCATGTTTGCCGCGCTTCCTCTCTAGTCTTATTCAGCTTATGTGTAATATGGGAAATCCGTAGGAATTTTCTATTAAATAAATAAGCGGTCAAATCCTAATATGGGGGCTTTAACCGCTTCTTCGCTAAATTACAAATAATCTACTTTTTTCCTTTTGTAATAGATAACGCCAATCACACAGGCAACCGCTGCATAAATAAAACCAAGAGCGATCGTCAGCGGAATATTCCGCGACGGATCGGCCGGATATGGCAAAAGACTAAAGTTCTGCGTAACCAGATAGGTTCTGATAAACTTAAACGGAGCAAGCTCCAGCGGCTCCGCCGCAAGCTGCATAATAATGCGTTCTATCCCAAACGTTAAAATAAAATAGCTGATATACGCCTTTTTTTTATCTTCAAATAAAAATAAAAGCATATTACCGAGGGAAATACCGGCGATCCAAAGGGGCGTCGCATATATCATTTTTTCCGTAAAATCCTTGATCGTATAAGCGCTGATCGTCCCATCTCTGAATTGGAATACTGTCGTGATGCTGATCAAAAGTACAAACGCAATGATGAGAAAAATAACTGCCAGCAAAATCTCCGTAATCAGCTTTGAAAAATAAATCTGTACCCTATTTAAATTTTTTGTCAGATTATCCTTGATATACGGATTTGGATATCCCTTTCCAAAGCCCATATCCGCGATGAAAATACAGCTATAATAGGGGAGAACAAAGCACCATGTCGCATATTCAATCAGATTGTATGCATACGTTCCTTCGTTAGTGCCATAAATCGTGCGAAATGCTATGACCGCGATATTGGCCAGCAGACATAATGCAAATATTCCGAGGACATAAGCATACGTGTATCTTCTCCTCAATGCCCGCTTCCATTCCCTGGCTATATAACTACCCATTCAATTATTCCTTTCTGTTGTTGTGCCAAAAACAGAAATGCCGGTGTTTCTACTCATCCACACTGTAATTCGGAGCTTCCTTTGTAATGTGGATATCGTGCGGATGACTTTCCTTCAATGCAGCCGCCGAAATTTTAACAAATCTGCTGTTCTTCTTTATATCCTCAATTGACGGTGTCCCGCAATATCCCATTCCGGAACGAATCCCTCCGATTAACTGGAATACGGTATCCTCCACCGTGCCCTTATAAGCGACACGACCTTCCACACCCTCCGGTACAAGCTTTTTGGCATCAGCCTGAAAATACCGGTCCTTGCTGCCGTTTTCCATCGCAGCAATCGAACCCATTCCTCGGTAAACCTTGTATTTTCTGCCCTGATATAATTCAAACGTACCCGGGCTCTCATCACAACCGGCAAAAATACTTCCCATCATACAGACATTTGCACCTGCCGCCAACGCCTTTGTCATGTCGCCGGAATACTTGATGCCGCCGTCAGCGATAATCGGGATCCCATATTCCTTTGCGACCGCATAGCAGTCCATAATCGCGCTCACCTGCGGAACGCCAATCCCGGCAACGATACGCGTCGTACAGATGGAACCCGGCCCGATACCGACCTTCACCGCATCCACACCGGCCTCAATCAAGGCTCTTGTCCCTTCACCGGTCGCCACATTGCCTCCGATCAGCTGCAGCTCAGGAAAGGCTTCTTTGATCATCCGCGCACAATGAAGCACATTCTCCGAATGTCCGTGTGCGGAATCAAGCACAACCACATCCACCTTCGCTTTCACGAGCGCTGCCACGCGCTCCAGCACATTTGCCGTGATGCCGACACCTGCACCGCAAAGCAGCCTGCCCTGCGCATCCTTTGCGGACAGCGGGTACTTGATCTGCTTTTCAATATCCTTAATGGTAATTAAACCTTTTAAGTTAAAATCCTTATCCACAATCGGAAGCTTTTCTTTTCTCGCCTTTGCAAGAATCTTCTTTGCTTCCTCAAGAGTGATGCCTTCTTCCGCTGTAATCAGCCCTTCCGAAGTCATACATTCTTTGATTTTCCTTGTGAAATCAGTTTCGAATTTCAGGTCACGGTTTGTAATAATACCGACCAGCTTCTTTCCTTCCGTAACAGGCACGCCGGAAATTCTAAACTTACCCATCAGCTCGTCCGCATCCCCCAGCGTATGCTCCGGAGAAAGTGAGAACGGATCCGTAATTACCCCGTTTTCGGAACGCTTTACCTTGTCCACCTCATCCGCCTGTTCCTCGACAGACATATTCTTGTGAATGATGCCGATGCCGCCCTGTCTTGCCATCGCAATCGCCATGCGGTGCTCCGTGACCGTATCCATCCCGGCGCTCATCATCGGAATATTCAATCGAATTTTTTTCGTCAAATCCGTTGTAATATCGACCTGGTTTCCTACCACATTCGAATAGCCCGGTATCAAGAGCACATCATCAAATGTAATACCTTCCGAAACTATCTGACCCATGTTTTTCCTCCTTCAATTTAGAAACTTTCTCTTCCGCTTTATGTCGAAACTTCTATCAAGTTTACCAAACTGTTCAAAACCTGTCAATGCTCGAATAACGTCCTAATATTCAATTACTTTGCGCGGGAATACCGTTTTGATCGCCCTGAGCATTTCCGCATTCGGTTCGAAGCAAAGCATTTCTTCCTTATTATTATCGTGATATACAATCACATACGGCCTGGCATCCTCTTTTTTCGAGCTGCAGTCCAACATCGGAACCTTTCTGCTCTTGTAAGAGTCCAGCTCATGAGAACGAAGAGGTGCGACAACCTCCATCTTATTTAAATCAATCGAAAGCACCTTTTTGCGCTTCTGCTTTGCAAGCACCTTGTCAATCGTAATCTCCTTGTCCAAATAAAGATATTCAAATTCCAGATCCATGCCCGGCAATAAAAAATAACCAACCGCTATAAAAATAAGACCCGGAACGAACATGACCGTATATCCGATCACCCCCATCAAGCAAAAAGCGCCTGCCAGCGCATATACAAGAATCTTGATCACTGCCGCAAACGGATTCTGTTTCCGTGCGACCATACATTCTACATAGGATTCATTCATTTAATTTTCCTCACAATCTATTTTTGCAGCCCGTCTGTATGCTAAACAGTATAGCAAAAAAGGAAAACCTTCTCAACACTTTCATTTCTAAATTAATAAAATCTTCACAAATATTTTATTGCAGTTCAATTGACAGAAACCCGGATTTTTTGTAACATGAGCCTAAATGGAACCGGGACGATTTTATATCATACAAAAAAGGAAGAGGCGCAGCATGGCAATTACGGACGAAATCAAACAGGAAACTCAAAAAATGAAGGAAATGCCTCTGAAAGGCAAAGCTGCCTACGTTTGGGAATATTACAAAATACCGATCATCGGAACGATTGCCGGAATTCTCTTTCTTTCTCTTTTTATCCGTGACTGGGTAAACAATAACAAGCCTACCTATCTTCATGCACTTTTCATCAATTCCAACTTTATTTACGAGGACACCTCCACAATTGAAGCGGATTATGCTGCCAGAGAAGAGATTGACTTGGAAAAAAACAACCTGTACATTGACTTTTCAATGCAGATGCTTGACGACGGCTATGACCAGCTCACGCTCGGCAACCAGCAGAAGATCATGGCGCTGTATGCCAGCGGCGAGTTAGACAGCGTGATCGGCCCCGAAGATGTCATCGCCACCTATGCTGATGTCGAGGCCTATGCAGACCTTGAAGCACTGCTTCCCGATGATATCAAACAGCTTCTTTCCGACAAAGGGTACGAATATTATGATTACTCTTACGAGGGTACCACGTTGGCAATCGGCGTCTTTCTGGACAACTGTGAATACCTGAACATGCAGGGAATCGAAGGTACCTTTCCCGAGGTTGATCAGGCAGGCAAACGACCTATTTTCACAATCGCCGCCAATGCCCAAAATCCCGAACACGCAGTTGAGCTCCTGCGTATGATGATAACAGACTAATTTACGGCCGGACAATAAGAGCGCTCAGACAGCACTGTCACCGGCTCCAAAAATCGACCGGCTCATATTCCTGCAGCTTCGCAAGGAAGCCCAGTTCCTGCATTTTTTCCTGAATGAAATCAAGTTCGGCTTCGCTTTCTGCCATAATCGTATGATAGTGATATCCGGAAGTTACGTTCATCAAAAGGCCGGATTTCCCGCTGCGAATTTCCTTCATATATTCACTCACATCCTTGCGGGAACGGATATTCATGTCAGCCTTAATGACGCCGTATACCTTGTGGAAGACAAAGACATCCTTCACCCTGCCGCCGAGGTCTACAATTGCTTCCAGTTCCTGTTCTGCCTCCTGCTCAAGATGATGCAGCTTCAAAATCCGGCTGCACTCCCGGCTCCTGTTGATGACATAGCCCCTGCACGTCGAATAAATATCAATATCCCTCGCTCGAAGCAGCGCAATATCCTGCACGATGACCTGTCTGCTCACATCCAATTGCCCGGCAAGCGCCAGACCGGAAACCGCCCCGCCGCTGTTCTCCAAAATCCGTATGATTTTTTCTCTGCGTTCTTCCCCTCGCATCGCGTCCTCTCCTTCCCGCATGAACAGCAGCATGCATTAGAATGTTGACCGTTCACACCACATGCAGATTTTTCAATGAAATATCCAGAATCGGAGCCGAATGAGTCAATGCTCCGCTTGAAATATAGTCTACACCAAGACCGGCAAGCTGTGCAACCGTTTCTCTCGTCACGTTTCCCGATATTTCCACTTCCGCCCTGCCTGCTATGAGATGAAGGGCATCCTTCATCTCCTCCACGCTCATATTGTCCAGCATGATAATGTCGGCACCGGCTTCCACAGCCTCCGCAACCATCTTCATATTTTCGACTTCCACCTCAATCTTTCTTACAAACGGCGCATACTCCTTTGCCATCCTAACCGCCTCTTTCACGCCGCCCGCCGCGCCGATGTGGTTGTCCTTTAACAGCACTCCGTCCGAAAGATTATAACGGTGATTATTTCCTCCGCCGACGCGGACCGCATATTTTTCAAAAATACGGTTGTTCGGTGTCGTCTTTCTCGTATCCAAAAGCTTTGTTTTGCTCCCCTCCAGCAAGGACGCAACCGCATGCGTATACGTTGCGATCCCGCTCATCCGCTGCAGATAATTCAGTGCGGTCCGCTCTCCGCTCAGGATCGCCCGGATATCTCCCTTCACCTTTGCGAGCAGCTGCCCCTCCTTCACCGCATCACCGTCAATAACCAACAATTCAACCTTGACTGTTTCGCTCAACAGTTCAAACACGCGTGTAAACACCTGCAGTCCGCAGATGATGCCGTCCTGCTTACAAAGCAGCTGAGCCTCGCCCGGCTTTTCAAACGGCATTACGCTGTTCGTCGTCACATCCTCGCTTGTAATATCCTCTTGCAGCGCGCTTATAATGAGCGGATCCGCATTTAATTTCAATGTTGTCTGATCGTACATCCTATGAACTCCTCCATGTCCGGCTTCTGCCTTCTTGATTTCCTGTAAAATGCTTTTTTGATAAGAGGCATCAAGCGCCGCCTCATCCTGATACTGCTTAAGATCAACCGCCGCCTCCCGCTCAGAGATATCCTGTGCCGCTCTCTTGGCAAATACAAGGCTTTCCAGCAGGGAATTGCTGGCCAGACGGTTTCTCCCGTGAACCCCGTTGCAAGCCGTCTCTCCTACCGCATATAATCCCTCCATCGAAGTTCGACTATCATGGTCAACCTTAATTCCGCCCATAAAATAATGCTGCGCCGGCACAACCGGAATGCATTCCTTTCTTACATCATAGCCCCTCCTTGCACAATGCTCCACAATATTGGGGAAATGCTCCGTCAGCTCCTTTTCCGGAATCATCCGTAAATCCTCCCATACATAGTTTGTGCCGTCTTTTTTCATCTGTTCTTGAATTGCTTCAGTCAATAAATCTCTCGGCAGCAGTTCGTCAACAAAACGCTTTCCATTTTTATCATAAAGCTTTGCCCCCTCACCGCGCACCGATTCCGAAATTAGAAAGCTGCGGTCCTCGGGCTTGTCCGAATACAATGTCGTCGGATGGATCTGTACATAATTCAGATCTCTTACCGCAATGCCATGCTTGATTGCAACCGCCAGTCCATCTCCGGTCAAATGTCTGAAATTCGTCGAATGCCGGTACAGTCCTCCAATACCGCCTGTTGCAAGGATGACGCACTTTGCCTGCACCACTTCGACAGACCCATTTGGTCTCTTTATAACAGCTCCCCTGCACACCTGATTATGACTGATTAAATCCAGCATTCTCGTATGCTCCAAAATTTCGGCATTTGACAGGTGCCTCACCCGTTCCAGAAGTTTCTCCGTAATTTCTTTTCCTGTAATATCCTTATGAAATAAAATCCGTTTTTCCGAATGCGCGCCCTCTCTTGTAAAGGCCAGCTCCCCGCTTTCATTCCGCTGAAACTCGACGCCATAACTTAAAAGCTCCTTTGCCACCTCTCTCGAGGAGCGGATCATGATTTCGACTGATGTGCTGTCATTCTCATAGTGGCCCGCCTTCATCGTATCCTCAAAATAGCTGTCATAATCCTCCTCACCGCGCAGCATACACATGCCGCCCTGTGCCAGAAAAGAATCGCTGTCGGCTGCATCGGACTTTGTAAGCATGATGATCCGCTTATTTTCAGGAAGATGCAGCGCACAGTACAAACCCGAGCAACCGCATCCGACAATTAAAATATCGGTTTCCATAAATTAAATCCCTCATTTCCGGTCTATTCGCCCAGTTCCAGCATCCGCTTAAGCGGTCTCATCGCAGCCAGGCGCAGCTCCTCTTCCACAAAGATTTCATTGTTCTCCTTTTGCAAAACCTCCAATACCTTTTCCAAGGTGACCTTTTTCATATTCGTGCAAATCTGCCTTTCATTCACAGGATAGAAGAGCTTATCAGGATTCTTTCCCTTAATTTCATAAAAAACTCCGGTCTCCGTCCCGATAATAAATTCTTTTGAAGTACTTTCTGTCACATATCGGATCATACCGGACGTGCTCCCGATATAATCCGCCTCCTCAAGCACCTCACACGTACATTCCGGATGCGCGGCGAATTTCGCCTGTGGATGCGCCTTCTTTGCCGCAAGTACCTCTTCGTACGTGATTGCCGCATGAATCGGACAGAAGCCTTCATTCAAAATCATATTTTTTTCCGGTACCTGCTTTGCGACATAGGCTCCCAAATTGCCGTCCGGTATAAAAAACAGATTCCGATTAGGTAATCTTTTTACAATCTTCACCGCATTTGCAGAGGTTACACAGACATCCGAGCATGCCTTTATTTCCGCCGTCGAATTAATATAGCACACCACCGCCAAATCCTCATGCTCTTCCCTCATACGCAGCACATTATTTTTTCTGGCCATATGGGCCATCGGACAATCTGCCGACGCATCCGGCATAAATACACGCTTATTCGGGTTTAAGAGTTTTGCGCTTTCTGCCATAAAAGAAACACCGCAGAGAATGATTCTTTCTGCCTCTGTGCCTGCGGCAGTCTTGCTCAAATAATAGGAATCGCCCACATGATCCGCTATTTCTTTTACCTCATCACTCACATAATAATGTGCCAGAATCACCGCTTTTTTTTCCGCCTTTAACTTTTGTATCTCATCCTGCAACAACATTTCCTTCTCCTCTTTGCTTTAAATTTTATATATTGCTTGACAGTATACCACTTTTATTTACATGTGACAAGACAGTTGTCTGTATATGAAAGCCTAAATGATAATACCACTCAGTAACTAGCCTTGAGCCACTTTCCTGTCCGATACTAGGTAAAATAAATAATCCAGTTTGCAAACCAGCCAATAAACATTAGATAATTGTTTCCTGTAGATATCACGGTATTATTTTATTTGATAGGAAATCCGTAGGAATTTCCTATCAAATAAAAAAGCAGTTCTGCGTTTTTCATGAACTGCTTTGTGAATTATTAAATTATATATAAGCATTATTATTTATGTAATGACCGATATTGCTCCCCCCCCGACAAAATTTACAATCGCTCACCCGCATCAGCCGTCAATATTAGTCTTTATTTTTATTTGGATGTCCGTATAGATCCGATTATTTGCCGGCATCAAATCATCCACAAGATAATTAAACAAAACCTCCAGAGACAGCTCGCCCTGCCTGACCGGCTGCTGGCATATCGTGGCCAAAATAATCCCATCCCTTACAAGCGCCCTCGTCGGCAGCACATCGTCAAACGAAATAACTCTGGGTCTTCTCTGCGCCGGCAGATCCCTGATCGCCTTGCCGGCTCCCTGTACTCCGCCCGCGACCAAAAACATCGCATCAATTTCCGGATGCCGCTCCAGCATAGTCTTTGTTACATAATAGGATTCCAGCTCATCGTCCTGATTCTCGGCAATGTCGATAATACGCATGCCCGGAATATCCTGAATATACCCTTTGAAGCCATCGACTCTGTCAGAATGTGACTTTGCATTGAAAAAGCCGGTGATGATTCCGATCCTGCAGATGCCGTTTGTAAACAGCTCCATCAGATTGGCAGCCGTCCTGCCGCACAGATAGAAATCATTGCCCACATAACAAAATGACGAATTATAATCCGGAAGATCCGTGTTAACCGTAACGATTGGGAGTCCCAGCTCCTCCACCTCTTTTAATTTATCTGCCAGCAGCGGTTCGTTAGCGGGCTGGATGACCAGCGCATTAATAGATTTCTCCAGGAGCAGATCTATCATTTTTATTTGCTCTTCCGCCTTAAAAACGGCACTCTCAACAATGATCTCAATACCGTAGGCCTTATACTCCTCCGCCTTGGCCTGTATGCCCTTATTCAGCTCCGCATAAAAGGGATTATCCGCCTGAATAATAATACATCCGATCTTCAGCTTTTTATGCTGTATCGCCAAAGTTTTCCCGGCTCTATTCGGACGATATTCCATGAGCTGCGCAATTTCCAGAACTCTCTTTCTGGTTGCGTCGCTCACATCTCCCCTGTTATTTAGTACCCGTTCAACCGTCGCCCTTGAAACACCGACCATTTCCGCAATTTTACTTTGTGTTATCATAATCTAAACTCACCTCAAACTAGTGTTAATCAAACTTTACCATAGTTCCCCAAGTGTGTCAATCGAAAAAAGAGAGCGTGCTCGTCATTCTCTTTTGAATTATTTTTTATGCATTTTATTTTTGTTCATTTTGCACAATTATCCATTCGAAAAACTAGTGATTAAGTAAAAAAAAATCTACCATATTGAATTATTATCAACATGGTGCTAATATCAAAAACACAGAGCACGCGACCGGTAATGCGTCTGAAAATTAATTATAGGAGGTTGAATATGAAAAGAAAAAGGATTTTTGCAATTGTTATGTCGGCATTCGTCATCTTTTCTCTAATCGGATGCGGAAAAGAAGAAAGCGCCGACAGCGTCGGCAGCTCCGACGCTTCTGCGGAGGCTGCACAGAATGAGGAGACGACTGCGTCTGATTCACCGGATATTATGTTCGTCAGCATTGTGACCGGAGGTGTCGCATGGGGCTCAGCGCAGAAGGGCTTTGAGGATGCTTTGGCCGAATTGGGCTGGAAAGGGCAATATACTTCCCCCGCGTCAGCTAATGACACAACAGGAGTTATTGATCTGCTTGACACAGCGGTAACCAACAAGGCAGACGGCATTGTTACCGTAATCCTTGACACAGATCAGGCAAGTGATGTTTTAAGTAAAGCAATGGCAGGCAATATCCCTGTCGTTACCTGCAATACTTATACGACAGAGCAGCTGCAAAACTGCTGGATCGGCACTGATCCGACCAACATGGGAGTCACTCAGGCCGAAACGGTTCTGCAGTTTTTAAAAGAGGATAAATACAGCTCCTTTGACCATGTCACCGCCTGCTACATTCAGACCACATTAGAGACGGAAACGCAGAATCAGCAGTACGAGGCGTTTTGCCAGACAATTAAAGAGGTCTATCCCGACGCGACCCTGATACAGGAGGAATGCAATTCAGACGCGGCAATCGCATCAGATAAGCTGGCGGCATTGCTGAAAAGCTATCCTGATTTAAACGTAGTAGTGTGCCAGGACGGATATGGATGCCCAGGAATCGCTAATTATATTTCCAGTGAAAATTTAAGTGACCGTCTGATTGCTATCGGCATTGATGATTCCGAGGAAATTCTGAATTACGTTACAGACGGGACGCTTGCCTGCACCATTGCACAGGATTTCTACAAAATGGGGTATGAATCGGTATACTACATTAAGGACATCAAAGAAGGAAACACCCCCTCCTTTGCAAATGATTCCGGAACAATCGTGATCAGGTCCGACGACGTTGAGGAACATTTGGAATTATTGAAATCACGCGGACTTTAACAGAAAAATTAAATTTTGACGTGCAGGACCATCGATCAGAATACGGTGGTCCTGTTATACAAATTAAAAGGCGGAGTTTTATGAAAAAACAGAATAATATCATACAAACATTAGCAAGAAAAAATGAAATAGGAACACTGCTTCCACTAATTCTTATGTGTATTATTGTAACAGTCATCAATCCGGCATTTATTGCATTTGATAATTTAATGGATATTTTCAGAACTACCAGCTATTACCTGATTGTCGGAGCGCCCTTAACACTCCTTCTGATTGTTGCCGATATGGATCTCTCCATAGGCGCCGTCACCGCACTGGGCGGTGTTGCCTGCATGTTCTCAATGAAGGCCGGACTGCCCCTGGTATTATGCATTGTGATCGGTCTGGCTGCCGGTGCCATAGTCGGCATGTTTAAAGCATGGATTATTGTTGACTGTGAGCTGCCCGCATTAATTGTAACTCTGGGGATCGAATATGCCATAAATGGTATTGTTTCGGTTACTACAAAGGGCATGTCCGTAAGCGGAGCTACAGAAGCTTTCAAAGTACTGGGACAGGGAAAAATATTTGGCAAAGTCTACTTAACCGTTATTCTCGCGATTCTAACCGCGGTATTTTATCAGCTGGTGCTCTCCTATACAAAATACGGACGTTCACTGTTTGCCGTCGGAGGAAATCCCGAAACAGCAAGGCTTTCCGGAATCAGGGTAAGGAGACGCCGCAAGGAAATACATATCCTTGTTTCCGTCTTCGCGGCTTTTGTCGGCATACTAATGGCATCCCGGTTTGCCAGTGCGCAGACTACGACAGGCGCCGGAACAGAATTAACAGTTATGGCAGCCGTAATCATCGGAGGCACAAGCCTTTTTGGCGGAAGCGGCTCCGTAATAGGGAGCATTTTAGGATGTCTGCTTCTGGCTGTTATCAGCAACGGCTTAGTATTGATACGAATAGACAGTTTCTGGCAAAATTTAATATTTGGAATCATTCTGCTGATCTCCGTAGCCATAGATAAATACAGACAGAAGCTCAGCAGCTCTGTTTAGAAAGCATTGGTGATAAAGATGGAGAACTTATTATTGGAAATGAAAGGCGTTACAAAAAAATTCCCCGGAGTGCTGGCCTTGAAGGAGGTCTCCTTACAGCTGAAAAGGGGTGAAATTTTAGGTATCTGCGGAGAAAACGGTGCCGGAAAATCAACCCTGATGAAAATTCTGAGCGGAACCTATCCATATGGCTCTTACGACGGAGAAATCTATTATAACGGGGAGCCAATTCAGCTGACAAATGTCTCTGTTGCCCAAAATTACGGTATTGAAATGATTTATCAGGAAATAAATATGGTATTAAGTTCCAGCATTGCAGAAAATCTGTATCTAGGCAACCTGCCGGGACAAGGCGGACTGGTAGACTTTAAGAAGCTATACGAGGAAACGGAAAAGATATTAAACTATATTCATCTGGATTTTCGTCCGACAGACAGGGTCGCCTGCCTCAACAGCGGACAGATGCAGATGGTTGCATTAATGAGAGCTTATATTAAAAAACCAAAAATCCTTGTGCTGGACGAGCCCACCTCTGCTTTGACCGGAAATGATGTAGAACGGCTGATGAATATATTGGGTGAGCTTAAAAAACAAGGAATCTCCTGTATTTATATCTCCCATAAATTAGAAGAAATCTATCGCATCTGCGACCGGGTTCTCGTTATGCGCGACGGACAGACAATCTCCTGCCGAAATATCAAAGAGATTACCGAAAAAACTCTGATTGAAGAAATGGTTGGGCGCAAGGTTGAGAATTTATATCCTAAGATCAACGCTGAGATCGGCAAAGAAATCCTGCGGGTGGAAGGACTGTGTGTTCCTCACCCTACAATCAAGGGCAAAAAGATCATCAATGATGTTTCCTTTCATGTTAAGCAGGGCGAGATTCTCGGAATCGGCGGTCTGGTAGGCGCCGGAAGAAGCGAAATATTAGGAGGGGTGTTTGGTCAGATAACATCCGGCGTTACAAAGAAAATATTTATTGAGGGATCTGAAGTAAAGCTTGACAGTCCTGCCGATGCAATAAATGCGGGTATCGGATATGTGACCGAAGAACGAAAACTCAATGGCTTTGTCTGGATGCTTTCCATAAGAGATAATATGTTCCTTGCCAATTTGGATGGACTGCCCATGAAAAACGGTCCCTTTATAGATAAAAATAAAGAAAATGAATGGGGGCAAAAGGTATTTGACAGATTAAGAATAAAGGCTCCCTCCATTCATACAATGATTAACAAGCTTTCCGGCGGAAATCAGCAAAAAGTTGTACTGGCTAAATGGCTCATAAAAAGCCCAAAGATCTTGTTTATCGATGAGCCGACAAAAGGCGTCGATGTCGGAGCAAGGGCAGAAATTTATTCTTTTCTGGGCGATCTGGTCAAAAATGGAATTTCAATTGTTATGGTTTCCTCAGATATGCCGGAATTAATGTCTATCAGCGACAGAATTCTGGTAGTCAGCAACGGCCGGATCACCGGGGAATTCAATAAGGAGTCCATGACTGAAGAAAAAATTATGAGGGCAGCAATTAAATAGGAGCGACAGAATCATGAATATATCGGCAATTATCAGTGAATCAATAAACAGAATTCCCTATGTGGAGGGCCCGATTCCCGTTACAAAGGAATCACATCCCTTCTGCTCTATGGAATACTGCAAAGTACCATTTCATTTACAGGATTACAATTATATAGAAGAAGAATATTTTTTGAACGGCAAAGCGAACGTTTACGATACGGATGAAAATGATATGCCTGTTCTAATAAAGCAGGCGCTTCCGTACAAAAACAGAATCCTGGTCCGCAGACCTTCTGATATGAAAAGTTTTTCAGGAAGAGTCTATATTGATATACTGAACGCGACACAGGGATATGATATAGAAGATCTCTGGCACCGGAATTACTTGTGGTGTATGGAAAACGGGCATGCCTACATAGGAATTACGAGCAAGCCAATTAACGTATTAAGTCTAAAGAATTTTGACTATCAGCGCTACCAATCCTTAAATTGGTCTGACGGTGAAATTACGGAGGCACCATCGGTGACACGATCCGCGACTCTGCCCGGCACCGAGGAGGGGCTGTTTTGGGACATGCTGAGTCAGCTCGGAGTACTGCTGCGCACAAATAACGGCAATAACTGTCTGGGCGGCAGTCAGGCTGACTACATTTATCTGTCCGGTCAAAGTCAGAGCGGCGCATATTTAAACACCTATACCTACTACTTTGACCGTTTCCTATATGATGCGGTCGACAAGGCGCTGTTTGACGGATATCTGAACATTGTGGGAGCTCTGGTTCAAAGAACAATCCGTCAGGAAAATAGGATCGGAGGCTTAAGGCTGTATCCAAGAAAGGTACGCCCCTGCCGCACTCCTTATATTTGCATATCCAGCGAAGCAGATCTATACCTGTTTCATTATTTTCTGGAGGAAAACCTATTTTCCATTAAGGTTGCCAATGCAAATTCGGATTATAATAAATGCAGATATTATGAAATACCGGGCACACCCCATACCGATATCGCATGTCCGATTCTGCCGGCGATCAGTGAAATAGAAAAAACCGGATCAAAACTGCCAAATTCTGATCCGCGGCTATTCAAAACAATTAACGATATTCCTACAGAGTTTTATATCTGCGGTCTCCTTGAAAAACTGCATGTCTGGGCGGTAACCGGACA
Organism: Lachnospiraceae bacterium; assembly: GCA_047602645.1. GTDB lineage: Bacteria > Bacillota > Clostridia > Lachnospirales > Lachnospiraceae > JAEYFP01. The sequence continues at coordinate 167,556 of JASGGU010000001.1, read as the reverse complement.
GGCTCCTGAGGTAATTGAGCCCATGCTCCGCACCGGGGACGGATTAACCAGAGACCAATTCGGAAATGCAAAGGGCGGTTTAAGAACTCCGTTCTTAGATATTCCCATTGCCTCTTATCTGGCAAGCAATCCGGAGGATCCCGAAGGAATCTGCGGTAAAATAACTTACTTTTCCAGGAATCAGTTTAAAATGCTGTACGGATCGGAAGCTTCCTATTTAGAAAAATTCAAAGAATACGTAGAAGCACAGGTCAAAGAAGGATGGATCTCTGATACGGATGGCCAAAAAATGATTGCCTGGTCACAGGCCGGTATTAGGAAAATAAAATAAAACCGCGTAAGTTACCATCGGGCTGCATTTGCTTCAGTATTCTGATCAATTGCAGCCTGATGGTTCTTTTAAAGCTTCACTGTGCCGTTTGCGGATCAACAATGAGCTTGCTGTAGCGGTGCAGCATGACTGCTGCCTCCGCGCGCGTGGTATTGCGGACGGGATTCAATCGATTCCCCTTGCCGCTCATCAAAATACCCGCCTTCTGAAATCCGGTTTGTTCAGCGTAGTTTTCCAAAACCAACGCTGCTTCTTGACGCGTAATCGGCTGGGCAAAAATTCCCTTCTCTAAATTCGTGAGGCCGTTCTTTTGATAGACATCCTCAGTTATATCTGCCATTTTTCCCAGGGCCTTAATAAAATCGCCCCGTGTAATCGGGTCATCAGGACGGAACTTTCCGTTTCTGCCGCCTGACAGCAATCCCCGTCCGGCCGCATAATCAATTGCTTCTTTTGCCCAATGACTGCTGATGTCCTTATATTTATTGTCTAAAGTACCGCAGCTGACTCCATACACGGAAAAATGAGAAGTTGTGAATAACATGCTCGCACTGTTTTGGTCATAAACGGAACCTGCTATGCGAACTGCCTTTCCTTTCGTATCCACATACACAGCATACAACGCTCCCATATTTTCATCCTTCTGGGGTAAGTAAGGAATTGCCACAGCTGCCGTGCCGCTGCCCAGATCAGTGATTGCTCTGCCCGATCCATCGCTTACCGTAATATCATACACCGGTCTTTTGCCGACTGCAGCTTTTGCCGACTTAGACAGCCTTCGCTGAGGAGTAAACACAATCCTGATATTACCGGTACTTTGTTTTTGCATTTCCTGAAGAGCTTGATAATCAAGTGTCAGCATGATAGGTCCGCCTCTGATTACAAGACTTTCGACACCTGCCCTCACAAGTCCGCCCAGGGTATTTTCGGTCAGTTCCGCCGTTGTTCCCTGCATCACTATTTCCGAGGAAGCGTAAGACGGCACCGAGGCTGCCAGCACTGCCGCCGATAAGGCCGGTGATGCCGCCGATGAAGCCGGAGCTGCCGCCGAGGGTGCCGGCGCCGCGGGAGTCTCCGGAATTGCCGGAGGCGCCTGATAAACGGCTGCTCTGATGCCGATCTGCTTTTGGCCGGTAGTCAGACGGATGGCTCCTTTTACGACAGTCACGGTAAAGGAATAGCTGCCGTCTGTACCGTTTGGCACATCGGCGGTTCCCGCCCTCGCGGCTGTATAGTCTGTCTTATTGATCAGCACCCCTACACTGCTGTCCCCAATTGCCGCTTCTGCAGCCGCCCTCAATGCATTGGCTATTGCTGCCTCGCCTGCTGCCTCCGCCTGTGTCATACTGCGATAGCCTGCTCCCTCCGCCGCGTTTTTCGCCTTGGCAGCTGCCGTCATATCGGGATCTTCCCGCTCTGCTATCATGATAATCAGACCCTTGCTGTCTCTGGCACTGCCTTTAGAGATTGCCGCATCATAGCTGCTGCCGCCTCCATATGTCACAACAGCCGTTACACCCGCAGTATCTGCAGCCACACGGATTTGATTGTCGATATAACTTTGCACCGCCGCCGTTTTTGCCGTCTGATCGGCACCGATCTGAACATAAACCGTACCATTACCGATTGCCGCCTTTGCCGCGGCAACCGCCGCTGCGTTGGAGATACCCGCAAATGGCGCGGCCGTAATCGTAATGCTCTTTTGACCGGTTGTCTGGCTCTGTACTCCCTTTTCCACGGTCACGGTAAAGGTATAGCTGCCGTTCATGCCGTCCGGTGCATCGGCATCCCCGGCTTCCGCGGCCATATATCCCAATTTATTAATTGCCACCCTCACAGTACTGTCATTCACCGCCCCCTCGGCAGCCGTCTTAAGTGCATTCACTATAGCGGCCTCACCAGATGCCCCTGCCTGCGTCATATTGCTATAGACTGCACTTTCCGCCGCAGTTTTTGCATTACCGACTGTTATCACATCCAAATCCGGCACTTCCATAATCACAATCGAAAGGGTAAAGGGATTACTTGTTCTGCCCCTAGTAAGTACAATCTCATAATTATCCGGATTTCCGCTATAGGTGATCACTGCCGCAACGCCGGCTATACTGCTGTTGTCATGAATTACCTGATTTACACTGGCCTGTACGGCTGCGGTCTTTGCCGCCTGATCCGCCCCATTTTCAACAAAAATTATATTGGTGCCCAAAGAACTTATAATCATATATTTGGCCACCTCCAGCACCAGAGCATTCGAATTCCCCGTATAAGGCGCGGCAGAAATCGTGACGGTCTTCTGCATGGTTGTCTGTCTCTGTCCTCCTTTTTCCAAACTGATCGTAAAGGTATAGCTGCCGTTTGTACCGGAAGGGTTATCCCCGTCTCCTTCCGCAGGTGCGACATAATCAACTTTGTTTACGGTGACCGTCACCTGACTGTTTCCCACCGCTGCCTCCGCAATCTCCTTCACATAGTCCTTCACTGCCGCTTCCGCCGCATGTGCCTGCTGCGTTGTCGAGGCATAGACTGCCTGCTCGGCTGCGGTCTTTGCCGCATCAACCACCGCAATATCAGGATTATCATCCGTTATCAGGAAATTCACCGTCCTTTCACCTGTGTAGTTGCCGACTCCGGCAATCGTCACCCGCGCGTTTCCGATTTCAGTATGATCCTGATAAACGACTGTATAATCCACATCTTTTTCAAGTACCTTTGTTCCGAATTTTACTACGGGAACCGGCATAACCGGATTTCCTGTATGGGCATAGCTGACCTCTATTTCCGTTATCCGAAAGTATGCGGCATTTTTAGGGGTAAGGAAAATGCCCGGCTCGCTTACCTGATTGTCTCCCGCCTTCTTTAAGGTCGGAAGCCTGCCTGCGGAAATATTCCAGACGGAGCTGTCCCAGACAGAGTTCCCCCAGTTGGATGCCTGCGTCCAAAAAGCAGCGCTGACCGCTCCCGCGGCGTCAATGTCCGCACCGTCCGTACCTCTCCCCGTTTTGCTGCTTTGTCCGCCCGTCATGCCGCTGAACGCGTAATTATCAAGAAGTGTGCTGCCGCTGCCGGCCACACGTCCGACAGAATGCGCTCCGCCGACAGAAACGTTCAGTGCCGCCGAGCTTTTCACTGTTCCGGAAGATTCTACAGACCCTGCCAGACCTCCCGCATGAGTGCTTCCTCCGACACTGCCGACCGCATAGCAGTTTTGTACGCTGCCGGAAGAAACCTTTCCCACAATCCCGCCGACCTTTTCATTTCCGCTTACAGCAGAAGCGGTATAGCAGTTTTGAACAGAGCCGCCGCTCATGCTCCCCGCTATTCCGCCTGATGAATTCGTACCGCCGACATTACCGGTAACAAAACAGCCTGTTATTTCACCGCCATTGAGTATTCCGGTCAATCCTCCGGACTTTTCCGCTCCGCTAATCTCAGCCCCGATCACACCGAGGTTTTTCACACTTCCTCCGCCGATGACCCCAAACAGTCCCTGTTCCCCGCTTGAGGGACGTTTGATTACAAGCCCCGTAATTGTTTTGCCGTTCCCGTCCAGACTTCCCCGAAATTCATTCGTACTGCTGCCGATCGGTGTCCAGCCGCTTCCATTGTCCGCGTTTGCATAGGCGGAAAGATTGAGGTTACCGGTCAACAGATAATATCTGCCGGCATCCGCATAGGGAGATACCCCTGTATTTACAAGCTCCGCCAGTTTCGCCAGCTGAGCCGCAGTCGCTATTTCATAAGGCGCTTCAACCGTACCGCTGCCGCCCGCAAATAGATTCCCGCTGATGTAGCGAGGCAGTGATACATCCCTCATGCAGGCAAGAGCCGGCAGCCTGCCCTCCGTATAAGTCCATTCATACTGTTTCAGTGCCGTGGGGAAGCCGCCTGCCGTCTTCAGCTCCTCAGCCGTCCTTCCGATTCCGTCTATATGCGCACCGTCATTCCCCACACCGGTCTTGGCAATTCCGTCTACCGTCAGTAACATTCCCTCAAATGCAATATTATCGGCAAGCGTACCGGGATTATTTGCTCCGGCAATCCTCCCGATGTTAGGATCTTTACCGCTGACCGATTCGGTTAATGATACGCAGTTTGAAACCTTACCTGCGCTGAGACTGCCGACCACGCTGCCCGCATAACCACCGGAGGCAGACACCGTTCCCGTAGTGCAGCAGCTGATTATAGAAGGGTTCTGCGATCCTCCCGTTCTTCCTACGATTCCACCCGCATAACCGCCTCTGCTGTTTATATCGGCCGCCGAATAGCAATTCTGAATTTTGGCATCCAGTCCGGACAGACTTCCCGCAATGCCGCCGACGGTATTGGTTGTAGCGGTAATTTGCCCCGTGACCGCGCATCCCGACACCTTGCCATAGTCTACCGCTCCGGCCAGGCCGCCTACGATCATCCATCCGGTAACCTCCGCCCCTTCCACACCGAGAGATTTTACGGTGCCGCTCATGATCCCAAACAAACCGACTTGAGTGACCGACGTATCCATGATATATAAACCGGTAATTACTTTATTGTTTCCGTTAAAATTACCTTGAAACTCGTGGGATATATCCTTTCCGATAGGAATCCAGCCCTTTCGGTTATTCCATCCCTTTCCATATTCCGCGAGATCAATATCATTCATCAATAAATAGTAACAATCCTGATCTGCATAAGGTGACGTACCCTCATTAACAAGTTCCGCCAATTTGGCGAGCTGAGCCGGGGTACTGATCTGGTAAGGTTTATAGGATTTTCCTTCTCCCGCAAAATACTGTCCCACCGGAAAATCCGGCATAGAAATGGCGGCACCGAAGCCGGGCAGCTTACCGGCGCCGTAGGTCCATGCCGGATCATCAGAAAACAAGGTCTGGAAAAAATTATTTGCTTTTAATTGCGCAAGCGTTTTGCTTTCACCGTTATCAGCGGCGGCGCCGAGACTTATACAGTCAATCCCCTCGTAGGCAATATTGTCGGCAGTCTCGGCACCCGCATCCTTGAATCCCGTCACACGGCCGACATTTCCCGAATCGCCGGCATTGCCGGTCACACTTAGATTCAAAGCCGCACAGTTATTTATTCTGCCGCCGTATCCGGCAGTTCCCGCAATTCCCCCGATATTATAGGAACCCGCAATATCACCGGAAACATAGCAGTTTTTTAGTATTCCGGTAACTCTTCCCGCTATACCGCCCACTCCATTTACCCCGACTGCATCGGCTGATGAGTAGCAACTTTGCACGGTACCCTGTACAAATCCTGCCAAGCCGCCGATATCCCCGTCGCCCGCCACACGGCCGGCGGAAAAGCTGCTTTGCACAGTACCTCCGGCGTGCACTCTTCCCGCTATGCCTCCAAGCATCTGCTTGCCGGTAATGCTGACGTCTTTCACGCCGAGCTTTTCGACCACACCCTCATTGCCGATCACACCGAACAGCCCTTGCTCATTCACGGCCGGCCGGTTAATCTTCAATCCGGTAATTGTTTTGCCGCCGCCGTCAAAGCCCCCATCAAACGAATTTGGGGATATACCAATCGGAATCCATCCCTCCCCGCTCTGATAGGCGGACAGGTCAAGATCCTTTATCAGCTTCAAAGAAACCCGGTTCTCGCTGCTGCCCGTCACAAGTAACTCCAGCTTTCCCGCGTTAGTCATCGCCGCAACCTCGGCAAGCTGCGCCGCTGTGGAAATTTCAATCGAATCTGCAGATACAGCGCCCGCCATCCGGGCCATACGCAGCACAGCGGCACCTGCCGACGTACACACAAAAGCAATGGTAGGTGTTTCCAATCCCCCGGCAAGCGTATCATTCCCGCCGACCTTCGCGGCAAACGCATGAAGTCCCGGCTGGGTCGTATCCGTTTCGCTCTCCCATGTCACCGGGATTTCCTTTGTTTCATTACCGATCACACCCTCTATGCTTTCGGGAAGGGCGGGTTTCTCCCCGCGCTGAAAACGAAGTTCCTCGCTCAGCTCTGTAAATGCGGTAATCTCACCGCCGGCACTGCCCTCGTCTGAAAGCGGCGGATCCGCGATATTTGACGACACAGCCGCCAGTACATTCCCTGATACGTCACCGGACTCCGCCGGAACCTCGTTCTCGCTGATGCCGCTTGCGGGGACCGCCCCGGTTATTTCCTTTTCGTCGTCCGATATCACACCAAAATCTATATCCCTAATTTCTGCGGTTTCAGCCGTTACCGCCGCCCCGGAATTCATATTTGTCATTTCGGCCGACACTGATGTCGGCAGCATCGTCATCATCATACATACCGAAAGTAACAGACAGCACGCCCGTTTTACCGTTTTTTTCATAATATAAAAATGCCTCCTTATATTGTCATAACAACTATTAACAATAGCAGACATTTTCAAGTTTATGGCTTCGATTACAAAATTGTAACTAAAAATCTTGGCTTACCCAATTATATTCTCTCACGGCTCCGACAGCCCAGAGCTTTCATTCAGATACAAAAAGCGGCATAAAGCGGAACCGTCTTTTTACCGCCCTCAAAGCCGAAATTTTTTGCGGAGAGCTTGATCGCATAAGCAGGTTTGTAAGTTTCCATATAGACCCTTAAGCTCTTAGCTTTCGTGTTGTCGGCCGACTTGACCTCAATGGGAATCAGCTGACCATCTCGTTGAATGACAAAATCAATCTCAGCTCCGCGCTCGGACTCCCAATGGTAAGTTTGGTAGCCGTTAACAGAGAGCTGCACATTGACATAGTTCTCCGCCATGCCGCCCTTGAAATCATTGATTTCCCCAACCATATAGAGGATATCGTTTGCCGCTAAATCCTTTTTTGCACAAAGCAGCCCCGGATCCGACACATATATTTTGAATGTATCAATATCACGGTAGTTTTCAAGAGGTTTCTTAATATGCTCCACCTTATATACCTGTGATACAATACCGGCAAGACAAAGCCATTCAATCGCATTCTCAAACTCGGAAGCTCTGCCGCCTTTCTTTATCAGCTTATATTGGAAACGAGTGTTTTTCTTTGAGAGCTGCACGGTAATATTATCATAAGCAAGTCTGGTTTTCTTGATTTTATTCAAATTATTATACTTACTCATATCATTCAGATAACTCGTCAAAATCGTGTCCTGCGTGTACCGAACAAGGATATAATCCTTTGTCTGTACAAACTTCATCACGCATTCAGGCAAACCGCCAACAACAAGATACTGACGGTAAAGGTGTATCTTCCTCAAAGCATTTTTTAATCCGATTTACAAGGCCGCCTTCGCTGCAGGCCAGCATAAATTCCTCTATGTCCATAGGGTACAGAGTTTTCATGTCAACTTTACCGACAGGAAATGAAAACTTTGCTCTGTTAACCGCAACACCGAGCAGGCTTCCCGCTGTGATAATATGATAATCCGGAGCGTCCTCGCAAAAGTATTTCAGGCTTGTTAAGGCTCTTTCGCAAAGCTGCACTTCATCAAATACAATCAGCGTCTTTTCAGTAACTATTGTCTGCCCTGCAATATGCGACAGAATTGGGAGCAGATAATCCGGACTGATGTTTTCCTCAAAAGTTTCGTTCAGTTTTGGACTGGTTTCAAAGTTGAAATAAGCGACATTTTCATATTGGGTCCGACCAAACTCCAAAATGGAATACGTTTTACCAACTTGTCTTGCTCCCTGCAAAATTAAAGGCTTACGATGTTTGCTTTCTTTCCACACTTCTAAAAAACTCATAATTTTCCGATACATAATCAGACCTCCTTTAAGATTCCGACTATAGCACATCATATATACATGTAAATATCAACGAATATTTCTAAATTTATAGCACAAATCAACATGAATATGTTCGCAAAATTATTGCTTCATCAAGCAGTCATGTAGTTTCGATAAATTCCCCTGCAAAGAAAATTCATCTATATGCTGCCCATCTCTAAAATGTATCGCCCGATTGCAAGTCATAGCGGCAAATTCAAAATCATGGGTAATCACCAAAACCGACTTTCCTTTTTGAGTCAGTGATTTTAGATGATTGGAAATCCGCTGCATATTTCGGAAATCAAGGCCACTGGTCGGCTCATCCAAAATCAAAACCGGCGTATCTATTAGGTCCGATACCGCCAGCGTCAAGCGCTGTTTCTGACCGCCTGACAAAGTGGCAGGGTGGCAGTCTTTCCAGTCAAACAAATCATATAGCTTTAGTAATTCCTCAAGCTGCGATTCATCGGCGTGTTTTCGATTTAGGCGAAGTTCCTCTACAACGCTATCCCCGAATAGTTGACAGTCTGTATTCTGCATAACAAAGTAGGCAGCTTGTTTTCTCTTTTTCGGTGCAACTTTTTTGCCATTAAAGAGAATTTTTCCAGATTTTTCTTTTTGGATTCCACATAGAATATTTGATAAAGTCGTTTTTCCAACACCATTATGCCCGATGACAGCAACCACATCACCAGCGTATACCTTGAAAGAAATCTCTTCTAGAATAGGTTTCTTGTGATAAGAAAAGGATAAGCCCTCAACAGACAAGGTTTCTTTTTCCTTTTTTCGTACGGAGCTATTCATTCTGATATTACTCAGATTCGTAGCTCGTATTCCAATGTCCCTGCGCTCTGTTTCGCTTAAACTTAGGATTTTAGGAGCCGGCCATTCCGTTTTTATCCTGCCATTTTTTACATAGAAAAAGCGGTCTGCCAATTCTGCCAGATAGTATAAACGATGCTCGGCAACCAGCACCGTATGCCCCTCTGCCTTTAATTCCTGCATGAGCTTTTTGAGGGCTTCAATTGAAAACATATCCAAGTTAGCAGATGGTTCATCAAACACATAGATTTGGGGATTAACAGCATTCACCGAAGCAACCGCGATTTTCTGTTTTTCTCCGCTGGACATGGGATATATTTGTTTCCCCAACAGCGCATCGCCGTTAATTTTTCGAGCTGACCTCAAAACCCTATCATTCAATTCAGCAAAGGAAACTCCATAGTTTTCACAACCGAAAGCAATTTCGTCCTCTGTGATACTGGCAAAGAATTGACTCTTTGGGTCTTGAAAGATAGATCCTACAATCTTTCCGACCTCGTAAAGCGGATAGTCAGAAATAGAACGACCAAAAAGAGCTGCCTTTCCAGTCAAGTCGCCCTCATAGAATTTTTCGGCCAGTCCATTGATAATTCGGGTAAGCGTTGTTTTTCCGCAACCGCTGCCGCCTGTAAAAACGACAAACTCGCCAGATTTTATTTCCAGATTGATATTTGTAACACTGGGGCGGTCTGCCCCTGGATATTGGAAAGTGACATTTTCAAAAGAAACGGCAGCTTTCTGTGCATCAACCTTGTTCATAATGACACCTTCCTTTCCAAAATAAAATAAGCTATTGTTACGATAAGCGCAATCACGCACATGGCCCAATCCCTTTTGCGAAATTTGATCTTTCTTCGGCAAGTATGGTGCCCAGGATTAGAAATACCCCGGCTTTCCGCAGATGCCGCCAATTCCTCCGCAATTCTGGACGACCGAAAGATAACAGGAGTGATAAGGTACTCCGCAGCGTCCAGCGGATGTTTCCATGACAATAATCCCCGCAAACGCAGGGATGCGAATACATCCGCAAACTCGCTTCGTATTGTTGGGAAAAAACGCAGCATGAATGTAATCGGCAACGCAATCTCATCCGGGGCATGAATTTTTTTGAATACAGCAACGGCTTCCCCGGGGGGCATACCGATGACAGGCTGTGCCGCCATCACCATAAGCATGATGCGAAGCACCATAAACAGAAACATTTCCGGCATTAAAATCGTAATTCCATTTTCATCGGAAAACAGCCGAAGGACAATAAATATGCAATAAATAATCGCATACTTAACTGTCTGCCTGCCAAACCCTTGCAGCACTAAGTACACGCTGAGAAGTATCATCAGTGTGTATATCAAAATGTCGCTTGTGAGTACAGCCACAAGCGACATTGTAAAGGCTATGACAAGCAGTTTTGTTCGGAAATCAAATTGTATGTCCATAGTCTTTATTTGATTGCCCCACTCTTTCTAAAGTGCTTGACAATCAGCTTATTGCTGATCATGCACCCGAGAACGGCAAGGATAGCAGTTGCACCTAAGCTCAAAATCACCCATTTGGCATCCGTATAATATTGGGTCTGAATTTGGATTTGTGCTTCACTGACACCGGAGGCAAGAAACGCATCTTGAAAAAACCAGATTTCCGCCATGCCGTGTGCGGCACGAACAAGTGCGATGATAACCCAAGAAATTGTGACCCGCTTAATGTCACGATAGCTGCCTTTCCCCCGCATGACGAGCTCTGCAACAATACCGCCGCCCAAGAACCACGGAATCATAAACGGCCCCATCATAAGGCCGGCGATAACGGCCCACATGAGATTGTAAAGGAATGCAGGGCCATGCTTGCCTACCTTCATGCTCATATAAGTATAGAAAGGGGCAAGGATCAGTGCGGAGCCGGCGGCATTAAAAATCATAGAGTAGAACAGAGAAGCGCCTGTGATCATAGAGTATGCCATGAACACGACAAACATAATGGCACAAAAAATACCAATCGTCGCCGCATCTTTGACAGATAATTTTGTGGATGCTGCTTTTTCTTTTTCCATTTGGAAATCCTCCTTATGTATTGCAGTAGTTAGTTATCTCTAACAGAGGATATTCTAAATCAAATCAATTTTCCCCGCCACTCCAAACGGATTGTTCCCTATCCAAACGGACACACTTTCTAAAGTCACTTGGTTTTACCTCGTATAATTCCTTAAATGCGGAGCTGAATTTGTTGGGGTTTTCATATCCGATTTTATTCGCAATGGTTGTGATAGGCAGCAGCGTCTCCATCAACATTTTCTGAGCAGCTTGTAGGCGGTAGACGCGCAGATAAGCATACACTGATGATCCATATACTCCACGAAAGCATTTCTTGAGAGCTGTAGCGGAAATCTTAAAACGCTCTGATAACTGCTCAATCGTATAATGCTTTGCAAGGTCTTTGGTAATATACGCGGCTATATCTTTGATAAGCTTCACCTGATTTTGATTATAGTAATCAGCTTGATGCACTTCCTCCGTTTTATCAAGGTCACTGAAAAACAATAATAATTCCATTGTTTTGATCTTCATGTAGCCCAGTTTTCGTTGCTCCCGGATATGATACAATTCAGAAAAAATATGTTCTATAGATGGGTTCGCCCGCATCAAACAACAACGATTTGCTTTGCATATATACTCTTGAATGTATTTTAAATCTACGCCAAAAAAACCCATAAGCCGGTGTACTTCGGGTGATAGTTCGTCAAGAGTAATAACAATCGTAATGCCATGATAATGGTTGAGCGGAAAAGATGAGAAAGATTTCTTTTTCATTGCGGAACTGATTGACAAATCGCCGGCAGCAGCATAGCACAAACTATTTTCGCCAAAGCTACACTCATATCGGCCTATGCAACAATGGTTAATTTCAATTACATTTTTGGCGGTGACTTGACTTTGGCCGCAATAGGCCATGTGCATATCATTATAAAATAATTGGATTCCGTCCAAGACTTGATAAGCGGTTATTCGTCCCGTCCCTGTCTCATTGGACATCTTATAGACCTTGCAATCAGAGCGCAAAGCGCTCTGATCTTCCTTGACATTTCCATATAATTTTGTGCCTTCAAAAAACGCAGGCAATTCTGCCTGTGATAAAATATCAAGCGCATTTGAAATGATTTCTCCACTTTGGCTTGTCATATAGCCGTCCTCCTTTGAAATTAGGTATAACTAATCTCATTTTAAGTATAGGAATAACCAATTCTTATGTCAAACCTTTCTGACAATTGCTTCGAACATCCATAGAACAGAAAAATAAGAAAGTCAAAAGTTAACAACTCATCACTGGGCGGTAACATAAGACTTTCCGCCGGATTAACAAAGTGACAGGAGAAAGTCCCGCAGCCTGTTAAGTCCCTCTGTGATTGCTTCGTCTGAAGCCGTGAAGGAAAAGCGGACGAAGTTCCCGCAATGCTCCCCGAAGCAGGCGCCCGGCACCGTTGCCACATATTTTTCAGCCAGCAGACGATCTGCAAATTCTTCCCCGCTCATCCCGGTCTCTGACACATTTACCATACAGTAAAAAGCGCCGCGGGGCTTTACATAACTGAGCTTTTCCATACTGTCCAGACTGCTCAGCATCTTCTGCCGTCGGCGGGCAAACTCCGTTCGCATTCTTTCCATCTGTGCGAGCGTCTCCGGAAGATTCATGGACCGGGCGACTCCGATCTGCAAAAAGGTAGGAAGACTGGTAGACACATACTGGTGCTCCTTTACGATTGTCTGCATCATTTCATACGGAGCCGCCACATAGCCCAGTCTCCAGCCGGTCATGGCATAGGTTTTGGAAAATCCGCTTACAACAACAGTTCTCTGCTTCATATCGGGAAACGCTGCCATAGAAATAAATTCAGCCTCGTCGTAAGTCAGATTGCCGTAGATTTCGTCCGAGAAAATCAGAATATTATAGGCACCGGCGAGCTTGGCCAGCCCTGCCAGCAGTTCCTTCTTATATACAACACCGGTAGGATTATTAGGATTATTAATGATGATCATTTTTGTTCTGTCTGTGATCAAAGCCTCCACCTGCTCTAAATCAATCTGGAAATCAAGCTCCGGCCGCAGATTACAGTTAATAATTTTTCCTCCCGCCAGCTTCAAAACTGCCTCATAACTGACAAACCCTGGTTTGAACACAATTACCTCATCCCCCGGATCCACTGCGGACATAATCACATCGTGAATGCCCTCGGCACCGCCGCAGGTTACCAGAATTTCCTTTTCCGGATCATAGTCTGTTCCCGTATCCTTCAGAAGCTTTTTTGCAATTTCCTTTCTAAGCTCAAGCTGCCCCCAGTTAGCCCCATAATGCGTATGATTTTCTAAAAGCGCCTTTATGGCAGCCTGCTTAACAGGCTCCGGTGTATTAAAATCAGGCTCACCCGCGCCAAAGGAAATTACAGGATATCCCTCTTTCCTCAATGCCGCCGATTTGTTCATAATCACTCGGATGCCCGACATCGGAACATCCTCCAATCGTTTTGCTCCCGTTAAAATATGATATGCTTGTTCCATTTTTCCTCCATCGGTGTCCCCGCACCAAATTATTTCAAATCATAATCAGTAGAATACCGCTCCAAACAGGAATGGTAATAATCGATAATGCCGTGGTAAAAACCACGCTTCTGGCTGCCGCCAATTCATCCGCCCCATATTTGCCGGCAAGAATGGAGGTTGTGCTGCCTGCCGGTGTGGCAGAAAGCAGCACGCTGACCCCCATTACGAGAGAATCAACATGAAAAAACATGCAGACGCCCATAACCACAAGCGGAATGATTACCAACCGGATTAAAGAGAAGTAAACCTGTTCCTTATCGCAAAGCGTCTTAAAATCCACATCTGCAAGAATCGTTCCAAGATACATCATAGTCATTCCTGTAGTACAGCTGCTGTAGGCAGTAAGACTGTCCATCAGCACTGCCGGCAGGGTAAGTCCCTCGATCATAATAACCATACCAATGTAAACGGCAATCATGCAGGGATGCACCAGTACCTTTTTCAGTGCCGCCTTCTTATCTGTTTTATCAGAGAAATAGGAAACACCAGCCGTCCACATAACAATACGCAGCGGAATTAAAAATACTGCCGCATATAGCAAACCAGTATCCCCAAAGACTTCCTGTGCCAGCGGATTGCCCATAAAGCCGGCATTTGAGCAAACGGTTCCGTATTGATAAACAGGCTTTTTTCTGCTGTCTGATTTGGAATATGCAAATTCGGCAATCAGAAGACTTAGAAGCTGTACCCCAGCTGCCACCGCAAGTGCCTGTAAAAAGGTAGATAAAGAGTCCGTCTTTAGCTCAACACAAAACGCTTTGATAATATTACAGGGCAGAATTACGTATAAGATCAGATTTGTCAATACCGCTTTTCCCTCGGCAGTAATTATGTTTTTTTTCTTAAGCAGGCAGCCCGAGGCCATCAGCAAAAACATCATTCCCATCAAATTAAACAAGGCCGGAAGCATCAGTCATTCCCCCCTACTTTATCAAAACTCTCCACATAAATACGCGGCACTCTTTCACTGATTCCACTGCTGATACTGCCCGCTCCCAGTCCGATTGGCTCAAAAAGATCACTGTAGGTAATTTCCTCATCCCCCTGTCTTCCCAGAAGCACCGCCTCATCTCCGGCCCTAATCTCTTCACTTGCCGTAACATCCGCCATGCACAGATCCATGCATACATTCCCGACAATCGGATACTTTTTCCCCCTGATCAAAACCTTTCCTATATTACCCAGCTGTCTCGGATAGCCGTCATACCAGCCCACCGAAAGCACCGCCAGCCTCATTCCATGCTCCGCCACCGCCGTACGGGAATAGGAAATCGCACTTCCTTCTTCAATTTCCTTAATCATCGTCACCCTGGTCTTAAAGGATGCAACAATATGAAGATTTACGAGATGCTTCATTTTTTTCTTATCAAGCGCGCCGAACAGAAGCGTGCCTCCTCTGCTCATATCCAGTGCATATTCCGGATAGTTGATGATACTCGGTGAATTATTGCAATGCCGGATCCCCGGTGTAATGCCTCTCTCCCGCAGACTCTCACATGCCTTGATAAAGAGTTCGTACTGCAGCGCAGTATAAGCTTTGTCCTCAGGCTCTGTTCCGTAGGCGCTGGAAAAATGAGTAAAAATCCCTGTCACGTTCAGTTGTTTGGAGGCATAAATTTTTTCAGCCTCCTCCAGGCTTTCTTCCCTAAATTTCCCATAGACCACGAGACCGATTCTGCTCATCCCGGTGTCCAAGGCCAGATGTGCCTGTACCTGCACTCCGGATGCCTCCGCATAGCATGCAAGCAGCCGCGCATACTCGCCGGAGATAATGGTCTGTGTCAAACGCGCCTTGGCAAGCAGAGGTGCTTCCTCACAAGGTGTGCATCCGAGAATCAGTATTTCCTTTTGGATCCCCGCTTTTCTCAACTCCAGAGCTTCTCCGATAGTAGCCACCGCAAGCCAGTCCTCCGGAAACTCATTCAGACTGGCTGCGAGTCTTACAGCTCCATGTCCGTAAGCATTGCCCTTAAGAACCGCCATCATTTTACATTTCTTAGGAAGTACATCCCGCACCATCCTGTAATTATCTAAAAATTTTGAGACATCTATTTCCATAGAGCATCTCTTTGCATCTATTTCCATACTTCTTTCCCGCTCTCTGCCAATCTGATTATTTTTTATTTTGCTGCTCATATTCCTTCCTATAAGCCTCCCGCAGCATAGACAGATGCTGTGAATCCCGCTTTCCTACCGGTTTTCCATCCAATTCCACAGCCCGCATGCAGGCACCGCTTGTACTGGAAACAATAATTTCATCTGCCTGCATCAATTTTTCCACCGTAAATTCCCTCTCCTCTGCCGGAATGTGCAGCTGTCTGCAATAGCGAAGCAAATGCCTGCGCTCCACTCCCGGCAAAATCAGCTCATCTGTGGGATGCGTAAGAAATATCCCATCTTTGAGCATAGAAATATTGGCATGGGCACATTCTGTCACAATACCATCCCTGACAAAAACGCATTCGTCACAGCCCTTCTCCAGAGATTCCTGAGCTGCCATCACATTAGGCAGCAGATTCAGCGTTTTTATATTACAGTGATAAAACCTGGTATCCTTTTTTGTAAACAGCTTATATTCCTTACTAAAATCTTTCCGTTTCATGGGCTTGATCGAGCAATACAGGTTTGGTTTCACATCGGCAGACGGAAAGACATGATTTCTGGAAGCGGTTCCACGTGTCAGCTGCCAATACAAAAACTGTTCTGCTTCATCCAGTCTGTTGACCAGTTCATACAACAGATCTGTCAGCTCCTTTTTTGTAAAAGGAACCTCTATCCTAATCAGTTCGGCACTCTGATAAAATCGCCGCAGATGCTCCTCCAGAGCGAAAATCTCATAATTTCTTACCATGGCGGCTTCATAAATTCCGTCACCGAAGCAAAATCCCCGGTCATTTGCCGATACCAGCATTTCATCTATCGGGGTGATTTTTCCGCAATAATAAGCAAGATCCTTCATTTTCTCTCTTTCCTTTCTATAATACAAAATAAAAGAAACGACAATTTCGTAATCATCAGCTTCATATTGCTTTCATCCTTTCTAACGCTTCCTTTGTGCGTTCGTAGGTTCCAAATGCCGTCAGGCGGAAAAATCCTTTTCCGCCGGGTCCAAAGCCTTCTCCCGGCGTTCCGATCACATGAGCCTTTTTCAGCAGCAACTCAAAAAAATCCCAGGAGGTCATGTGCCCCGGAATTTTCATCCAGACATAGGGACCATCCTGCCCTCCGTAGACAGTGTATCCAAGCTTTTTCAGTTCACTGCGAATCAGCTCTGTATTGCGCTGATAGCAGGCAATCTGTGCTTTGATCTGCTTCTGTCCTTTCTCCGTGTAGACAGCCTCCGCCCCACGCTGGATTACATAGGGTGCTCCGTTATACTTGGTTCCCTGCCTGCGTCTCCACATCGGTTTGAGCATACCCTGTGTATTTCCGAGCTCTTTCGGAAAAACGGAATAACCGAGACGGGTTCCCGTAAAGCCCGCCGTCTTGGAATAGCTTCTGATCTCTATCGCACATTTTTTGGCTCCGTCACATTCATAAATTGTATGAGGCACTCCCGGCGTACTGATAAATGCCGCATAAGCAGCGTCATATAAAATAACAGCTCCCGTGCTCAGCGCATAATCCACCCACTCCTGCAGACCTTGCCGGGAAATCATAATACCGGTCGGATTATTGGGAAAGCACAAATAAATAATGCCCGGCGCTTTCTGATCTGGTGCCGGAATTACAGGAAGAAATCCATGCTCCTCACCGCAGGGCAAATACATAATATTGCTCCACTGTCCTTTTTCCTCAAGGTAGGTACCGGCACGCCCCGCAATCACATTGGCATCCACATAAGCGGGATAAACCGGATCACACACCGCCGCCTGATTGTCCTGTGCAAAAAGCTCTATGATATTGCCCACATCACTTTTGGCTCCGTCACTGATAAAGATTTCATCCGGATCCAAATCCACTCCATACGGCTTAAAATCACCTTCGACAATAGCCCTTCTTAAGAATTCATAGCCCTGCACGGAACCGTAACCCCTGAAGGTCTTCGGATTTCCCATCTCCAGCACCGCTTTCTGCATCGCTTCCACAATCGCCGGTGCAAGAGGCTGTGTTACATCCCCGACACCCAGACTGATTACATCGGCATCCGGATTTGCCGCTTCAAATTCCTCTCTCTTCTGTCCCACCATAGTAAACAGATATCCGCCCGGAAACCTGTTAATATTATCATTTAGCCGTACCATTCATTCCTCTCTTTCTTACTGTCCCCGCAAAATCACTTTTCCGGCATATGCGGGAAGTATCCGGTGATTCTCATAGCTGAGCGCTCCACCCACAAATACCTTTTCTATTCCCTCACACAAGGCTCTGCAATTAATAAAGTCAGCCTTATCCTCCAGCTTGTCATAATCCAGTAAGACCAGATCCGCATCCATACCCTCCGCAATCCGGCCTTTATTTTTCAGTCCCCAGCGTTCTGCCGTCAAAGCGGTTTCTTTACGTACTGCTTTCTCGAAGGTAAGCAGCTTTTTTTTCTTCGAAAAATATACCAACGCTCTTACGAGAGAGCCGTAGGCCCTCGGATGAACCGGCCCTTCCTCGGAGCCCACAAGTCCGTCCGTTCCCACCACTGTATTTTCATTCAGATAAATGGAATCCAATTCCTTTTCATCTATGCAGAAAAAGGCACCGCTTCCGACTCCTTCATTGGCAACCATCAAGTCAAAATAGGCCTCGAAGGGATCCTTCCCGATTTGATCTGCATACTCACTTAATCGAAGACCCTCTGCCTCCGGAACGCGAGGAGAAAAGAGAATCATGATTCCTTCAAAACCGCCGGCATTCTGATAAGAGTTGTTATAGCTGCAGGGAACCTGTGTCATCTCGCATTTCATTATTTCACGAAGTTTCGGATCCTTTAACAGCTGAGCCGCACCCTTTGCGCCGCCTTCAAAATACTTAGGAGGCAGACACTGGCATAAGCCCGTCTGAGAAGCCGTATACGGATACTGATCCATCGTAATTTTCACACCTTCCCGGATAGCCTCCTCCACCAGTTGGAGCGTCTCCTTTGAAGCACCCCAGTTCTGTATTCCGCACACCTTATGATGAGAAATAAAAAGAGGCACATCGGCGGATTTTGCAATCAGAATCGCTTCCTTCACCGCTTTCGCAACATGGTCGGATTCACTTCTCATATGTGTGGCGTAAATGCCGCCGTATGGTTTGATCACCTTGCAAAGCTCTATCAGCTCCTGCGTATCCGCATATACACCGGGTACATAAATCAAGCCGGAGGACAAACCCATACAGCCGTGCTCCATGGACTCCTTCAGCATTTCCTTCATTTTGCATAGTTCCTCATCGGACGCTTTTCTGTTGGCATACCCCATCGCCGCAAGACGAAGTGTGCCATGACCCTGAAGAAACGCAAAGTTGCCTACCAGCTTCTGCTCCGACACAAATTTCAACCAGGTTTCAAAGCTTTCAAACCTGGACACATTCCTCAGCTGTTCCTCATTGATATCCTCCGTAAAGAAATCATGCATATCCTTCCTTTTATCGGGAGGTACCGGAAACAGGCTTGAGCCGCATTGACCGGTGATCTCCGTTGTAATTCCCTGTGAAATCTTACATAAGCTGATTGTTTCGGGCCGGCTTCCGATGTATCTGTCCGTATGAGAATGACTGTCGATAAAACCGGGACACAGCAGAAGGCCTTTCCCTTCTATTACCTGCCGTGCCTCCGTCTTCGGATTCATGCAAAGTTTTCCATCCCTGATCCCTACATTTCCCCGGTAAGCAGGTTTTCCGGATCCATCAACAATCATCGCATTTTGAATCAGATAATCTAATTCCTTTGTTTCCATTCTTATCCCTCCGTTTCGTTTTTACAAACTCCGTCTGTAATCCACTCATAAAGATTGGAAAGCGAGGTTTCAATAATATTCTCAATTGCCTCTTCCGTATAAAATGCGGTATGAGAGGTATAAATAACCTGATCCATTGTGAGAAGCCCGCGCAGTAATTCATCATCCAGCTCCTTTTGTCTGTAGTCCCTTCTCTGTGTTTTATCTTCAAATTCGTATACATCCATCGCAAACGCCGACAGCTTTCCGCTTTTGAGAGCCTCATATACCGCCTGCGAATCCACAATCGCTCCGCGGGCGGTATTTACAAGCATGGCGCCGTCCTTCATCGCAGCAATTGCCGAGGTATTAATCAGATGGTAGTTTTCCTCAAGCATCGGACAATGCAGTACGACAATATCCGACTCAGACAACAATTCCTCCCTGGTTACGTAATCCGCATAGGGGGTAACCTCCGGATTTTCGTACAAATCACAGGCCAGAATCCTGCAGCCGAACCCACTTAAATTCTGTACCGTTTTGGAACCGATTCGTCCCGTACCCAATACACCTACCGTCATACTGCGCAGTTCTCTGCCTCTGAGACCGGTAATAAAAAAATACTGATCTTCAATCGTCTTTAACTGTTTTTTTAACTTTCTGAGCATTGCCAATATCAAAAGCAGCGTATGCTCCGAGATAGCGTTCGGCGAATACGCCGGTACATTGGCTGATTTCAGCCCAAACTCCTTGATGGCTGAAATATCCAGATGATCCTTGCCGGCAGCCCTTGTCAAAATATACCGGACTCCCATCTGCCTTAATTGATAAGCGGCCTGTCTGGTTATCCGGCAGCCCGCGTTGATACACAGCGCGTCAAAGCCCGCCGCCTGGTCCAGATGATCCTCTGTCAGCTGCTCCTGCATAAAGGTCAGTTCAAATCCAAACCGCCGGTTTACCTTTTCAAAGATTTCTGTTTCATCACTTCTGTTTGCCGCAACTAAAACCTTCATTTTCTCAACTTCTTTCTTTTTTATTGACCGCAGCACTCATAAAAAGCTCTGCCTATTTTTCTAATTAATACCCCGGCTTCATTTTCCACACAGCTGCTCGTATCCTTGCAGTCACCGGTCAGCACTGCATACACATATTCCTCTCCATTTTCCAGACTGACGGCTCCCACATCACAGCGGATTCCCGGCATAAACCCCGTCTTATTGGCCGCTCTGACACCCCGCTCTGTCTCTGCCGCCTCATCGTCCAGAAGCGGTATTGCACCAAGAAACAGATCCTTGTAAAGCTGCCCAGACATCATACCAAAAAATATTTTTCTATATTTTACCGGCAAAATACGTCCCAGTTTCATCTTCCGGAGATACTCAGTAAAATCCCGCGCTGTCGCAGCTGCAAAGCTGCTTTTCGCCATCACCGCAGGATCCTCCGATAACCGCCTGTTGATTGCCGAGTCCATTATTTTGCAGCGCTTCAGATGCTCATTCACCACCACCGGTCCGCCCACATAGTCGATTAACAGATTGGTAGCCGTATTATCGCTGGCAATGACCATCAGCATGGCCAGATCATAAATACGCAAAACAATACCCGGCTTCAGAAATCTAAGAACTCCCGAGCCACCCTCAATCTCCTTTTTTTTAACCGTATGTTTCTCGGACAGGGACGCCTTTCCGCCCGCACACTGCTCAAGCAATGCGCCGAGTATAAAAATCTTTGCGGTGCTGGCCGTAGAAAGAATTCTGTTTTCCTCATATCCGTAGCTGAAATCTCCCTGTACCGACCGAATGGCAACCGCCGCGGTTCCGGAAAAATTCTTAAGCAGAGGCCGAAGCCTGCTGTCTAATTGCTTTCTGTTATCCTGACTGGTATCCATACCTCTCCTCCTTTATTTCAATTTCATTTAAAGAATGAACATATGCCTTCTTACGTATCATAAAGATGACATGCCACACAATGTCCCTCCATAATCGTCCGCATTCCGGGTCTCTCCTCCATGCAGACAGACATACAGTAGGGACATCTGGTACAGAATACACACCCCTTAGGCGCATTCATGGGAGAGGGAATTTCGCCCTCCAAAATAATCTGCTTCTTTCTCACATGTGGATTGGCGGAGGGTACCGCCGATAAAAGAGCCTGCGTATAAGGATGGGAAGGCAGTGTAAATAAATCATCCGTTGCCGCCTCCTCCACCACTCTTCCCAGATACATCACCGCAATTCTGGTGGAAATATACTTTACCACGCTCATATCATGAGCGATAAACAGATAGGTCACCTCCCCGTCTGCCTGCAGGTCCAGCAGCAGGTTGATAATCTGGGATTGTACGGATACATCAAGGGCAGAGACCGGCTCATCACATACAATAAAACCCGGATTTAATATAAGGGCACGGGCAAGTCCCACCCGCTGTCTTTGTCCTCCGGAAAATTCATGCGGATACCGATAATAATGCTGCGGTCTGAGCCCTACTTTGTGAAGCATCTGCATGGCAATTTCCATTCTTTCCCCCGTGCTTGCAATCTTATGAATCGAAAGAGCTTCTGTAAGCGTATCTCCTACTTTCTTTCTGGGATCCAAAGAGGTATAGGGATCTTGAAATACCATCTGCATCTTTTTCCTGTAGGGCGTCATCTGCTTCACATTCAGTTCCGTAATATCCTGATCTTCCACATATATTTTGCCTCCGGTCGGTTCCGCCAGCTTTAAAATCGTTCTGCCCAAAGTGCTTTTTCCGCATCCGGTTTCTCCTACCAATCCATAGGTTTCTCCCTTTCGCAATACAAGGGAAACATCATCCACCGCTTTGACTTCACCGGTTACTTTTCCAAGCGCCGACTTTACATGAAAGTATTTTTTTAAATGCTCAATACGGACAATTTCCTTTTTTTCATTTTTCATTGCCTGCCTTCCTCCTTACATGCCGCAGGTTCCCAGCAGCGCACTTTATGCCCGGGAGAAACCTCTCTTAAATCCGGCATCTGCCGATGGCATTTTTCGACTGCGCACGGGCACCTCGGTGCAAAACGGCAGCCTTCCGGTATTTGGCTTAACAGCGGCACCATACCTTTGATCATAAATAACCTGTCCGGCCTATCCTCGTCGATTTGGGGAATTGACTGAATCAGTCCGATTGTATAGGGATGGGCGGGATAATCAAAAATATCGTTTACCTCTGCCTCCTCCACCACCTGCCCCAAATACATGACAACCACCCTGCTGCAAGTTTCGGCAACGACTGATAAATCATGAGTGATGAGAATTACTCCCATATCCAGCTTTTTATTCAGTTCTATAATCAGATTCATGATCTGAGCCTGAATCGTAACGTCAAGTGCCGTGGTTGGCTCGTCCGCAATCAGCAGTCTTGGCTCACAAGCCAGTGCAATTGCAATCATCACGCGCTGCCTCATTCCACCGGATAATTCAAAAGGATACTGTTTAAACCGCTTCTTAGGATCGTTGATCCCGACCAGCTTAATCATCTCAATGGCCCTGCTGCAGCACTCCTGCTTATTCAGTTCGGTATGCAGTCTCAAAGTTTCCACAATTTGATTTCCAACTGTATAAACCGGATTCAGAGCACTTAGCGCATCCTGAAAAATCATAGAAATATCCCTGCCCCTCACACTCTGCATATCTTTCAGAGGAAGGCTGAGCAGATCCTGATTCTCAAATACAATTTTGCCTGTATAGCCCGCCATATACTTTTCATCATACAGCCGGAGAATAGACTGAACGGTAACACTTTTTCCACAGCCTGATTCTCCGACCACGGCCATAATCTCACCTTTTTTTACCTGAAAGGATACACCATCCACTGCCTTCACCATACCCCTCTCTGTTTTAAAGGAAGTACTTAAATTCTCTACATTTAGCAGCTCACTCATCTTTTATTCTCCTAACTAGTTCGTCTGGGGATCCAGCACATCGCGCAGCCCATCTCCGAACAGATTCAACCCCAGTACGGAAACCGCGGTACAGATGCCGGGGAAAAAGATCATCCACCAAGCCTTAAAAATAACCGCTTTTCCTTCGTACAAAATATTGCCCCAGCTTGGAGTCGGAACAGGAACGCCCACTCCTAAAAAGCTCAATGCCGCTTCGGTAATGATTGCATTCGCAAAAATAAAGGAGGCCTGCACAATGACGGGACAAAGTACATTGGCCGCAATATGCCTCCAGATAATATGAGAGGGCTTCGCTCCCAGCGCCCGCATCGCCTCGATATACGTCTGCTCTTTCACCGAAAGAGCGGAGCCTCTGGTGATCCTTGCAATATTGGGTATATAAACTACCGCCAGAGAAATAATTACATTTTTCACACTGGCTCCTAACACCGCCATAAAAGCAATGGCAAGCAGGGAGGCCGGTACCGCATTCAAACCGTCACAGATTCTCATCAGTGCATTGTCAAGCGGTTTATAATAGCTGGCATACAGTCCGAAAAACATCCCGATGATCAGGGAAATCAAACTGACAGAAGCGCCAATTACAAGAGAAATTCTGGAGCCGTACAGGACTCTCGTAAACAAATCCCTGCCGAAGGTATCTGTTCCAAACAGGTGTTGTGCACCCGGCGCATACAATCGCTTTGAAACTGTCATTTCATAAGGATCATAGGGGCTTAGCAGGGGGGCAAACACAGCTGCCGTCACGACAACCAGAAGAATCATTCCTCCTATGACTGCCAGTTTGTTTGATGTAAATTTATGTATTCTCAATTTGGTCTGTTCTTTTTTGAGTACTTTCCTCGCCTCTTCAATTCCGCATTCATCCAACGAATCAATCCCCATATCTAACATCCTGTATTCCTCCTCTACCTAGTCTTCCAGACGAACCCGCGGATCCACAGCACCATACAGCATATCTATCAGGAAGCAAACAAGTACATTGATTAATGATACAAACAATACAACAGCCTGAATTACTTCATAATCTCTTCTTGATACAGAATTAATAATCAGCTGTCCAAGTCCCGGTATATTAAAAACCGTCTCCACAATGGAAGCTCCAGACAACAAACCCATTAATGACTGACCTACTGTAGTCAGAATCGGAAGCATTGCATTTTTCAGCGCATGCCTAAATATGAGTGTTTTGCTTTTAACTCCCTTCGCCTTCGCCATTTTGATATAATCACAATTCAAAACCTCTAAAACAGAGGATCTGGTCATCCTGATAATTAATCCGGATTCCATAAAACCCAGCGCCATCGCCGGTAAAATCATGTAGCGCAGATTATTCAAAAAGCCGTATTCCCGGATAGGTTTATAACCGGCTACGGGCAGCCAGCCCAGCTTCACCGTAAAAATCAAAATCAAAAACAGACCGAGCAGAAAGCTGGGGATCGAAATCCCGCACATAGACAATCCTTCGATTACATTGTCCGTCATCGTCCCTCTCTTAACCGCCGCTAATATTCCGAGAGGAATTGCCAGAAGCAGCGAAAAGAACAGCGCATAAATTGTCAGGGTAAACGTAGGCGCCATGTGCTCAGCAAGGATCTGTGACATTGGTTGGTTAATAAAAATGGAATCACCGAAATCACCGCGAAAAATATCTCCCAACCAGCGAATATACTGAGTCGGCAATGCATCCGTCAAGCCCATGGATTCTCTCAGGGCATTTACATCCGCCTCACTGGCCTGTGCTCCCAGCATAATCCTCGCCGGATCCCCCGGAGTCAAATGAATCAATGTAAAAATCACCAGCGAAACAATAAAGAGTACCGGAAGTAAGGTTGTGATTCTTTTGATTAGGTACTTTTTCATGCTGTCCTCTCCCTTAATGCCGGACAGGCTGTTTCAGCCTGCCCAGCCGTTTAAAAAATTATTTTTCAATTGTTACATTCCATGGATGGATACCTCGAAAATAATCCAATCCATCTACCTTGGCGGAGGTTACGCAATAGATATATTTATCGCCCAGCTTGGAAACCGGCATCCCCTCTGTCCAGCAGTATTCCTGAACATCATTCCAGACTGCAACAGCCTCTTCCAGATCGGTTGCTTCATTAATGGCAGCAAAGCCATCCACAACCTCCGGAAGCTCACACCAGCCATTCCATGTTGCCGACAAGTAAGTAATCAGTGTCGGAATCGGTTTTACCGAAAAGCTTGTAATAAATGCATCAAACATTGTCTGATCTGACGAATAGGTAAGGTAGGTCGCCCAGTCAACCGTTTCTAATGTTACATTGATACCGGCTGCCTCCAATTCCTGTTCAATCACGATCGCCGCATTATAGAAATCCGATTGATCCGAAGCAACCAACAGTCTGAACTCCTCTCCCGCATAGCCGCACTCCTTAAGCAGAGCCTTTGCAGTTTCCGGATCATTTGCATTATAGTTCTCACTGCCTGCTGTGGAATACCACGGAGAGGCCTCCACACTCATGTAGCTTGGCTGTACCTTATAAAAATCACTGTTTCCAAATGCTGCGGAACAAATATCCTCCGCATTTAAGGCCGCATTCACTGCACGTCTGAATACCGCATCAGATGCAATGCCTTCCCTTTTGTTATAAATCATAACCATATCTCCATCCAGCCAGGTAAAGGTTTTGAAATCCTCATTTGAAGAGAACTGCTCATAGTTATCACCGGAAAGTCCCGATACCAGATCATATTCGCCGGACTGCATGCCGGCGATGGCAGTTGTCTGATCTGTAACAATATCCCAATAAACTACAGGAGTCTTTGCCTCACGAAGACCTGACCATCCGCTTGTCTCACCGCCATAAGGAATATAAGCATCATTTTTTACCAGCTTAATATACTGGTCTGCAGCCCACTCCTCAAAGAGGTACGGACCTGTTCCTATGAATTCTGTCAAGTTTTTTGTGGCCGGATCAACGCTGCTTTCAATCACACTTGCCGGTGTAATGATGGGACTCTGTGCCGCAGTAGCAATCAATTCATTTAGGTAAAGATAAGGCTTTGGCATCACAATCTTAACCGTGGCATCATCCACCTTCTCAAATCTTCCCCCGTTTGTATATGTAGCGGCTGTTTCAAAATTATCCAGCCAGCGATTCATGGAGGCAACCACATCCTCTGCGGTCATCATTTCGCCATTTGAAAACGCAATATCTGTTTTTAAATGATACGTATAGGTTGTCGCATCATCACTTACCTCATAGGATTCCGCAAGCTGAGGGGCCACTCCGTAATCCTCCGTCAAGGCAACCAACATTTCGAAAACGGTTCCCAGCATAATATTCGATGCGGAGTCACTGGAGGTATTGGTCAAATCCAGCGTATCGGGTGCATCACTAAAGGCAATATGCATTTCCTCCCTATACTCCTTACCGGATGTGTCTGCGGTATCTGCAGCGATTTCTGTGGAAGCTTCTGTGGTTGTCACTCCGTCTTCAGTGTCCGCTGTTGTGCTTTGGCAGCCTCCAAGAATGGTGCCTGCGGCGATAGTCATACCCAGCAGTAAAGCAATTGTTGATTTTTTCATGAAAATCTCCTCCTTCTATTGTGTACCGGATCGTTAGCCGGCTTATGTTATCACGGGGCTCCCGAAATGCCATGCAGGCATGACTGTTTCGTTGCATCCGCTTAAAATGAAAAACGTACAAAGAAGTAATATTCTACATCTTTGTACGTTTTTATTTTCCTATATAATTGAATCCGGCTTATCACTATATTGCGTGATTGCCTCTTTCCTTCGTTCTGACTCTGACTGCGTCGAGTACCTCCTTGATGATAATCTTGCCATCTCCCGACATCCCCGTCACTGTTTCATCACAAATATCCTCTACAATCGCTTCCACATCCTCATCCTTTACAATTACCTCAATCTTAATTTTAGGAAGAAGATTCACACTGCTTCTGACTCCCACATATTCATCGGTAAAACCCTTTTGATTTCCGCAGCCCATCACATTGCTGATCGTCATTCCTCCGCAGAGAAATTTATCTACCAGAATATTCTTTACCTTTTCCAGCTTATCCGGCCGGATATACATACTCAGCTCCTTCATCTCACATTCTCCTTTCGAAAGTAGAACGCTGTTCTGTTTTTGTTTTATTAATCATAAATCACAATTCTTCTTTTTGCAATATATTTTTAGAACAAAGTTCGGTTTTTTTTAACAAAATTTTTGTTGTATTTTCACAAAAATGTTTTTCAGAACAATTTATTTTCGTTAAATCCTTGATTTTTCCTGAATTTTCCGCTAAAAATAAAATAGGAAGTCAAATAACATCTTCTCAATCAGAAAAGAGGATTCTTTATGGAAGCAGCAAAGACAGACGCACAAAGGTCAGAATCAACCAAGCATTTAACTAAGAAAAAACAAATCATTTCCAGTGCCATTAAGGTTATGCAGGACATCGGCTATGAAGAGACCTCTGTAAGAGCCATCTGCGATGCCGCAAACATTTCAATCGGCGCCTTTTATCATTATTTCCAGGATAAAACAGAATTACTGACTATGATTCTCGGACAGGTTGACATCTATCTGACTGAAGAAGTGAAGCCCCAGCTTACCGCCGACAGTGATCTGGAAAACATAAAATCCTTTGTGCTTGGGTTCGCCAGAGAAACCGCCTACACCAGTCACCTCTATGGCGGTGTCTTGAGCA
The DNA here is from genome assembly GCA_047602645.1 of Lachnospiraceae bacterium. Lineage (GTDB taxonomy): Bacteria > Bacillota > Clostridia > Lachnospirales > Lachnospiraceae > JAEYFP01. Next base: position 139,624 of record JASGGU010000001.1, on the reverse strand, counting down.
GTCCCAAAATTCCGCTTCCAAATACCGCAGATACGCTTGTAACAGAAAAAAGCCGGCCCCTTTATACGATCCCTACAGAAATCGTACTTCATGGACAGGCCACGGGTGAATTCAACAAAAAATATTCCGCCGATGAAATCGTAGACAAGCTTATCACCTGCCTGCGCGGCTGTTCTATGGACTGGGCCAGACGGAACTATTCTTACGATATCGAAAACTATGTGTCGGTGCTGATAGATATGCTATTTGTGGCTTTTTGCAATTAATTTTGCAGAGCATGCACATCCATCCTAAAGCCCCAGCCACTTCATCCCCGGCAAACGCTTCAAAACAGTAGAGACGGCAACTCCCGCAACAAGCATACAGACAATATAAAGAACAGATACAAGCAGTGTCGGCAGAGGCGGAGAAAACTGTGCAAACAGTTTTATAAAAAGATCAATGCGAAGCATTTCTTCAAACAAGTACGTACAAAAGGTACAGCTTCCGACATAAAGGATAACCCTCTCTTTCCTCTGTGAAAGAGGAGCGTGCATTCCTTTTTCGGAAATGCTATGTCCAAGCCGGTCACAGCTATATTTGATAATAAAAAATACGGCAACAGCCGGGATCAGGTTGAACTTTTCAACAAATATAACATCGTAGATTCCTGTTTTACGATGATATAAATATGTCATCAAAATACCGGCACAACCATTCAAAAGAATTGCAGCCCATGCAAGAAGGTAATACCTATGAGAGAAAAATTCCTTTCGCAGGCGATTCTCAATAAAGTACCCCAACATCGGAAAAATAATAATTGTTGTAAGCAGCGGAATCGAAATATTAATCGCGCAATCCAGCACATATTCCGGCATCTTAATAAGAAAAAGGAAAACAACTGCAAGTATGCCCAAATATAAATACTCCATATCAGATAAGGCAAGCGCCAGTCGTCTGAGAAAAGGCAGTATCAGCAAAAAGGTAAGATAAGAATATAAAAACCAAAACGGTGTAATAAATGGTTCTGAATAAATCAATTTAACAAAAAAGATTAGATTGAAGCCATATTCCGGATGCTGCAGATAGAATCTGACATAATAGATAAAAGAAAATGCAATGATTATGATTATAATACGAAGGACTCTTTTTACAAACAGTTCCTTTAGAGACTCTTTTTTAGGAATTAAAAGAGCGCCCGATATCATAAAAAATAAAGGTACACCTATTTTACAGAGATTTGATAAAAAAATTGAAAACATACGAAGAACAGACTGATCTGTCACCTGAAAAAGCAGATAGCCGTTTTCGCCGGTATGATTAAAAATAATGCAGATCAATGCAAAGATCCTAACGATCTCCAAGTGAATATTCTTTTTCATATACGCCTTGCCCTGCTTCTCCTTTTGCATAGAGCTCTATTTTCCTCCAGATCAGATTATATCCGCACTTTTTCTATATATTCTTTTTAATCATTTGCACCATATAATCAATCATTTCCTCCGTCATGCCCGGATAAACTCCAACCCAAAAGGCATCCGACATAATACGATCGGTATTCTTCAGTTCTCCGACAACGCGATATCCCTCACCCGTCCTTCTCATCTCGTCAAAGCAGGGATGCTTGGTCAAATTTCCGGAAAAAAGCATACGTGTCTGAACTCCCGCACCCTCCAATTTCTGTACAAGAGCATTACGGTCAATGCCTTCCTTGCAGGTGATCAGAAAACCAAACCAGCTCGGAACAGAATTTTCACATGCTTCCGGCAGAATCAGCTTATCCTTAAGCTCCGCAAGTCCCGTGCTAAGACGAACAAAATTCTCACGCCTCCGGGCTACAAACGAGGGAAACTTCTCAAGCTGTGCACATCCGATGGCTGCCTGCATATCTGTTGCCTTCAAATTATAGCCAAAATGAGAATAGACATACTTATGGTCATATCCAAGCGGCAGCTCTCCGTATTGTCTGTCAAAACGGTGCCCACAAAAATTGTCGTGACCGGATGGGCAAACACAGTCCCTACCCCAGTCTCTAAAAGAACGAATACATTTGTGCAGCAGCGGATCATTCGTATAGACAGCTCCACCTTCTCCCATAGTCATATGATGGGGCGGATAAAAGCTTGATGTACCGATATCTCCTATCGTACCCGTAAAATACTCCTTACCGTCCAAATTGTATTTCGAACCAAGCGCATCACAATTATCCTCAATCAGCCACAGCTGATGTTTCTCACAAAATTCCTTCACAGCCTTTAAATCAAACGGATTACCGAGCGTATGCGCCAGCATAACCGCTTTTGTCTTCGATGAATAAGCCTCCTCCAGCATTGTTACGTCTACATTATACTGTCCGATCGTAACATCTACAAAGACCGGTACCGCACCATACTGAATGATCGGAGTCACCGTTGTCGGAAAGCCTGCAGCCACCGTAATGACCTCATCCCCGCGCCGCACTGTCCGTTCCCCTAACAGCGGTGAGGTCAATGCCATAAAAGCATTCAGGTTTGCCGAGGAACCCGAATTCACAAGGGAGCAGTATTTCACCCCCAAATAATCAGAAAGCTTTTTTTCAAATCTGTCCGTATACCTCCCCGAAGTCAGCCAGAATTCAAGCGCACTGTCCACAAGATTTTTCATTTCTGCGCTGTCATAAACTCTGGACGCATACGGAATGCGGTCGCCATCCTCAAAAGATTTCTTACGGTTATGGTACTTCTCACAATATTCTCCTACAGCCTCCAAAATTTCCTCACGGGCCTGCTGCTCTGTTTTATGATCAAACATTTTCCGATCTCCATTCCCTGTTTGCTGCCATTCAGCCTTTATAGAATCAGGCCTTTCTATATTCCTCAATCTGCCTGTGCATACAATTGCACAATACAGACTCTAAATTGTTTTTTTTATCGCTTGTTAAAATCCGTAATTGTTCAAATTCCACTACCTGTTCCAACGTCTTCTCTATTGACCACTTTGGTTTCCATCCAAAGGTCTGCTTTAGCTTTGTACAGTCCAGTTTTAAAAAGTTGGCCTCATGAGGCCCTCCGTCAAACTGATCAATCCAGCCTAATTGTTCATATCCCTCTGAATCCATCTCAGCATTCCAAAGCTTGCAAAACAAATCCACCAGTTCTCCGGTTGTAACACAGTTATCATCCTCCGGTCCCACATTATAACAATTAGAGAGCTCCGGCCGTTCATACTGTTCCAGTGCTACCATCAAATATGCAAACAGCGGCTCCAGTACATGCTGATAAGGACGTATAGAATGTGGATTTCGCACTACAATATCACCTTCTGTCGTACCGCCGCATTGTCTCACCAGTTGCTCTGCGGCTCTGACACAATCAGGAATAATTCGGTCCTTTGCAAAATCACCGCCGCCGATCACATTCCCGGCCCGGCAAGTCGAAACCGCAACACCCTGCGCCTTTAAAAAAGCCTGCACATAGCTATGCGTCACAAGCTCCGAACAGGATTTGCTGTTAGAATAAGGGTCATAACCATCCAACACATCCGTCTCCACATATCCCCTTTTCCACTCATTGTTCCGATAAACTTTATCCGTTGTTACATTTACAACCGATTTGACCGTCGGAGTCAACCTTATACAATCCAACAGATTCACCGTACCCATTACATTCGTTTCATACGTATCCGCCGGATTAGCATACGATTCCCGCACAAGCGGCTGTGCCGCCATATGAATGACAATTTCCGGCTGTTCCTTCTCAAAAATCCGCCTCAGGGATTCCCTGTCACGGATATCTCCATTATGGGCGCTCATATCCCGATCCATAGCAGTTAGCACAAACAGACTTGGCTCCGTCGGCGGCTTTAGGGCATATCCGATCACATCTGCCCCAAATTCCTTTAATATCTGGCAAAGCCACGTACCCTTAAAGCCGGTATGCCCAGTAACGAGTACTTTTTTTCTGCTATAAAAATTATTCATGTAGTCGTAATTCACTGCATTGCCTCCGCATTTCAATAAGATTCCACCCAAAAGAAATAAAATAATTATTCCAGATTGATTACCGGAACATACTGTTCATAAACAAGAGAAAATAAGTAATATTATGAAAACAAACAATTTCTAATTCTACCTTCTCCATACCATCCATGGGGCCTTATTTTCATCTATCATCTTTTCAAGTTTTTGTTTTTCTCTTTGCGTATCCATACACTGCCAAAATCCATTATGCAAAAAAGCTTTAAGCTGCCCTTCTTCCGCAACCTTCTCAAGAGGCCCTTTCTCAAATACCGTACTATCATCAGAAATATAATCAAATATATTCGGCTCTAATACCATGTATCCTATATTAACCAAATCTCCATCAATATCATTTTTTTCACGGAATCTTCTTATTATACCGTCTTCATCCATCTCAACAATTCCATAGCGCTGGCCTGCATTATAGACTGTAACCGTAGCAATTTTTCCATAGCTTTCATGATGTTTTACAAGATCTTCAATATTGACATTTGAAACTCCATCTCCATATGTCAGCATAAATTTTTCATTTCCAATATATTGTCTGACTCTTTTTATTCTTCCTCCCGTCATTGTGTTCAAGCCGGTATCAACCAGTGTTACTTTCCATGGCTCCGCAAAATTATTATGTATAATCATACGGTTATTATCCGAAAAATCAAGTGTAATATCACTATTGTGCAAATAATAATCTGCAAACCATTCTTTAATTATGTGCTGCTTATAACCACAACAAATAACAAAATCATTATATCCAAAGCTTGAATAATATTTCATAATATGCCATATTATCGGTTTTCCTCCAATTTCTATCATCGGCTTTGGAAGCAAATAACTTTCTTCACTTATTCGGGTACCTAAACCGCCTGCCAATATTACTACCTTCATAGTATCACATCCCTTTTATTTTTAATCCAATTTATCATCTTTGTTATTCCATCATCAAATGAAATTTCAGGCTTAAAACCAGTATCCTTTTCTAATCTGTCAATATTAATATTACTATAATTGATACTTTGACCATTGAAAGACTTTCGCCCCAAACCGCTATCAAGGTTTGGATTTATCTTATTTCTTATCTGTAAGATAAAATCTTTCAAAGGCTTTATATTGCTTCCTCCAACATAATAAGCAGCACCCGCATTCCCCTTTTCTGCGATTGCAATTAATGCACTTGCCACATCAGATACCTCTATAAAGTCTGCCAGCTGATTTCCTTCCGTCAAACCAGGGGATTCGTTTTTTAAATAATGTCTTATAACATAACTTATAATATTATTCGTCTTATCCCCTACTCCATACAAATTCGATATATATGCCCAATTAAAGGAAATATTCAGATCGGTGCAAATACACCTGCTCATATAATTTGATGCTATTTTTGCAAAAGCATACTGTGCTGTAAGTTCCGGCCTGAAGTATTCATTTATCATAGCATCATGTACAGAAAGCTCAACAACACTTCCTATTCCCAAAAATTTCTTACATCCGAGTATTGCTGACACTTTTGCCGCATTGCAAAAAGCACTAACATTTTTTAGTTGAATCTCATGATCTTCTCTGTCTTTTCCCGAAGATCCCTCCCATGCCAAATGAAAAAAAAAATTAAATACTCTATTTTCAATTAAATATTCAAGATTACTTATTTCTTCCAAATCACAATAAATTATTTCCACATTAGATAACTGCTGTAAAATCGATATATTTTCATTTTGATTTCTCACGATAGCATAAACGTGATATCCCTTATTTGATAATTTTTCAACAAGATTTTTTCCAATTAAACCATTTGCCCCCGTGATAATCGCTGTATCCATTTTTATTCCTTTCCCATAATTTTTCTTACTATTTTGTATAATTCAGGAAAATTTCTAATAATATAGCCTCCCATTTGACGATAGCAATGCTTAACTATTGAAATCTGCTTTCTATTACTAAATTTATCAAATGGTATATTTTCATTTTTGAATAAACGTATCGCTTCCAACTCCCACTTTCCTTTATTGACAGCATGAACAAAGGAAATTATCTCTTTTCTGGTACACCATACTTTATCCGGCAATTCTAAACTATACTGAGAACCTGAAATTTCAAAGTCCCACGCATTAACTCCTAATTTTGCAATTTTATTCAAATAATTCACGTTCCAAATCGCAGGCATTGTAGAAAGTCGATATGTGCCCAGACTGCAATTTCCATATTTCTCATCAACTATTTCATATGCATCAGCACTCGGAATTAGTTTTAAGCACCCCAGCTTATTATTTCTGCATACCGCTATCAATTTTTCTATTTCCTCATTGTCTACAAAAGAATCAATAAAAAAATCATCACAAAAAAGAATAACATATTCTTTTTTTATATTTTCTAATGCATATAATAATCTCAAACTCCAAAGCATACGCTCCTCAGTTGCAATTTCTTTATTATATATTGGGTTGTGCGGAAGTATCGTTTCTGTAACATAAATAATGTCACTTGAGTTTTTCCAGTATTTATCCAAAAAATAGGCATTAAAATAGGCAATATCAACATATTCATTACATCCCATTATAACCACCGCATAATCATTCATAATCAACTTTATACCCCGCTAACACCCTTATTAAATTAATTAATGTTACTATGATCATTACACCTGTAAGAATCCAAACATCAATTAAAATATTTTCATGAAATATTTTAATTAAAACAATATCCAATAATGTAGCTAAAATCATAGATATTATTACAAAATTGCCCTTTTCGCGAGCCAGATCATGATTTGCAATTATAGTTAATATACTCAATGCTGTTACAAAAATTGAAATCGGAAGAATAAACTCAACAGCACCGAGATAAGTATCACCAAACATTTTTTTAATAGCAAACCCAGATCCTAAATTTAATAAAAATGAAGACAAGAACGCAAGAATAATTCCATAAAGTAAAGATTTCTGCAATAATACAAAAGTCTTCTTTTTATCATGACTTTCTTCAACTACAAACGGAAAAAGAACTACAACAATTACATTTGTAAAATACAATATGAGTTTCCCTAAGACGGACGCGGCACTATAATACCCCGCATCATCTGCAAAATAGTGTTTAATTAAAAGCATATCAACATTATTCAGTAATGTAATCCCAACATTCAACAGGATTGCAGAATAAGAAAAACTCAAAATTTCCTTTTTTTGAATTGAGATTTTCTTTTCATATTCACCTGTTAAATTTTTATTAATCCATAAAATTCCCAACACTGCCGCAAAAAAATTGGATAAAAAAATAGCTATTACTATTCCAAATAATTTATAACCCAAAAATGCAAATAAAATACATAAGAGTGTTTTTATAACCGGCGCCACTAAATTATAAATTCCATATGAAATAAATTTTTTTGTTCCTTGAAAGAAACCGGTTGCTATTTGAATTAAATAGCTTATGGCCGCACCAGCAATGATGACTATCAACAAACTTACTTGTTCAATATGCATGTATTCCGCAATAGGTGCGGAGAGGATAATACCAAAAATGATTACAACTAAAACAATTACCAAAATATATTGAATTGCCTTCTTAATAAAAAATTTTATTTCTCCCTTATCATCTGTAACATTCAATTCAGCTGCATACTTGGAAACCACAAGGGTAATTACAGCAACCGGCAATGAAACCAGATTAAGAACTGATAGCATTGCATTCATTGTTCCATATAATATTACATCATCAAGCAGTCTGCCTGTTACAATCTGAAAAAAATAATTAATTATATTACAAGCCATTATAAAAACAAATAATACCAAACTTCCTTTTTCAAAATCCTTACTTTTTTGTGACATTTTTTTATCCCTCTATTTTACTGCTTATCTTTATTACATAAATTAAATATTTTTCTTTTTATTTGCAGATCCGGTCTAAACAATAATTTGTCTAATATAGTACCATATATTATTTTGTACAGCATAAAAGGAATAACAACAGCTAATATTACTGCTAACCAGTTGAATTTCCATATTTGAAGATTTGTATATTCCAAGTAATAAATCACAATATAATGCAATATATAAAAATATAAAGTTGCTCCGCTTATTGTAGCCCATGCATTTCTAAATAAAACCTTCTTATAAGAAAGAACAATTATCACATGCATAAGCCCCAAACTTCCCCAAATAGCAGCAAACATAATAATCAACAACTTTGTTCCGATTTCAAAATTATCTTCTAAAACTATTTTACCACTACAGAAAAAGATCACTATAATACCTATCCACAAAATCAACGACACTATTCCAATCCATCTTTTCATGTTTTTTAAATGGAAACCAAGATATACAATCATCATATAAGTAATTATCTTAGCTATCATAGTTGAAATATAACAACTGCTGATTAACAGAACAGATCCAATTACCAGAATTATTTGAATTGGTAATTTATAATTATAAATAATATATACAAAAACTGTAGCTATAAATAGCACCGGTAGAAACCATAATTTATTAACAACATCAAATAGACTTTCCTTAACATTTGAACGAAATAAAACCATTTGCATTAAAGTATAAATAAATGTCCATACACAAAATGGAAACAATAATCTTTTAGCCTTTAGTACTAAAAAACTTCTCTTATCATTGTATGATAAACTATTAAAATTTTGTCTCAGTAAAACACCGGCGCTCAGATAAAATAAAGGATTATGTATTGAGCCAATCACATTCAATACTGCAGAATTAGGATTTGAGGAGCAACTATAAACATGTCCCAAAATAACAAGCATAATGGCTATAACCTTTGCAATATCAATATATACTAATCTTTTCATCCTTTATTTACCTTTTAATTATTTTTTTGCCGTCATAACTTCTAAATTCAGGTGTTATATTCAATATTTTCAAAAAAAATTGTATAAAAATTTGATATACAACATATAAACATAATATTGGATGAATTAAATATATTAAATTTTTTCTCGTAAACGCTAAATAAAAACTATGCATTATACAAATGGGCAAAATGAGAGTATAGGGAATAAATAAAAATTTTTTATACTTCATTTTTTTTTGATAATTAAGTCTGCCGCTAAACCCCTTTTCACCCTTTTCAGCATAATGAATATTATTACATATGCGCCATTTCAATTTTGGAAAATAGGATTTTAACGAATCGACACTATAATGCAATAATGGATCATTTTTAGAAAAAATAACATGATTAACTCCCTTTTCAATCATTATATAGAATAAATGAACCATTTCTGTGCTATTAATTATTATATTTGTTTTCTCTTTAAAATATTCCAAGTCAATTATGGTACCAACACAGCATAATTCGAATAAAGGGTACTTTTTCATTTTTTCAAAAGATAAACAAAAATAATTCTCCGTTTCAGCTACAATCGTGTAATTCTTTTTTAAAACCTTTTCTAAATATGTATCATATTTGGAGAAATTATATATATATAGGGAAAATGGGTCACCAAATTCAGATACATATTGATTCAAAGATGTATAATTGGGCGGACATTTATACCCACTGCAAAAAGCCACTTTACACTCTGGATTTTCTTGTAATGCATCTATTCTATTTTTTAGGCTATCATTATTCTCAAATACTTCATCATGATCAACAACAACTGCGTATTTTCCCTTTGCATTTTGAAGTCCTAATAATTTTGCATATACAGGTTCTGTCTTTGGATTATTAATTATACTGCATCTAAATTTCTTTGCTATTTCAACTGTGCTATCCGAAGATCCTCCGTCAACAACGATGATCTCCATAGTTTCACTGGAAATTGTCTGTTTCCTTAAAGCTTTTAAAACCTCAGGCAATTTTTTTTCAGAATTATATGTTGCTATTATTATTGTAACAATAATATTTTCCAATATTCATTTTCCTCTTATCTTTTTAAATAATTTTAGTATATCGTTCGCTGTTGGGGTTTGTGTTGCAAAAGCAGCTTTTTCATCCTGTTCAAGAAAATCTAACTTACCCATAAAATAGGTTTCTATAAAAACAGGTATAAGCTCAACAATAATCTTTAGGTTGCGAACCTTATATTCTTCTAATTTTGAATGAAAAGGAATATCGCAAACCTTCTGCTTAGCTATCTTTCCTGTATCAATTCCTTCATTTAATTTAAAAATAGTAATTCCTATTTTATCATACTCATCATTCAAATATGCCCAGAAATCCGAGTGGACATTTCTATAATACGGAAGAACACTACTATGAATATTAAAAAAATCACACTGGATCTGCTGTAGAGTTTTTTCCGAAACGATTCCTGTTCCATAAATTAAAATCAGATCCGGTTCAAATTCATTAATATATTGTATACATCTATCTTCATTAACATCCTCAATATGAAAAAAATCAAAGTTCTCATTGCATTGCTTACCGAGTAGCTTTTTCATTTTATAACACATTATTTTATCATAAAAAAAGAGCGCTCCCATATCAATTATAAAGCTAAAGAGTTTTGTCCATTTATATTTTTTTATCAAACGTGTTAGCTTTTTCTTTCTGGCAATTGTTCCACTTTCCAATATTATTTGAATATTATTGCCCGTGTGAAAACTTTTTAAGCATGACAGAATATATCGCGAGTCGAATCCCTCTCTAAAAATTAGTATAACTCTTTTCATATATATTTCTCCAATAGTTTGCCAATCGTAAGAATCTCATGATTATGCTTTTTCGAATAAACAATACATTCTTCAATAATTTTTTGTATTTCTAAACTGCACCCTGCAAAATAAGGATGATCATAAATTATCGTGATAGGATGTGTCTCTACAAATTTAATAAAATCTAATAAAATTTCTTCTGAATTCATTCCCAATGCTATACAATTCTCAAAATAAGCAATTCCACCATTTTTACTAAGTAAATTCACTCCTACCAAAGTCGGATTCGTGTCTTTATTGATTATGTTTTTCTCCCCATAAGAATACCAATCTCCATAATATAAAAAATTATATTCTTGTAATAAATCAGGCAAAAGTGATGGCCTATTCCATCCCGGAGATGCAAATCCAGAAAGATTATATGATGAGTCAATTTTTTTTATTTTACTAATTGCCTGCAAAATTTCCTTAGCGAGCTTCTCTTTGCTCCATTTTTTTGCATTTCTATGCCATAAGGCATGATTACTTCCTCCATGAAGACCAACTTCACAAGAGCTCTCTAAAAGTCTTTTTACACTTTCCTTGTAATTCAATATATCTGGATTAAATATTGCACATTCAATATAATCGAGTAATCCAAATTTTTCTTTTGCTGATAACATACAATCTTCCGCATCTTTTTTACTTTTATTTTGTTTTAGAGAATCGCATATATCAATAGCACGACCAGTATTAAGAAAAAATGTAAAATCAACATTATATTTTTTCGAAATATTTAGTAAATTAGGAACTCCATTACGAATACATTTATGCGTATCAATATCAAATCTAAACACTATTTTTGACAATCTATTTTACCTCTTAATGAAACAATATTACTGTTTATAAATTTCTATAATTTTTTTTGCTATTATTTCAGAAGGGCTATCTTTAAAGCATTTTGCATTTTGTCTATATTTTATATAAGTTTCAACAAAATTGTGTATTAGAACATTATCTTTCCCTTGGAGCAATGCATTTTCTCCAATACCATCATTACGTTCGGTTGTTTTTCTCATAATCAAACAAGGCTTACCCATATAAAATAGTTCCTCTTGATTACTTCCTCCATCAGTTATAACAAACTCAGCTCCGTTTAATATCTTCATAAAATCAAAATATTGCATTCTTGGCACCAGCATGATATTAGGTCTATTTTTCAGTTTATCTAATAATCCGTATTTCTGCAAATAAACTTCTGTGATCTTATGTAAGAGAAAAATACATTTTATAGATTTGCTTGTTTCAAGTAATTCCTGAATAATGTTTTCGACCAGTTCCCTATTTCCCAGATTTTCCTGTCTGTGCAATACAAATACACAATAGGACGCTGTTATATTTTCTAATTTTATATTCTCTTCACTGTAAGGGATCTTGTATGAATATTGTAGACTGTCATAAATAGTATTGCATTCTGTATCTATCACTTTTCCTTTTACGCGAGATAAATTTTCGGCAGCGGTTTTTCCCGGAGCAAAATGGTAATTTGCAAACTTGCTAGTAATCATGCGGTCAATTTCTTCTGGAAAAGGATTTAAAAAGTCATGAGAACGCAAACCTGCTTCAATATGCATAACTTTCAAATGAAGCTTTTTACCTATAGCTGCCCCCATTACAGTAGAAACCGTATCACCATGAACACAAATAATTGAATTTTCAAGTTCTCCAAGTTTAGTCTTTATTATTCTCCCTGCAATTCTATATGTTTGAAACCACCAACTTAATAAACCCAGTGCTGTTTTCTTTATCTGGCCTTCCTGGCTAAGTTCCAATTCCAAATACTCTTCTCCTATAACTTTCATAAGGGAGCTTTTTGTAATATCATTTTGTCCCGACGCAATAATGCAAAATTCAATACCATTTTTTTTCAATTCAAGCATTATAGGAAATAATTTTATTAACTCGGCTTCAGTTCCAACAAAAAAGATAATTTTTCTTTTATCTATCTGGTTCTTCAAGATGCTTCTCCTTTACAATATAGATTGGTCTTCTCTTCACCTCTAGATAAATCCTTGCAAGATATTCTCCAATAATTCCAAGTATCATAATAATGATCCCTCCCAAAAAGAGAATAGCTAAAAGCAAGGAGGAATACCCTGTTCTTTCAGACGGATTTACAACTGCACTATATAAAACAACTAATCCATAAATGAAAGAAGCAATTACAATTAGCATCCCCAAATAGGAGGCACCCCTAAGAGGTGTCGTTGCAAAAGCAATAAACCCGCTATTTGCGTAACTGATCAGTCCTCCAAAGGACCATTTTGTCCTGCCAGCTGCACGTTCAACATTCTCATATTCAATCCATTTTGTAGAAAAACCAATCCACGAGTAGATCCCCTTAATAAAGCGTTCTCTTTCTTGCATAGAAACAATTGCATCTACAGCTTGTCTGGTCATGATTCGATAGTCAGTTTCTCCCCTCTGCAGTGACATACTTGTCACTTTACTTATCAAGCTGTAAAATATATTAGAAAAAAAACTCCTAATTACGCTTTCACCTTTTCTATTAATTCGCCTTGCTGCGCAGCAATCATACCCCTCCTCAATCCCCTTTATCATAGCCGGTATCAACTTAGGGGGATGCTGCAGATCAGCATCCATTAAAATGATGTAATCACCTCTGCTTTCTGCCAATCCAGCATAAATAGCAGATTCCTTTCCAAAGTTTCTTGCAAATGAAATATAATTTATCGCAAGTATTCCTTCATATTCGTCCCGTACTTTTTTTATACTTGCAAGCGTCAGATCTTTACTTCCATCATCAACAAATAATAGTTTACACTGATACGCTTCTATTTTCTGGAATATCAGATAAAGTTCTCGGCTTATTAATGGAATACATTCCGCTTCATTAAAACATGGTATTACTATTTCAACCGTTTTCACTATATTTTTTCCTTTCAACAAACCATAAGATCATTTATTAATATTTCAATCCAAAAGTCATTCGGAGCTTTTTCAAAAAAACAGAAAGATATCTATCAGTTACTTTCAAACACATCAATTTATATTTTCTTCATCTACATTAATACTTTCCCAAACATAATATTTCCCAAATACTTTACATCTAGGCACTCACTATTATAAGCTAATAGATGTAAATAAGCAATCTTCTTCCACCTTGCTAATATTATCATATTCCATTTAGATACAAAAATGGAACTTCGTAGATAATGTCTGCTTAAAACAAAATCACTTGTTTGCGCTGAATAATTTCCAATTCATTGTAATTGCCGAATTTATTTTAGCTAATTGTTTTTAGTATTTTTAATACTGGTTTTTCTATTAATTCATGCATTAATATCGTAATAATCATACATATTGTTAATGAGACGAGTATCAACTTAATATTTGTAGCATTTTCAAACCAAGATGTATTTGATTGCAAAAAGTTTGTTAAATCCCATGTAAAGAATTGTCCCAAAAAAAATGCATAAGAAATCTTACTTAAATACTGTATTAAGGAATTTGTTAAAATTTGCTGTGCGAATTTACTACTATTTAGCCGAGCAAGCTGATAAATAATAATTAAAAATACTGGCATTGCAATAAAAACATATATTTTATAATCTCCTAATTTGAAATAATGTAAATATGTTATAGCGATTATAAAACCGCAAAATTCTAATAATAAAAAAATTACTAATAATCTGCTTGGTCTTTTTTTCATTTTTATAAATAAATCTGCCAATATCATACCAGAGCAAAACTCTAATAACCGAAAAAAAGGATTTGCATAAATTATACTAAACTGAAATTTATGAACAACTATTGGAGAAAGGCCACATATAAAAATCAAAATAATCAATAATAGTATTTTTTTTTTATTTGCACTAATATATTTTTTAAAAAAGGAAACATAAAATAACAAAAAAATAGGCAAGAAATAAACCATGTTCCTCCATTATGTAAGATTGGAAAGGAACCATCAAAGTAGGATTGCATCAGCAATAGTTCAACCGGTGCTATTAATATATTTCGCTTAATAGACAGCGTGTTTTTAAAGATTAAAAAAAGAAGATAAATAAAAATATATAGTGGGTATATTCCCACTAACCTTCTAACATAAAAGGGAACCATATTTTTTATATTGTTTAAATTGATGTCATAATAATTGTAATAAATCGCAAAACCTGATAAAATAAAAAATGCAACCATAAATATTGCACACTGTGATATGAATGGCGTTAATACTCCATATGTGATGCCCATATGTATATTGGAATGAAATAAAAACACACAAAAAGCCAACAATATTCTTATAATATCAAGTGTGACCAACCTTTCTCTCTTAATTATATTTGTCATGTGAGTCTCCCTAATTTTGTGTTTTTAAACTCCTCATAATCCCTGATATAGTCATTTTCATTATATAACGCGGAGGCCAAAACCATTAATACGGCCCCCTCGGAAAACCCATACATTTCTCTCCATATATTCCCAGAAAGGTAAAGTCCTTCAAATGGCTTGTCCAAAACAACCTCCTCTTTTTCTGTTCCATCATCCAGCAGGATTTTACAACTACCATGGATACAAATTAATATCTGTTCTAATTCCTTATGTGCATGCTTTCCTCTAATAACATGATTTAATGTATCATACATGTAATATACGCGTTTAATTTCAAATGGAATATCCTTTATCTCTTCAATTGCCACCAGATTCCCCCTAAAGTCTCCGTGTTGGGGAAAAGAATACTTCTTTATCTGCATTTTTCGTTCCTCACATTTCTCATATAAAATATCCGCTCGTCAAACACATCAAACAAGTTTATTTACCGCATTCAAATTCCGTTCTTAAAATACTATACCAACATAAATTATGTCTCAAACCATCCTTTGATAACCTGTGTTCCCTAAATGTTCCCTCATATTTCAAGTTCATTTTTTCATAAAATTTAATTGCTCTGATATTATCTTCAAACACACAAAGATATACCCTGTTTAAGCCAAGTTCACAAAATGCAATACTTAAAATTTTTTTTAAAGCGTTACATGCGTAGCCTTTTCCAATTGCCTTTGCAGTCAGCACAATTGCAAGCTCGCCTGTTGCGTTATTATAATCGATATCCTTAAGGCTGACCGTTCCGATATAGTTTCCATCACCATCGCAAATTGCTTTATGCATATTTTTTTCATCGTCTTTTGAGGACAGAATAAAATTCTTGCAGTCTTCAACCGTCATATCCTCAAATCTAGTCGGGAGAACACTTACAACACTCGAATCATGCATCCATTTAACCATTTCATTCGCATCTGAAAGCTGCAATTCACGTAAAATCATGATGGCATTCCTCCTTAGCATCCGGCAGTTCATTCAATAGTTCTATATTATTTTCACCTAACATTCTCTCACAATACGCTTCGTCTAGCTCATATTGGCTAAGCGCAGGGTTTTCACCCCTGTTTGCTATGCCCGCATCCAAAAAAACAAATCGTTCCTCAAGTAAATAGGCCATTGTGGAATATAAATAAAATTCATATTCCATCGGGATGATACAAATAACCTCTGTTTGAGGTCTGCAAAAAATAATATTTGTAAAAGCGGCCCCCGAAACGCCGGCTACAGCACTTGCTCCGGCAAAAGCCCGGATCTGTTCGGAAAGACTCAACTCCTCCGGATAAATAATCTCAAATCCATATTTTATAAAAAGCTTTTCAATAGCTTCTTCATTTAACAAACGGCTAAGGTCCCTTTTTTTACGTGAAATATATATTTTCCGCTCATCGGAAGTGGCACCCGCACTCTGCAGAAGCGTATCGCGCAAATTTGTCAGTGCTGTTTTTGCAATCATAAAATCCGCTGGAATATTTTTGAGTCCGATCTGCACATTCACCGGAAACCAAGTATTCATAGAAGGATAAATAAGCTCCTTTACGCGATAGAGCGCCGTGCTTTTTATTTTAACAACCGGCCTGTGAAAAGTATTTAACCGCTCCAGAAGTTCACTCATCTGCGGGTACTGAAAAGCCGCTTCATCTATTAAAAGAGGGATCTTTTTATCTGCAATCAACTTCTCTGTGTAAGCCAGGCGCGACATCATTTCCACAACAAAATGATAATAATTAAAAGGTGCTACTCCGCATAAAAAAATTCCCTTTTGTATTACAATATTTTTTTGAGCATATTTTACGAAGAGCTTATTGCGATAATAAAAGCAGGTCGGTGCGGTCACATAATCCGCACGGCCTTCCATATCCTCTGCCAAAATATCAAGAATACAGCAATCCTTCGTAAATAATGCACCGCATCCGCCGATGACACTTATATTTTTTAGTGTTGCCACATAAATTTCCGGAGATTGAAAACAATAAACCTCTCCCTCTTTCTTTTCAAAACAGGGAGCCAAATAAACAGGGCGTTCACATGCAGCTTCCACAATCTGATAGTCCACCCTGTGATATTCCCTGTAGCATTTCATTGAGGTCACTCTTCTGCCGATTGTCTGTTTCCCCTCCCTGAAAAGATTTCTAAGAAGCAACCGAAACAGTATCACTGATCTTTTTTGTCTGCATTGCTCTTTTAGCCGATAGACCGCCGTCTTCTTAAGCATTTTTTTCAGTACCCTTAAATATCGGAAAATCCGTGGTCTGACTCTGCGTACGCAATAAGAAGATAATTTTTCTTTCAGGGAGGCGATCCTCTCAGTCAGAGGAACACCTTTTAAGTTTTCATAAAAAATCCTCATAAAAACCTGATCACATTCCTTTTGTGTCCTTGAAGATAATCCGGAAGATTTAATGCGATATGCCGTCCCCGCTTCATTCGTATCATAAAAATCATAGTTTCTTGCAATCCGCAGTGTCAGCTCGTAGTCTTCAAAAAGGTTCATATCTTCCCTGTAGCCGCCGAGTGCCTTCACAATATCCTTTTTTATGCAGAAATCTCTTGGTATAATAGTTGTATTATAAGTACATAGCAGCTGCCTGTAAATATTTCCGCTGTAAGCAAGCCGCGGCTCATTTGAGGGAAGATTCCTTCCTTCCTCATCAATATACAGAACCTTCGAATAAGCAGCAACATCCGCTCCCTTTTCCCTGTATTTTCGAATCAGCCGCATTTCATTTTCAAGCTTATGCGGATCTCCTAACAGATCATCCGCATCCAAAAATGATACATACTCACCCTCAGCCAAAGATATCCCCATATTTCTTGCATGTGATACCCCAGCATTTGTCTTTAAAAAATGCGGCTTCACGCATTGAAATACCAACTGAAGCTCCTGAATAACTTTTTCAGACCCGTCTGTCGAACAGTCATCCACAATCACGATTTCCAGCACGGGATAGGTTTGTCCGGCTATACTCTCGACACACTGCCTGATATACTTTTCATTATTGTAATTGGGTATAATAACCGACAATGTATAGTTTTCCATAGCATCTCCATTTTAATCGTTCGATTTCTGCTGCTTGCTTTTTAGCAGGGAAATATTTTCGAAGTATTCCGCATTTGCTCGTATCCATTCTTCATCCCGATTCCACCACGCAAGTAAAAGAAGCCATTCGATTTCCTCTTCGGAAAAACGCTTCCTGATTTCCTTTGCCGGCACTCCGGCAACCACGCTGTACGGCTCAACATCCTTAGTGACAACCGCTCCCGCACCAATAATTGCTCCGTCACCGATTCTAATTCCCTCCATCAAAGCGGCTCCCTGTCCGATCCACACATCATTTCCTATTTCAAGCTGGTGACCAAATGTGTCAACATCTGCTCTCTCTTGATACTTCTGTTGCTTTACATAAGTCCTTCCCGTAACCGGGCAAACAGAATAGAAGGCTGGATGTGTCGATACAAAATCTCTGCTCGGATGCCTGCCGCTTAACAGCTGTACCTCCGCTCCGATACTGCTGTATCGACCTATCATAGAGCTTTGAATTGTGGTATCCCTTCCGATATAGCTTCCTCTTCCGATCCGGCAGTTTTGTATATAATTGTTGCCGCCAATATAATTATCCCCCTCGTACACGGTAATTCTATCGGTTCCCGCATGCGGCCCGAACCTGACGTTCAGCGTATGTGTCAGCTCCCTCTTATACTTTTTTGCCTTGAGTGTACCTGTTACCTTTTCCGCAAAGCCCATCGTACTCTTCTCCCATTATAGAAATAACTTAAATTTGATTTGAGTTATATTTTTTCAGGCGGAACAAATTTCTTTCCCTGCTGATGAATGCCATGATCTATAATTTCTATATAATCAAACCGCTCATTGCGGCTATACTTTAATATTCGCGTACAAAGGCTAACCTGAGACAGATTCCCAATAAATCCGTCGCATAATGACAATGCATAGGCATCCCGCAGCACCTCATAGCCAAGCAAATAACGGTGGTTTTTTCTTTCTGAATAACTGAATGCGACTGACGTCATACCATCCGCGCGCTCCGTGTCGGAAAAGTACCTAACTTTTGTTTGATACCTTGCCTTAAAGCTGTTCAGAATTCCGGTGTCATCTGTAGCGAGAAAAATCTGATCAAAGGCTTCCGTCTTAAACAAGGAATCCAGTCTGTTAAAATAATCCTCCACGGAGACAGCCACTGGATGATTTTTATAAGTAATCTTGTAGTCTGTTCCGCGCACATGAATTCCTATCGTTCGCTTTCCAGCGGAAAACGCATTACAATCATCCTCAAGAAACCCCTGTACCTCTTCGTTAAATACAATATATTTCCCTACTATTCTTCCCATTTCCAGTAGATAGGCCTCCGAATGGTCATAACCCATTGCCCGCTGCTTTAAGCCTTCCGCAAAGCTTTGATGACTCCACATGCTTTGGATTACATATCGGCTTTTTGCGATATCCTCTGCGTGTAATCCGGATATCGGAACAAAGTAATAGGCGAACGGATTGTCTGTACCGTTTATTCTTTCCTTTTCCGCATAGGGTACATCCTTACCCCAAATTACCGCTGGTTTCAGCTTCATCAGGTCTGCAAAATACAAATAATTCAGAGTTGCACGGAAAAGCGCAAAAAAACCGTCAGTAGCTGTGTTAATTTCTATTCGATAGATGACCTCATCCGTATGTTCTTCACCAAAAGATTCGATGCGCATGACATTGCTGCCCTCACCGCATATAAAACGCATAAAATCTGCGTTACGGTACCCGCTGATACATTTTTGAAAATACTTAAGTCTCGGATGCCGTTTTAAATATTGTCTTAACTGATCTTTCATAATTGCTCTTTCTATTCACCCTTTTTGGGCTGCAGATTTACCACTCCGTTATTTATCTCATATACCATATCACAATTGCGGATCGTTGTCAGCCTGTGCGCAATGATAATGATAGTCTTCTTGCCCGATAAATTTTCAATCGCCTCCATAACGGCCGTCTCTGTCTCAGTATCCAGTGCCGAAGTGGCCTCGTCCAATACGAGAACATCCGGATCTCTGTACAATGCCCTCGCAATCCCAATACGCTGCCGCTGACCTCCCGACAGTCTGACTCCGCGCTCTCCCACGGCCGTATCCAACCCCTTGTCCAGACTCTCAATAAATGTCTTTAGCTGCGCACCCTCTAGGGCCTTCCAAACTTGTTCTTCATCAATTCGATCCCGTTCTATTCCAAAAGCAATGTTATTGCGAATTGTATCATCTGTCAGAAAAATGGATTGAGGAATATAGCCCAAATGCTTATTCCACCCGCGTAAATTCTCATGTATGTTAATATCGTCTGCAGAAGCAACTCCGCCCTGTGGCTGCAGTACCCCTAAAATAATATCTGCCAGCGTCGTCTTCCCCGCTCCAGACGGTCCCACAAATGCCACCGATAAATTTTTCTGTATTTTTAAATTTACATCATTTAATACATTTTTCTCAACATTAGGATAATGAAAATCCATATGCCGGATATTGATTGCATCATGAAAATCAAATTCTTCCTTTCCGCAATTCGCTTTTTCTGTATTTGGAATCAGTTTCTCAATATCCTTGAGGCTGCAGTATACTGCATCCACTGCGGGCCTGTTATAGACAATATTATTGATAAACTGGGCAATCTTTCCCGCCGATGGCAGCATACGGAACGCAGCGATCGCAAACACGGAAAGGGTCGGTGCAAAATAAGTCAAATCTACATTCCGATAGAGTTTTAAGGCAATCACTGCCATAATACTCGCAACGCAAAATGTTTCCATAAGCGGCTTTGGCAAAAAGGAATATATCATAAATTTGCGGTTCGCATCAGCATATTCCTTATAGGTGACATCATAATTATTTAGAAAAAACTGCTCTCTGCCTAATATTTTCACTTCTTTAATTCCGCCAAAGCCCTGCTGGATCCATTTTGTCATACCTACCTGGCTTTCCCGTGTGCTTTCTCCCATGCTTTGTATTTTCTTCTTAATAATTTGTGAATAAAATACGATAAAAACCAATAAAACACCTGCAATTCCAATTGTTATACTCTTGTCAACCAAAAGTAAAAAAGTAACTAAAACAAGACAGACACTAATCTCTGTTAATAATTGCAGATATGCTAAAATAGCGGAAAAAAACATTGCAGAATCACTGGTAATATTACGAATCATCTCCGAAGAGTTTTTAGATAAATGAAAAATATAGGGTTGCTCCATATAACATCGAAACATCTGATTTGCAAGCTTCCTCTGATTATTATAAATAAAATGATACATCGTATTATACATCAGGCACATATAGATATTTTTAACAACATATATTAAAATCATTACTATTGAAATTAAGATTAATAAATGATTAACTCCATCAATTTGAAAAAATTCACATATTTTAACAATATATCGATTATTCATAATGGTGTTCGGGGACACAATTGCCTGAACAAACGGAAGAATAATCGATACCCCCGCAAGCTCCATAAGTGTTCCGAATAAAATAATAAAAAACAGCAAGATCACATATATTTTTTGCCTTCTAGATAAAATATAATTAAATTTTCTTAATAGATCCATCCCATTCTCCCATTCTGATATTCATCATCTGTATATTACGGTCTTCCGATTAATGCTTTCAATTTATGTTTCATACTACTGCCGGTAAGTACCTTTTTTTGTTCTTTTTCATAGATTGTTCCCCAGAAGCTGTCATTCCTTCGTTTTGCAGTCTCAAGCGGCTGTTCTGCAATCCGGTGAAGAAATTCTTTTATAGCCTCAAACTGCTCCTCAGGCGCAAACCCTGTCCGCCAAACCGGTTGTGCAAGCATTTCCACATATTTTTCCCTGTCCTGATCAAGCTCACGAATCCGCTCCGCAATATCCTCCATCTTATCATAAGCGTGACAATTAACAAATGCCTTTTCATTAAATACCTTTCCCGCTAACGGATCTCCCCAATAAATCGGCACCGCATGAGCGCAGAATGCCTGCAGCAGCTTTTCTGTTGTATAGCCCGCATAAGAACTATTTTCACATGCGATTGAGAAAAGATGCTTTTCCTCAAATGCCCTCTTATCCGCCACCGGACCTCCGACTGTATTTAAATACTTTCCGCCAGAATTCACGGGCTTATAAGCATTGATCTCCCTAAATAGCTCTGACCGGATCGGATTTGCCCCGGCATTGGAATACACAAAGCTGCAAAACTCCGATTTCTTATCGTACCATTCTTTTGCAAGCTCTCCTCTATTCTCTTTGCAGGCAGCCTCGGGATATAATAGATACAGCGGTACTCTGATATACCGGTCTGCGAAGGCAATCCAGTCAAAGCCCATTGCATAATCACACAAATTGAAATCAGGCGTAATACACTCCCCTGTATAAAAGATTCTGATACAGTCATATTTCAAAAAATCCTTTGAAAATACTGAATAAAACAAGTAGTCGGGGACGTCCGCGAATTCGACCAAATACCGCTCCCGCAGTATTTTTATAATAAAATTGTCTTCTTTATCAAAACCAGGCCAAAAACCGGAAAAATCTATTTTTACTGTTCTCATCACTTGACCGCCATTCTATAAAGTTTTATAGATACATAATTTTTGCAAAATTTTATATAGGATCGGGTATCTAATAAACATTCTGTATTCCCGGCATCTATCTTTGGGCAACGTAAGCTCTTCCCTCTCCAGAATATCCTTTACTTTTTTAACAATGTCTGTCCTCTTTTTACTTTCCCGCGGATATCTTTTAACCAGTTGAAAATAATGATAGGTCAACAGGTGTAAATAGCGAAGCAAAGAAGCATGATACAAATCTTTATAGCTTCTTTGTCTATAATAATCAGCTCTGTTCTCATAGGCCTGCAGCATATCTAAATTATGCAGGGAGTAGGCATTCGTGATACTGCCGTCTCGCCTGCGGTAATAGTAATACGGAAAGCTGCTGTATACAACACCTGCTGCCCTGTCAAATAATTCATGAATGACATACTCATCCTCGTGATATTTTCCTATAGGAAACCTGATATCCGTAAACAGTTCCGCAGTAAATAACTTATCGCATATGATGCCAGAATTGATCCCTTCATCTGCAGAAAGCAGATTCCATAACGGCTCCTGACCGGTATAAACACCTAAAACAATTCCTCTTACAGCTTCTAAAAACCGGTCAGCTCCCTCCGATACATACGCAAACCTGCAAACAGAGATATCCACCCTATATTTTCTGAGTAGCTGAAGCAGATGCCGATACATATCTCTATGGACAAAATCATCCGAATCAACAAAGCCGATATAGCGGCCTGATGCCGCTGCAATTCCAGCATTCCTAGCTGAGGAAAGTCCTCCGTTTTCTTTATGGATCACCTTAATGCGGGAATCCTTGTCCGCATACGAATCACACAGGTGACCTGACATATCTGTCGAACCGTCATCTATCAAGATGATTTCTATCTTTTCGTATGACTGTGCACAAAGGGATGCCACACAGCAGTCTAAATAATGTTCCGTATTATATACCGGAACAATGATCGAAATCAATTCCTTTTCATTTTCCTGCATAAACACCTCTATTCTGCTCAATAGGTTCGTTTTACATCACAAACGGCCGGAAACCTTGGAAATTTTAAAATTTTCTTAAAACATCGATTAATAATCCGCATCCACTTAAAATCATTTCCATAATGAGCTGACGGCTTCTTATAAACAGCCGGTCTGTTTTCTGCAAGCTGCTCAAACAATTCAATCCATTCAGGGACTATCGTCTGCGGTGTAAACTCGGCACTCACAAAAGCCTTTCCCTGCCTGCCCAGCTGATTATTATAAGATTTATCCTTAAGCAGCCTTATAATATTTCTTCTCAGTCCAATTCCTGTATGGCTGAGAAGTCCGGTCTGTTTGTGCAAAACCGTATCATATAAGCCATACTTACCTTTTGTAGCAATCGGAATTCCATATGCAGACATTTCTACGGCCGACATTCCAAAAGTTTCTGTTTTCGCGGAGGGATTAATGATTCCCACAAAGGTTTTTCGATACAATTCATCCTTTTCGCTGCCTACTATACCTAAAAAATGAACACTGCCCAAGACAGCGCCCTTATCATCCGTCAAATACTTCATAAAACTTGCTTCATAAGATGCCTCCGCAATTTGGTACTTACCGAGCCTGCTTCTCCTGTCATATAGTTTGCCGCTTCCGGCAATATACAACTCAGCCTCCGGCACTTGGGCAAGAATATATCTCCATTCTTTTGCAAGAAGATGAAAGCCTTTTCCCTTCGTGAGACTTCCCACATAGGTCACCGTCTTTTCCAATTTCGTATTCCGTTCTTCTTTCCCTGTCATCGGCACCATATTGTAAATAAATGATGCTTTTTCAATAACCCAGTGGTCAATATACGTATCATACTGTTCCTTGCCGACAAAAACAACTCTTTTTACATTCTCACAGTCCGCAATAGCGTTCAATTCTTCCTTTGATACATAACAATGTGCCCACGCGACCGCCTTGATTTCCGTCTTTTCCAGCATAGAGTACCATTCAGTGCCCCAATTGAGCTGATATACCAAATAATCTATTTGATCCTTCTGCGCCGCCTTAAGCACCTCCGGGAGATCATTTACCTTTCTTGTGCAGATTCCTTCCATAAGCGAATTTTGTTCAAAATGATAACAGTAAATTTCAAATTTTTCTCTATATTCCCCTAAATATTTCATTAAAAGCAAAAAAAGAAACTCCGAGCCGCCAATACCCGGATTTCCCTCCTCTGGATGATGCATATCAATTTGTGATAAACCTATATCTTTCAGAATAAATCCTATTTTCACAGTATGCTCTCTTTCCAGCGTCTAACATTGAACTGATATTTTTGTTATTTTATCATATATGGAACCCTTTTGCAATTCACCATGAAACTCACCAGAATTACCCCACATATATCCATTCCTTAATAATAGTAAAATAAAGGCACTTTAATTGCTTATCATAAAAGCTGCACCCATCGCATTTCTTAAATATGCCTGATAGCCCATATTTTCTAAAATCTCTATTTGTTTCTTGTACTCCACATCTTCATATCCCGATTTTATAACAACAATTGATTGGATATTACTCGAAGTAAATGTTTCTTTTGCGATCTTATTATGTGAGTTTATTAATACCGAATATCCATTAAAAGTGGCATTTGTTTTTATTTTTTCTGTAAAAATAAACGGAGATAAATCTAAGACATCAGTTTCCTTTCTCATTATGTATACAGCATCACCTTCAGCAAGAGGCTTTTCTACGTCCGCCCAAAAGTTCACTTCATCATAGTACTGATCTGCGTATGCCTCATAAATTTGGAGCAAATTATGCGGGGTTGCTTCCTCTATCCCCACATGGGTCGACAAGTATGAAGGCGTTTGATCCCATATTCCAAACAGCATTAAAAATACGAGCAAGCCCCCAAAGACTGATTGATTTTTCTTATTATTTATACATTTAATGTCCCAAATAGATCTTAGCAAACAGCTCAGTGAGATCAGTGAAGCAAAAGCCACATAAACTATGATTCTATTGTAGCATCGAATAGCCGTAGTAAAATAAGTGCCTATTAAGATGCATACACCGTAAGACATCCCTAATAAAAGCATAAAGAGAATTAACTTTCCGCATACCATTGCCTCATTGCGGCCTCTTCTAAAAGCCAACGAAAACATTGAATATAGCAGCCCAACTGTTATAAGCAGCCCCAAACTCATCATATATGCATCATATGTTATCGACATGTCATTATATAGTTGATAGGTGAATTCTGAAAGCTCTGAAATTCTATGATACAGAACAGGTGAAAATAATGCCCATATCCTTAATCCATAATCATTTAACTCGGCTACCGTCCTATTTGTGCCCACCTCCTCGAAATCCATATTACCTTCTTCAGAAGTATTGCCTTCAACAGTCTCTTGATTAGATATATGATTGTTACTTATTTCCACAACTTTAGGTAATGCATAAACTAACAGAACCCCTAACAATATTGCCAAAATAGAGCACAGCCAATTTCCCAGACAATATTTGTTTTTTTTCATTATAACAAAAACAAACGCTAATAATAAAAGAGTAAATGCTGCATAATACAAGCTTTCCGTACCATTAATAAAAAATGTAATAAATATGTATCTTTTGTTAATTTGCTGTCCCATACATAATTTTATTAAAAAATATACAATAAAAGGAATATAATAGTACGTCATCAAATTTATATGCATTACTCTCATAAAATGATACGGAAGAAATGTATACAACAATCCCGCCAATAAAGCTATATTTCTTTTGTTAAGAAGTTTTTTCGTTACAAGATATGCCGATAGAGAGGTAATTGAAAAACTTACGATAAAAAAAACATTATAAGTTAATCCAACTGATTTTGTAATTCTCGCCAGAAGGTACATTAACAAAATATTTAGTAGTCCATCCGTTGTCATTCCTTCCCTAACAACACCCCATGGTGAATTAAGTCGGGAATAAGTATAAATTCCGTTCCCATCAATAAAATTACGTATCATCCATAAATTACTGATACCGTCTCCTCGTCCTCCAAAGTATGGGACAGTTAAATCAAGGTTCCATATTTGTACAAGCAGTGAAAATATTATAATTGGCATACCCGCGGACACAATCATATAATATATATTCCACCGTTTTTCCTTGTCCATAACTTTTAACATCATTTTTCTTCTCCGTAAGATAACATCTGCTTTAGCCATATTTTATAGATTTGGAAACTGATCGAATAGTGCCAAAAGGAGAACTCCAAACATTCCAATATCAAATAAAAAAATATATATTTTATCATTTTTTTTATTTAATAATAGCTTTAAATTCTTAATTAAATAAAACACTGTCAAAAGAGAGGTAAATGCTATTATGGGAATTGCCCTATTATATTTAATTATAGAAACTCCAAATGCACTTAACAAAATACCAAAACCACTCGCGCTGCAAAGAATCAATAAAAACATATTTATTATTCCACAGCATCTTAATTCCCTTGAAGGTACCAAGTCCAGCGAAACAACCATATACAATGATATTAAAAGGCCTGCTGCCGTCGCAAAACCCAATGCATTTTCCCACCCTATATTACCAGTTATCATATAGACATCACTAGTGATTTTATTTAAAAACTCAATTCGATGTCCATATACAGGCGATAACATCTTCCATAAATAAATACCTTTAGATGCAATTTGATCCAAGGTTACATCATCAGCTAACGTATACTCTTTCTCTATCAAATAATTAGATATGAGATTAGTAATTATTATAGTGCAAAACAAAACAAAACTGGAAAGTCCGGTAGTTAGCACATTACATTTATCATATACAAGCAAATATATTAATAACATTAAATAGAGAAGTGCTATGATGATTGCATAATCTTGTGAAAAAACTCCTATTAATATCAATGCCGCCTGAATTGCGCCAATGGATAATAAATATTTTACCACTATTCCATCCGTTTTTATACCTACTTTTTTCACAGCAGTTTTTATAAACCCTATCAAAACGATAGGAACAAGTGAATAACCCAGAATATTATCATTATCCACAAAAATATGATACGGTAGAAATGCATAAATAATACTTGCCACCATAGATAAGACAATATCTGAAAACGCTGCCATAAAGGCTGGATATGCTAATAACGCACACACCAAAAAAGAAACGAAGATATCTTTTGAAATAATTTCTTTTATTAATATCTGCAGTTGCAAACAACATAATAAAAAAGTCAAAATCCAGCCAATCAAAAATTCTCTAATACTAACAATCTCTTCCTTACTCATATTTTGTATACATTCCTTCCAGACCATCGCTTTTCTGCCTTTACCTGAATCTTACATTACATTCGAAGAATATACACCTTTTTCATGATTCCATAAGTGTATTATATATAATAGTTAATTGTTCTATTTATGTAAATTTTATTAATATATAATGGTTTAGGTACTCATATTTTATTTATGAATTTTTTCTCTAGCTTTTTTTCTACTAGTTTCTGAAAGAAACACCATATTGTAAGCGTCGCAACTAGAATCAGTATAATTAATATCAATGTGTTAACATATATATTTATATTAGGAAATAATTTATTTTTAACCGCCATCTCAACCCTAATAATAATTGGATGACATAAATATAATGTAAAACTGCTAAGAGCCAATGCCGAAATTATTTTTACAACATAAGTTTTTTCCGAAATCGGAGGAAGTTTTACAGCCAGCAGCAGTATCATTGTAAATGCGATTTCATAACTATACCAGCCAAATCTATTAAGAATAAGTGTGCCCGCCAGAATCAGTGCATATATTGTTTCCTTATGATCTTTAAATGCATAATAAAGTGTAATCCCAAAAAAGAAACAATATAACTCACTAACCGGCGTCATATACGCAAACAACTCCACACGCCCTTCTGTCGGATAATGGGATAATGCTTGAATAATCCACCCCGCTACTAAATCACGTGTAAACAACAGATAAATTAATACAATTATAGATATATAAAAATGCCTGATCATCCGATAAATGAAGGGCGCAATCAAATAAAATACAGCAAATGAGCTTAAAGTCCATAATGCATAACGATTATTCCATAAATCCCAATTATCCGAAGGAATTATTAGTTGTAAAAATCCGAAATATCTTAGAAACCTTAGACCACAGTCTCCTTTCATTGAAAATAAGTGAACTGCAGGCGTCCCATAAATACTCAACTCCCATATTGCATCAATACAATAAAGGACTATAAGCGTGATATAATAAATGGGAAGAATGTGTATTACTCTTTTTAGATAAAAATATTTTATACTATTTGTATTCTCTAAAGATTTCATTATCAAATAACCGCTAATTATGAAAAACAGCTGGACACTCATTGAGCCAATTGATGTAAACTGATTCAGTTTCTCATAAAGTTGTCCAACATGAACCAGCATCACCATAAATGCAGCAATAATTCGCAGTAAATCTAAGTTAATATTCCTTGTTGCATTATTCACTTATATTCTCCTCCAATTCTTTTTTGTTTTTATGAATATTCCTGGCTATTTATATTTATTTAAGTACACCTTGTTTGCATTTACTGGTAGCTTTCTTGCTTTTTTTCATCTATAATAGCTATAAAATAATAGGAGGATTTTATGACAACAGTCGAATATAAACGGAATTCCTTAGATTTTCTCCGGCTCTTTGCTGCCCTTCAAGTACTTCTAGGGCATTACTATCTCTTTTACAGGGGCTTGCCGCAAAATCCGATGCCTCTCATGAACTGGTTTCCCGGTGTCCTGATTTTCTTTACAATTTCAGGCTTTTTGGCCTGTGCTTCATTAGAAAATAGCAGTACCCCTCTGGAATACCTTAAAAAACGGTTCATTCGCATTCTTCCTCCCTATTGGATATGCGTCATTCTGAATGCAGTTGTCATTCTGATTATTTATCCTGTTTATCCGTCACTGAAAGACAGTGTGATCTTTTGCTTGACTACCATTTTTGCTTTCCATATAACACCGAATTATTTAAACGGATATGCTTCCGGAAGTACCAACGGAAGTCTGTGGTCAATTTTTGTAATTTTACAGTTTTATGTTGTTATTCTGTTGATTCATCCCGTTATCAAAAAGTGGAATCAGCTAAAATATCTGCTGCTGATAGCTTTTTTTATGTTGATCAACATCCTATGCGGCTATCTGAGCCGTTTCGTATTACCTGAAGCCTTATCCAGTCTAATGGGCCGGACATTTATTCCTTATTTTTACATTGTCTTGATCGGAACCTATTTATACACCTTTCGGGATAAAGTAATACCTCTTCTTGTAAAGTATTGGTATCTCATTACAGGCATTTATCTGGCCGGATGTCTTTTCAATGTTCAAGGTTATTTGACCGTATGGTTCTACTGTGACCCGTTTACGGGTATTTTGGTACCGTTGATTACATTTGCCCTTGCTTACCGATTAGGATCGCACAGAATCAAACATGAGTTTTCTTACGGTATTTTTTTATATCATTTTGCAGTAATGAATGTGCTTATTCATTTTCAATTTCCGAAGGACTCCCCTTTCGTACTTGTCACCCTTCTTTTGGTTTCCTGCCTGCTTGCCACGCTTTCCCTATTTTTCATAGAGAAGCCTATGGAAAGTTTAATAAAGCGAAAACTCCGCGTATAATTCCTCACAGATTTTATTCCAGTCATTATTTTTTCTGGTACGACTTCTGATAAAGTCCGCAAGGTTGTCAATTTTCTTGTTTTCCGCGGTCGCCGCAATCACCGCAGCAAGAGCGATTGTGTCATCGGGCTTAATGACCGCTCCGAATTTTCCGTTTTCTGTTAATTCCTTTGCTGGCGGAATCACATCGCTCACAATAATATAGCAACCTTCGCTCATAGCTTCCACCAAAGAAATAGCATAGCCCTCCCATCGCGATGGCAGCAAAAACACCTTTGCCCTGGCATATTCCTTCATCAGCTGTTCTTTATCTTTCATCATACCTGTAAAAACAACCCGATCCTTCAGCTTGGGGAATTTTTTATAAAATTGTTCGACCGTACTTTGAAAATCAGACTCTACTCCCCCCACAAGCCGCAAACTCCAATTATGCTGATCTGCTGACCTTGCAAAGGCTTCCAATAATACTTCTGTCGCCTTCTGCCGGGTACCCAGCCTTCCTACTGTCAGAAAAATGTTTTCTTTCCTGATAACGGAGTAATCATAGCCGCTCCGGTAAAAGCCATTTGGAATATGTTTCACAGGTATTCCATACAGGTTTTCCATACGTACACAAATAGGTTCGCTTTCTGCCGAAATTAAATTGATTCGTTTTAAAATACGTTTTTTAAGCATTTTTTTTACGGCATCATCCTGCTCATGCTCCCGCATCCCAATAAAATCCAAATCGAGTTTTAAATAAATAAAGCCCTTTGGATTCAGCAATCTGTATAACCAGATCCAAATAAAGCTTTCACTTAAAATCAAATGATAGACATTCAGAATTTCAATTTTTTTTGCATTTCTTATCAAATACCAAATACCATCCAACAGCACAGAATGAAAGTTAACAGGAATAATCTCCAATGTCAGCCCTTTCACTTCTTTTTTCAAATAAGAATAATCCTCTTCGTTTTGATAACATGCAATACTGCTTCGATAACCGTAATTTTTATATAAACAATATGGTATCATTCCCACATCCTTTAAAAGTTCTGTATTTCTGCATCTCGGAAACAGTGTTACAAAACGAGGTCCTGATTGGTTCATAGACTGCCCTTTCCCATCTTTCCTTTACGATAATCCATATATGCTTTCCTGATATAACGGTCATTTTTTTTATAAGCAGGGGACACAGCCCATTTTACAAATGCCTTCAGACCGGCATAAAGGCGTGCCCGAAACCCAAATTTCCCTGTATGCTTTTTTGCAAAATAAAGACGGTTTCGGTTCATATAATAAACCTGAGTCTTAGAATCCTCGCCCCCCGCGGAGCTGCTCACCTTATGCCACATTTTTGCATCAGGAACATATAATATCCGCTTTCCCGCCTCCTGTGCCCGCAAACCAAAATCGGTATCCTCAAAATACAGAAAGAATTTTTCATCAAATTTTCCGATCCTATTAAAAATCGTATTTTTAACAAGCATACAGCAGCCGTTCAGAAAATCTATTTCCCTTACACATTCATACTGCCCCCGATCAGTTTCTGCATAGCCGCTGTTATGTGTCTCAAGGCGGTTCCACCGGATCTCTCCTCCCGCATACCATATTGTGTCGGGCTTATCATAAAAATAAATCTTCGGCACTGTAATCACATCATCATCGGCATATTTCAGCAGTTCACTCAAAAGCCATCGATCTACAACCACATCATTGTTGATCAATAGCGTATATTGATATCCTTGTAAAATACTGTATTCAATTCCGACATTACAGCCCCCTGCAAACCCAAGATTTTCTCCCTGTTTTAAAACAATCACAGAGGACCATTTTTTTTGCGTCATATCTGCTGAGCCGTCTGTTGAATAATTATCCACAATCAAGATATCAAAATCCTGCTCGTCCATGGCATACAGACTCTCAACTGCCTCATTTTGATAGCTTGCGCCATTATAATTCACGATTACAATGCATACATTTTTCATTATTTTTCCGCTCTTATCACTTTTCTAAAATAATTAAAATAAAGCAAGGAATAAAATACTGCTTTTTCAAACACTGTATACTGCATCCGTTCTTTATTATTGGAGAACGCCCATTTTTTTGCCTCTAAATGGCGCTTTGCATCGGCTCCGGAAAGTCCGCCCTCTTTTTGCCGGTAAGCAGTTCCATAACCGCCGGAATAAATAAAACGGCATTCAGACATCAGTCTCAGATTTAATTCCCAGTCCTCATACAAATTCATATCCGGCACATATCCGCCCAGTTCCAGGTAGACCTGCCTTGGAAAACAGTAATCTCTCGGAGCATAGATTCCATATAGGCGTGTGACTGTCTTCCACCGGACAAACCTCCCGATGTGCCTGTGCGTTACCGCACGATAGGAATTTCCCTTCTCATCAACTTTGATTGTCTGGGAAAATACACAGATCTGTCCTTTTGAACCATTTATAAGCTCCATCTCTCTTGCAAGCTTGTCCTGATCCCAGTAGAAATCATCCGCATCGAGCATTGTCACATAGTCTGCGGTCGTCTTTCTGATCGCGGTATCACGTGCTATAGAAACACCGACATTTGCATTTGAATAGATCACTTTAATCGCAGGATATCTTTCCTCATAATCCTTAAGGATCTCCTTAGATAAATCTGTGGAGGCATCATCAAATACAATAATCTCCCTGACCGGATATGTCTGCATCAGCACACTGTCAAGACACTTTGGCAAATATCTGCTATTATTATAATTAGGTATGATCACTGACAAAGATTGCTGCATATAACTCCTATTTTCTGCTGTTTACGTTTTGGTTTAAAAAAGAAACATAATCAAAACTATCCAGATATCGCTTTTTTGAAAACCTACTCGGGTATGCAAAAAGCTTTCCGTGAAAGTAATCTTTGTCATAGATGTTTAACGGAACAACATCCTTTTCTTCATGCTCTTTGCGCGTAAATATTAATTTGTTTTTATATGGCAGTCCGGAAAATTTCTGATACATTTCTGATGTTAATTTTCCGGGATACTCTATCATTATGAAAATATTGTCGAAATCAATCCGCATTCCCCGCTCAAGCCATTTATCTCTCGCTTCCTCAAAGGAATGATAATGCATAAAATACAAAATAACTGTTTCATCATCACGCTGCAATTTTCCAATAGGAAATTCAATACCCTCCTGATATACTTGTACCGGACTGCACTTCGAATAATATTCCAAATTCCTTACCAAACTTATAAAATTGTCAAAAGATAAATATAAATTAACTGTAGGCGAATTAAATTTCAAGCCCAAGTCACTATAAATAATTCCTCCGCTGCAATTATTTGAAAGAATAGACGGTGTCAGATTCTCAAGCCTCTTTCTCTTCTTTTCATTATATTTTTTTCTTCTGAAAGAAATAAATTTGTTTATGATGCGACGATCAAAAGCTGCACGAGCGCGAACCAAAAAACTCTCCACCATTTCTTTCCCTCTCTAACTTAAAGTCATGCTCTCTATCATTTCCTTAATCGTCTGCTCAAAACTAATCTGTGGTTCCCACCCAAGTTCTCTTTTAATTTTATCAAAAGATCCTATCATTTCTTTATTGTCATTTAACCGAATATATTCCGGATTGATCCTTGTGTGAATTTTGATTCCCACTAGTTCCCCGATGATATCTATTACTGTTTTAAGCTTGACTCCCTTACCCGAACATATATTGTAAACATCACCGCATTTTCCTTTCATAAGCAGCAGATAGTATGCTCTTACAACATCCCGCACATCCACAAAATCCCTGACAATCATCAGATCTCCCGTTTCAATCGTTCCCTCTTTTAAATCCGCCTTTTTCAATTGCAACGCCCTGTTAATAAAACTTGAAATCACAAATCGTTCATCCTGCCAAACGCCAATATGATTAAACGAGCGGGTCAGAATAATGTTTAAATGATAGCTGTCCACATATACCTTTGATAACATTTCCTGGGATACTCTGGCAACGGCATACGGACTGACAGGCTTTAGAATACTCTCCTCTGTAAGCGGCAGATCGGATGCAAAAACATTACCATACTCTTCCGATGACCCGACAGACAGGATTCTGCATTTACTGTTAAACTCACTGACCGTAGCCGCTAAATTTAAAAATATATTTGTATTGTTCGAAAAGCTCTCGGCAGGATGCCTCCAGCTATATGCCACACTGCTGAAGGAGGCTAAATGCAATATATAATCCGGCGTAAATTCTGTAAATAGTTCACGCAATTCCTCAATATTTAATAGATTAATGACTTTAAAACGAATGTTCAGCACCTTCACATATTCACTATAAGAAAATGAAGGCTCTCTTAAATCCAATCCGTAAACATCCGTTGAAATCTTATTTCGATATAGATACTCTAAAAAATGATGACTGACAAACCCTGAAAAACCTGTAATCAGTATTCTGGACATACTCATTCTCCTTTACCGGTTGTTACTTCTTTTCATAAATTTGAACAGGAATACTCTCCATTGCTTCGGTTAACTGATATCCGTTATCCTCCAAGACCATTTTCGCTTCCTCCGTAAAGGGAAGGTGCAGAACTGCTACATAAATCTTGTCTATCCCCTCTAAATCATTCTTTGTAAGTGCTTCCCAAACAACCGGAAGAGAATCACGTGCACCGCCCTCCGAAAGGTAATAGTTCCAGCCCTCCTGAAGTTCGTTACAAGTGTTATATACCAGAATATTCTGTTTATTGATATCTTCCTGAGACATCAGATAAGCGGAGACCTCTTTAAACGGCTCATTAAACATTGTTTCAAATACAACTGTCTTATTCAGACTTCGATAAAAGAAAACCGCACAGACTGCCAACAGCAATAATGTGCTTAAATAGCGGACAACACGACTCTGCATTTGATTGATGACGGTGTCATAGGCCATAGAAAAACCAGTCCCGCACAGCACCATAATAAACGGAACCACACTCACAAAATACCGGGTAACAAATAATGAAGTAAAGCCTCCTGCATATTTTGATACAAAATAAACACTTAAAATCATACATACAGGTATGCACAGCAGACACAGATCGAA
This sequence comes from Lachnospiraceae bacterium, assembly GCA_047602645.1. GTDB lineage: Bacteria > Bacillota > Clostridia > Lachnospirales > Lachnospiraceae > JAEYFP01. The sequence continues at coordinate 104,369 of JASGGU010000001.1, read as the reverse complement.
CAGCAAACAAACGGTCTGCTTCTTTTTTATAATCACCTCTATCAAGTAAAAAAATACAATCAGTCCTGCCGCAATGACAATTAACACTAGAACTTTATCATACCCCAACAGCTCATAGAGCATATCCGCAAGTGCCTTCATATCCGGCTTCTGAGGCCAAAAATGTTCTAGTCTCTGCAAAGAGCCCCGCATAATAACTGCCAGCCACGGAAGCAGAGCAAGTGCCGCCGCCGGATAAGGGAATAAATCTATTAATTTCAGACGTTTATTCCAAATTAAAAAAATATCAATCATAAAAAAACAGATACAAAGCAGCACCGCAAAATAATGTGTATATACCGCCAGTATCATACTAACCATAAATAATAAATTGTTTTGTTTCGTAAGCTGATTACGGCTCCTGATATAAAGAAAAAGCATAAGCGCTGATATACAAAAATACAAGCCATAAGGCCTGAACGTATATGCTGCCAGTGATACGACGCCCCTATGAAGCAGTCCCAAAAGCACACATATAATGCCTGCCGATCTGCCTCGGATTTCAAATGAAATTAAGCCGCAAAGATACAGGCCGATACTGACGAAAATAATATTGATCAGCTTCAGCCAGCCTGTCCCATAAGGTACCATTCTAATCCAAAAGAAAGACAATAAATGAAACAGCGGGGGATTATTATCCAGACTGATCGTCTCTCTGATCATATCAGGAATTGTTGATTGGACAGCAATTTGAATCTGTGCCAGATCATCCATCCATAGGGATCTTAAATCACAAAAAACCAGCATATAAATAAAATAAACAAGGGATAAGAGCCCAATTATTACATAGCCACTTTTATCTGCCCCTTTTTTTGCGTTTTCCTGTACTGTCATTAATTTTTCCCCTTTAAGCGGATATACAACAGCTTAAATACTGTTGAAATATAACTGATTATAAATTTCAGCAGTTTTCTTTTGGATTCCCCATACATTCGTTTTTCAAATTCAATGGGAATTTCACCTATTTTCAACGTTCCTTTCTGCTGCTCCTTCTTCTTGATTTTCATTCTTAATATCACTTCCTGAAGGACGTCATAATTTTCTTCTTTCAGCGTTACCGCCTTTAAAAGCTTTGCATCATACAATCTGTATGCCGTAGAAATATCCTTTGCCATAACTCCGATACACCTTCGCATCACACCATTCAATAAATGAGACATCCAAATGGAGCTTTTTGCATCATGCGTAACGCCTCCCTCCACATAACGGGAACCGATTACGATATCATTGCCCTCCTCAAATTTCCTGTAGATCTCCGGCAGGGCAGAAGGATTATGGGAACCGTCCGCATCTAAAGTCTGAAGCTTTTCATAGTTTGCATATTTGATGCCCGTACGGAAGGCGCCCCCATAATGCGGCTCTTCCTGCGGAATATAAACAGCGCCATGGGTTTCACACACCGCTTTTGTATCATCAAAAGGCGTTGCCGAATCGATCACAAGAATTTCATAGGTCTCTCCGATTTCTTTCATTTTACTGTGAATTTGCGGTAACAGCACCCTTAGGTTTTCCGCTTCTTTATATGCCAATAAAACTACGCTGATTGCCATGAATTTACCTCTTATATCTTAATGTTTTTCATTCTAGCCGATTTACTGTAGATTGTCAAACCGGGGCGCCTATTCGATTCCCCTCAGTTCCTGATACATCCGCTTCGCATAGCTGTCCGTCATGCCGCACACATAATCAGTCACCAGCAGCAGCCGCAAATACAGTCTCTCTGCCTCATCCTTATCCCTGGAATAGGTCTGATAGATTCGTTTATAATTTTCCGAAATGAGCATTGTCATTTTTTCATTGACTGCCGTCGCACGGTCATTCCATTCGGGTGTATCATAATACAAAAATGCTTCCGTAAATCTGGTAAGCAGGAAATCAAAAATCGCGTCCGCCGATACTTCCAGCTTCAGGATGGGTTTCGAGATAAATGCATAGCGGTATGCAATATCTCCAAGCGTCTCCATCAACAGATCGCCGTCCGTTTCCTTGATCAACTCTTTTTTATAGGTACCGGACATGATCTTGGCATAATGCTTTGTGAAGCCTTCCGCTGCATAACTCAGCATCGCTCCCTGTACGGAAACAACCCAATTTTGCACCGCATACAGCTCTGGGTTTTCATAACCCTTCTCGATCGCTTTCCGGTGATTTCGCTCTAATTTGTCAACCAGCTTTTGATACGCTTCTATAGTGCCGTCTGTTTGTCCCTCTCCTGCACCGGTTCCAATGAATTCTGTGATTTTTGCGGCATCCAGGGCAGTCTTCAATTCCTGCACAAGCTTCTCATAGGACAGGCAGCCTTTTTTTACCGCATCCTCAATATCCGCCGTCTTATAGGCAATATCATCCGCAGCTTCCAGTGCAAAGGCAAGCGGATGCCGACAGCCGTTCGTTCCTGTCGCATACTGGACAGACTGGTAGGTTTCCCTGTCGGCATAAAAATATCCCATTTTCTTTCGTTTGATGTCACGCTCCGGATCTTTTTTATGATATCCGATTTCAAGCGAGGAGCCGGGGTACTTCATAATTGTACCTAGCAGCGCCTTTGTCAGATTCATGCCATTTTCATCCACAAGAAAGTGCAGTTTTGTCACAACGCGCAACGCTTGCGTATTACCTTCAAAATTGCAGAAATCCTCCTGCATCTGTCTGGTCAGTATTTCCGTCAGCGGCCTTCCGTTAAACTTAAGCAGCGGCAGATTTTTTTTAAACCAGTCCTGAATTGCGCTCTCTCCAAAATGCCCGAAAGGCGGATTCCCAATATCATGCAAAAGTCCCGCACACTGCAGCACATCACAGATATCCATTTTCGTCTGAACGGTAAATTCCTCATCCAACCCACCAACCAGAATACTATTTGCGATATTCTGTCCGAGTGATTTTGCCAGAGAAGATACCTCAAGAGAATGCGTCAGCCGCGTCCTGATAAAATCACTCTTATCAAGCGGAAACACTTGTGTCTTATCCTGTAGACGCCGAAACGACGCGCTCGCAATGATCCTATGGTAATCCATCTCAAATTCTGTCCGCAGATCATTGGACGTTTTCTTTTTTGTGTATTGCCGGATGCGCTCCGGACTCATCAGCTGATTCCAGTTCATCGATTTTTCCGCCTTCAAATTCTAAAGTCTTTACCTCTTATAATGGTTTTAACAACATATTGCGGTTAATTTCTTCCGCCATACTTACCTGTCAGCTCCAAAGCAAATAGAATTATCTCTCCCAAAACCAACAGAATAATTATTATTGGGGTCCCGTCAAGCAGAGTAGCAGGACATAAAATTATATTAAATAAAGTCCATATCACATGATGCCTAGAACATAACTCATTTATTTTTTTTAAAAGTACCATCCAGTGATCCGTCATTAATAAGAATGATCTCATACGTATCCCGTGACTGTGAATTCATGATCCTCACCATTTCATTAACAACAGCTTCTATCGTATGCTCTAAACAATAACACAGTATCAGAAAAGAAATTAGGTTCATTTTACTTCTTCCCTTTCTCCTCTTGCGCAATGATTTCCATAAATATGAGATTCTGGCACCGGCCATTTATTACTATCTCTTCCATCCTACTTTCCTTTACCAAAAAACCTGCCTTCTCATAGCTTTTAATTGCGCGAACATTTTTCGCCAGTACACGAAGCGTCAATTTTTGGAGTTCCAGCTCTTTAAACGCGAATGAAATCATTGTCCCTGCAGCTTCTGTACCATATCCCTTTCCGCATGCGCTTTCTTCCCCAATAAAAATTCCATACTCCGCTTTTTTTGCTACGTAGTCTATATCACGGAGATAGACAGAACCAATTGCCCTTCCCACAGCCTTTTCAAGTATAATAAACTGGATGACCTGTCCGGTATTCACTTTTGTATTCAACCAGATCAGATGTTCCTCCCTTGTAATCAGCGGCTGATAAATAAAGTTTGACCTTACAAAATCGCTATTACGCCAGCGCAAAACCAGATCCGTATCTTCTTCTGTGATTTCCCTGTAAAAAAGCTTCTCCCCTTCTATTATCTTCATTGATAAAACTCCTCAATCTTATCACAGATATAATCCACTTTTTCCTCTTCCAGTCCATAATACATCGGAAGCCTCAGAAGACGTTCGCTCTCATTTGTTGTACAGATGTCTTCACCCGCAAAGCGGCCAAACCTTCTCCCCGCAGGAGAAGTATGCAATGGAATATAATGAAATACGGCCATAATTCCGCTAGCTTTTAAAAAGTCAATTAGCCGTGTGCGCTCTTTAATGTCTTTCGCTTTAATATAAAACATATGGGCATTATGCGTACAATGACCAGGTACATAAGGCAATACCAACCTGTCCCTTTCTTTCAGTATCTGCAGCCTCTTATAATAATGATTCCAGATTGCCATTCTGCTCTTATATATCAGCTGAGCGTTCTCAAACTGCGCAAACAGGTAGGCTGCATTTAATTCACTCGGAAGATAGGAGGACCCACACTCTACCCAAGTATACTTGTCAACCTCTCCCCTAAAAAACTTACTGCGGTTTGTTCCCTTTTCCCGAATAATCTCAGCTTTTTCAACATTAGATATATCACGGATCAGCAATGCTCCGCCCTCACCCATGCTCATATTTTTTGTCTCGTGAAAGCTGCAGCAGCCATAATCACCAAATGTCCCCAAAGCCTTTCCCTTATAAGAGGATAGGATTCCCTGTGCAGCATCCTCAATGACCGTTAAGCCATACAGTTCTGCCAATTGCATAATTGCATCCATTTCACAGGAAACTCCGGCATAATGAACCGGAACAATCGCCTTTGTTTTATTTGTAATCGCAGCCTCTATCAATGTCTCATCAATATTCATTGTGTCTTGTCTAATATCCACAAACACAGGAATCGCACCGCGAAGCACAAACGCATCTGCCGTAGACACAAACGTATACGATGGCATAATAACTTCATCCCCTGCCTGAATATCCGAAAGCAAAACCGCCATTTCTGTCGCATGAGTACAGGATGTCGTCAATAACGCCTTCGACGTTCCCGTTTTTTGTTCCAACCACGTATGACACTTTTTTGTAAATTCACCATCCCCGCATATCTTATGATTTTGTATAGCTATATTTATATATTCCATTTCTTTTCCGGTATAAGGCGGTACATTAAAATTAATCATTATTAGATAATCCTCCACTATTTAATTCAACTAAATAATAGCACATTCGATATTATGTGTCCATTTTCTTTAGCATATAAAAAGGTATTTCCTTGTCAAAAAACAAAATATCTTCTATAATAATCCGTAGAAATATTTGTAAAGGTGGTAAATATATTGCAATCCTTAATAAGAACACACAGTACACAAATTTTAATTGTCCTTGAAGCTCTCCTTACCGCCTTTCTAGTCTTGTTTTTATTAACAAGACCCCTCACAGATATAATCCTGCCGATTTCGGAGGGAACCCCTGATATCGGAAGAATGGAAGCCGACGGATATTGGTTTGATATCGAGGATGGAGAACTGGTTTCCTCCGCCGAGGAAAAAATACCGTTTCATCTTGCGGTTCCTATTCCCAAGGGTTCTTATACGATGACCGTACAATATGTTTCCGGCGCCGGGAGCAAATGCGGTCTTACCTGCACAGATCCGGATATCATCGAGTGCGATGACATTTCTTTAAATCGCAATGCCACTGCTCAAATTTCAAATATCGTCGTAAATAAAACTATAACGGATATGGATTTTTATGTGAAATACTGTGGATTTAAAACCTTTCATATTGAAGGCGTAACGCTGCAGGGTAATCATCTGAATGATGCGCCGACTATTTTGAAATGGCTTTTTTTACTTTGTATCTTCAATTTTGCTTTGTATTTATGGAAAAAAAGGATGAATCTCTTTCAAAATTCGCGTCTGGCAGTTCTTTTATCTCTGCTCTGCTTTACGGTTATTGTCTCTTTCCCGTTATATTGCTCCTATCTTCCCCTGATGGACGATTTTGCTTTCAGTTATATTAAAATCGAAGGAATTAAAGACGGACTGCTGGATGGGCAGTTTCCAGTGAGAATTCATCCAAATACGCAGCTTGGCTATGGCTATGCACTGTCCTATTTTTATCCTGAGCTGTTTCTCTATTTTCCTGCGGTTTTACGTCTGATTGGTTTTTCTATTATGGATACTTATAAGATTTTCGTTTTCACAGTCAATTTTGCAACTGCCGCGGTCGCCTATTACTGCATTCAAAAAATTTTTAAAAATTATAAAATCGCGCTTCTTGGCAGCTTTTTATACGTTTTTTCCATCTACCGTCTGATTGATGTCTATCGAAGAGCCTCCGTCGGCGAATACCTGGCTATGATCTTTCTTCCGTTGATCATCACGGGTTTTTACCTGATATTAGCCGAAGATACGGAAGCCGCTCCGTATAAGTATCATTTTATTCCCTTATTTCTCGGCCTTACGGGGCTTGTCAGCTCCCATATTCTAAGCTGTGAAATGGCGGGTATTTTCATTGCCCTTACCTGCATTATCTGCACTAAAAAAATATTACAAAAAAAACGGCTTGTCCAGTTAATAAAAGCAGCCGGCGGTACTCTTCTTCTGACCGCCTGCTTTTGGATACCGTTTTTGGATATGTTAAGAAGGGACACCTATAAAGTATTTACACAGGAACCCTACAGTGCCTCACAGAATGCGCTGCACCCCCTTAAGCTTCTGATGACCTTTGTAAACAAAAACGGAACCGCTGTAATTTTTCCATCTGAGCCTGCCGGCGGTGATTTTGCATTCGGAATCCTTCTGTTAATTGGAACCCTGTCATTTCTTTTCTTATATTTCAGCAAAAAAGGAAGCTTTTTTCGAAAGGAGGCCACGGCACACTTTTCTCTTGTTTGCAGTATTCTTGGCATCATTGCTCTTTTTATGACTACCTTTCTCTTTCCATGGGCTACGATTGAAGAGATTGGCGGTCCGTTGAAAAAAATTCTGTCCATGGTCCAGTTTCCATGGCGCTACCTTTCTATTGCAACAGCCTTACTGACGTTTTCAGTCTGTGGGCTTGCGGATCTGCTGACACGGCTTTCATTTCCTAAACGAGTTTTCCATACCCTTTCTTTTATTGTTGTGATTATGACATTTATTCAAACCTTTTATTTTTATTATACAATTCCGATCCAATCTGATCAGCAATACTTTTATGATTCCCCGGGATTAATGGTATATCGTGGCACCGGGATGGGGGAATATGAACCGTCTGACTTCGTCGACATTGACGTTGACAAAAACATCTGGGAAACTCAGGAAATGATGAATCCAAACTATACTGTAGAGCGGGACAGCGGTACGGGCCTTTTCATAGAAAGCTTTGAAAAGTCAGGCACGGCCTCTACTGCCGTTGTTGCAAACTACGCTGCAGATGACCGCGTTCTCTACCTCCCTTACCTCTATTACTATGGATATCAGATCAATAATGTCTTTGACAACGGTGACGGACTCGTTCCGAGGCTTATCAGAAGTAAAAAAGGGACATTAGCTGCAGTCATACCTGCGGGATACTATAACGGCATTCATATTACGTATAAAGAACCCGCAGCCTATCGGGCTGCAGAAGTAATTTCCCTGCTGACGCTCCTTACTTTTTGTCTTCTGCTTTTAAAACAGAAAAGAAAAAATACTACCGATCTACTTATATAAGATCGTATAGCTTGGATACGTATTGTCTGCTTGAAAGCCCCATTCAGATATCATGTAGGAGATAATAAAATCCCAATTATGTCCGATGATATAGACCGCATCTTCGTCAGGATCAATATCTTCCGGCAGACGCTGCTCAAAATGTCCCTGTGTAATACCATCCTGCATCCAATCCTTTGGTTCTACATTTCCATACAGACCCACAATCAGATCGCTGGCCGTCTGATGCTCATAGGCCCGCTCGATATAAACGGTCTTCCCGTCGGAATTGTATAAAGACTCCTCATAGGTAATCAGGTCTCCCAGCTCCGTGCTAATAAAAAGCGGATGCATCCCATACTCTACGTTTTGATAACGAAAATAAAAATTTGAAAAAGAGAAAAACGCAGCTGCAAAACATGCCAGGATTACAGGCACTGCCGGCTGCATCCGTTCGCCGATATTTTTTATTCCAATAATAATAAACAGAATAAACGGTAAAAATATTTCATTCGCTTTATACATATTCAAATCAGCAATCAGCATAAAGATAAACCATGCCAGAAAAGTGAAAAATATTAAGAATACCGAACCATCAAATTGCCTTTTCTTAAAAGAACGCCAGGTATCTTTCAAACTGACGGCAATTCCGTAAATCAGCAGCGGGACGGAAAACAGATAAAGCGGACCATATTCATAAAAGGAATTATAAGTCAGCCACTCTCCTCCAAATAAGAGCACTCCCGTATAGGGCAGATTCTTTACAATATTAGAGACCGAGAATTCTCCCCCCCGATACCATGACAGTTTTCTGAAATCTGAGAATAAAAAAGAAAACTCGGGACAAATTCCCATATTGATCAGCTGCATTAATAAAAGCGGTAGACCCAGTGATGCAAACGGAACAGCCAGAGCGATTGTTTTCCTAAAATCAAATTTCTTAATATAGATCAGATACAGCGTTGAAAAAACCAAAAACAACGGTAGCACAAGATAGGAAATCACATACGTATACAAGGTAATACCGAACACAAAACCGGCAATCATAAAATATCTTATTTTTTCCGATTTTATTGCCTTATAATAGAAATAAACCGCCACCGTTACAAAGCTCAAAAACAGATTACAATCCAGGGCCCATCGCTCCGACATCATAAAATAAGGCGTAATCGTCACCATAATCGGTCCCAGAAGTGCCCATCTTCTACTATCAAATAGTTCCTTAACCAAAAAATACGAAGCAAAAAAACATGGTATTGCACAAATTACTGCGGGATATCGAATGACATTTACGGAATATCCAAATATCCTGATGCAGACCGAAGCAAGATAGGCATAGAGCGCACTTTGTCCTCCGCCGTAAGCCTGTAAATAAAAGGGATATCTGATTCCATGCCTGTCCGTGCCATACAAGGCAAGGCATTTTGCATCATAGGCCATACCAAGCTCATCCATATGGATTCCGGCCGGTACAATATCAAGCAGAGCCAGTCTTGAAAACAGAAATACCGCAAATAATAAAAGCAGTATCGGAATATAGAATTTATCCGTCAGAGAAGCCAGTCCCGCAAGACTTCCTTCACTTCTCCGTAATTTATTATGATTAGCGGCCGCTTCCTGTGTCCTAAACAGAGAAAAAATACAAATCAAACCTATTAATAAACATATTGCATAAGCAAAATACCGATACATTTTTACTCCTTTTTTTATTCTCCTTCATGCAACTGTTCAAATTCAACAATTGAAAATTCACCATCCGAGTAAACAATTTTAGATTGTCCTAAATCATCATAGGATAAATCAGATGCAGAAAGCTCATCATATGGCCCCGCAATCACAAATATCCGCTCCGCCTCAGGCAGGATGTAATGATCCTTCTTTTGCAGCCAACCTTGTACGACTCTGTCATCCAGATTATAAACAGTCCATAATTCAAGCTGATTATTTGATAAAGCTGTTAAAACATTGCTGTACCAAAAAGTGGCATAGCCTTCCGTATATCCATTTTCCACTAGCCATTCGCTGATACTGTCCAATTTAGGATTTGCCCGCAGGGGTTCTGTCTGATATTCACGCATAGTCGCATAGCCTGTACACAGAATACAAATGGCAAAACCGGTCATTAATGCTCCACGCGTGTGTGAAATAGAAAAATGCTCTGTCTCACACTCAATTTCCAATAGCATAAATGCAAATGGAACCGTCGGAATCCAGTACGTAATATTGGACTCAAAACCGTCTGTCCATGCAAAAATCATACCATCAATCAACAGGATACACCAAAATAACAGAACCAACACCTGCTGTTGAAAGGTCAAGCTCTTCCATCTTTGCAAAAGTCTGACCGCCGAGATCATAACAGCCAATGCAAGCGCGATTCCAAATATACTGATCATTCCCTGTACCGAAAACAACTTGGGGCTCGTCTGATTTATAGATAAAGAATTCGCAAAGCCATCATTTTGAAAACCAAATAAACTAAAAAAATCGCTCCATACGTTCAGCAGCCCAGTAATACGCATTTCTCCCCAGAATTGATTGGTCATATTTTCGAAAGAATATTTCTGTGCCAAAATTTTTATATTAATGAGATATGCCGTGAAATTGCAAATTGTTGCCGAAACTACAGCAATGCATAACTGCCATTCCTGACATTTCAATGCAGTGAGTTTTTGCGGTTCTTTGTGAATGCGATAAGCCAGTATAAAAAAAGAGGCAGCAGCAAGCGGAATATAGAAATTAATCAGATAACGGACTCCGCTCAGTCCCCCGCAAAAAGCGATCAAACATAAAAGAATAAGACAGCACTTACGCTTAAACGGTGCCGTTTCTCCCTCATAACAGAAGCGCAATATCAGTGCCGCCCCCAATAATATAAATATTAAATATAATAAATAATGACCTCCAAAAGTGACCAGATTCATATACCAAAAACTGATCGGACAGATCACTGCCGCCGCAAAACAGACCCCTCTAGATATCTTTTCACGCATGGCATATGCAAAAAAAAGATAAACACCCGCCACCAAACCAAGCATAATGGCCATTCCAATTGCTCTGGCAATATTCCAATCATTTGGAGATAAAAGAAGACCGAACTGCAAAAAAGGCTGGTGTGTAAATATATGAAGTTCAGTCGAATAATACCAGTTATTTGATACCAGTCCGCCTTCCCGGTTGAGCAGATCCGCCAAAACCATCTCGGATGCTATATCACTATCCAGACTCGCACGGCCCTTTAATACAATAAAGACAATGTCAATCAGATAAACAGCAAGGAGCAAAACCCAAGGACATACCCTTTTGCATGCAAAAAATACTTTCTTCATATGAGATACCCCCTTTCTGATATTACAAATTATCAATTCTCATTCAGCTTCATCTGCTCATCAACCCACTCTATTCTTCTCCTGTAAAAATCAATCACTTTATCTGTTTGGCCTTCGTAAGTCTTATCCTCGTACTGCAATGTATTTTGCACAATTTCATTCGTCCAATATCGAAAATTTATCTCACCCTCCACAGAAAGCCTCTCTTTTTCTGCTTCCATCACATCAATCAGCCCAAGCATCTCATCTCTGATGCCCCCTTCAAAATAGGCTTCTTTCACCGCCTCCCGAAATTCCTCATGCTCAAAAAGCGGTGCATACCAACTTAGCTGCCTCACCTTCCAACCTTCCGGTTCAGAAAAAGAAACTCCCAGTTTAGGCTTTATTGTTCCCAACGTCAAATCCATATCCCAAATCGGTCCCATATAAAGCTTTCCTGTTTTTTGGCGGTAATAAGAGTAGGTACTTCTGAAAAAAGCATCATAATTCATACTTATCTCCTGTACCCAGTAGTATTGAACCATACTTTTCATATCCATATAATTTAAATACTCACTACTCTCTGTATTCTCTATTGCGGAAATAAACTTCTGAATAATTTCCTGTTTGGAATCCAAATCTGTATCTTCCTCCGGCCATACCAGCTCCGCATGTGGTTTTGGAATTTCAGAATCCATAAACCATGTATCAGAGTCGTAATATAAGATCTGTGCCGGATTAGGAGCTCCCCAATTAATCAAAAAATCTCCCGCAGATAGATTGACTCTATTTTTGTCTACAGCAACCTTTGTCGTGAGAAGATAAACGCCCTGATAACTTCCATCTACATATAAAACAACATTTTCAGCCTGCGGAACATATTCCATTCCGATATTTTTCGCCAATTGAAAAAAAACATCATTTCTTAACAACGTTTTATCCTGAGAATTAGCCAGTAAATTCCACTTTTTATTTTTCCCCATTCCAAGTAAATCTTCGGCATTCTCCAGGCGTAAAGCAAATGGTTTTTTACGTCCGCCAGCCCATGTACCATTTCCCCGTGCATGCAGGGACATTGTCTCTGGAATGTCCTCATCATATTCTTTTGTAGCAAAAGATGTCGCCCAGTTATTTTTTCTTGCTTCTTCCTTTGATACACTCAAATACATATCACCATAAAAATAAGTCTGTTTATCTTCCGCCTTTAAGAGTTCTTGAAAAGTTCCATAATCATCATTACCCTCTATAAACATAACCGGCAGTTCTGATTTGACTGCCTCAACTTTTCTATCTGCAATTATGATCTCTCCGTCATTAAAGTTTGAGACTACCCTCGTTACATGATTATTATAGGTATCTCTTAAATAATATACAAGCTCGCTGTCATTTACATCTTTTGGAAGTATCAAATAAATAGTATTGTCATCCTCAAAAGAAACACTATTTATATCACAGGATAGTCCTCCGTTTTCTGCTGCGGGAACCGTAATCCAAAAATCTCCGATATCACCAGCCGCTTCAAGCGAAATATCCATTGTAGGAATCTGCTTTCTGCTCTTAGCATATTCCTCAAGATGAAAAAATCCGAATATCATCAAAATTGAAAATACTAAAGCCACAAACAACTCTGTTTTTCTTCTCAAATTACTTCATCCTCGAAATTCTCCGTCATGCGAAATTAATGAAACGGTATTTATTTTGTGTATGGAGGATACCGATGCTACAAGTTCGGCATCATTTTTAGACTTTACCTCATATACGATCTCTATTCCGGCACCGGTAATATTTCTGGATTTCACTTTATAATATTGTGCATTCTTTTTTAAAGGCTCCTGTAATTCTTTTTCTATTTCTTTATCAGCACTGCTGATAAAAAGAATTTTGGATGCCCTTCCTTCCGGTATCAATTGCAAAACAACAATTGCAACCGTTACTCCCGCAGCGAGCACAAATCCAATCTCAAAAAGGCCCGCTCCGCAAATAATGCCGCTGCCGATAGACCAAAATAAAAATAACAGATCCATCGGTTCCTTAATCGCGGTTCTGAACCTAACAATGGAAAGAGCACCCACCATGCCGAGCGAAATCACAAGGCTTGACTGCATTGCCAAGATAATACCCGCAGTAACGATTGATATTACCGCCATGGAAATATTAAAGTTTTTCGAATAAAATGCATTCTTTGTAATCAGACGATATACTGCGAATATGTAAAATGAAATAAGAAATGTAATTGCAAGTGTAATTAATATTTTTGTGATTGTCAAATCAGAATTATAAAAGCCCTCAAAAAACGACTCTTTAATTGCATCCTTAAATGTCATGTCAGATACCTCCTGTTAATAAACGTGCATAATAGTATTTTGAATAGGATGTCCTTCTCATATTTCCTATTTTAAGAAGCTGAGCAATATATTCCGGCAAAAATTCATCATACTTAATTTCAAGAATATGCTGACCGGGCGGCAATGCGGGTATGGAACCCATATCTGTTTCAAAGAAATCGGCAAACCGCACACTCGCCGAAACATTTCTGTCAAAGGTAACGCGTACATTGCAGGGCTGATAGATGTATGCCGTTCGTTCGTACTCTACGATTGTGACCGGCCTGTAACCCGCTCCTGCCAGTACCGAAACATATTGATCCAAAACATCATTTTCAGCAACTATAGAACGGAGATTCTGCCGCTTCATGATATTCTCGAATTGTCCGAAAGACAACGCAGCTGATACCTTTGAAGTTGTATCACGGTATTTGCTCTTTATCTCGGCTCTGATAAGCCAACTGCTGCGGTCATAAATACGAATGCGGTATTTATCTCTTAAACCGATTCCCCCGGCATTTTCAAAAAAACATGTATTGGTGGGACTATCAAAGTAAATACTCCGGATATTGTAAAAGTCTCCGTTTTGATGCTCGTCCTTTTTCATAATTGTTTTGATTCTATTTTCAATATTAATCAAATCCATATCATTGCATAAAAATTTCAATTCTTTACGAAAGGATTGCATATGCCCTCCTTGATTAAATCAATTATATTTTTCTAAAAGCATACTATTATATCTTACTACATAATTTCCTTTATGAAAATGTATTATTTCATATTTTCAAAAAAAGAGCCTTACCTCTTCGATTTAGCCTTCGAAATAATATTCCTTCCACATTAAGACAGGACAGTCGAAGCATCATTCAACTGTCCTGTCTGTTTTAATTCATATTACATTTTTTATACATATCATCCAACTGCAAACTTACATCATGCCCATTCCGCCTGCGCCTGCCGGCATTGCCGGAGCATCCTCTTTGATATTTGCAACAACTGTTTCCGTTGTAAGCAATGTCGAAGCAACGCTTGTTGCATTCTGCAGTGCACTTCTTGTTACCTTGGCAGGGTCAAGAATTCCTTCTTTGACCATATCTACATATTCTTCCTTCAATGCATCAAAGCCAATGCCAACCTTGGACTCATATACTTTGTTGATGATCACGGCCCCTTCGAGTCCCGCATTAGCCACGATGTGGTAAAGAGGTGCTTCCAATGCCTTCAGGATAATGTTAACACCTGTCTTCTCATCTCCGTGAAGTATCTCTGTGAGCTTCTTAACTTCTTTGGAGGCGTGGATATATGCAGAACCGCCGCCTGCGATAATACCTTCCTCTACAGCTGCTCTTGTCGCTGCAAGCGCATCCTCCATACGGAGCTTTGCTTCCTTCATCTCGGTCTCGGTAGCGGCACCCACACGAATCACAGCTACGCCGCCAGCCAGCTTAGCAAGTCTTTCCTGTAGCTTTTCCTTATCAAAGTCAGAGGTCGTTTCCTCAATCTGATTTTTGATCTGTGCAACTCTCGCCTGAATTGCCTTCTTCTCGCCTTCGCCGTCAACGATGATTGTATTTTCCTTCTGTACCTTGACTGATTTTGCACGGCCGAGCTGTTCCATCGTCGTTTCCTTCAAATCAAGACCAAGCTCGTCGGAAATAACCTGACCGCCTGTCAAAATCGCAATATCCTCTAACATAGCCTTTCTTCTGTCGCCATAGCCCGGAGCCTTTACGCCGACTACGGAGAAGGTTCCGCGCAGCTTGTTGACAATCAGTGTCGTCAATGCTTCACCCTCAATGTCCTCTGCAATGATCAGCAGCTTGGAACCCGACTGTACGATCTGCTCGAGAATGGGAAGGATCTCCTGAATGTTTGAAATCTTTTTATCTGTAATCAAAATATATGGATTATCCAGATTTGCTTCCATCTTATCCATATCTGTTGCCATATAAGCGGAAACATATCCTCTGTCAAACTGCATACCTTCTACTAAATCCAGTTCGGTCTCCATGGTCTTGCTCTCTTCAATCGTGATAACGCCATCCTTAGATACCTTTTCCATTGCGTCTGCCACAAGATTGCCGACCTCGTCGTCCCCTGCGGAAATTGCGGCAACTCTTGCTATGTGGTTCTTGCCGTCTACCTTGCTGGACATCTTTGCAATCGCCTCTACAGCCACTTCCGTCGCTTTCTTCATACCTTTTCTCAGGATAATCGGATTTGCACCCGCTGCAAGGTTCTTAATTCCTTCGTTAACCATTGCCTGCGCAAGAACAGTCGCTGTCGTCGTACCGTCACCGGCTACATCGTTTGTCTTTGTTGCAACTTCTTTGACGAGCTGTGCGCCCATATTCTCAAAAGCGTCCTCTAACTCGATTTCCTTTGCGATTGTCACACCATCGTTTGTAATGAGCGGTGCACCATAGGACTTGTCAAGAACAACGTTCCTTCCCTTCGGTCCAAGCGTTACGCTTACGGTGTTTGCCAGCTGATTGACACCGGACTCCAAGGCGCTTCTTGCTTCTGCGCCGTATTTAATTTCCTTAGCCATAATGATTCCTCCTAATCTATTTTTTAATCGCTTGCGCTCTTTTGCGCATTTTATATTCCTTTTTAATTTATAGCCGCTGCCTGCATCAATGATAACAGCTTATTTTACTACTGCAAGAATATCACTCTGCTTTACAATGATATATTCTTCATCATCAAGCTTTACATCGGTTCCCGCATACTTGGAATAGATGACCTGTTCGCCGGCCTTTACTTCCATCTTGACCTCTTTTCCGTCTATCACTCCGCCGGGGCCTACTGCAACTACTTCCGCCTGCTGCGGCTTCTCTTTTCCCTGTCCCGGCAGTACAATACCGGATTTTGTTGTCTCCTCTGCAACCAGCTGCTTTAATACGACTCTGTCGCCCAATGGTACTAACTTCATACAAATGCCTCCTTTAATTGAATCAATTTCTGTTTTACCATCTGTTAGCACTCTATCAATTCGAGTGCTAACGCATGATTAAAAGATACCACTAGGGTATTTAATTGTCAACACTTTAATTATAAAATAAATATAAACTAACCGTAAAAATTTTCAAGCCTGTTCCTGTCTTTTCTCAGACATAACAGTCAGCATACTAAAAAAACCTAATATTGCAATACTGAGCGTTCGATAAGTAAACCAGGAATGCACGTTTGCATGATCGGCCGTTAGCAGATACCAGAAAAACGGCATGCTTATAATAAATAAAAATGGAAGCCCTCTCATCGCAAGCTCCTTCGGTCTAATTCTTCGTGCAATGATCTGAAATGCATGATATAGCAGCAGCATGGAGGGAATCATTTTATAGATTGGTCTTTCCAGCAGTTTAAAATTATTTTGAATCACCTCCCTGAGAGAAATTCCTCCTTTGACCGCACCATTCAGAGATCTGCTCTGTAAAGCGGCAGCAACCTCTGAAAATGTTCCAATCCCAAGAACCAATACCGCTATGATCCATTTTCCCATCCACATTCCCACATATCCGACTCCCCAGCTAAAAGAGCAGCCCGCGATAAAAAGGAACAAGGATTTGATCGTTTTTTTCTTCCGTTGTTTCATTATAGTTATGAAAATTAAAGGAAATCCCAGTGTAATCAGCGGATAGGTGAGTAAGTCAAAATAACTTGTCAAGATACCGGTCACCAAAAAAAATTCGGCATACAGGTCTTTTACATCTATTTTTTCATGAAATATAAGAAGAAACAGCGTTGCCGCAAGTGCAATATTATAAACAGAAGAATATTGTAAAGACATTGCCAAAATCATTGGAACAAGGTAGAATACTGTAAGGAGCATCGGCAAAATATAACGTTCCAATCTGTTTTTTACGAGCTGCCAAACGATGCCCGCCAGTAATAAGGCCTGAAACAGTCCATTTAATACACGGACATCCGCATAGTTCATAAAGATCAGCAGCGGCTTTAGAATCACTAAAAAACCGTGCCAATATCTGGAATAGGTGATAATCGAATAATCTTCTTCCATCCATAAGTAGGACAAAAAAGACTCCATGGGATTTTCATCCTCAAACCGATACTGAAAGCAAGCGGCCGCTTTCACAAACGGAGATTCTTGTCCTGAATAAATGACATTATTAAACATGGCTCCATCCGTATAATTGTCCAACTGACTATTTTGATATCCGCTGATGATGATGGGATAAGTACCTTCCTGCTGAAAGATCGGTATGGAGTTTGCACACCCTATCAGTACACTACCGCTTGGTATCATGTATACAAGTACAAGCAGTAAATAACCGATTATAATTGAAAAGACAAGGATGCCTATGAAATGAAGGCTCTTTATTTTGAGATATTTTTGCATGAAAAGCTCCTTGATTATTTAGGATACTAATATTTTTACTATTTTAACACAAATTAATTACCGGGTCAAAAACGGGATACAATATTTTAGAATTTTTTATACGGAGGATCGCTTAAATGAACCAAAATACTTTTCTTTGGAACAATTGTCTGAAAGGAAAAAACGTCTTATTATATGATGATACACAGAATCAAGAAGATTTGTCTTCCGGCAGTGAGGAGTACCAGGCCTGCTATATTTCTGAGAAGGTGATTCTGGACGATTCTATTTTAGATCATATTTATAAAAAACTCCCGGAAAACGGTGATGTTTATTTAATTCGCAAAGGAACTAAAATTAATTTTCAAAGAGAAGGCCTCCAACTGATAAAAAAAGGATTTGACCGCATTGTTCAAATGAAAGGGAAAGAATATAGGGGCAGCTATATTCTTCATTGTAAAAAGGGAAGGCGGGATCCGCAATTATTATCGATTATCGTACCGGTATTTAACGAAGAAAATACCGTCGGTGATTTATTGACCAAATTGGTAAATAAACAAATTCCCAATTGTGAAATCATCATTGTGGAAAGCAACTCTGCCGATCAGACAAGAACGATTGTACAATCATTCGCTTCCTATCCGAATGTCAGAATTATTTTTGAAGAAAAGCCCTCCGGAAAAGGCAATGCGGTATTACACGGGATTCAGGAGGCTAAGGGGCAGTATATTGCTATTCAGGATGGTGATCTCGAATATGATATCAATGATTATGACAAATTATTACCGCCTATATGGGAGCAGGATACTTTTTTTGTACTCGGGAGCAGATATCAGAAAAGTGATTGGAAAATGCGTAAATTTTCAGGAAAAGGAAAATGGATTGCCGATTATCTGAACATCGGTCAAACACTGTTGACATGGGTGATCAATACAGCATGCGGCTGTAAGTTATCGGATCCCTTCACGATGTATAAAATATTTCATAAAGACTGCCTCTACGGAATCAATTTCCGCGGCGGCAATTTCGGCTTAGACTGGGAGCTCGTAATCCGGTTTATCAGAAAGGGCTATCTTCCAACGGAAATCCCAATCAGTTACAAAGCACGTTCCTATGCCGAGGGAAAGCATATCGACCTCTTTAAGACGCCTATAGAAGGATTGAAAGCCCTGATCAGGTGCCGATTCATTGCCGGCGTGTATGACTACGGAGATGACGGCAAGTAGGGAATGCCACGTCCGCAGTGCCCACCTCGAATCCGCTTCGCTTCTTCTCGGTGCGGGACATTCGTCCCGTACGAAAAAAGAATCATACACAGCGGAATGCAAGCATTCCCTGTGCAAGATTCTTTTTTCTTGCGCTGCTTAACTTGTGCGAAATGATGCACGCATCATTTCTGTGCATCCTGTAGTAGTGATACGATCCTTTCCGTATCACTACTGTTTTTCCAAGTTTGAATATCCCATCAGGCTTTTGTCCACGGCGCGGGCGGCTTCGCGGCCTTCGCGAATGGCCCAGACAACGAGAGACTGGCCGCGGTGCATATCACCGGCGACAAATACGTTTTTGACGTTTGTTTCATACCGATCGGTCTCCGTTTTGACATTTGTACGCTCATTCAGCTCCACACCGAACGCATCAGCTACATACTGCTGACTGCCGAGAAAGCCTGCGGCAATCAGGACAAGATCTGCGGGCAGCGTCTTTTCGCTCCCTTCCATCTCTGACATTCGCATCCGGCCTGTCTTTTCATCCTTTTCCCACTTTAGCTTTACGATTTTAACTGCGCTCACCGCACCTTTTTCATTTTTAATAAATTCCTTTACAGTACTCTCATAAATACGGGGATCCTGTCCGAACTGGTCAATCGCTTCCTCCTGTCCGTAATCGGTCTTGCAGACCTTCGGCCACTGCGGCCACGGATTATTCTCTGCCCGTTTGTCGGGTGCCTTTGGCATCATCTCTATTTGTGTGACAGATTTCGCACCGTGGCGAATGGATGTCCCGACGCAGTCATTGCCGGTATCCCCGCCGCCGATGATGATCACATGCTTCTCCTTTGCTAAGATGCATGCCTGCAGTGCCGTCTGGAGGTTCATTTCATAATCAAGCAGCGCCTTTGTCGTGGACTTTAAGAAATCCACCGCAAAATAGATACCGGCTGCTTCCCGTCCCGGCGCCTGAATATCACGGGGGTTGGAAGAACCGCACGCAAGGATAACACGGTCAAATTCTTTCAGAAGTTTTTGTGCAGGATATCCTTCCCCGCCGGTTTTTATCTTTTTATCTTCGTGCACTCCCACATCCGCATTTGTTACAAATACAACGCCCTCGGCTTTCATAATCTCAACCTTGCGGTCAATCACCCGCTTTTCCAGCTTCATATTCGGAATGCCATACATCATCAGTCCGCCGACTCTGTCAGAGCGTTCGAATACCGTAACGAGATGTCCGCGTTTATTCAACTGGTCTGCAGCCGCAAGCCCGCTCGGACCGGAACCGACAACCGCCACCTTTTTCCCTGTCCGCACTTTTGGCGGCCTCGCATCCGCATATCCGTTCCGGTAAGCATTTTCGATGATCGCACATTCATTTTCCTTCGTGCTGACCGGATCATCATAAATTCCGCAGGTACATGCTTCCTCACACAAAGCAGGACAGACTCTGCCCGTAAACTCCGGGAAATTATTTGTTTTCCGCAGCCGATTATAGGCCTGCTTCCAATTACCTGTGTAGACCAGATCATTCCATTCGGGAATAAGGTTGTGGAGGGGACAGCCGGAGGTCATCCCCATCAGCAGCATCCCCGACTGACAGAACGGCACGCCGCACTCCATGCAGCGGGCGCCCTGCTCCTGCTGCTTCTCCCTTGAGAGAGGAATGTGAAATTCGTTAAAATTTTTAATTCTGTCGCCCGGCTTTACCGCCCTTGATACTTCTCTTTCATATTCTAAAAAACCTGTTGGTTTGCCCATCATTTACCTCTCTTTCAGATTGTGGTAAAACGCCTCTATCTGCGCCTGCTCGCTTGAAAGGCCCTTTTCCTCCATCTGCACAATCGTCATCAGCATCCGGTTATAGTCATGCGGAATAATTTTTTTGAATTTCGGCAGATATTCTCCGAAATGCTCCAGAATTTCCTTTCCCTTCAAAGAATTTGTATTTGCCACATGCTCCTTGATCATATCCTTTAATTCCAGTACATCATATTTGGAGGTAATCTCCCCGAAGGAAATCAGTTCCTTATTCAGCTTTGTGTATAGGTCGGAATCTTCATCAAGCACATAAGCGATCCCTCCGCTCATACCTGCCGCAAAGTTCTTGCCGGTCTTTCCGAGAACAACGGCACGGCCGCCTGTCATGTATTCGCAGCCATGATCACCGACACCCTCCACAACCGCAACGGCACCGGAATTTCTGACACAGAATCGCTCGCCGGCAACACCGTTGATAAACGCCTTGCCGCTTGTCGCGCCATAAAGTGCCACATTACCGATAATAATATTTTCATCTGCTTGAAACTGCACACCCTTTGGCGGATAGACAATCAGTTTCCCACCCGAAAGTCCCTTTCCGAAATAATCGTTGCTGTCACCGATCAGCTCCAGCGTCAAACCACGCGGGATAAAGGCTCCAAAGCTCTGCCCGCCGGCACCGTGGCATTTGACCGTATAGGTATCCTCGGCAAGGCTGTCCCCGCATTGTCTTGTAATTTCAGCTCCAAAGATTGTGCCGAACGCCCTGTTCGTATTTTTTACATCCAGCTCAATACTCCTGCTCTTTTTTTCTGCAAGTGCACCCCCCAGCTTTTTCAGCAGAACCTTTTCATCAAGGGTTTTTTCTAATTCAAAATCATAAATCTGCTTTTTATCAAAAACAGTCTGCTTCCTGTCCCGCACATAGGGATTATCCAGAATATTGGAAATATCCATAGTGGCCATCGGTTTGCTCAAGCCTTCCCTGATCCGAAGCA
The DNA here is from genome assembly GCA_047602645.1 of Lachnospiraceae bacterium. Classification (GTDB taxonomy): domain Bacteria; phylum Bacillota; class Clostridia; order Lachnospirales; family Lachnospiraceae; genus JAEYFP01. The sequence goes on along the minus strand of JASGGU010000001.1, from coordinate 82,737 downwards.
GATCGGATCTGCCGACCAGCTCATCCAGTGTCCTGATACCGAGCCTGCTCATATATTCTCTCAGCTCCTGCGCGATGAAATGCATGAAATTCACAACATATTCCGGCTTTCCCGCAAAGCGTTTTCTAAGCTGCGGATTCTGTGTCGCAACGCCGACCGGACAAGTATCCAGATTGCATACCCGCATCATGACACAGCCCATCGTCACAAGCGGCGCCGTTGCAAAACCAAATTCCTCCGCGCCGAGCATCGCTGCGATTGCCACATCCCTGCCGCTCATCAGCTTGCCGTCTGTCTCGATTCGTACCTTGCCTCGCAGCCCGTTCATAATCAGCGTCTGATGCGTTTCGGCAAGTCCCAGCTCCCACGGAAGCCCCGCGTTGTGGATAGAGGTCTTGGGTGCAGCCCCCGTACCGCCGTCATAGCCTGATATCAGCACTACCTGAGCGCCGGCCTTTGCCACACCGGCGGCAATGGTTCCGACCCCCGCTTCCGACACAAGCTTCACGGAGATTCGCGCATTCTTGTTCGCATTTTTTAAATCATAAATTAACTGGGCCAAATCCTCGATCGAATAAATATCATGATGCGGAGGCGGGGAAATCAGCCCGACACCCGGCGTCGAATGTCTTGTCTTTGCAACCCACGGATAAATCTTATTTCCGGGCAAGTGTCCGCCCTCACCCGGCTTTGCACCCTGCGCCATTTTAATCTGAATTTCCTGTGCGCTGACCAGGTATCCGCTCGTCACACCGAACCTGCCGGAAGCCACCTGCTTGATGGCGGAGCATTTATTTAACCCTTCTCTGGCGGTCATCATCCGTTCCAGACTCTCTCCGCCCTCGCCGGAATTAGATTTTCCATGGATCCGGTTCATCGCGATCGCCAGTGTTTCATGTGCCTCCTGCGAAATGGAACCATAAGACATCGCGCCGCTCTTAAAACGGGTCACAATCGAATTCACACTCTCCACTTCCTCAAGCGGAACCGGTTTCTTTGCATATTGAAAGTCCATCAGCCCGCGCAGATTTTTGATATTATTTTCATCATCCACAAGTGCCGTGTACTGCTTGAACAGTTCATAATCTCCGCGTTTTGCAGCTTCCTGCAAAAGGTGGATCGTTGCCGGATTGTAAAGATGCTCCTCCGCACCGGAACGCATTTTATGTGCGCCGGGACTGTCCAGCGTCAAATCATTTTCCAGTCCGAGCGGATCAAACGCCATCGAATGCAGCTCATCCACCTGCCTTTCGATATCCTGCAAGGTCAGGCCGCCGACACGGCATACCGTATTGGTAAAATATTTCTGTATGACATCCCGATCAATACCGATCGCCTCAAAAATCTTGGAGCCCTCGTACGATTGGATTGTGGAGATCCCCATTTTGGAAGCGATCTTCACAATACCATGCAATACCGCGAAATTGTAATCATCCACCGCGGCATAATAATCCTTGTCGAGCATATCATTTTCGATCAGCTCCTTCACTGTTTCAAGAGCAAGATAGGGATTGACTGCGCATGCTCCATAACCGAGCAGTGTCGCAAAGTGATGCACCTCCCGCGGCTCTCCCGATTCCAGAATCATTGCCAGACTTGTTCTTTTTTTCGTCTCGACAAGATGCTGCTGCAGCGCCGACACCGCCAATAAGGAAGGAATCGCCACATGATTCTCATCGACTCCTCGATCCGAAAGAATCAGGATGTTGGCACCTTCCTTATAGGCTCTGTCCACCTCAATGAACAGCCGGGCAATCGCCTTCTCCAGGCTCGTGTTTTTATAATAGGTAATCGGAACGACCTCCACATGGAAGCCCTCCGCTTTCATTGTTTTGATTTTCAGCAAATCTGTGTTCGTCAGAATGGGATTATTGACACGAAGCACATTGCAGTTTTTTGCTTTTTCCTCTAAAAGATTGCCGTCCTCCCCGATAAATACTGTCGTGGAGGTAACGATCTCCTCACGAATTGCATCGATAGGCGGATTCGTCACCTGTGCAAAAAGCTGTTTGAAATAATGAAATAATGGCTGGTGATTTTTTGACAGTACGGCAAGCGGTGTATCCACGCCCATTGCCGCAATCGCCTCCGCCCCGTTCCTCGCCATCTGCAAAATACTGTTTCTGTAATCCTCATAGGTGTAGCCAAACGCCTTCTGAAGCCGCTGGCGTTCCTCATAGCTGATTTCCGGCACCTTTTCATTCGGAATATGCAGATCCCTTAATTTGACCAGATTCGTATCAAGCCATTCCCCATACGGCTGTCTGGATGCATAGTATTCCTTCAGTCGGTCATCATCGATTACCTCCCCCTTGACCGTATCAACAAGCAGCATTTTGCCCGGACGGAGCCGGTCCTTCTTTACAATTTTATAAGGGTCGAATTCCAGTACGCCAACCTCGGAGGACAAAATCAACTGATCGTCATCCGTAATATAATACCTCGACGGCCGCAGACCGTTTCTGTCAAGCACCGCTCCCATCATATCACCGTCACAGAATAAAATCGATGCAGGGCCGTCCCACGGCTCCATCATTGTCGCATAATAATTATAAAAGTCCCTCTTCTTCTGCGACATCGTACGGTTGTTTACCCATGGCTCCGGAATCGTAATCATAACGGCCAAAGGCAGAGGCATCCCGCTCATGACGAGAAATTCCAGTGTATTGTCAAGCATTGCCGAATCAGAACCGGTTGCGTTGATGACCGGAAGCACCTTATGCAGCTCTCCCTTTAAATAACCTGACTCCATTGTTTCCTCGCGTGCGAGCATCCTGTCCGCATTGCCGCGGATCGTATTGATTTCACCGTTGTGTACGATAAAGCGATTCGGATGTGCGCGCTCCCAGCTTGGATTTGTGTTTGTAGAGAACCGGGAATGCACGATCGCGATTGCCGATCGGTAATCCGGGCTTTGCAGGTCCTCATAAAAGGTGCGGAGCTGATCTACCAGAAACATTCCCTTATACACGATCGTCCGCGAAGAACAGGATACGACATAGGTGTTTTCCGTACTCTGTTCAAATACACGCCTGACGATATAAAGCTTTCTGTCAAAATCAATGCCGGCCGTTATGTTCTCCGGTTTTTTTACAAAACCCTGCATGATAAACGGCATACATTCTACCGCTTTATGTCCCAGGACACCCGCGTTAATCGGTACCTCCCGCCAGCCGAGAAATTCCATGCCTTCTTTTTCTACGATAATTTCAAACATTTTTTTAGACTGGTTCCTCTTCAGTTCATCCTGCGGAAAGAGAAACATACCGATTCCGTATTCTCTCTCATCTGAAAGCAAAATACCAAGCGGCTTTGCGGCTTTTTTAAAAAATTCATGGGAAATCTGCAAAAGAATACCGACGCCGTCTCCTGTCTTCCCCTCTGCATCCCTTCCGGCTCTGTGTTCCAGATTCTCGACGATTTTAAGCGCATTTTCTACCGTCGCCCTGCTCTTTTTACCCTTAATATCCACAACCGCACCGATTCCGCAGTTGTCATGTTCAAATTCCTGCCGGTATAATCCCGGCATCCTGTTATCCTTTTTTGCATCAAACATTTGGAATTCCTCCTTATAATAATTTCCCTATTAAAAAATGAAAGAGAGCAAACGAGAGACCAGAATTTAAATTCTGCCCTTTCGTTCACCCTCTTTGGCTACTCGTTGCTAAGATACTACAATATTTTTTTGAACTTGTAAATAGGTTTTCTTAAATTTCCTTCTTTGAATTGTCTGAAAATTTGACAATATTAAAAAATAACATTAATTGTGGCACAACTTAGTTTTTTCTTTAAATTTATCTATTTTTTAGGAGGGGGCTGAAGTGTGATTGATCTGATACGGCATGCCGCATCATTTCCTTTTATCGGTCTGTATATAATGTCTTTTAGAATAATTTACAACCAGAATTATGATCGTCTCTATTCCGATGATCAGAGACGTTATGATAATATCATCCAGATATCTGAGCTTTGGAAACGGAAGTTTCAGATACCAATCCTGTATCGTCTCTAAAATCGGCAGGGTACTATGAGTTCCCATAATAATTAAAGAGCCCTTTCCTAAAAATTCAAGAGGGATGGAACGCAGTTTTGTCACCTCCAGCAAAATCAACAGAGAAACCGTGCTTCCGGTCGCCAAAAAATAATACAGGCTTAGGTAACTGATATCGCAAAAATTCAAATCTATCCAATGAGGACTCAATTGTGCAAGAAACATATTGACAATCAGCACCGCAGCTGACAACCAAACTTTTGATTTTCCCAATTTCCGAAAAATAAACTCTTTATGCTGATAATAACTATAACCAATCAGGATAAAAACTGCGGATATCATAGTTTTCACAATTTTGATGCCTGTATAATACCACCAATCATAATAATCAGCTTCATTATCTTTTAAGAAATACAAGCCGGCAAATGAAATCATTACCATCACGGCAAACCGCAGTTTCAACTTCTTTTCCTGCTTGGCAAGCAGGATCACAACTATTTCGGCAAATAGTAATGTCGGCAAAAACCAGAGTGCGCCGGCACCCTGTAAGAAAACTGTAGTTTTTATTGTTTCAAAAACATCGGAGAAGCTGCCCTCTCTAAATACAATACGCATAAACAGGCCGTAAACAATGAAGATTCCGCTGTATTCAAAATAAGGAATCAGCAATCTCTTTGTTCTATTCCATATCACTGTACTTGTCTTTTCTGATTTCCATGAATCACAATACCTCATCAGCACGCCCGAAATAACAAAGAATAACGGCAAAAGAAATGTCGATATCCATATATTCAACGGATGATCACCGCCATCCACATGGCCCAAAATCACAAAACAAATAGCAATTCCCCTTGCATTATCCAAATAGTAGAGCTTTTCTTTCCTCTGCATTTCCTGCTCCCTAAACGGTCCCTCAAGTTTGATTGCTATTTCCCATGAAATGACGGATCAAATAAATTATATTTTAATATACAATAAATCGCTCGAAAACCATCCTTCACGCCGATTTTCTTTCCCTCGTTGTAGCTCCTTGGATAGTAGGAAATCGGCACCTCATAGACCTTGCAGCGCATTTTAGCAACCTTTGCCGTCACCTCCGGCTCAAAACCGAAACGTGCCTCTCTGATCGGAATGGCCTGAATGATTTCCCGCCTGAACATTTTATAACAGGTTTCCATATCGGTCAAAGCCATATCGGAACATAAATTCGAAAAGAGTGTCAGGAATTTGTTCCCTGCACTGTGATAAAAGCGCTTGATCATATAGCGCTCTCCTCTGGCATACCGCGAACCATAGACTACCTCCGCATCAGCGCGTCCGCTCACAAACGGCTCGACCAGACGCAGATAATCCTTCGGATCATATTCCATATCCGCATCCTGTATGACGACCAGATCTCCGGTCGCCGCCGCAAAGCCATGCCGCAGTGCCGCGCCCTTACCGCTGTTGCTCTTGTGATACAGCACCTTTTCCACCGTTGCCGCAACCCTTTCCTTAAGCAGCTCGCGTGTTCCGTCCGTAGAGCAGTCCTCCACGATGATGATCTCCAGATTTTTAATTCCGCAGCCGCGAATAGCCGCTATCACGTCCTCTATCGTATCCTTTTCATTGTAACAGGGTACAACGACCGACAGCTTCAGCGTGTCGATATCCAATTTCATCTGTTCTATTTCCTTTCAAACTTTTATTTCGAAAGCATGTGAAAAACAAATCAGTGCCTATATATTAAGAACCAGATTCCCCTCATTGATATCCGCTTCCACATCCGAGCTGACCGGAGCCGACCACGTTTCATTTGCCACCGTAACCGTATAGTTGCATGGGAGCAAAGGGCTGATTGTTGCGGACTGTCCCGCGCTTACTACTTGATCCGCAAAGCCGGAAATGGAAAGTGTCGTATTATCATAAGTGATATTAACTGTAAATCTCATCAAGGGAATCACAACCAGATAAGCTGTCCCGCTTTGCCCCGAATATTTCGTCTCATCCTGAATATCCTGCATAAACGAAGTCCGCTTATCGGCATTCGCTGCCATATAGGTCGTGAAATGCTCCACTACCGACTGCGGATATCCTGTAAGTGCACCGCTCGCCTCATCTTTATAGGCAAGCTTGCTTCCGACAAAGACCGAATCCCCTGCCGCAAGTGCACCTTCCAGCTGGGAAAGCAGCTCCGTATGCGAGGTGGCCTGTGTATAACCAGCCATTTCCTGACCGCTGTCCAGAGTCATGACTGCCCCTGATGACACTGCCGCCCCTGATCCCTCTGCCGCATCACTCGCCTGAATACCGTCGGTCTGCGTCCCATCAGCCTGCAAACTGTCGGTCTGGGTACCCGTATCATCGGATAAATCTGCTGTTTCGCTGCTGCCCGAGGTACTGACAGCGGCCTGCTCTTCATAAATCGTATTGAGCACGCCTGACATCGTCACCACATCCAGCGGGTACGTATAGCTTGATTTCTTCGTTTTGGAGGAATAAATCACAAATGTCGCAATAATACAAATAATCAAAGCAACCGTATAGATAATCCATGCATATTCCTGAAAACCGCCCGGGCGGCCCGGCGGAGTATAGGCAAAGCGGGAACCCCGTCCATTACCCGTGGGTCCCTCGACGCTGCTTGTCCTTTTATATGGTCCCTGATAGTTGCTTTTTCTAACCGGCCTGTCCATCATCCCGAGACCGACCATATCCTGAACTGATTTCGCTTTTCTTCTTTTTTTTCTGTTATAATCCATATAAACAAGTCCCTTCGTACTGCGCATAATTACTGTTTAAGTATAGCATAAAAATAGATTTTGTGTAGTCCCTATTTTTTCCTCGACTATTTGCATCTTGACATTCTCTCCTGTACGAATTATAGTAAAAATTGAAGCTAGGGGAGGTCGCAGCCGCCGGCACTATCAGCCGCATTGCTGCCCTGAGATTGAGCATACGCTCTAACCCTCACTACTTGAACCGGATAATACCGGCGGAAGGAAGCATCGGAATCGGATTAATCGATTCCTTTACTTGCATAAGAAAGTAGTCCCCTCCTTACACTATTTTAAAGGAGGATTTTTTATGTCTATTTTACTCAAATGGGTGGCGGAGGAAGAACGCTACACATTGTCACCCGCAGGATATGCTCTTTTTATCATTGCCATCATCCTGCTGCTTCTCATTGCATCACTGCTCACCGGCGTCAGCAAAAAAAAGCAGTTAAGTACCAGACAGCTCGCATTTTGCAGCATGTCCATCGCACTTGCCACTGTCACCTCGTTTATTAAGGTATTTTCGTTCCCGACCGGTGGTTCCATTACGCTGCTCAGTATGTTTTTTATCTGCTTTATCGGCTATCTGTACGGCGCTAAGATCGGTATTTTAAGTGCGGTGGCCTTTGGCATTCTGCAGCTTATTATCGAGCCGAAAATCTATTTTCCGATGCAGATTCTGATCGATTATGTGCTTGCGTTCGGCGCGCTTGGCATCAGCGGATTTTTTAGTCAAAAGAAGTGGGGCATGATCGTGGGTTATCTCGCAGGTATCACTGGCCGTTTCGTGTTCACCACAATTTCCGGCGTACTATTCTTCGGAGAATATGCATGGGAGGGTTGGAATCCCGTCGCCTACTCCACAGTCTATAACGCCATTTACATCTTTGCGGAAGGAGCCGTCACCATTTTGATCCTTCTGGTACCGACCGTACGGGCACAGCTGCAGCGTGTAAGGAATATGGCAGTTGAATCTCAGCATTTATAATTTAGAATACCCTGAACGTTCGTCTTTTCCATACATTTTACGTTCAGGGTATTTTTTCAGATCTGAATTACCTTATTCAAATACGAGGAGTAAATCACTTTTTCCTTTACCGGAAGTCCGGTCAGTCTTGCGAGTGCATATGCATAATAATTGAGCTGTGCACGATAGCGATCTGACAGTGCTTCCGGTGTCTTCAGCTTGTCCGTTTTATAATCCACGATGACAAGCGCTTCGTCCTCAATGAAACAGGCATCAATGATTCCCTGTACGAGCACAAATGTATCCACATCCGTGTCCGTTCCGGACGGAAACACCTGTGCTTTAAGGACAGCCTCTCCCCGGTCTGCAATGGGCTCAATCAGCCTCTCTTCGATTCCTATGACAAAGGGCTGCTCCCGATAAAGCCCGCTGTTTACGGAAGCTCGTCCCATACGAATCGCCAAGTCTGTCCCTAAAAATGCGGCAATCTCCTTCACTCTTACCGCTTCGTATAACTCCCGTTCCATTCGTTTTTCCGCCAGTACCCTTTCGAAATAGGCATGAACGCTCTTTTCGTCCGCAGGGCTTTTGTAATCCCACAGCTCCAGCATCCTGTGAAACGCCGTGCCGTGCATTGCAGGGGGGATCTCAAAGGAACTGTCCTCCTGAATAAATTTCGGAATGTAGGGCACGACAGGCGGCTCCTCATACAACAGCTTCTCATTCGCCGCAAGCTCCTGATCCTCCGATGCCCGCAGAATCATGCTGCGCTTTTTCAGCTCAGAGACAGACACTTTCGCAAATGAATCCGGCCGTTCTTCATAAGGATAGGTAAATTGAAGCCGTTCACAAAGCTCCCTTTGAAACGGAGTAGGCTCCGTCTGTCTGCCGGTGCGTAAAAGACCCGTCAGTTCTTCTCTGATTGCCTCCCTTGATATCGCCTCTCCGATCTCCTGTTCAGTCAGCTCCATCACGCCGCCGCAATCAATCTTTACGGAAGCCAGTTCTCCCGCCTTTTGTTTTGCATAGACAAAAAAATCAAGAAAGGAAGCCGCCTTGCTTAAAAGGGGCTCCTCCTCAAGCTTTTTTTCCGGCTCCTTCACAATGCCCGTCATAATGATTTTTTCTTCGGCACGCGTCAGCGCCACATAAAAAATCCGCATTTCCTCGGCAAGGCTTTCTTGCACAAGCTTCTGTGATGCCGCCCTCTTTAACAGCGTGGGGCGCCTTGTCCGAAGCTTCGTATCAATTCTGTCCATGCCAATTCCATAATCGACGTCAAGCACGACACCGGCGCGTGCATCCTGATAATTGATGCGCTTGCTCATGCCCGCCACAAAACAGATCGGAAATTCCAGACCCTTGCTCTTATGAATACTCATAATCCGAACCGTATCGTCATTTTCATCAAGGAGGTTTGCTTCCCCGAAATCCACTTCGTATTTCTGCAAAAATTCAATATAGCGCACAAAATGAAACAGACCTTTATAGCTCGTCTTTCCATAATCCTCCGCCTTTTTCAAAAGCATATTCAAATTTGCCCTGCGGCGCTCTCCTCCCGACATCGCCAAAACCAGACTGCCGTATTCGCTTTCGAGCATTTCAAGCAGCAGATAATAGACCGGCGTATAAGCTGATTTTTCCCGGTAATACTTAAGCTTTTCCAAAAAAGCTTCTATTTTTTGCAGGAAAACAAAATCTTCCTGTTCCTCCCCCTCAAAGCCGCACAGCGCCTCATAGAGACTGCCTGCTTTGGTTCTGCTGCGAACAAGCGCCAGCTCTTCATCGGTAAAATCACCAAATGGAGAGCGCATGGACGCAGCCAGAGGAATATCCTGCCGCGGATTGTCGATCACACGCAAAAATTCGAGTATTGTCCTGATTTCCATCGCAGAAAAATATCCCGTGGAGGAGGCCACATGCACCGGAATCCCTTCTGCAGCGATCACATGTTTAAACGTCTCATCCCAGCCCTTGTTCGTCCGAAGCAGGATCACAATATCCGAATACTTCGCCGGACGCAAACGCCGTTCTTTTTTATCCCAGATACGCTGCGTACGCATCAGTTCATTGATACGCTTGGCAATCGCTTTTGCCTCTAATTCTCTGTCCGGTATTTCCTCATCGGAAGCAAGCAGCAAAAGCTCTGCCTGATTCTGTCCCGCATCCGACTCCGGATAGTCCGCCCCGTAATAAAGCGCCGCCGCATCATCGTATGCAATATTCCCATACTCTTTCTTCATAAGATAGCTGAAAATTTCATTGACCGCTTCAAGCACTTCTTTCCGGCTGCGGAAATTATAATGCAGATCAACCCTCTGCCGGTCACTCTCTTCTTCTGTGTAGGTGTCGTATTTTTCCATAAAAAGTGCGGGTCTCGCAAGACGGAAGCGGTAAATGCTCTGTTTGACATCGCCAACCATAAATAAATTGTTTGCCTGCGGCTTTTTTCTGCTGATCCTATGAAGCAGTGTCTCCTGCACGAGGTTGCTGTCCTGATATTCATCCACATAAATTTCCTCAAAAAAATCACGGTATTCTTTTGCGGTCGTTTCCTTCCCTTTTTCAAGAATTTCCAGACACAAATGCTCAAGATCATTGAAATCCACGAGCTTCTTATCCCGCTTTGCCTCCGAATATGCTTTTGAAAAGGCAAGCGTGACCTTTGTCAGCGCCAGGACATTCGGCGCACACTCCCGCATCAGTGCCGACGCCTCCTCAGGTGTTTCCTGAAAGTAATCATCCGTAAGCTTTTGCAGCAACTTTTTGACCTTGTTTCTGCCCTCCTGCACCGCTTCCTTTTTTTCGGGATCCACAAAATTCCCGCCCTTTTTCTCTCTGCCGAGTACTCCAAACGAAAGCGTCCTAAAACCCTCCTGCATCGTTCTAAAGTCATCCGCCCGACAAAGCTCCTCCACAGTCGCAATGTCGTTCCTGAGCGCATCGCAGTACATATAAGGACCATCCTTTAAATTGGCGGCTGCCAGCAGTCCCCGCAACCTTTCCAGCAGGTCATCAAGCTGAATTTTAACTGACTTTACTAAGTCCCTGACCCAAAACAGCTCCTCAAAGCCGCTTTCTCCGACAGTTTGATACATTTCCTGACAATGCAGCAGCCATTCCTCCTGCTTTGGATAGCTCATGGAAAAATCATGCAGCTTTCGTATCATCCCTTCAAGAGCAACATCGCTTTTTTGCGCGGCGAGACTTTCCGTCATCAGTAAAAACTCCGATTCTCCTTCTTCATAGGCAGCCTCTAACACAGCCTCTAACACATCCTGTTTTATCAGGCGGCACTCTCCCTCATCCCCGACACGAAAATCGGGGTCAAGGTCGATTTCATGAAAATGATTGCGGATCACATCCAGACAAAAACCATGTATCGTCGTAATCCTCGCGTTGTGCACGAGAGCGGACTGCTTCTGCAAGTGGCGGTCAAACGGATTTTCTCTTCGTTTTTCTTCGATTGCCTGCAGAATACGCTCCCTCATCTGATCTGCCGCAGCTTTTGTAAATGTCATCACAAGCAGCCGGTCGATATCCAAAGGCTGTTTTTTGTCCGTAATTCTCTGAATAATCCGCTCGACAAGCACTGCGGTCTTTCCGGAGCCAGCCGCAGCTGACACAAGGATATTTCTGTTTCTTAAGGAAATGGCCTTCTGCTGTTCCCTCGTAAATTTCATTGGCCGCTCCCTTCCCGCTCCATAGATGCTTTCATTTTAGCAATCAGCTCTTCCTTTGTAAGCTGTCCGATCTGTTCGGTTTCTTCCCTGTCCTCTATTTCAGCAGCATAGTGACAGACCGTACGGTATTGGCAATAAACACACGCATCGTTCTGCGGCTTCGCCTGAATATTACCGTTTATTATTTCCGTTCCCATTTCGCCCATTTTCCAAGTTACATAATCTGATATCGTCTGAAATTCCTCCGTGCTTGCAACAGAAGAACGTGCCGACAGTTCTCCTGATTTTAACAATGATACCGGGATAACATCGGAGGTTTTTTCAAATTCTCTGTCCATCAGACGGATAATTTCCCCGCCGCTGTTGACAAGTCCCTTCATTGCAAGCTTACTCGCGATCTGCCGGTTGATTTCCTCGGGTGTGTTGTCCCTCCCCGACTCAATAATCGGGTCATCGATATGGTAGTAAAGAATACCGGCAGGAATTACTGTTTTTTGTCCTTCTTTCTCCTGACGGCGCTCCTGCATTTCCATGGCCGCATTCAGATAGACCACAAGCTGAAGCTGCAGACCGCTGTAAACGGCCGAAAGATCAAATGACTGACTTCCTGATTTGTAATCGATAATTTTCACATAAACCCGGGTATCGTCCTCATAAAGGTCCATGCGGTCAATTCTCCCCCGCAAATGCAAAATCTCATTCTCCGACAGCTTCATATTCAGTGAACGGTAGTCATTTTCAGAGGAAAAAGCCAGCTCAAAGCTTTCCGGCAGAAAACTGCCCTTTTTAATCTGAGAAGTCAGCACCCCGACCGTCCTCGCTGTAATACGTTTCATACGCTCAACCATATAGGTGGTACGGAATGAGCTGTAAACCGCCGCATAATCACCCGCAGCGATACATCTGGAAACTGCCTCGTCAATCAACTGTGCCGATTTTTCCGCAGAAACAGAAAACCATGTGTCACCACTCTCTTTTAGCAGACCGGCATAGGTCTGCAATGCATCATGAAATACCATCCCCATGTCTTTGGCTTCAAAGCTGAACAATTCCCGTTCCTTCAGGCTGAGTCCATAGGTAAGAAAATGCTGATAAGCGCATCTTGCATAGCTTTCAAGCCTTGTCACACTGCCCGTAAGCTCCTTTCCGTACAGCACCCCGGCAGCTGCTCTGCCGATAGCATCCCGCCGCCGGTAAACTCCCATGGAAAACGCCGAATCAATCAGCTTTTGCAGTTGTTTTTTGTAATCGGGATCACCCGCATACCACTCAAACAGCTCGCCATACGCCTTATCCTGTGCACTCTTACCGCGAATAATATAGGGCTGCAGCCCCTCCGTCAGCTCCATAAAGCCGGCATTTTCATTCCAAATCCGCGAAAGCAGCCCACCCTCAGTCTGCAGGATCGAAAGAGCCGGAAACATAGTGCAAACAGTCTGTATCAAATAAGAGGGACGGATTGATTTTCCGTCCTCGGACAGCTTTGCATAGGAAAGGAACAGCTTCTCCTCCGGTTTCGTCATAACCATATACAAATAAAGGCGCTGCGTATATGCCTGCATACGCGCAGAGGGAGCAAGTGTAATCCCTTCCGCCAGATCCATCAAAAATTCCCGGTCCATATCTGATATAATACCGCCGGCTCCGCTGCTCATCGGAATAATCCCATCGTTAACGCCGACAAAAAATAACGCCTTGATTTTTCGAAGTCTCGTTCTTGTAATATCACCGAGCTGGACGTAATCTGTCCCTCCGGGAATGACGCCGATCCGGATCTCATCAAATCCCGCATCCAGAAGCCCGCCGAATTCCCTGATCGTCATTTCTTCCCCGCCCAAAAGCTCCACGAGCTTATCCAGCAAATCCATGACCTGCTTATAAACCTGAGCAAACTCCTTTGCACGCGCCAACTCGCCGCTGTCCTTCAGCCTGGTTTCGTAAGCGGTCAGCTTGTCCTGCATCCTCCCGCGAAAAATAAAGCGGTAAAAGGCGTCTGCAAGTGAACGGACTGTCTTGTCCGCCGTATCAAATATTTCAAAATCGCTCGTTATTTTATTTCTGAATTCCTCCAGAGCACGCAGCTCCTCGGTTTCCATGGCTGCCGTTCTTCTTACAAAGCGCTGCTTCCACTGTCTTCTTCCCTTAATTCCGCATGCGAGCACATAATTTTCCAGACGGTCAATTTCCTCCCTGTCAAAATCGGTCAGGGACGACTTCAAATACCGAAACATGCCCTCATAGGAGTAGTCATCCGCCAAAACCGAGACGACCGCACGTAAATATTCGATAAACGGATTCAATAGGATCGGCTGTGTCTTATCGACAAAATAAGGGATTTCATATTGCTTGAATATCCGCTCGGCGCAATGCAGATAGGTATCGATGTCCCCTGTCACGACCGCGATATCCTGGTACCTGTAGTCTTTTCTTCGTATCAGCTCCTGTATTTTTATCGCGGTCCTCTTCATCTCTTCTTCGGGAGTGGCACCGGTAAAAATAATAATTTCATCTGTTACTTTATCACTGTCAAAGGGAAGGGCATCCGGGCGGAACAGACTTCTTTCCAAATGAACCAGCATACCCGTGTTGACTGATCCGGTCTTGTTGGCGAACCGGTATCTGGCCGGAACCGGATCGTCAATCACATAATCCGGCTTCTTTTCTATTTTTAGTGTCCCGACGATCCTTGTCAGTTCTCGCACCGTCTTTTTGCTCAAATAAAATAACTCCTGTTCCCCTTCTATTTCATAAGGGTTTCCTTTCCCTGCCGTGTCAAGCAGTACTGTCACATATACATCGACGCTATTTTGCAGCAGAGCAGCAAGCAGCTTGTACTGGACCGGCGTAAAACCCGTAAAACCATCGAATACGAGGACACTCTTTTTGATTTTTGCGGAATCCGGCAAAACACTGCTCACTCGTTCAAGAAGCTCCTCGCTCGTCGTATATTTTTCATCAGTATAGCTTCGAAATGCATCATATAGCATCCGGATATCTTTTAATTTTCGATTCAGCATCGTTTTGCCTGATGCAGAGGTTTTTTCTTCTAACAGCGTGATTTCCCGGTCTCCGATTCCATATTGCATAAATTCGGAAATCACTGACTTGATTTCATTAATGTAACCCAGCTTTTTTAAATTATTTCCGAGTATCGGGAGCCGATCCTCATACTGTCCGGCAAGATGACGCAAGATGAGGCTTTTTCCCATATCATCAATTAAAATACCGGATGCATTGGCAAAGCCCACCTCTTCGAATACGCGATACGCGAGACGTGCAAAACTCAGAACATCAATATTGAGAATCCCATGCCTTGGATGCAGCATAACAAGGTCGTGCTGCGTCTGCAGCGTGAACTGCTCCGGCACGACAACAAGGTAGGTCAGCTCAGGATGCTTCCCAGCCTCTTTGATTACATGCTGATAAAGCTGATATGATTTTCCGCTTCCTGAATTTCCCATCCACAGCTGCAAAGCCATCGTCAATTTCCTCCACTTGGAATATAATGAACAGGCATCCAATCAGAATGCCTGTTCATAATTATACCATGAAGTTTTGCTTTATGTCATCAGGAGAGCACCAGATTTTTCTTCCGGCTTTGGAGCAGATGGTTCATATCGATGATGTCGGTATTTAACGCCGTATAAGGACTCATCAGACTGTCTGCGACCGCATTTGCGGTATCAAGTGCGGTCATGCAGAGAATACCGAGCTGGCTTGCCTTTCTTCTGAGTTTAACACTTTCCCGCTCAGGATCTCTTCCTTTCGATGAAGTGGAAATAACATAATCGATTTTCCCGCTTTCCAGCAGAGAAATCCAGCCCTTTTCGTCTTCATCCAGCTTCTTCCTGCGTTCCACAGAAATACCGTATTCCTCGATCATATCCGCGGTACCCGGCGTTGCATAAACCTGAAACTCCATTTCCGCAAACTTTTTTGCAATTTCACCGATCTCAGTCTTATCCTCATCTCGGACACTGATAAAAATGCCTCCCGGCTTTTGCATTTTGCATCCTGCCGCCACCAGGCCTTTATAAAGCGCCTCGTGAAAGGTGGTACCGATTCCGAGCACTTCTCCTGTCGATTTCATCTCCGGCCCCAATTGGGTATCGACATCAATGAGCTTCTCAAACGAAAATACCGGCACCTTGACCGCAATATAAGGTGCTTTCTTATATAATCCTGTTCCAAAGCCCAGATTTTTCAGCTTCTCGCCAAGACTGACCCTTGTTGCCAGATCACACATCGGCACACCTGTCACCTTGCTGAGATACGGAACCGTACGGGAAGCCCGCGGATTTACTTCGATCACATACAATTCGTTATCCATCAGGATATATTGCAGGTTAATCATACCGATGGCACCGAGTCCTCTGCATAGCTTCTGCGTCGTCAGCATGATTTTTTCCGCCGTTTCCCTGTCGATTCGGGGAGACGGATAAACCGCGATGCTGTCTCCAGAATGCACGCCGGTCCGCTCAATGTGTTCCATGATACCCGGCATGAGGATGTCCTCTCCGTCGCAAATTGCATCAACCTCCATCTCGCGGCCGCTCAAATATTTATCAATCAGCACAGGATTATCCTGCTTTTGACGCAGAATAATTTCCATATATTCTATGATATCCTCATCCCGGTAAGCGATGATCATATTTTGTCCGCCAAGCACGTAGGACGGGCGCATCAGCACAGGATAGCCGAGCCTGTTCGCTGCCTCCAATGCTTCCTTCGCAGTCATGACCGTACTTCCCTTTGGTCTGCTGATCGCAAGCCTTTCCAGAAGCTCGTCAAACCGCTCCCGATCCTCGGCCATGTCGATCGCATCCGCACTTGTACCGATGATCCTGATACCATGCTCATGCAGTGTTTTAGTCAGCTTAATCGCTGTCTGCCCGCCAAAGGCTACAACAACGCCGAACGGCTTCTCCTGCTCAATAATATGAAGTACGTCCTCCGCATACAACGGTTCAAAATAGAGACGATCCGCCGTATCAAAGTCTGTCGATACGGTTTCGGGATTGTTGTTGATTGTAACAACCTCATAGCCAAGCCTTTGCAGCGACCCTACACAGTGCACGCAGGCATAATCAAATTCAATTCCCTGACCGATGCGGATCGGTCCGGAGCCGAGCACGATAATCCGTTCCTTTTCAGAACGTTCAATAAATTCCAGAGCTTCATTTTGAATTCCTCCCTCCGGACTGTCATAGATCCCGTAAAAATACGGTGTCGTCGCCTCAAATTCCGCCGCACACGTATCCACCATATGAAAACAAGGCTTCATCTGTTGTCTGATCTGCAGTCCGCTGATCCGTTTAATAGCAGCGTCGGGGTAACCCAAACGTTTTCCTTTCAGATAAAGCAGCTCACTCAAATAAATTTCATCTGTAATTTTATTTGTCTGATGTTGATTTCTCTCAGCTTCCAGTTCCTTTTCGTATTCTAAAAGATATTGCAGCTTATATAAAAACCACTCGTCGATCATTGTGATCATATGAATCTCTTCAACGGAGGCCCCTCGTTTCATCGCCTCATATACCGCAAATAAGCGCTCATCTGTCGCCGTCACCATGATCTTTTTAAGCGTTTCGTCCGAGCCGGCCTCCATTTTTTTCATGCCAAGCGTATCCTGTGAAATCTCCACGCCCCGAACCGCTTTCATCAAAGCAGCTTCAAACGTATCCGAAATTGCCATGACTTCACCGGTCGCCTTCATCTGGGTTCCCAGTTCCCGCTTTGCATACACGAACTTATCAAACGGCCACTTCGGAAATTTCACCGCCACATAATCCAGTGCCGGTTCAAATGCCGCATACGTTTCCCCTGTCACTTCATTGATGATTTCATCCAAACGGTAACCGACTGCGATTTTAGCCGCCACCTTTGCGATCGGGTATCCCGTCGCCTTGGACGCGAGCGCCGATG
Organism: Lachnospiraceae bacterium; assembly: GCA_047602645.1. GTDB lineage: Bacteria > Bacillota > Clostridia > Lachnospirales > Lachnospiraceae > JAEYFP01. The sequence continues at coordinate 65,415 of JASGGU010000001.1, read as the reverse complement.
AACGGGAAACACGCGGATTCACTTCAATGACCGCATAGTCAAAGGACTCCGGATGCAGGGCAAACTGGCAGTTGCAGCCGCCTTCCACACCAAGCGCCGTAATGATATGAAGAGCGGCAGTCCGAAGCATCTGATATTCTTTGTCAGAAAGCGTCACCGCCGGCGCGATTACAATGCTGTCTCCCGTATGCACACCGACCGGATCAAAGTTTTCCATGGAACAGACCGTAATGACATTGCCGGCCGCATCGCGAATGACTTCGAATTCGATTTCCTTCCAGCCGGAAATGCACTTCTCCACCAGAATCTGTGTAATCGGCGACATCTGCAGGCCGGTTCTGGCCGTCTGGCGGAGCTCTTCCTCATTTTGAACAATCCCGCCGCCGCTGCCGCCAAGCGTAAAAGCGGGGCGGATGATGACCGGATAGTCAATAATATTGGCAAATTTCACGGCAGCTTCCACGGTCGTTACGACCTCCGACGGGATACACGGCTGTCCGATGCTTCCCATCGTATCTTTGAATATCTGTCTGTCTTCTGCCTTGTCAATCGTTTCCGGTGAAGCGCCGAGCAAACGCACGCCATGAGAATCCAGAAATCCGTTTTTTGCAAGCTGCATCGACAATGTCAAACCGGTCTGACCGCCAAAACCGGACAGGATGCTGTCCGGCTTTTCTTTCTCTATAATTTTTTCTATCGTCGGAAGATTGAGCGGTTCAATATAGATCTTATCCGCCATAACCTTGTCCGTCATGATTGTCGCCGGATTGGAGTTGACAAGAATAATTTCCACACCGTCTTCTTTCAGCGCCCGGCATGCCTGCGTGCCCGCATAATCGAATTCCGCCGCCTGCCCGATCACGATGGGGCCGGAACCAATGACTAACACTTTTTTAATATCCTTATTAAATGGCATCTGTTATTTCCCCTTTCTCGCTATTTTCGTAATGTGACCGACTTTCCATCATTTCCATAAAATGATCAAACAAGTATGACGTATCCTGCGGTCCGGCACTTGCTTCCGGATGAAACTGCACTGTGACTGCTGGGAAATTCAAATATCGAATTCCCTCACAGCTTCCGTCATTTGCGTTGACATACCATTCCTTTGCCGTCTTTTCATCGATGGTACCTGTCTTTACAACATAGCCATGGTTCTGGGTTGTGATGGATACCTTTCCGGTTTCCAAATTCTTCACGGGCTGGTTGGCTCCCCTGTGCCCGTATTTCATCTTCCTGATCTGACAACCGTTGGCAAGCGCCATAATCTGATGCCCGAGACAAATTCCAAAAATCGGGACACCGCTCCCGCAAAGCTTTCGCACCATTTCTATAACAGTTGTATTCTTGGTGGGATCTCCTGGCCCGTTGCTCAGCATGATGCCGTCCGGCTCATAGGACAGGATTTCCTCCCCGCTCGTAAATGATGGAAATACGATGACCTCACAATTTCTTTCGGAAAGTTCCCTGACAATATTCTCTTTGATTCCAAAGTCCAGCAGTGCCACTCTTAGTCTGACCGGACTTATCTTTTTTTCAATGGCGAAGGGAACCGTCTCACGCTCGCTTCCCGCTTCTACAAGCCTCCGTACTCCGGTCGTGACAGATTCCACGGCCTGTTCAATGGTATAGCTTCTGATCCGCTCATAGTCAATGTCCGCAAGGTCATAGGTAATCAGTCCATTCATAACGCCCTGACTTCTGATTGCCCTTGTCAGTGCTCGTGTATCGATTCCGTAAACACCGACAATTCCTTTTCTTTTAAAAAATGCATCCATATTTTCCTCACAGCGAAAATTTGATGGATGCACACATAAGTGTTTCACGATATAAGCTTTGGGGCCGATTGAAAGGGAAGCACTTTCGGAATCGGGAGAAATGATGCCGTAATTCCCGATCAACGGGAATGTCTGCACAACTGCCTGCCCAAAATAGCTTTGATCAGTCAGCGTTTCCAAATAACCCGTCATACCGGTCGTAAAAACGACCTCCGCCAGTACTTCTTTCTCTTCACCAAATGCCTTCCCTTTAAAAATCTGCCCGTTTTCCAGTACAAGATACGCCGGTTTGCTCATCTTTTTCATTCTCCCTTCTGCTTTTCTCTCATTCTAAATCTGATTTTAGATAATCTCCTACGCTGATGTTATAATTTCCGGTGAAGCAGCCCGTGCAAAACTGCATATTGCATTTTCCGCAAGCCTCCTTCAGTCCTTCCATACTGATAAAGCCAAGCGTATCAGCCCCGATCCGTCTTCGAATCTCCTCAGGACTCATTTGATTTGCAATCAAATTGTCCTCGCTGTCAATATCCGTACCAAAATGACACGTATGCTTAAATGGGGGCGAAGAAATCCTCATGTGTACTTCCAAAGCACCTGCATTTCGCAAATTCTGAATGAGCTTCGCACTCGTCGTGCCCCGGACGATGGAATCATCCACGACCACAACCCGTTTTCCCTTTATATTGAATCCAAGCGGATTCAGCTTCAGCTTAACCGCATTTTCACGCTGCGCCTGTGTCGGAAAGATAAAGCTTCTGCCGATATAGCGGTTCTTGACAAAGCCTGTGGCAAGTTTAATTCCGCTCTCGGCCGCATAACCCTCGGCTGCCTCCAGACCGCTGTCCGGCACACCGCACACAATGTCCGCATCCACCGCGTGTTCCCTTGCCAAAATCCTTCCCATACGGTGCCTGGCCTCATATACGCTTAAACCGTCAATCACCGAATCAGGTCTCGCAAAATAGACATACTCAAAAATACAGATGCCCTCTTTCATCTTCGGAAGGCAGACGCGCTCCTCCACAAGCTTACCGTCTTCAAGTACGACCAGCTCACCCGGGCGCACATCCCTGATAAACGTAAAGCCGCAGCTGTCAAGCGCACAGCTTTCCGACGCAATTGCCATGCCATATTCATTTCTTCCGATACAAAGCGGACGAAATCCGTTCGCATCGCGGATCGCCGCTATCTTATGACTGCCCGAAAGTACAATCAGGGAAAACGCACCCTTCAGCTTTTTGGCCGCTTCCACGACACCCTCCTCCAAGCTGCCTTCCTTTACGGTCTTATAGGCAATCAAGGAGGAAATCACCTCGCTGTCGCTTGTCGCGGAAAAATCGAGTCCGCACGTTTCCAAATGCTGTTTGATTTCCTTCGCATTAATTACATTCCCGTTATGAGCCGTCGCAATCCTGCCTGTCAGAAACTCCGTAACAAAAGGCTGAACATTGCGGACTGTATTCGAGCCGGTCGTAGAGTACCGCACATGACCGACCGCCAAATTGCTCTTTGGTATTTTCTCCATAACTTCCCTGGAAAATACTTCATTGACAAGTCCCATATTTTTGTGATACAGGATTGCATTTCCTTTTACTACGGCAATGCCAGCGCCTTCCTGCCCTCTGTGCTGCAGCGCAAGCAGCCCGTTATACGCGATGCCCGCCGCCTCATCCAGATGGGTGCTGACACCGAAAACTCCGCATTCCTCATGCAACTCTCCACTCATCCGGCATCATCCCCTTTCTTTAAAATAAACGTGGACAAGTTTTTGTTCCGCGCGCGCAGCTGCGCATATTATTTTATTTAATAGGGAAATCCGTAGGAATTTCCTATTAAATAAAAATAGAGTTCAGCAATAAAGGTAAGGAAACTCCTTCCCTATATTTTTGAACCCCTTTGTCCAATCAACTTATACAATTTCAACTTTACATATTTTATAAGGAATAGGGACACTTGTCAATATGATTTGACCCTAAAAATTAATTAGTCAAAGACAATTTAATTTGCCTCTCATACGAAAAAATATTTCTTTACGAAAATCTTCCTACCTATTATAATAATAATGCAATAAATTTTGTTTTTCTAAATTTATAGCTTTGGAATCTTGGGAATATTTGTTAAAATAATATATTTTTTTAAAAAGGTATTGACAACAGCTTTTTTTAAAGGTTATAATGCCTTCATGGAAAGCAAAGACGCTATGAGTTGAACCTCACGGCGTCCTTTTTATTTTTTAGCCGAGAACAAAAGTGTGCTTCGCCCACTCTCGCGGCCAAATACTCTGATAGCACAGCTTTTGTTCCGCGCGCGTAGCTGCGCATAAAATTTTATTAGATAGGAAACTGCTCCGAATTTCCTATCTGATAAAAAAAATTTAAAAGATCATCAACAGGACCTTACATACAATCATTATGATTTAAACAAAAATAGAAGAGGAGATGTACATTATGAAAAGCATGATTCCGGAGATTTTTGGAAGTATGGTATTTAACGATGCCATTATGAGAGACAAATTGCCAAAGGATATTTACAAGTCTCTCCGCAAGACAATCGCGGATGGAAAGGATTTGGATATCACAGTGGCAAACGTCGTCGCAATTGCTATGAAGGACTGGGCAATTGAAAAAGGCGCGACGCATTATACGCACTGGTTTCAGCCGATGACCGGTATTACTGCGGAAAAGCATGACAGCTTTATATCCCCGCAGAATGACGGCCGTATTATCATGGAGTTTTCCGGCAAAGAACTGATCAAGGGCGAGCCGGATGCTTCAAGCTTCCCTTCCGGTGGCCTGAGAGCTACCTTTGAGGCCAGAGGCTACACTGCTTGGGATCCTACTTCCTACGCATTTGTAAAGGATGGTGTTCTTTGCATTCCGACAGCTTTCTGCTCTTACGGCGGTGAAGCTCTTGATAAGAAGACCCCTCTTTTACGTTCGATGGAGGCGATCAGCGAACAGGCTGTCAGGGTACTGAGACTATTCGGCAACTCCGATACAAAGAGAGTCCTCACTACGGTAGGTCCCGAACAGGAATATTTCCTTGTGGATCAGAAGCTTTACGAGCAGAGAAAAGATCTGATTTATTGCGGACGCACGCTTTTCGGTGCGATGGCTCCTAAGGGACAGGAGATGGAGGATCATTACTTCGGTGCAATCAAGCCGAGGATCTCCGCTTTTATGAAGGAGCTTAACGAAGAGCTTTGGAAGCTTGGCATTCTTGCCAAAACAGAGCACAATGAGGTTTCTCCCGCACAGCATGAGCTCGCTCCGATTTTTGCGACAACAAATATTTCGACCGATCATAATCAATTGACTATGGAAATCATGAAAAATGTGGCAAGGCGCCATGGTCTTGTCTGCCTGCTTCATGAAAAACCGTTTGACGGCGTAAACGGAAGCGGTAAGCATAATAACTGGTCTCTGTGCACCGATGGGGGCGCAAATTTGTTAGAGCCGGGAAAATCACCGCATGAAAATGCACAATTTTTACTGTTCTTATCGGCAGTCATCAAGGCAATCGATGAATATCAGGATTTGATGAGAGTCTCTATCGCATCCGCCGGCAATGATCACCGGCTCGGCGCAAATGAAGCTCCTCCTGCAATCATCTCGATGTTTATTGGTGACGACTTGAATTTGGTTTTGGACAGCATTGAGAATGGTACATCCTATAACGGCTGCGGTGCTTCCAGAATGGAAATCGGTGTACATGTACTTCCGTCCTTCCCGAAGGATTCAACCGACAGGAACAGAACCTCTCCGTTTGCTTTTACCGGCAATAAATTCGAGTTCCGAAGCCTTGGATCAGCACAGTCTATTTCCGGACCAAACACAGTGCTTAACACAATCGTAGCGGAAGAGCTGAAACAATTTGCTGATGAATTAGAAGGCGCAACCGACTTTACAAATGCGCTGAACGCGCTGATCAAACGAACGATCCAGGAGCATAAGCGCATTATCTTCAACGGAGACGGCTATTCCGAGACTTGGAAAACGGAAGCAGAAAAGAGGGGTCTTCTTAATTTAAAGACAACAGTGGATGCATTGCCTACTTTTCTTGCAGATAAAAATATTAAACTGTTTACAGATCATCGAATTTTTACCGAAACTGAAATACATTCCAGATATGGAATATTGCTCGAGACTTACTGCAAGGTGCTGAATATTGAAGGACTGACAATGGTCGATATGGCAAAGAAGCAAATTCTTCCCGCAGTCAATACCTACATCGCTCATTTGGTATCTACGGCAGCTGCAAAGCAAAGCTTAAGTCCTTCTCTTTCCTGTAAAATGGAATTGAGTCTGATCGAAAAGCTTTCCGCGCTGGAGGATGCCGCTTACGAACAGGTTGGTACGCTTGCCGCTGTTCTTGCGGATGCTTCCAAGGTATCCGGCGAGCTGGAGCTTGCTTCATACTATAAGGATACTGTCTTACCGACTATGGAATCGCTTCGTAAGTCCTGCGATGAGATGGAAATTAACACCTCTGAAGAGGTATGGCCATTTCCTCAGTACGGCGAGCTGCTGTTCATGATTTAAGCAAGGTTTCATCTATCGTAATCAATCATCTATATAAATTTTTTTCTGCACAAAGGAGTGTACCGCAAGAAATTGCCGTGCACTTCTTTCTTTTTGAAGTTATCGCGAAAGCGTTAACGATATGTACTAATCCTTATTTGGTATCGGGGGAGGCTGCCCGTCTAGCATTTTATGGAGGCGTAATCCTCCATAACCTCCCCCACCCCGCAAAAGCGGCATTGTCCGCTTAAAGAAAGAAGCAAGCTCCGGTGATTAGCCGGAGCTTGCTTCTTTCTTTACATGAACTCAGTTTTATGATTCTGTTTATGACAGTCTTTTAATCCGCTCAACTGCCTCCACCGTATTTTCATAGCTGCCAAAGGCAGTGAGACGGAAATAGCCTTCACCACTTGGACCAAAACCTGAGCCCGGAGTACCGACCACATTTGCGGTCTGCAGCAGATAATCAAAAAATTCCCACGAGGACATTTGATTCGGGGTTTTCAGCCAGATATACGGGGCATTTACGCCTCCGGAAACAGCATAGCCCGCCGATTTAAGTCCGTCTGAAATATATTTGGCGTTTCGCATATAGTAAGCAATCTGCTCTCTGAGCTGTGCCCTGCCCTCCGCCGTATAGCAGGCTTCACCCGCCCGTTGAATGATGTAAGGCGCGCCGTTGAATTTCGTACCGTGACGCCTTGCCCAAAGAGAATGCAGCGTAATATCCCCCGACTTGATTTCCTTCGGGATAACGGTAAAGCCGAGGCGCGTGCCTGTAAAGCCGGCATTTTTTGAAAATGAACGAAGCTCAATCGCACACTCTCTCGCACCCTCACACTCATAAATGGTATGGGGAACATCCGGCTCCGAAATATATGCCTCATAAGCGGCGTCATAGATGATAACTGCACCCGACTTATTTGCATAATCCACCCATTCCTGCAGGCGGTCCTTTGTCACAGCAGAGCCGGTCGGATTGTTCGGAAAGCAGAGATAAATAATATCCGGCGTGAGCTTTGGCAGCAGCGGTGCAAATCCATTTTCCTGAGTACAGGGCATATAAATCACATCGCTCCACATTTCCTTTTTGGCATCATAAACACCGGTACGACCGGCCATCACGTTTGTATCCACATAGACCGGATAGACCGGATCACAGACCGCAATTTTATTGTTTGGCCCAAAAATTTCCTGAATATTTCCGGAATCACTTTTCGCCCCGTCAGAAATAAAAATCTCGTCGGCGGAAATTTCACATCCGCGTATGCAGTAATCGTTTTCCGCAATCGCCGTTCTTAGAAATTCGTAGCCCAAGTCCGGTGCATAGCCACGAAAGGTCTCGGCCTTTCCCATTTCGTCCACCGCAGCGTGCAATGCATCAAGGATAACCGGAGCCAACGGCTGTGTCACATCTCCGATACTAAGCTTAATCACCTTTTTATCCGGATTTGCCGCCGTATATTCACGTTCTTTTTTTCCTACCGTCGAAAACAGATAACTGCCCGGTAATTTTAAATAATTTTCATTGATCTGAAACATCATTTCCTCCTATAACAAAAGTGTGCTTCTGCAACACTCTTCGCGTCTTTTACAGCTCGCCCTCAAATACAGTCGCAGCACTTCCGGTCATAAACACCCGGTTCTGTTCTCTGTCCCATCGAATGATGAGATCTCCGCCCAAAAGCCGAATTGTTACTTCCTCCTCCGTCAGGCCGGTTAAGATACAAGCCACCGCCGTGGCACAGGCACCCGTTCCGCAGGCGAGCGTTTCACCTGATCCGCGCTCCCATACACGCATCCTGACAGTGTTTCTGTCAAGCACCTTTGCAAACTCCACATTCACACGCTTAGGGAAGCATTCATGATACTCAAAGGCCGGTCCCACCTGTGCAACCGGAAAATGCTCCACATCCTCGACAAACACAACCGCATGCGGATTTCCCATCGATACGCACGTCATCCGATAATCTTTTCCGTCCACTCCAATATCTTCCAAAATGCAGCGATCCGCATTCCGATCGGGCAGCTTTACCGGTATATCGGCGGGAACCAGTTCCGGCTCTCCCATATCCACTGTCACCGTATCTACGGCCATCCCGTCGGTGCGTTTTCCGTAGAGTCTCCCCGTCAAAGGATTGGGCTCTTCTTTTTTCACAAATAACGTCAGATACTTTACCTTTCCCATCGAAATGATAGAAAGCTCCGTTTTATCCACGATTCCATAATCATATACAAATTTTGCCACACATCGGATGCCGTTTCCGCACATTTCCGAACGGGAGCCATCCGCGTTATACATCTCCATCTCACAGTCCGCCTCCTTGGACGGATTAATAAAGATCGCTCCGTCCGAGCCGACTCCGAAATGTCTGTCGCTCACATACCTTGCCACTTCGCTTTTATTTTCAACTGTTTCCTGAAAACAGTTCACATAGACGTAATCATTTCCGATTCCATGCATTTTTACAAATTTCATAATCCTTACCTCATCAGCGTCAAGATCATATACGCCGTTTCCACCATATTTGTTCCCGTATCCATGCTGCTTTTCTGTATATACCGATGCGCCTCCTCCTCGGTCATATTATTGCGCTCCATCAAAAGAGCCTTCGCTTCCAAAATTGCTTCCTTATCCTTATCACTGCGCTGGGAGGAAAGCTTCTTCTGTTTGCTCATCCGGCGTGAAAGCGTTTGCAGCATCATTCCCAATGTGTTGATCAAATCACGTATCTTAATTGGCATGGCTACGCATACGATGTCATTGTCGATACATTCACTCCAAAGGCGCTGCGATGCAACCAACAGCATCTCGAAGTTTTTGGGTAAGTAATCATGTAAATCCGAATACATCATATCGGAGAATTTGTATCCACAGACAATGATTCCGCCGTCCAACTCATCCATGTAATGAATGGCCTGTGCTCCCGTTGTACACACACCGGCCACATCAATGCCGTTCTGCACAACCAACCTGCGGATGTTCATCGCATCCTCCTGCTTTGGAAATACTATAATTACACTTACCAAGCACATCCCTCCTTTATTTTCTATTATTCTCGGAAGCCATGCACTTAAACCTTATATAAATATTCATCCAACTCCCATTGAGTCACCTGTGTCCGATAAGAATCCCATTCCTTTTTCTTCGCCTCGACATATTTACTGAATATATGGTCTCCAAGCACCTCCTTGATAAACGGATCCTTTTCCATCTCCTCCACCGCTTCGATCAGCGTAGCAGGCAATGCCTCAATATTATAAAAGGAGCGCTCCTCTGCCGTCATTTCAAAAATATTCAAATCCACGCTCTGAGGCGGTTCAATCTGATTCTGAATACCGTCAAGCCCGGCCGCAAGGCAAAGTGCCAATGTCAGATAAGGATTGCAGGATGGGTCGGGGCATCGCAATTCCACACGCGTACCCTCTCCTCTTGACGCCGGAATACGGATCAAAGGACTCCTGTTCGTTGCGCTCCATGCAATGTAAACCGGTGCCTCATAGCCTGCAATCAGACGTTTATAGGAGTTTACGAGGGGATTCGTGATTGCTGTCATCCCCTTCATATGCTTAATAATACCGCCAATAAAATAATAAGCCTCCTTGCTGAGCTGTAGTTTATCATTCGGATCAAAGAAAATATTTTTCCCGTCCCGCTTTAACGACATATTGGTATGCATTCCGGATCCGTTGATACCGAATTTCGGTTTTGGCATAAACGTCGCATGCAGTCCGTGGCGCTTTGCAATCGTTTTTACGGCGAGCTTGAACGTCATAATATTATCGGCAGTCACAAGTGCCTCGTCATATTTAAAATCGATTTCGTGCTGCGCGGGCGCAACCTCATGGTGAGATGCCTCCACCTCAAAACCCATATCCTCAAGTGTCATAACCATATCACGCCGTGCGTTTTCACCAAGATCCACCGGTCCCAAATCAAAATAACCCGCTTTTTCATGTGTGAGCGTCGTGGGAAGGCCGTTTTCGTCCGTATGGAACAGGAAAAACTCACATTCCGGCCCAACGTCAAACGTATAGCCGAGTGCCGCCGCCTTCTCGATTTCTTTCTTTAAAATGAATCTCGGATCTCCCTCAAAAGCCTTCCCTTCCGGGCGGTAAACATCACAAATAAACCTTGCAACCTTGCCCTGCTGCGGACGCCACGGAAAAATCGCCACTGTATCAAGATCCGGACGCAAATACATATCCGACTCCTCAATCCTCACAAACCCCTCGATCGAAGACCCGTCAAACATCACCTGATTATCCAGCGCTTTTTTTAACTGGCTTGACGTAATTGCAACATTTTTCAAATTGCCGAATATATCCGTAAACTGCAGCCGGATAAACTCCACATCCTCTTCCTCTACCAGTTTTATTACTTCTTCTTTCGAAAATTTTTTCATGCATCTTCTCCTCTTCTTTATTTAATGAAATCTCATTTTAAATACTCTGCCCGGCTCCATAAAATCCACAAAAGGACATTCCATAAAAAAGCAGCGGCCACCCAGCCCTTTTGATACAAAAGTATACCGCCTTATTTTATAGAACGCCCTTGTTCCAGATCTTTATGAATCAAACCCACAGGAAAACAGTAGTAAACTTCAACTTCTCAAACCGCCTCGCCCATCATATAGTTTATCATAGCAACTCTTGAATTCATTGTCAACAATTCTTATATTTTCGGATTTTGCAGGTATATATTCAAAAACCGATTAATAAGATATAAAAAACGAATCCGACGGAGGTCCCGCCTTGAGCTCCAAAACAAAAATCGTTGTCCTGCATTCAAAGGAAGTCATCTATACGGCGATATTTGCCGTCCTTGGCATTTTATTGGTTTTACTGCTGTTTTTCATGTTTTCCCCTAAGAAAACAGTTGAGAAAAAAAGCATTGAAGAAAGAGTCACGACCGAAACCGGCTCCCGTTACATACCCGGCGTCTATTCATCCTCGATCGTACTGAACAATTCCGTCATAGATATCGAAATTGCCGTAGATGACAACAATATCAATTCGATTGCAATCGTCAACCTGGATGAGGCGGTTTCTGTAATGTACCCATTAATCAAACCTTCCTTTGAAGAAATTACGGCCCAGATTTATAAAAATCAATCGCTGGAGGGAATCTCCTACTCCGACGATAACAAATATACCTCTCTCGTCCTGATCGAAGCCATCAATGAGGCACTGAACAAAGCGGTCATCTCTGAAGAAAGCATAGACAGCATTACCGGGGAAGCGCAGATTTTCGAATAAACAAGTACGCGGCCGTCAATCCAACTGCGCAAGCTGTTCCAGCCAGAGTCTTCCGACGGCATCGGACGGCATGCGCAGATCGCCCCTCGGCGAAACTGCGGCAGAACCAACCTTTGGAGCGTCCGGCAGACAGGAGCGCTTAAACTGCTGTGAAAAGAAGCGCCTGTAAAATACCTTTTCCCACTTGATAATAACAGCCGCCTCGTATTCGCCGGCAAATGCCTGCTTTGCGATGCGGTATATTTTTTTCGGTTCATATCCAAACCGGAGCATGTAGTATAAAAAGAAGTCATGCAGCTCATAAGGCCCTACCAAATCCTCCGTACGCTGCGAGATGACACCGTCTTTGGGCGGCAGCAGCTCAGGGCTCACGGGTGTATCCAGCACATCCCTGAGAACAGACGCAAGTGTCTCCTCCCTGCACGTCCTTGCATAATGAGCAACAAGATGCTTCACAAGTGTCTTCGGAACACCGGCATTCACACCATACATCGACATGTGATCACCGTTATAGGTTGCCCAGCCGAGTGCCAGCTCCGACATATCTCCCGTGCCGATCACAAGGCCGTCGATCTGATTGGAAATATCCATTAAAACCTGTGTCCGCTCACGTGCCTGACTATTTTCATAAACCACATCGTGGCTGCTTTCTTCATGTCCGATATCTGCAAAGTGCTGTCTGACCGCATCTGTAATAGGTATTTCGCGCAGAGAAACGCCCAGCTGCCTTGTCAGCTCGCATGCATTTTGGTAAGTACGGTCCGTCGTCCCAAAGCAGGGCATCGTCACCGCTACGATATCCCCTCTTTTCTTATGAAGGTGATCAAACGCTCTTACCGTCACAAGCAGCGCCAGCGTAGAATCCAGGCCACCCGAAATACCGATTACTGCCGAGCGGCTTCCGGTATGGGAAAACCGCTTCTGCAAGCCTGCGGCCTGCATCGTAAGAATCCTTTCACAGCGCCTCTCCTTCTCCGTATCATCCAACGGAACAAACGGCCTGGAAGGGAATGTTCTTTCCAGCCTGCACAGCTCTTTATTGAAACCTATTGCTATTTTATGATAACGATATTTCTCATTGTCCAAAGTGGATGAAATGCCCTTCAAAGCAAAATCAGTGTTTGAGGCAAACGTGTTCATCCGGCGCCGTTCCGCCCTAAGTCTGGCAATATCAATATCCCCGTAAAGCGTCCTGTTTTCAAAGCATTCCGTCTCACCAAGCAGCGCACCATTCTCTCCAATCAGGTTATGCCCTGAAAATACGAGATCCTGTGTTGATTCCCCGTCGCCTGCACTCGCATAGATATAGCCGCAGACAAGCTTTGCCGAGGCGGACTTTACAAGCAGCCTGCGATATTCTTCCTTCCCGATGACTTCATTGCTCGCCGATAAGTTAACGATGAGATTGGCTCCGCTTAATGCATGTGAAGTGCTCGGCGAATTCGGCACCCATAAATCTTCACAAATTTCAGCAGCGATTTGCATGCCCTCCGGCTCCTCCGAGCAAAACAGAATATTCTGTCCGAACAACACCTGATTACCATCAAACAAAAATGGCTCGGCAGATTCACTGCCTGCCGAAAAATGCCGCGCCTCATAAAATTCTGAGTAGTTAGGAATGAATTTCTTAGGAATAAAGGCAAGCAGCCTCCCTTCTTTCAATGCCGCAGCCACATTGTAAAGTTTCCCGTCCTTCTCAAGCGGAAGTCCGACAAATATAAGCGCATCGATATCGGAAGACGCTTTTACCAGCTTTTTCAAGCCCTCTCTGGCTGCTTGCAGCAAAAGCGGCTGCAAAAATAAATCCTGACACGTGTATCCTGTCAGGCAAAGCTCCGGAAATACGATAACCTTCGCGCCATATTCCGCCGCTTCCCTCATCAAACGCTCGATCTCGCCGCAGTTATGCTCCACATCCGCGACTTTACTATGCGGCGTAACCGCCGCTGCTTTTATAAATCCATCCTGCATGTTAGTCTGCCGCCTTCCTTTTCTCTATTTTACAGCCTGCTTCAGCAGTGTCCTTAACTCCTCTGCACTGAATTCATATGCCCGGCCGCAAAAATGACATTTCACCTCAATCGGCTTCCCATCTTCAATCATCTCATTCAGATCTTTTTCTCCGATGCTCAAAAGCACTTTCTCCACGCGGGTTTTGTCACAGCTGCAATAAAACCTTGTGGGAACCGTATCCAGAACTTCCACGCCAAAATCTCCAAGAAGATATTCAAGAAGTGCCTCAGGCGTCCTGCCTTCATCGAGCAGTGTCGTCACTGACGGTATCCCGGAAAGCTTTTCCTCCAGCTTCCCAATCAGTGAATCCTCCGCAGAAGGCATCAGCTGAATGATAAAGCCACCCGATCTGCGGACCGTATTATCTCTGTTCATTAATACACCCAATCCGACGGCAGAGGGAACCTGTTCCGATGTTGCATAATAATAGGTCAGATCCTCCGCAATTTCACCGGTCTGCAACACTGTCTGCCCCACATACGGGTCCTTCATCCCCATATCCTTGATGACGCTCAGGATGCCCTCGCCGAGCGCGCCTGACACATCCAGCTTTCCCTTGGCATTCGCCGGAATACGCACGTCCGGGACAAGTGCATAGCCTTTTACGTTTGCCGAAGAGTCAGCCGTCACCGTCAGTCCCTTCATCGGTCCGTTTCCTCTGATCTGCAGCGTCAGCAGATCCTTTTCTCCCTTCAGCATCGTACCCATCATTGCGCCCGCCGTCAAAAGCCTTCCGAGTGCTGCCGTCACTACCGGACTTGTATTATGAGACGCTCTTGCAGTCTCAGCAATCCGGCGCGTCGTAGCCGCGAATGCACGGATTTGTCCGTCACCCGCTATCGCACGTACAATATAATCATTGATCATTTTTTCCCCTGTCCTTTTTTGCAATAAAATACACCCGCTCGCTGTCTTCTTTAGGCGATTCATGCGTAAATGCATCATAAACCGCCAAGAGCTGAAGCCCTGACTCATCTACCAGCTTCTTTACCTCTTCCAGCGCATAGGCCCGCTGATAATGCATCTCTTCATGCTTCCTGTAAAGATCACCCTCCCGAACAAATAATGTCAAGGCGTATTCATTCAGCATTTCCTGCTCATCATATTCATTTTCCCAAATAAAGCTGCATTCCTCACGATTCTCCGCGAATACATGATCGCCAAGCAGTTCCTTATATTTATAGATTGTGTTCAAATCAAAAATAAAAATACCATCCCAATCCAGATAATTTTTCACAAGCCGAAAGACCGTGAGCATATCCACGGCCTCCGTCAAATAGTTCATACTGTCACATATGCTGATAACACCCCGCACAGTTCCATACAATTCAAATTCACGCATATCCTGCAGCAGATACAGGATATCGCTGCCGGAAACAGTCCGTTTTTCCATCGCGATCGAAAGCATATCCTCGGCGCTGTCGATGCCGATCATATCATATCCCGCCGCAGCCAAAAGCTCCGTCAGCGTACCGGTGCCGCAGCCCAGATCAAGCAGTAAACCCTCTGTTATTTTATTTTCCTTAAGCAGTCCCTTCACATAGCCGCACCAATCCTCATACGGAACATTATCCATAAAACGGTCATAGACTCCGGCAAAGCCGGTATAGGCCCTCAACATTTTGCACGCAATGCCATTAACAGTGCATCCATCTGTTCATCCGTTCCTATGGTAATGCGCAGATAATTATCGATCCGCGGTTTCTCAAAGTAACGAACATAAATTTGTTTCGTTTTCAAATAAGTAAACAATTCCTTTGCCGGAATGGTTTTGTGCGATGCAAAAATGAAATTTGTCCTTGTATCCGTGCAGGCAAAGCCCAGCTTTGTCAATTCTGCCTTACAGCGTTCTCTTGTCGTGATTACTTTTGAAAGTGTCTCCCTGAAATAAACTTCATCTTCAACAGCCTTAATTCCGTAATAAATTGCGGTTCGATTCATCGTGTAGGAATTGACGGAAAATTTAATGTCATTTAAATACCGGATCAGCACTTTATTTCCAACCGCAAAGCCAATCCGCATCCCCGCAAACGCACGCGATTTGGAAAAGGTCTGTACAACGAGTACATTATTATATTTTCTTGTAAGTAAAAGGGCGGATTCTCCGCCGAAATCCACATATGCTTCATCGATGATCACAACCGAACCGGGATTCCGCTTTACGATCTCCTCGATAAATTCCACGGGTTCACTGATTCCGGTCGGCGCATTCGGGTTCGCAATCACGATGCCGCCGTTTTCTTTAAAGTAATCCTCTTTTACAATTCGAAAGTCTGCATCAAGCGGCTGCAATTCATACGGAATATCGTATACCTGAGCCCACACATCGTAAAAGGAATAAGTGACATCAGGAAACAGGATCGGTTTTTTAGAATGAAAAAAGGTCAAAAAACTGTTTGCCAGCACATCGTCCGAACCGACTCCGACAAAAACTTCATCCTTCTCAAAGCCGTAATGCGCAGCAATCGCTTCTACCAGCGGCTCCGCCGTGCTGCTCGGATACATCCGCAGCAAATCCGTATCAAGCATTTCTATCGCTTCCCTGACCAGCGGAGTAGGCGGGTACGGAAACTCATTTGCGTTTAATTTTATGACCTTATCGGCTGTTTTAGGCTGCTCGCCCGGTACGTACGGCTCAACACGCCGCACATTTTCTTCCCAGCTCATTTCGTTTTACCTCTTTTCCCTGTATAAACAGGAACCTTTTTCCTGTAATAACTAAAATACTTCCGCTGCAAGCTCCGCAAATTTCGGAAGCGCATTGATAATCGTCTCATAAGCCACACAGTATGCGATGCGCACATAATGCGGACATGCAAAGCTCGAACCCGGCACGATCAGAATATTATATTTTTTTGCCATCTCGCAAAATACTTTTTCGTCCTCGATCGGAGATTTCATAAACAGATAGAACGCACCCTCCGGTTTCTGGCACGTAAAGCCGAGCTTCAGCAGCCCGTCATACAACGTATTCCGGTTGCGTTCATAATAAGAAATATCCGTCTTTTCATCAATACACCTGGCGACCACAAGCTGAAACATCGACGGTGCATTGACATAACCCAGAATGCGGTTTGCAACGCCTGCCGCACCATATACCATTTCATAGTCCGCAACTTCATCCGGAATAACAAGATACCCGATACGTTCACCGGGCAGCGACAGCGACTTGCTGAACGAATAGCCGACAATCGTGTTCCGATAGTATTTCGGAATATAAGGTACTTCCACATCTCCGTATACAAGCTCCCTGTATGGTTCGTCCGTCACAAGATAAATCTCGGTACCGAATTCCTTTCCCTTTTTTGTGAGAATTTCTGCCATTTTTACAATCGTCTCCTCCGAATAAACAACGCCGGTTGGATTATTAGGGGAGTTCACAATGACACATTTCGTATTTGCCGTAATTTTTTGCTCAAACTCATCAAGCTTCGGCTGAAAATCCACGGTATTCGGAGAGATCACGACAAGTGTTCCATCATAATTTTTCACATAATTCCGATATTCACCGAAAAACGGTGCAAATGCAATGACCTCATCTCCCGGATTGAGAAGCGCGCGGAATATAACATTCAATCCGCTGGCAGCGCCTACTGTCATAATGATATTTTCCCGACCGTAGCCCGTTCCAAAACGCCTGTTAATCGATTGTGCCACCGTATCACGAACATCCTCAAAGCCCACGTTGCTCATGTATCCGTGCAGATGCATGGGGCTGTCGTTCTTTGCAAGCTCTATGATGGCATCTGTTACTGCCTGAGGCGGCGCGACATTGGGATTGCCTAGACTGAAATCATAAACATTCTCAGCACCGTAAATTTTTGCAAGCCGCTGTCCCTCTTCAAACATTGCCCGGATCACCGAACTTCCTTTTACCAGTTCGACCATTTTTTCTGAAATCATCCTGTTATCCTCTTCTTCTTATTTTTGAGTAAATACTTCCGCAATCGGGGAGTCTGCCGGCAAAATCAAAATTTTTTCAGCAGAGCCGGTCATACTCGCCTTGGCCGCATCCAAAGATCGTACAAATGTATAAAAATCACTCTTTGCTTCATCCGAATAGGCATCGGATAAAATCCGCATATATTCCGCTTCGCCCTCCGCCTTCAGCTGTTCGGCCCTGGCCTCAGACTCAGAAAGCATGATAGAAACCTCTTTGTCCGTCGTATTCTGGATCATCTGTGCCTGTGAAGCGCCCTCAGCCGTATATTGTGCCGCTATATTTTCCCGCTCTGAAACCATACGGGTATAAACTGCCTGCTTATTATCGTCCGGCAGATCCAGCTTCTTTACCTCCACCGTCATGATTTTAATGCCATACTGATCATGGACAGAGCCGATATGCTCCATGATCTCGTCGGTCAGAGACTTAATCTCAATTTCCTCCGTCTCCTCCTCAATCACAAGATCGTTGGACTTAACACCCTCTTCTTCCGCCGCAACATCGGTGATCGTCATTTTGCCGTCACGGCTCTTAATGACTTCATCCTGCTTCATATTCGATATTGTATTTTTCATTGCGTTATATACAAGCGTGTCAATGCGATTTTCCGCATTTGTGATGGAATAGCTTAAGGTCTGGGCAAATTTCAGCGGATCAGTCACACGCCAAAGCACATAGCTGTCGATGATCATCGACTTTTTATCGGAGGTAATTACATCCGATGCCGGCAGATCATACAGCAGAATTTCCTTGGGGATCGTATCCACCGACTCAATAAACGGAATTTTAAAATAGAGTCCCGCACTTGAAATTGTCCGCTCCACACGCCCGAACTGGCGTATTAACTTGTATTCATTTTCATGACAGATCACAATCGATGAGCCCGCCGTAATCAACAAAAACAGCAAGATGACCCACACAATCCATGATTTACGATGTCTTTCTTTTTTTCTCGGCATTCCTTCCGAATCAAACCGCTCTGCTTCCGCCATCTGTTTTCCTCCTACTGTGTAAATGAATCTAACGGCAGTATTTCCTGCACGCTGTCGCCGTCCGTACCCTGGATGATCACCTTGATACCGGGCAGAACATCCTCCATCGTCTCATAAAACATACGCTGCTTTGTTATCGTCGGATATTTCACGTATTCATTATACATGGAATTAAATCTGGCAACCTGACCTTCTGCTTCATTGATTCGCGCCTGCTTTTGAGCCTCGGCATCCTGTAAAATCTTGTCGGCCCGTGCTTCGGCACTCGGAATCTGTTCGTTTCTGTATTTATTTGCATTATTCAGAGATGTTTCCTTACCCTGCTTTGCCGTCTCTACGGATTTAAATGCAGTAATGACCTCTTCCGTCGGCGGCTCAGCATCCTGAATCGTAATATTGACAAGCTGAATGCCGATATCCAATTCTTCCAGTTTTTTCAATATCATTTCCTTGATGTTCGCCTGAATTTCATTTTTCCCTGTCGTCAGGATAGCATCGACGCCATAGGAGCCGATCGTCGTTCTGATGCAGTTTTGTGCGATGTTCGTCAGAATCCTCTGCGGATCCTCGGACGCATAGAGTGCCTTCACCGGATCGGTAATGCGGTATTCCGCATAGAAGTCAATTTTAATAAAGTTGTAGTCGGAGGTAATCATCATCCCTTCTTCTTCGCCCTCCGAGCCGTTATAATTATACTCATAATCACTCGTATACCCAATCGCAAAACCCTGGATTGTTGTATTGACCTTGCTCACAGTCTGCACAACCGGAACCTTGAGATGCAGGCCCGGCTCTGTCACCGCCTTCGGCTTTCCGAACGTACAAACGACAGCCTGCTCCTCTTCCTGAATGGAATAAAAGGATCCTGAAATCAATATGACCGCAAAAAGAACAAGAACGACAATGCCGACAGTCCGCAGGACCTTTCCCGTTAAGGGCACACCGCCTCCCTTTTTTGGGCCATTTCCTTTCTTAAAGGCTTGAAACCCTTTATTCTTGCCAAACTCATCAAATGCCATTTTTATTCCTCCGTTTTTCGTTGATAGATTCTCTCATAGCTGCCCCTGTTCAGACGATCTTCAAATTCTTCGATCGGAAGGGGTCTGTCAAATAAGAAGCCCTGTGCCATATTACAGTGGATTTCCTTTAAAAATTCCACCTGCTCGACCGTTTCCACACCTTCCATGATGACATCAATATCCAAATCCTGCACCATATGGACGATATTGTTCATGACGATCCGCTCCCGCTCCGAAACATTTTCCGCATCAAGAAGCGATTTGTCAATTTTCAAAATATCGAAGGAGAGGTTTGTCAGCAGTCCGAGCGAGGAATAGCCTGTTCCAAAATCATCCATCGCGGTAGCAATTCCATGATTTTTTAACTCCTCCAGTGCCGTTGCAAGCTTCGCACTGTCATCCCAGTCAGAACTCTCCGTAAACTCAATTTCAATATATTTTACCGGAATCATAAATTCTTTTAACGTCGCTACAATTTCGTCCGTAAAATGCTCATTCAGCAGATGCATTCTGGAGAAATTGACGGAAACCTTTACAACATCCAAGCCGTCGACCAGCCATTTTCGCATACTCCTGCATACGGTGCGCAGCACGAAAAAGTCGATCTGACAAACAAAGCCGTTTTTTTCAAAAATGGGAATGAACTCCGCAGGAGGCATGATCCTTCCGTTTGTACGCCAGCGCACCAGTGCCTCCGCACCGACAATGCGGCTGCTGCTCAGTTCGATTTTGGGCTGATAATACACCAAAAACTCCCTGTCGCGCAATGCATCCGCCATCCTTGCCTCAATGTCCTTTTCCTTTAAAAACTGCTTATGAATTTCCTCATTATAATAAACAATCATCGAGCGTCCGCCCTGACAAGAAATCGTATACGCGGCCATAGCATATTCAATTGGAAGCTGAACGTTTGTATCTTCTTTTTTCATTTTATAAATGCCGACACAAAATAAAATTTTCTGTTTTACCTGCTCCTGATTATAGGTAAATGTGACCTCCAGGCCGGACAAAAAATCCAAATACTTCTGCAAATTGGAATTATGTACAATAACAACAAGATTATCGTTTACAAGTCTCGCAATCACCTGCTCCTTAGATTGTCCGAGTGTAAATGCCTGTACCTTTTTGGAAACCTGAAGCATCACTTGATTGCCGATTTCATAACCGTATTTCTGGTTGATAATCTGCAGCTTGTATGCGCTCATATAGAGTATTGAATACCGATAGACAACGTCTTGGTCAATCAGGCTTTGTATCGCATTCGTAAGGCCTGTGAGGTTAACCAGTCCGGTCAGGCAGTCGTGAATGCTTGCATCTATCGCCTCGTGGATATACCACATTCTCCTGATGTATAAAATAATAAAGCGCGACAGATTGATCATATTCAGGATGTCATTTTCAATCCACTCCCCGCCGCCTTCCTTCCAAAATTCCAGTTTCGTATCCTCGGGATGATAGGAGGTTTCTATACACTCCCAGTCCGGCACATTCAGCATACGCGTGTCATAACGCTTAAAAATGGTAATCGACCTGTTCAATGGTTCCCTGCAGGTCACACAAATCTGGCCGATCTGCATGACATCAGCGAGAACGCCAATTGCCCTTGACAGCGGCTTGGCATCATCCGGACGCCCATTATAAACTTCCTTCAAAAAGTCTGCTATCGTATGATCAATCAGTAACTGATTTCTTTCCCCCATTGTAATTCCTCGCTTAATAATTGATAAGCATTCTCTCCCTCAGGCTGCATAATGAAAAAACAACTCCTCCAAACAGGTCAGGGCTGTATAAAATATCTTTTCCCCGACGGCATCCTTCCAGCAAACAGATTTCCGCTTTCCCTCCAGCACATATTTGCTTAAAATACCTATGAAAATATCGATATCCTGTATTTTGGCCTGCTTCATCAGCCTGCGCTCATCCTCAAACGTCTTTATTTTATGGT
The DNA here is from genome assembly GCA_047602645.1 of Lachnospiraceae bacterium. Classification (GTDB taxonomy): domain Bacteria; phylum Bacillota; class Clostridia; order Lachnospirales; family Lachnospiraceae; genus JAEYFP01. Next base: position 43,943 of record JASGGU010000001.1, on the reverse strand, counting down.
GCGTATAGACATAAGGATAATTCTTGTCCATAAATTTCGTCTTTTCCGCTTCCTTCACAAAGGCCAGCAGTGTCGAATCATATACCGGTATCTGCATTTGCCTGGGAGCATTTTCGCCCTCATAATATCCCGCCACATCCTTTGCTTCCTTTTTAAGAAGCCAGGGCAGATACTTCAAAAGCCGTTCCACATCTTCGCGGTATTCGTCGAATATCAGCTCTCGCGTTGTTTGTTGCTGACCATACATTTGAAAGATCCTCCTTCCAATTGCAGTTGTAATGTTGCAATATTGATTTTTTTTTATTATAATCTATACATGTCTCAATGTAAAGTTGGGATTTATGTAACGATTCGGCCTGTACAGTAACAAGGAGTTTTCTTATGAAGCTTTTCTCTGATACCGATCATACGGCACAATTGCAAAAAGGACTGGAATACGTCATTCTTTTTCTCGTTTCCATCGTATTTCTGCTCGCTTTTTCACTTTGGACAAGTCCTTTTTATCATTTTTGGTATGGTTGTGATGCTTCCTTTTTTTCCATGGTCGGCCGCGGGATTACGCAGGGTCTTGTTCCTTACCGGGATTTTTTTGATTTAAAGGGGCCTTACTTTTTTTTTATTGAAGCACTCGGACAGTTTCTCCACAAGGATCGTCTCGGTGTCTTTTTCATCCAGATTCCCTTTTTGTTTTTTTCGCTTCTATTAATCAGCCGTCTCGCCGGACTTTATCTTAACAAAAAGAAATCGGCAGCTGTCCTTCTTATTTTTTTGTTTGTTCATATTTCCACCCTCTGGGGCGGAAATACACTGGAGGAATTTTGCCTGCCGCTCAATTTGCTCTGCCTGTATCTTGTGGCAAAGCATTTAAAAAAAGATGGTCTTCCAATCTGGAAACTTCCCAAATCCTCTGCGGTAATTATCGGGGCATGCCTGGGCATCCTTATTTTTTCAAAAATCACTGTCGCTGCTCCCATTTTGGGAATCATCTTTGCAATTATTTTTCTTTTGATTCTCAGAAAAAAATATCGGGAACTTCTTTCATTTCTGCTGTTTTTTCTGCTTGGGATTCTGGCTGTCAGCCTGCCTGTTTTTCTCTATTTTGGCTACCACGGCGCAATCGGAGAGATGCTCTACTGTATATTTTCTTTTGCCTTCAAACGTTCCGTCGATTTTTCGGAAAACTTTAATATCATATGGGAAATCAAGCTTTCCGGCTGTATTTTTGCATTTTTATTTGCCTGTCTGCACAGAAATTCCCTTTCGGATGCGGTACGCATAATTTTAGTAGGCATGTCGGCCGCAACGTATTTACTATTGCATTTAGGAAATCCCTTCATCTACTATTTTACGACCGCATATCCTTCCCTGCTTTTTGCGTTGATTTTATTATTATCCGTTTATGATCCTCTCATTATTTTTAAAAACTGTTATCAAGCACTTTGTCTTTTTGTGCTTGGCGTCTGCCTGTTTTACTATGCCTCCTGCAGCATGGATACCATCCGTGTTTTTCTTTATGATCGGGATAATCCCTATTATTCGGAATATTATGCGGAAGCGGCCAATCTTGCCACACTGATCCCCGAGTGGGAACGGGATCGTGTGTTCTGCTTCAGTACGGATATGACGTGGTTTGAAGCCAATCAGATAATGCCTTGCTACAAATATCAGGTGAATTTACAGTTTTTCATTGCACTGGATCCGCAGATCGAATTAGATATTATCAGCTATTTAGAAAATACGCCTCCCAAATGGCTTGTGGTAGGTTCCTCTTTTGAGAGCGATATTCCAAATCTGTTTGCACTGGTCGATCAAAAATACGAGTGCATTTCCTCGAACAGTACAGGAAATTTGTATTTGCTGATCGAATAAAAGAACGGCGCACAAAACCGCGCCGTTTCTTTTATTTTCTGCATGCTCTGTCACATTCCATTTCATTTTTCATGCAGGCAGACCCGTGTATTCTTCTATTTTTATTTCTCAAAATACAAAGTTCAAAAAGCCCCTGCTTCCCCTACTGTGCGGCAGTGGTATTCGTCCCGGTAAATGCATCCTTTAAGTTTGTCTTGAAGTTTTCATAATAGGCAGTAATTTTATCATTCACAGTACCACCCTCATCAAACATTCCTACATAATCGGAGACGATTCCGGCCGTCTTTGTTCCTTTATACTCTCCGCCTGCAAAATCAGTATACTCCTTCCTATAGCTTTCACCGAGTGTCTTGCCGTTATCCAGATAGCTGTTTGCCGTTTTATTTGTCGCATCGTAACCACCTGTAATTGCCGAATTCATAATTTGTTCATACATTTCATAAGCATATTGGTTTGTTGCACCCTCCGGATAATCGTTCATCTGCTTTTCAAAATCAGATGCCCTGTTCAAAAGCTCTGTTACGGAAAGCTTCTTTCCTTCTTCCGTTGCGGTGGAAGGCTTTTCCTGTTCCTGCTTCATCAGATCAATAAATTTTCCCATTTCTTCGGACAGATAGCCTTTATGCGCCTCCAGCTTTGTATAGTCTAAAGACGTTGCTTTTCCTGTATGACCAATCAGACCTGTTATCATCTGATCTGCTTCCTCTGGGGTCGCACTCGAAATATTTTCATCAATATATTTATAGATGTCTTCCTGGCTTCCCGCACTCTGCAGCATCGTGTTATAGCCTTCTAGAACCTTACCTTCTGTTCCCGTGCCTGCTGCCGTATTGTCATTTGCTTCTTCTGTCGTATTATCCGCCGTGTCATCCGTCACCTCTGTATCGTCTGCACCAAGTCCTGCTTCATCCTGCGCGGCGGTATCGTCTGTAATTACATCGTCATTTCCCGTTGTATCGGTTCCCTTGCCGCATCCGACCAGTCCAAACGCCGCCAGAGACAGCGCACATACTAACACTGCCATTTTCCTCTTCATAATATCACTCCTTTATGCCATATATTTTTCACACCAAAAGAAAATCTTCTTATCATGCAAAAAGATTGAAACAAAGTCAAATGCTCCGTTTCAATCTTATTGTCCGCAAAATATTCTGTTTTATGCGCGTATAGTTTTGGGAAACTTTGAATTTTCCCATTAATTCGGCTAAATAAATTTATAAGTTTTAAAAAAAATATCTCGCTCCACAATAAAAATATCTCGAAGATCGCCACATCTTGCCGCAATGAAATCCCCCGGATTTCCAAGCATGTATTTTTCTTCCTCCTCTATGGTAAAAATCTTCGTGATCTTGTCAAGCTCTCTGCCATAAATCTGTGTTTCACCCGTTGATATACAGGAATGCGCAAAGTCCAGAATACTTTCGGTCTGTCCCGTAATACGATGCCGTACTGTCGGCAGATACTCTGCCTCCAGTTCAAATTTCCCTTCCAATTCTTTATAGCTGTTTTCAAATTTTTCTTTTTTGATCGGGTAGACCTCACCCTTAACACCGATCATAAGATAAAAATCTCTGTCCGCTGAAATATCAATATCACCCTCCAGCGTACGAATCGTAATAGGGGTTCCCTCCGTCATAATCTCACTGATTTTTACAAATCCAAGCGGAAGTTTCTTCTTTTGATACCGTTTCATCCCCTTCATATCAATCTCATAATCCTTCGCGTAAATAATCTCCGTTCCTTCAAAATATTCATTCAGACGCTGGCTGAAAAATGCCTCGGAATGAAGTGTCGGATAATGCTCCATATAGCGCCTTTTGCTGATAAAACCGCCGGCCTTTTCAATATGTCCGCCGCCTGAGCCGATGTTTTTTGTTAAAAATGCCGCAACTTCATTTGCATGCGCTTCCCTGTCGCAGCTTCTGACCGACAGCTTAAAGCCGTTTTCCGTTTCATTATATACGACGCAGGTTAAAATGGCATCCACCTGCAAAACAAGATCGCTGATCAGCCCCAGCACATTCGGATCACACGGCTGTGCCTTGATAATCGCATAATGATGCTCTTCATTCAAGATGTAACGGATCAGCGCGATGCCCGCAATTTCAAGCTCCTTCAGTGAAAGATTAGAATTTTTAAAAAGGCTGATCAAATTATGATAACACTCCACATCATCCCGCATATCCATATCGACCGGATTGTGAAGCTCACTGAACTGATTCGTATCTGTAAAAAGTCCGTAATACAACGCCGTTCCAAGCTGCTTTTTCCCCGCAAACGAAAATCCCGCCTCCTTCATCATGCTCCATATGACTGTAGAACAGCTTCCGTAACCGGAGCGGATTTCCCTGAGAGAAACATCTGTAATTTCAATTTGATGATGATCGATAATCGCGGCATGCGGTGTCCGCAGCTTTGTTACATTTCCCGCACCATACTGACAATCTACCGTAATCAGCAGTCCGTTCTCCTCCTCAAGCCCAAGCGCAGATTCCGGGTCCACATATTCGACCGGAATCGCAAGTCTCTCCACCATGAGTACCAGATTGGATTTTTGTATTTTCAGCTTACCCGAGTAAATCAGACGGACACTTTTTCCCCGCTCCATAAAATAGCAATAAAGCGCCCAACCGGAGGCAAGCGCATCCGCATCCGGATTGTCATGGCATTGAATTACAATTTTCCCGTATTGATCAAGTTCCAGAAGTTTCATCGTCTTCTCCCTGCATGTGCACGAATAAAGCAGCATCGTCCGCTTAGTTAGATTGCCCAATTTTTGCACAAATGATATGGCAAATCATGCACAGTAATTATTTTATGATAATTCCATTACTCTTTGCAAGCACTTTCAAACATTTTCTGCATATACTATTTACAGATGTATTGCCGCTTGATCGCGGCGGAACGGAGATATTCATGAATACTGCTCTGAAAAGGAATCTGGCTGCCGGCGCCATTTTTGTTTCGATACTTGGAACGATTCTGCACTTTCTTTATCAATGGTCCGGTGAAAACTTCATCGTCGGGCTGTTTGCGCCTGTAAACGAATCTACATGGGAGCACATGAAGATGCTCTTCTTTCCGATGCTGCTTTATATCCTCTATATGTCGTTTTTATTTCAAAAAAATGAATCTCTCAGGGCTGTATTGATCTTTGCCTTACTGACAGGCTTGTTACTGATTCCTACATTATTTTATACCTATTCCGGCATTCTTGGCTTCCAGTTAATTGTGATTGATATTGCCATTTTTTATATCTGTGTATTTTTTACTTTTATTTTTGCCCACCGAATGATCCTGCACGGCCGTTTTCACGACGGTGCGGACATCCTCACACTTATCCTGCTTTTGACCGTCGTCCTGTTTTTTGTCTTTTCTGTCTATCCACCGAATCTCGGGATATTTCAGGTTCCGTAAGCTTTCACAAGCAAGCCTGCATCTATAAAGCTTTTTTCCAGACCGGCAAAATCCGACGAGCTTGTGACTGTCAATTGCACCGGACTTAAGGAGCAGACATCAGCGATATTTAATACGTCATTGATTTCTATTATTTCCGCTCCATTTGAAAGATAGCCGCAAAAGGGAAGCTCCTCCTGTATTTTTATAAAGTCTTCTATATCAAAAATTGTCTGAAATTTTACCATATATTTTTTCAACTTTTATCCCCTGATTTCTTATCTATTATTGATATTATATGGTACAATAAGACTATAGAACAGATATAAAGCTTATGAAAAAGTGTTATTTTCTCAGATTATTGGAGGTTCAAACATGACTGCTCCCGCAGAAGGCAGACTGATTACCGTAAAAAGTCCTCTTCCTCAATTGAATGCAGAGGATTCACGCTCAATTTTACCGGATCAATTGCTGGAACACAATTATGATACTTTAAAGGAGCATTATTGTATTCATGACCTCCAAATCCTTTCTAAGGTCTTTCAGCCGGGTGAAAACATTTATATCCTGGGTCATGAAGTAACCGATGATTTTCCTCTTCATAACCATGATTTTTATGAGCTTACTTATGTAAGCAGAGGGGAAATCGTGAATGTTGTTGACGGAAATGAACTCTATATGCATTGCGGTGACATTTCGCTGATTAATGGCGAGGCTCTGCAGTGTATCAAATGCATTAACAAAAAAACCTATATCATCAACTTTTGTATAAAAAAAGAAATGATGACTCTTCTCACAGACAACTTGAGAAATCACAACAGTCCATTGATGAGATTTATACAAAAATCAGACTCCGATATCCAAAACTATATCTATTTTCCAAACAGCTTTGCTGCAGATATTCATTTATTTGTAAATCGCATTTTGCAGGAATATATAAACGCAGAATTCAGACAGACTTACGTCCTTGAATTATGGACAGCCCTTCTGATCGATACCTTGGATAAAAGCAAATATTACAGCTACCTCGGCATCAATCACAAGGCACAGGCGATCCTCCGGCACATCGAAGGGCACTGTTTTGAACAATCTCTTTCAGAAATGGCAGAGATACTCGGCTACCATGCCAATTATCTCTCGGACTACCTGAAAAAGCATACGGGAAAAAACTATCGGGAGATTCAAAGAGAATGCCGGCTAAAAAAAGCTTTACAGCTGCTGGAAAATCCAGATATTTCTGTCTATGATATCTCCGAAAGGTGCGGTTACAGCAGTCCCAGCCATTTTTTTAGAGTTTTTAAGGAACGTTATGGTATGACACCGGGAAAATACCGGACGGCTTTAAAACAATAAAGAATTCTAATCCAGAAAAATAAGGAGACCTTGTTGTCGGCCCTCTCACTATTCCTTAATTACAATACCTGACTGAACCGGTGTATTTGGTATCAAAACAGCTTCCCCTGTAACATTAACAAGCGAAAGCGTTGCAGGGACAGATTCTACGGTCACCAAGGCATTTCCTGCCATTTGCACAGAAACAATCGGTGACGATACGGCTGCATAAGGGATCCCGTTTACCGCAACTGCGAAGCTGATATTGGCCGCGGGGCCTGCACCGTCAGGAGCCGTCCACCAGGCAACCTCATAATTTCCGGGCTCTGTTATGGTAAATTCTCCTGTTGCTGAATTATAACTGATGTTTTCGCTTTGATCATTCAACACATGATTAAAAATTACGTTGCTGTTATTTGCAATGACTTCTCCTCCCGCATTATTTAATTCTGCTTGCATCCCTCTATTATCAGCATTATTTATATTAATGATACTACATATGATTGCTGCCAAGGCAAGCACCAATGCCAATACAGCTATCATCCCTGTTATTAAAAGCTTATCGCGTAAACATATATTCAGACAACCCATTTTTTAACTCCTTTCAACTGAACATCTATTTAACTGTATCTACTTTTAATATAGAGAGAACTATCAGATGTGTTACATTATAGTAACTAATCTGTTATTTCTTACAGATCCCAAATATGTAATATATAGATTGACAAAAAGTCATTTTCATAGTTAAATATGACATAAAGTTACCTTATTTCTCTGTACATATAAGGTAGTTAAAAAGTTTAAAAAAGGAGAAGCTGCCAGGCAAAATACTTGAAAACAGTTGTAAGAGATATCGAATCTTACTATGGTATATTTGTCAATCTTTTGAGCAGCAAGGAGCTAATGGTCAAAGAAATTGTCACATGCGGAGAATGCGAATTTTATACACTGAATAGTGAAGGAATGGGAATGTGTAAGCACCCGAACGCGTTACCTTTTCCCGGGGTTAATGACTTTTGTTCAAAAGGTGAATATGCTGAAAGAAAGAAAAATCTAATATATAATGAAGATCTCTTAAAAAGGGTGTACCAACAGAGAAGAAATTAAAGCTGCAATGCAAAGAGGTCTTTCTCATAAAATAAAAAGGCTTGAAACGCTGTGTCTATCAGTGTTTCAAGCTTCATAAAACAGGGGGATGAGAGAATCGAACTCGAATATTATGAATATTGACATTGCACTATTTATCGGGCATCTTGCAGAACCCCTGATTTTATGCGGCTTTTCCGTGCTCTATCCAGCACGACCATTACCTTGTTTGGCATGGTTTTGTTGGGGTATGCAACACGAAATGCAACACGAAAATTAAATATTACTCCGTAATACTAAAAGTGTTTAGGAATGAATCAGAATCATATAATTGTGCCCATTGCAACTCTTTTATAGGTATCAAGAGACCATTATTATGATTTTTTTCAATAGGTCCATCAACGCCATCTACAATTAATCGCCATTCATTTTGAATTTTAAATGGTTCTTCTTTAAAAAAATAGCGATCATAAATATTGCTGCTATTGTTTTCTGTGTGATTTTCATCATCATAAACACCTTCCTCACGATAAGTTATTGCACCTGCTTCCCATGAAATTTTAGGTTCAAATATTTTCTTTTCTTCTTTTATATGATCAATTATTTCAGCTGATTGAAAAATTAAGACATAATCACCGAAATTTCTCATTTTATCTTTATATGTATCAGTAAATGAATAAGAGTTTTCTTTTTCATCCTTGACTAATATTTCTTTTGAAATTATGGATGCGCAAAACATAAATGTATCCTCATCATCTTGAATAAACTCCATTGCACTATCGGGACGAGGTATTCCTAAATCCTTAAAAAAATCCTTTCCATTATCATCACATATAGATATTTTCTTTGGATTTAATGATTTTGCACCCTCGTATTTATCACCACGATAATCAGTTCCATCATTGCGAAAAATTTGAACTGGAGTAAAATAAAGTTGTCCATTCTTAAGAGCTTCCAAGTTCTCCTTTTCTCCAAATTTAGCCAATAAAAAATTATTATTTTCCATAGACGCCTCCTCGATCAAATATTTTTTACTACTATACTACTTATATAATATACATCTTTAATAATTATATCAAAATAAATTAATTTACAAATGTTTTCATTTACTTTTTTACTTTTTTCGTATTTTTAGAAAAATATATAAGAAAAAAAAACCGGGGCACACTGCCCCGGCTCCCACTATTTCACCCTAAGCTACTACTTTAGCCCACGTCTCAGGTCCCACTATGCCGTCCACCTGCAGATTGTTCTCCACCTGTAGGGCTTTGACCGCCTCTAAGGTCCTTACCCCGAAAATCCCATCTATAGTGCCGCAGCTGTATCCCTTTGCCGCAAGCCGTTGCTGTAAAAGTGTAACATATGCGCCCTTGCTACCTTTGCGAATTGTTGGATATGTGATTTCCATAGCGTCGCCAGTGTTTTCATTCTGGTAAAACACGTTCAGATCAACGGCTCCGCTGATGCCATTAACGGCTCCCTTACTCGTGTACTGCCAACCGCACAAGGTATGTACAATGCTCGGCTTGTTACTGTCCACCTTTGAGCCGTTGTTTTTTCCGTACCGCGCAATCCAGAACGGGTAATCGATCTGCGCTCTGTACGATTCGATATAGGAATTATAAAACGACAATCCAGTGTATACTCCAAAGGAAAGCCCTGCGGCTTCAATTACGCTTTGATATGTATTTATGATATCAACAAGCCTTTGACCGAGATTTTTCTGTACATTGTCCTCTACATCAAGCCAGACCATAGTTTTTCGCCCGTTAAGCGCACCTACAACCGCATTTGCATCCTGTACGGCCTTTGCGGTAGTGGTCGCGTAGGAATAGTTGTAAACGCCCTGAATGGTTACTTCTGCGTTTGTGCAGCCAGTCCAGTTTGCTTCAAATTTTGAGTCCTTGGCGAGGCTCTTATTAATTATTTTTAATATAGCAAAGCTATATCCGGTGGCTTTCACTTTTGTCCAGTCGATCACTCCGTTATATGTGGATACGTCTACGCCCTTTATTTCCACGCCTATTCCTCCCCATCCGCTTTGGCCATCAGGATGTCGATTGCTTTTGTGATTACTTTTGGCAGCGGCACTCCCATCAATCCCGCATTTTCTGTAATGGAAATCAGCTCATTACAGAGGAAGCCGATAATAAGTGCATCCCGGATATAGTTTGTTCCTATAACAAGATCGAGCCGGTATGCGATTAGCACAAACAGTAGCTCCATACCTTTACGGCACAGCCCCTTCCATCCGGCTGTGGATTCGAGTGCACCCGACTCCGATTTCTTGCTTTTATGAAATACCCCCGCCACAATCAAACCAGTGACATAATCTGCACACATAAAAATTACCAGTGTAATCAAGCCGCTGTCCCATCCTCCGAATAAATAAGTAATTGTTGCTCCAAACACTCCAGCTAAGGAGCTTAAACCTTTCTGTTTCATCTTTCTTCCTCCCTTTGATTTTCTGTTTCCATTGGTTCTATAATTTCTGCGTCGTCATAACCCGTTACATCCCCTGCTCTTATTACCTCCACATGTCCTCACCTCCCCAAAAACAAAAAGGAGCCAGACACCCGTTATAGATGTCTGACCCCAATTAGTCCTGCGCACACGCCAATCCGCATGCGGTCATATTTGTTTAATTATTGTAAAACTATTCTGTCCTTCCCAGTTTTGCCGTAGAAACTATTGCTGGCCTCTTAAAGAATCCATGTTTTGAATTACTTGCCCGAATATCACTCTTCACGGCTTCTCTTTCTGTATAAATTGATGCGAATGACAGCAAGGAAAAAATACTTACCATTAGCATTAGTTTATCAAAACCGTGGACTGTGTGAGCTGCCGTAACAAAATACCATGCAATTGGATAAATAGATATAAATAGCAAAGTCCTCTGTCCAGCATGCAGCCTTAACGGATTAATTCTATTTTTAATTAATGAAGCAACTATTATGATAAGAAGAGTAATGCCTGCAATAAATGTCATTTTCTCCAGCAGGAGACCTTCCACACACCACAACACAAGCTTTAGCCTGCCCACAATATCTAATGTATCTCCACCCCAATGCTTTGCCTGATTCACGCCCGCCACGGATTTGAATAAAAGAAAGCATATAACCTGTTTTACCACAATAGCAGAAACAATCCCCACAAGCCAGATAGCGCTATTAATAAAAGTCTTTTTAAATATGTTCTTTTCCTCTGTCTTTTCCTTTATCAGTAATAGGCATTTTATAACCAATGGTATTCCTAAAGTGATAAGAGGCATGGACCAGAAATTTAACAAGAAAGTGAGCATTCCAACAAGTACCCAGTAAAACCACTCTTCTTTTATCTCTGTTTTTTTTAGTAGTAACAGACACATTGAGAGCATAAGAATGTGGTCCGTCGAAAAAGCTAAACATGTAATATTAATTATTCCCCCGCATAATACATACGCTATGGCGAAAGAATTGGCTATCTTTATGCCTAGCCTGTCTTTCATTGCGACATACGTATATAGGAATAGTACAATCCCTGTCACAAATAGTAGCAACCGAATTTCACCCAGATTGAATACTATAAGCAATATACGCAGTACCGGAATAATTCCAATCCAGTACCTACCGATCTCACCTATTGCCACTTTCTCCCCTTCAATGGCCTTCTGCAATCCGGATAACGCTGGGAAATCCTCATCGGTTTCATCATGGTTGTAGTAATTCGCCATAGCCATCTTTAAGGGACCGGTTTCTGTTCTTGTGTAAGCAATATTCAAAAATGTTGCATCTGACCAGTTGTCATAAAAGTTTATCTGATTATTTCGCGGTCGACTCTCAATAATTCCCTTGCTATTTATGCTCTGTATAAATGATGGGTACATACCCTCATGCTCAATGAGTGCTACGGATTCCTTTACATTTTCAGTGATCAGGCTTTGGGGGACGAATAGAGAAAACACCATAAATAGTATTAAAGTCCCAATTACAGCTAGTAGAATTGCAATTTTATTTATATATTTTCTCATTTTTCATCCCCCCATTTTTAATATTTACCATATTATAACATATTGTTACAAGGAAATATATACCATCATGTTTAAATATTTTCTATATCTCCAATTACGAGATATACCTTTGTTGTACAATAAGCTGTATTAGCAACTACATTTGTAAATGTCGTTCCCGAAGTTGATCCAGATTGTACATGTCCTCACCTCCTCAAAAACAAAAAGGAGCCAGACACCCGTTATAGATGTCTGACCCCGTTTGGTCCTGCGCACACGCCAATCCGCATGCGGTCATATTTGGTTAATTCTATCTGTTACTGTTCATATTATTAATTATTTATTCCAAAATCATATGAATCATCATATCCTAGTAATAATGGATACTGCATCAGTATTACAAGATCTGGCTGATATTCTTCAATAAATTGAAGCGATAGCTTCTGAGAAGGTGCATATGCGCTTGCTGTTTTTACTTCTGAAAAGGTAATAATAAAATATGGATTTACTGCTTCCCCCATAGAATCACATATCATAAGTATTTTTTTATCACACAAACTATTTTTATTTTCCCAATCTTCTAAAGCATTTTTATAAACTTCATCATAAACATATTTTGAGTTCAGTTTTTTTGAACTTAATGGATTATGATTAATCAAAACTTCCTGAAAAGAACCCTCCTTTTTGTCTGATTCTCTGATAAGATTTGTTTCAAATTTCGGTTCTATCAAATCAAAATTATCATTTCCATTGAAAAGAGAGCCTGTCCGTTGTCCATTGGAACCGAGATACAAATTTCTATACGGAACAATATTATAGGATTCTAATTGCATTACCTTTTTAGGTATTTTATATTCTAGGTTTTCCTGCATATACTCACAGATCATTTTATATGCTAAAAAGCCACCTTCCGGAGTCCAATGATGATCCGTTTTAAAGAAATAATCATATTGGTCTTTCCTCTCTTCCTTCATGGATTCACGCAAATCAAAGCATTCAACATTTCTTTTCGTTAACTCATTTAAAAAAATATCTATATTTTCATTTCCGTAATCCTCCTCTCCGGCAGGAAGTTGCGAATCATATTTACTAACTGTATATGGAGTTGAGACATATAAAAAATCAATTCCTCTTTTTTCTAAATATTTGTCTAATTCAGCAGTTTTTTGTGCACGCCCAGCAAGTTGTTCCTGATTTTCCAGCTTAATAGTCTGTACCAGATATCCATTATTCAATTTCAAAACACCATTCATTTCTCTTTGCCCAAGAACTGTACGCAAAGCACCATTGAAATCAATATATTCTGCTTTTCCAAACAAATTTGCCGTATAAGCAGCTTCAAATGGATGATCTGAACTATTGATATCTTCATTTATAACGACATCCTGCATATAATAGTTTATGATTCGGTAATTGCTGATAACTGCCGTCACATATATAATTATTAAAAAAATAGTTCCAAATACTACATTTTGATTTACTTTTTTCATAGCTAACACCTGTTAAAATTTAAAATATAGGAATGGGTTGTGTGCACCTAATGCTAAAAATGAAATTGACCATATAAATCCAAATACATATATAAGTGGAACGACCACTTGTTCCAAAATCTTTCCGCCCCGTTTCAATCCGGCAAGTTTCTTTTCGAAATAGGGACCCACTGGAGCAGAAAACAAAACTGCCATCACTATATACCACCCATATTCACGTATCAGGACATAAATACTGCTATCGAAAAACGCATTTCCATAATAAAATCCGAACATGGATAAACAATAACGAATCCCATTAGCAAGACTATCAGAATAAAAAATCACCCACTCGAATATTACAAAAAGCAACGTCAGTATCTGCCAAACATTGCGAAGTGGCCATTTTTGTTCTTCAGGATGTATCAAATACTTTTCTATAATCTGCAATACAAAATAAGAAAGTCCCCACACAATAAACGTATAGTTCGCGCCGTGCCAGATCCCCGTCAACAACCATACAAGGAAAAGATTAAATATATGACGTATTGTACTGCAATGGGAACCACCAAGCGGAATGTATACATAGTCTCTGAACCACCTTCCAAGAGAAATATGCCATCTCCTCCAGAATTCCGTTACTGTCTTGGAAATATACGGATAGTTGAAGTTTTCCTCAAATTCAAAACCAAACATTTTACCAAGACCAATCGCCATATCTGAATATCCGGAAAAGTCGTAGAAAATCCGTAGTGAAAAACAAATTGCACCAAGCCAAGCAAGTAACACCGGTTTTTCTGCATAATTGTGATCAGCAAACGCCTTCTCCGCAACAATCGAAAGATTGTTTGCTAATATCACTTTTTTACACAAACCGCAAAGCAACCTTTTTGCCCCTGCTCCGAATAGGTCCCAATTAACGCTTCTGTTTTGAATCTGTTTCTCAAACGTGTGATATCTTACAATAGGACCTGCGCTCAATTTCGGGAAAAAAGAAATATATAATTCCAGAATCCATATATTATGCTGAACAGGAACAGCTTTTCTGTATACATCGATCTCATACGAAATGATCTGAAATGTAAAAAACGAAATACCAATCGGTAAAATAATCCCAGCTGGACTACAATTGCTTTTTAACAAATCATTACTGATTGTAATACTGAAATCTAGATATTTGTAAATAAATAAAATACCGATATTCCACATAAGTGATAAAATTAGGATAATTTTTCTCCAGCTATCCACAACGCTTTTATCCATCCACAAAGCGAATATATAATTCAATGCGACAGAAATCATCATTACAAATATGAATTTCGGTTCGCTATATGCATAGAATAACAGGCTAGCAACCAATAAGACACCGTTTCTATATTTTTCATCTGACAAGTAATAAAGCGCGATTACAACTGGCAGAAAAGCAAACAAAAACAATACACTTGAAAATATCATTTAAATTTATATTCCTTCCCTATTGTAAGATTACTTTTATTTCTAATATTTTCTGTTTCTAACTTGCTTGACTTCATATCATAATTCCTTAATTATAGCATATCGTTACAAGGAAATATATACCAATACTTTAAATATTCTCTATATTCCCTTTAACAATATACACTTTGCAACTTAATCTATATGTAATGCTAAAATCTTTATAATGATTAGCATAGTTTTAATCGGATTGGACTTTTTTGTAACATGATATCCATACTTTCCAATGACTCCTGAATCATGCGTAACCCAAGGTTATGTAGCTCGGCTGTCAGACCGATGACATACTCCGCCATCTTTAATGGCTCCTTCATAAAATCATCTTCTAATTTTTCAAATCTGTTAATGCTTTCTTCTTCAAAATATCTTATACTGTTAATCATAGAGAACACCTATCCTTTGTTTGTATTAGTTTAGTCGCTAAATACTTTATCACAAAGTGGTGTTCTCTTTTTATTTATTTTCCATTATCCGAATAAAATTTTACACTAGCCTTTCTAGTGACATGTAATTATTTTCAGGTTATTCCGCTGTAAAAACATCAACGTACATATATATTCCTGTAGTTCCAGCAGTACCGTATGCTACCGTTGTCGTAGCTGTTAAAATCCCAGTAGTATTATTATAGTTTAGTGCTATGCTTATAGATTGTAGATTTCCATTTGCTCCATAAAAAGAATAAGTTGGGATCATGTTATTTGTAACCGTAAGCTTTTCCCAATTTGGAATACTTTTTAAGTCAACGGTATTTGTATATGTCTGGTTGCCCGTATTTGTTACGTTAGGTAATCCATAGCGCCTTTTTACTATTTTTTTTTCTAATCCACCGCCATCGCTTTTTACACTTACAAAACGTGCCATTTAATCTACCTCCTTAATGGTTATCCAAATTGTTGTATCTGTAGCCTGTGCCGGATATGTAAGCACTAAGCTACCTGTACTGATCGTGCCCTCTGTATAGTTAAGACCCAGTACAGATGTTTCGATTCCTATCTTTACTGTATTACCTGTAACTATCACATCATCCGTAAATGTAATGGACGTTTCACTCGCTGTCAGCGTCTTTGTCAGCATAGTCTCGTTTACAGATATAGTAAGCGTCTCCCCGTCCTCAGCCATCTCAAGACCAGCACCAACCTTTATTCCTCCCTTTACAGAGGAGCTGGCCGACGGCAGGCTGTAGTTGTTTGCATTGTCCGCTATGCCGTCCAACTTTTCCTTGTCGGCGGCAGACATCTTTCCAGCAGTAGTTGTAGTTGCATCGTCAAGAGCCGTCTGGTAATACTCCGGCAGCTGCCCGCCGAGCTTATCTGCATCCTCTGCGGCATCCACCTTGCCGTCGTCGTCTGTGTCATAAACACTCTTCTGCATATCTCCGGAGCCGGTACCGCTGTCTCCGACGTATTTAGACCATGCGTAAGCAGTTTTATCCGCAGGAGCTGCAGCACTGGTACCAGCGTAGATGCCGATATATTTTGTTGCCGCTGACGGTGTCGCTACAAAACCGGTACCGTCGGAAGCAGTGGAATACCGGATATGGACATAGGCATTTGTGCCGTTAGTTCCCGGCGCTCCGGGTTCACCCGAATCACCGGGATCCCCTTCTGCGCCTTTTATATTGCCCTGCAGTTCCCAAGCATCGCCTGTACATTTCCACAGGTCCCAAGTCGCATTGTTTAAGTACAGATTATCGATCACATAGTTACCTGAAGGGCTGGACTCCTCAATAATCAATGTCCCTACTCCTATAGCCCTTGCCGTTTGTACAGCCAGATTCGCATTTCGATTAACTTGATATAAGCCATCATGCAGTGCCTGCCTTACATCTTTACCGTAAACGGCATTTAATATTGCTTCCAAAGCTTCATTTACCGGTACCATTTTCATTTCCTCCTATTAGCTTTTTTATATTTTCAACTTCCTCATAAATATCCTTGATTGCCGCTATTTCAAGTCCATGCAGTTCTCTATAGTGTACATAATTGTACTTTTTTCTCACTTCTCTTCCAGTCTTAGTTTTATAAAGCAGCTCCTTTTCTTCCGTAAAGTCATGATCTGTAATCCCGAGAGTTTTCATGACTTCCTCCACTTCCTGCGCTATTACTCCAAAATGTATTTTTTTCGTATCCGCTTTGGAAATCTTTTTATATTGAAATCGTACTGGATTGATAAGTTTGAAAAATTGCCGCACAAAACTGTGATCTAAAGACTTGATATATTTTTTAAGCCGTTTGTCTGACCCACTGTACCATGATACATAATAACCATCACTGCGTTGACCGTCGCTCCATCCCCAGCGAATCCACCCGCCGCTATCTCCCGGCGCACCACCAGATACATCAAGGCCTCCTCCACCTTGCGTACTTCCCGCTGTCCATAATTGAATTGTGCCGTTCTGCAACTCCCCATTAAATCTCGCCCATGAGCTACCACGCGTTTTGGAAAAAGCAAAGGATCCATCAGTTAGTAGCTGCATACCGTTAAGCCCCTGTCCAAGAGTGGCGTTTCCTATTCGATTTTCTGCAATGCCGAAACCGCCTATTGTTCCGGCGATAGCATAGAGACCAGCCTTTGAAAATTTACCTACCACCTGTCCCGAAGCATCCAATACCTTTAACCAAACAGAATCATTCGTGCCTCCGACAGTCAGTACCCCAGTTGTAATGCAATCAGCAAGGAAATTACCGTCGATAGTCCAGGCATTTGCGTAGGGCCCGTTTATACCGGTAGTAGAAAACCCGATGCCGCTCTGATTAAACCGGATAACATTCGTTGCATCCTCAGCTGCCGGCGCATTCAGAATCAGTATTTCTGTCGGATGTTTTTTGTCAGGATCCTGCACAATCATAACATACCCGCCAGTGCCTCCGGTGATAAGCTGGGTTGCATTATTTATCTTTTCTACAATTTCAGAGGAAAGCTGCTTTGCTGTCTGGTTCACTCTGGCTGATACTTCATTCATGTTCTTTACAGAATTTCCGGTTGACGTCGTCACTTTCTTCCCAAGGGTCAGCGTGTTTTCCTCCGGATGCTGCATTGATATATGCATTTTATTTATCAAGAAAAGTCTGTCAAGGTCGTGAGGCACCGATTTAACCCGTGTCCAGTACCCAAATCTATAAGCACTTATATCGGAATCAATTAAATGCAAATCGGCGGCAGACAGCTCTATTGTAAGAGGCAGGGCAATTTGCTCCTCCAGATAAACAGTTGCCTTTGCCAAAAGATTTGCCGGGAGCGTTACGTCCCCCCACTCCTTATGCCCCCAAATATACCCGTATGTATCTACTCCATCCTGATTGACAATGTAATCCAGTCCATTGTTTACACTCGTAATATCTATGACGCGGCTGCTTCCATCTTCAGAATTAACTGTCGCACCGGTAGGTATCAATGCCGTAACCACACTGCTCGCATCCGTAAAGCGGCTAATGTCCAGCAAGTTCTCCCCAAACCGGATGATCTGGTCATTAATACCGCCATAGTCATAAACATAATCCAGATACCGCTTACCAGTATCCTTGCGTATGTGTAAGTATCCCCCATGCGTTCCGACAAGCTTTTCCTGCAGCGCCTCAAGAGAATTAGAGTACGCGCTGTTTTCGCGGGCAATATAATTATTGGTATCTGCTACGGTAACGTTTCCCCTGCTGATCTGCTTTCTCAATTCGACCTGTGAATTGTGGTTATCCAGTACCATATCAATGAATTCGATAATGGAGCCGCTGAATTCATACGGCCTCAACGTACTGTCAAGCAGATAGGCAAACTCGCCTTCGCACTCAACTGATCCTGTATTATAAAAGTCCTCTGTACTTCCCACCATCCGACCACAAAATATTTCTTCTGCCCCGTCATATGCATAGAATTCGGACGCAAGAGGAACAATATGCCGCTTATTCGGATTACTGTCCGGTACAGAAAACGTCATCTTGCCGGTAGTGTTGAGTTCAAGCTCCACATCAGGCTCAATCACCTGTAATTTATCATCTGCAGGCTCATACAGTGGATATTCAATTCCGTTCGTTACTACCTTGATTTTATACACTACAAACTCCCCCCTCTATAAGATACCGATACAGTACCGGTTCCCTCGAATTCAAGGCTGTGCTCTCCTTCTCCGATCAAGATGTCGTACAGCTTATTTTCCCCTACAAATAAGGAATATTCTGTACCTCTATATATCAGTGTCATGGCGTCGGAACAGGTAAAAATCGGTATAACCTTCTCCCTCCGGCCAATTATCGCAATTGTACACGGTACAGTTTTATTTCCATAATCCCGGACAATCCCATTTTCAAAATCAAATGTATCCCATTCATAATTTTCTGTAGAATCTTCTATTTCTTTTTTATATGGATCGACCGTGACCTCCACAGTAACAGTCCCCAATACACGATTAACCTTCTCCGGATTGATGGCCGCCCTTCCATAATAATAAAAGGATTTGTCCGTAGGCAATACGATCTTGCGCTGCGCGCCGTTCACATAGTTTGAAAACTCACTTAGTGCGGTGTGCCATCTGGAAAAATTACCATAGTACGCAAATATTAAGGTTATTTTTCTCTGCTCGAAAAACACATCACCGCTGACCTCGGAATAGTCAATAATCTTGTTGCTGCCAGGTACCTGAATGCGATTTATCTTTGCTTCCGGCATTGTCAAATCATAGCTCTTGAATTTCATTCCAAAGTCTGAAAATGAGCCTTTATTATCAAACATCACATCATAGCTCACGTACCATACCTCCCCTTCGTGCTCTCGGTAGCTCCAAGCTCTTTATCGACTCCCTGGCTTACCTTTTTACCGCTCAGATACGTTTTGATATCTGCGCTTTCAATACCTTCTCTTGCTCCTGCAGCTACCGCCGATTTAATCTCATCTGTATTGATAATCCCCGAAGAGTTTTCGCCTTCATTCGCATATTTTACATTAGCAGACAGTGTACCGAAACTTGCATTGATGTTTTTCGTCAAGCCGTCCGCATTAAGCAAATCGCTCATTCCTTCATCAAATCCGGCTACACACATTTCACCCAGGTACTTAAATTTCTTTGAAGGAGATGCAATACCAAGTACCTTTTTCGCCGCTTCTGGAAGCAAATCAATAACTCCTCTTACCTTTTCCATGAGCCAATTCCATCCGGAAGATATACCATTCCAAATTCCATCAACGATATTCCCACCGATCTCATTAAATTTCTGATCAAGTTCCGTAAATCCTTTTATCAAAGCTTCTATAATTTGTGGAATGGCCTCAATCAACTGCGGAATGGCCTTAATCAGTCCCGTCGCCATCGCGACTATGAGATTTATTCCCGCTTCGATGATTTTGGGCAGATTATTTACAATGGCTTCGACCAATTTTATTATGATTTCAGGTATCTTTTCGACCAACTGCGGTAATGCATCGACCAGACCGAGTGCCAAAGCAACTATAAGCGCTATTCCGGCATCAATAATCATATCGATGTTATTAAGCAGTGTATCCACTATAGCAAGGATACAGTCAATTACCTGCGGGATCAGTTCCGGTAAGCTCTGCGCGATACCCAGTGCCAAGCTCACTATCAGCTGTAGGCCTAGCTCAATTATCTGCGGCAACATATCCAAAAAAGAGGTGGCCAACTGGTTGATAATTTGCATGGCTCCATCCATGATTGCGGGAAGGTTCTGTGATATGCCGTCAAGCAGGGTGCTTATCATCGCCGAGCCGGATTCCAACAGCTGTGGCAATACATTATTTATAATGCCCGGAATCTGCTCCGCAATGACCGGCAATAGCTCCTCAATTAACGTACCGATTCCAGTGATAACCGCCTCTGTTCTACGGAGTATATTTTCTCCAGCTGTACCTGCGATTCCTACAAAATCATTAATAAGACTGTCCAAATCAGCATTGTCGTCTGCAATACCAACAACAAGATTTGCCCATGCTAATTTCGCAGTCGCTATGGATCCGGATATTGTATCCACGCCACCAATTAACTGCTCGCACTCTGCATACCCATCTACGACAGACGTAACGAGTTCCGCTGTTATTTTAGCGCCAGTCGTAATCACCGCTTTTGCTTTCTCAACTGCTGCATCTAATGCCTTGCCCGCCGCAGCGCCCAGCTTTCCAAGTCCTGTGGTTACCCCACTACTATCCAGTTTTAAATCAAAAAATAAAGTCTCTTCTGACCTTTAATTAACCCCCAAAAGCTGCATTAAATTCTTCGAGTTCTGCCTGTTCTTCCTCAGACACAGGAGGATGTATCTCCCATACACCTCTTAATTCCTCATAGATATCAATGTTTCTTCTATTATCTTTTTTATAGCTTCTGTATCCCATCACTTCACGCAGCCTCGTGGATCCGGATAATCCATTCAGCAGCGCTAGAAACTTATGCCAGTGCAATTCCTCAATATCAATCAGATCAATCCAATATTGCTCCATAAATGCACTGTATATAAGATTTGCATCTATTTCATAATCCAAAATAATATTGTTTGAACTCTTACCCGTGCTCCGAGGAAGAACACTCTCCGGTCGGCTAAATGAGAATAGCTCCACAATGTTACAACTTGTCGGCATTTCATTCTTGAACAGGTAGCTGATATTAATATGATCCGTACGCTTCATGCGTCCTACTTCCATCTCAAACCGCATCCAGACACGAAAGTCTGTATAAATAGAAAAATCCCCTCCGCCCACTCTGACGGTGTTTGGAAGAGATTTCTTTATTAGACTAAGCATTTTTCATGGTCGCCATAGTATTAACAGCACCTGCAAGGTTGCGGATCTTATCAATCGGAAGGCTATTAAACTTATCCATTGTCTTTTCTGTCTGATAATCAGTAATCGGCTTGTCGTATGCCTCCATGATCTGCTTGAATGTCAATGTCACCTCGGACAGATCCACTTCATCCAAATTGTCAGAACCGAGAATTTCTTTTGCATTTTCCTCACCAACCAGATTGTGGATAAAATCAAACAACCTCTTAAACTTATCCCGGATGCCAATTCCTTTTACAGAATCGACCTTAGCAACCTTGTCCATGTCCTCTACAATTTTCATCGTCTTCTTAGGCAAATCGTAAGACTGCCCGTTAATGATTACAGTATACTGCATATTTCATATCCTCCTTATTCTGCTGCTGTGAACGCAGGCACCCCGGCCGTCACAGTCGCCGTCCCCCTTGTGATACTGTTGATATTCAGGTCAAACAGGATTTTCTCATCTACCGTATTAAAGTCCTTTAAGATAACTGATACCTCACACTGCCATGCATTATAGGGGCTTGAAGTTCCGGCAAATACAAACAAAGCCGTCTTTTTGATATCCTCGCCTGTTGGCAAGTTGTAAAACATATTGTACAGAAAATCAAAAGCCGGATCTCCGGCATTCGCCTGTAATTCCTGTGACAACGTCGGTTTGTAATACGTCACGTCATCAGTCGGCATCTCGCTTTCAATAAAAGCGGATGTCACGATGTTTGCGTTAAGGATTAAGTCAAATATGGTTGACTTGCCGATCCTTGCCCAGGATACCTCCGTTCCTGTTGTGTGCACATCCAAAAATGGAATTGTTTTATGCCTTTTTAATCTTGTTAATGCGGTTGGTGTATCCAACATTTGTTATTCCTCCCTTTTTCTTAAATAGGTTATTTTTAGTGACATTTGATAAAGTATTTCTTGATCATCTGCATTCATCGGATACGGACATCCTGTCAACACAATGGACTGTATTCTTCGACTTGTGTCAATAGCAGGATATTCATACTCGTACGGGTAATCATCAACCCAGTAAGTCAATACCTCCAGCCATTCATCAATATCCTTACGGTCATAATCGGAAGTGCCATTCTGCTTTGCCAGAAACTGATAATACTCCGTGATTTCATAGGATCCATCCATAAACGACTTTATGTCCCTGTTTGGACTCTTAATCAAACCGTATTTGTCTGATCCATCACTTATATGGTTCGTCTCAATGATTACATCCTGATATTGCCTTAACCACGTTACAATCACTTCTGATACTGTCATTTCGCACCTGCCAATCTTCTCGTACATACTAAAGCACGATCTTTATACTGCTGCTTCATACGCTCGAACCAATAATTTCCTCTTTCCGATATCTCTTGAAATTGTGCGGGTATATTGCACCAGCGTCTTGCATATGGAGTTCTGTACTATAGCCGCTTCCCCATTTGTGTATTTGCAATGGCGGATTCAACCAGATTATTAGTGTCCTTTCCACTGTTGGGATTGCGGGAGCAGGATTCGAACCTGCGACCTTCGGCTAAGGAGACCGACGAACGACCTGACTGTTCCTTCCCGCTATGGGTAGATAATGACAAAAACACTTAACAAAAAGGGGCCAGCCTGCAAATATAATTTACAAGCTGACCCCGCTCAGTCCTTCCTACTAACCCCTTAAGTAGTGACAATATTCTTTTTGGCTTCCATGACGACTATCACACCGTCTTTTTTTTGTCGGATCTCCACATCATTGCCCCGACTAAGTATTCTGTGGATAACCTCTATGATTTGTTTATCCGTCATAAAAGCACCCCTCTCCATATGTTATAAATATTATATAACAAATATAATTAAATTGCAAGCATAAAAATTCCGCACTGCCTTTTTCGAAATGTTTACTCTCCATAAGCTTCTAACTCCGCAAAATCATAATTGCGCTGGTTAAAATCATTAAACTTATTTTGCTTCTGTCCGGCAGTCTCTTTATTCCTGCTAGCCCAACCCCTAACAGCAGCCTTCCAATCCTTCATTTTATTTTTTCCAACCATCCAATTTTTTGATGTGTAAAAATCAACAAAACGTTCAGCGTCAACAGTATAGCCTTCTTCCAAGCAATACGAACGCACATCTTCAACGGTTGGTACTGCAAAGTATTTTTCCTTGGATATACCTTTAGGTATATCTTTCTTTATATCCTTTTCTTTTTCTATTGTTGGTAATAGCTTGGTAATAGCTTGGGCTTCGTTTGTGTCCTTGCTCGGGATATCTTGATACAATGAATAATTATTTACTGTAAATATGGTATATTTATTACTGCTTTGCTTGGTAATCTCCTCGGTACAAATTAGATGATAAATTGCCGTCCTCGTTTCGTCCACGGTCAGGCCCGTTTCTGATGCCAGAGTGCAGATACCTGATACAAACGATCCCCGTTTAATTAATTTTCCCTGAAACCTTCCGTCCTTCCAGTTGGCTTTAAACAGCATATGTATAAACAATCTGCATGTATTGATATTCCCGTACCATTCCCATTCAAGCATTTTTCTATTTATTTTTATATAATTTCCATCCACTCAATCACCCACCCAAAAATGATGTAATATCCATCTGCCCGCTGACTTGATTTGATTTCTTTTCTTTGCCATCGCAAATCAATTCCCGTGCACTTGCTATGTTTTTTCTAATACTCCTTATACGACTATTCTCTGGCTTCACGTACTCCTCCCTCTTGTCTTTATGTGATATCAGCAGGATCGTATTCCATCCGGTAAACAGCAGCACGATTGCAACCGGATTCCTGTCACCATATATAGACGCACTGAGCATCCCCACCACGAACGCTGCATTTGATACAATGTTTTTTAAGGGCTTGTCCTTTCTCATATCATCAGCGCCCTTTCTTCCGGTGGCACCTTTAGCGCATTGCAGATACCGGATAACTCTTCAACGGAAAAGCCGCCCGGATTGTTTTTCCTCTTTGAATATGTCCGCGGCGCTATGCCACCTTTAGCGGCAACCTGCTGATCCGTATACGCTCCTATCATCTGATACTTTGCAATTATACCTAAAATGGCTCTGTTTCTTTGCTCTTCTACACTTGGCCTTAATTTAGGCACGTCTCCACCTTCTTTCCCCTCACTCTAACAATTCATCTACTTTTACACCTAAAACTTTTGCAACAGCTTGAAGACTCCTGATATTAGGACTTGAGCTTTTCCATCTACCTACGGTGCCGTTAGCGATCCCCGCTCGCTTTTCCAATTCGTAAATTGGAATATTATTTTTTCTTGCAAGAGTCTCAACATTTTTAAAAATCAATAAGTCACCTTCCTTCTTATAAATACTCTGCAATCTCGAATTTTAGAGAAAAGCATTGACTTTTTTTAGAGAATAATCTAAAATATGAATTGTCAAAGGCATATAGAGTTTACTCTCATTTAAATTAGGATTTCCTCTAAATCTTGATTTGATTATATAGGCCATTCTCTATTTTGTCAATACCGTTTTTAGTCTTTTCTCTAAAATCTTGGGAGGTACTCTATGAACAGCGTAGAACGAGTAAAAAAACTATGTAAAGACAGAAACATACCCATATCACGACTTGAAAGAGACCTAGGTTACTCAAACGGATATATAGGGCAACTGAGAAAAGGAGTTTTCCCATATGAGAGAATTGCTGCTATATCTAAGTATTTAAATATTTCAATTGAATATTTAATGACCGGGCAAGAAAAGGAGGAGGAACCTTACTATCTTAATGAAGAGACCGCCAAGCTGGCACAGGATATGTTTGAGGATCCGGATATGAGGGCACTTTTTGATATGAAAAGAAATATGCCCCCGGAAAGATTTAAAACCCATATGGAATTTATGAAAAATTTATATAAACAAGAAAAGGGTGAACGGTAATAGAGATTTTTATTGGACAGTAAATGAGTTATACTGCACTTAAAGAGGTGATTCTATGGAAGTAAATGTACAAATGCTCGACATGGACACACTGATTTCGGAACAGGTTGTGAAAAATGAGGATGACTCTTATACAATCTTTCTAAATTCTCGGTTGACTAATGAAAGGCATTTAACATCTTACCTGCATGCTATGAGACACATAACGGATAGCGATTTTGAAAAATCGGATGTGAATAGCATTGAGCTTAAGGCTCATCGGTAAACATGGAAGAACACAGGTTGAATCTCATTTTTTCGAGGATATATCTATGCAAAGAAAATTATTTATCATCCCTCTCGTGCTTTCTATACTGTTAAGTGCCTGCGGCGAAAAGAAAAGTTCTGTGGATTTAACAGCGCCAGCATCGCCGCTACATTAGGACCAATATTCGTAAGTGGCATGCTAAGTGA
Source organism: Lachnospiraceae bacterium (assembly GCA_047602645.1). GTDB lineage: Bacteria > Bacillota > Clostridia > Lachnospirales > Lachnospiraceae > JAEYFP01. The sequence continues at coordinate 18,200 of JASGGU010000001.1, read as the reverse complement.
TTCCATACAAGCATACAGTTTGATTATAAAAAAAGTACTTAAAGGAATGATACCTTTACAATTTTCCCGACTGGAAATGATTTCTAGAGATGTCATTTAACTATATCAATCCCAATCCTTATTTTTGCGTCCATTTTTAGGAGGATGATACTATGGCAAAAGCCAAAAAACTACCGTCCGGGTCCTGGCGGTGTCTTGTGTATGATTACACGGATCCAACAGGCAAACGGATCTATAAATCTTTTACTTGTGAGGACCCATCTCCGGCCGGCAAGCGTAAGGCAGAGTTTGAAGCTGCAGCTTATGCCGAAGAAAAGGAGAGGGTATCAAGATCAACGAATACAATGGTATTTAAGGATGCGCTTGATCTGTATATAAATGAGCGCAGCTCCGTGCTTTCTCCTGCGTCTATTAGAAAGTACAAATCAATGCAGAAAAAATTTCCGGCATTAGATAATATTTCACTTAAAAATATAGATATGGACGTTGTGCAAAAATTCATCAATGCTCTTTCTTCAAATATGTCTCCAAAAACGGTCAGGGATTATAATGGACTAATAATCGCCGTAATGAATAGATACTACCCTAAGACGAAGATTAATACCGTATTACCTAAAAAGCAACGCGTAGAGCGATATATCCCCACAGAGGAAGATATAAAAAAACTGGTATCTGCCGTCAGAGGAACCGAAATGGAGGTTCCTGCATATCTTGGTGCATTCGCTATGATGCGCAGAGGTGAGATTGCCGCTTTAAATAAATCCGACATAGAGAATAACATAATACACGTAAACAAAACAATGGTCTACTCCGATAAAAATGAGTGGATTATAAAATCCCCCAAATCTTATGCCGGCGATCGGTTTATTCCGGTCCCAAACTTTGTTATAGACGCTTTTATGTCACTTCCGGGCGACGGCATAGAAATGACACCGAACATCATTACCTCCAGATTTGAACATGTGATTAAGGCTGCGGAGCTTAAACACTTTCGCTTCCATGATCTGCGGCACTATTGCGCATCAATTCAACATGCACTTGGTATTCCTGATGCTTACATTATGCAGGCCGGTGGCTGGGGAGATGACCGGGTATTAAAAGATGTGTACCGTCACACTCTGGAGGATACAAAAAAGAAAATGAGCAATGTGGCGATCAGTTATTTTGAAGGAATGCAACACGAAATGCAACACGAAACGAAAAAAGCACCGTAAATACGGTGCTTTTACTACAGGGGATGAGAGAATCGAACTCCCACTAAAAGTTTTGGAGACTTCTGTCATACCATTTGACCAATCCCCTTTATAGGCGGGCTATTTTTGACCCGCCTATTATTTATATCATAGATAAAGACCGGTTGTCAACTATAATACATGGATGGTTACAAAATATTTATTGACTTGTTACTGATCACTCCGTTCTCAGCAACTCATGATTTCTGCATGCATATTCGCTCCGCGAAGCAGAAATCATCTCTCGAATCACGTTCTTACAGTAACATTGACTTTCTAAAGCTCTGATTTTATAAAAGCTCCTTTAACAAACCGTTTACAACAGCGGGATCTGCTTTGCCTTTCATGGCCTTCATCGTCTGGCCTACGAGGTAGCCGATCGCCTTTTCCTTACCGCTTCTGTAGTCGGCAACGGACTGCGGGTTTTCGGCAATGATTTTCTCAATGACGCCCTTTAGCTCACCGCTGTCGCTGACGGTCTTCAGCCCATATTGGGCAACGTATGCTTCCGGATCAATATCCTGATCAAACATCATTTCAAAAACTTCTTTTGCAACTGTGGAATTGATTACCTTTTTGTCAGTGAGCGTTACAAGCTTCGCAAGATTTTCCGGTGAAAAGCGGATATCCTGAGGATCCATCTCTTTTTCCTTCAAGAGGCGAAGCGTTTCGACCATCAGCCAGTTACTGACCTTTTTCGGACTGCCGCAAAGTGAGACCGCTGCTTCAAAAATATCCGCCATGTGCTTACTTCCCGTAATAATATCAATATCATAAACGGGAATATCATATTCCTTCTGGTAGCGAATCCGTTTTTCATCCCGAAGCTCCGGTTGCATGCGCTTGACCTCTTGAATCCATTCATCGGAAATAACGACCGGCGTGAGATCCGGTTCGGGAAAATAGCGGTAATCCTGCGCATCCTCCTTGGACCTCATTGCATAGGAGTATTCCTTATTGTCATCCCAGCGCCTGGTCTCCTGAATGACCTGTTTTCCCTCCTCGATCAGTTCGATTTGCCGTTCCCGCTCTCCCTCGATAGCTCTTGCAATTGCCTTAAAGGAGTTTAGATTCTTCATCTCTGTTCTCGTGCCAAATTCGGGAGCGCCTGCTTCCCGGACAGAAAGATTAACATCGGCTCTCATGGACCCCTCCTGCAGTTTACAGTCCGAGGCACCCAAATACTGAATCATCAGGCGCAGCTTTTCCAAATAGGCTATGACCTCCTGCGCGCTTCTCATATCCGGCTCCGACACGATCTCAATCAGAGGTACTCCGGAGCGATTGTAATCGACAAGCGAGCAGTCCTCCCATTCATCATGAATGAGCTTTCCCGCATCCTCTTCCATATGAATTTCATGAATGCGAATAACTTTTTTCCCTGCTGCCGTCTCGATTTCCACGCCGCCGTCGCGGCATATAGGCAGATAAAGCTGGGAAATCTGATAATTCTGGGGATTATCCGGATAAAAATAGTTTTTTCTGTCAAATTTACAATATTGCGTGATTTTACAGTCGGTTGCAAGGCCGACTGCCATCGCATATTCCACAACCTGTTTATTCAGTACCGGAAGGGAACCGGGCATTCCTGTGCAGACCGGACACGTATGTGTATTTGGTTCTCCGCCAAACTCCGTAGAGCAGCCGCAAAAAATTTTTGTTTTGGTTGCAAGCTCTACATGCACTTCCAGACCGATCACTGTTTCATATTGCCTGCTCATCTAGATCGCCTCCTTTTTTTCTTTTACACTCTGCTCATAGGTATAGGCTGCCTGAAGAATTTTTGTTTCCTGAAAGCAGTTTCCGATCAGCTGCATTCCGATGGGCAAGCCGGCCTGATCCGTTCCGCATGGCAGGCAGATGCCGGGCAGCCCCGCCAGATTGACAGATATCGTGTAAATATCGCCGAGGTACATCTTAATCGGATCACTTAAGGACTCTCCGAGCTTTGGCGCAGTTGTCGGCGCGACCGGGCCCAGAATGATATCATAATTGGTAAATGCCTGATCAAACGCTTTCTTGATCAGTGCCTTTGTGCGGAGTGCCTTTAAGTAATATGCATCGTAATAGCCGGAACTAAGCACAAACGAGCCAAGCATAATCCTGCGCTTCACCTCCGCTCCGAAGCCTTCAGAGCGCGTTTTTTTATACATATTATGCAACCCCTCATATTCCTCCGTACGAAAGCCATATTTCACACCATCAAACCGGGCGAGATTTGAACTGGCTTCTGCCGAAGCAATGACATAATATGCAGGAATTGCATATTCTACAAGGCTTAAATCAAATTCCTCGACGCTGGCGCCAAGCCTCTTAAACTGCTCGGCCGCACGTAAGATGGCTGCCTTCACCTCAGCGTCAATGCCGTCTGACAAATAATCTCGCGGTATTCCGATTTTCATTCCGCTTACGTCGGCCTTGAGAGAAGAAGTAAAATTATAGCTTTCCCTTCTGAAGGATGTGGAATCTTTTTTATCATACGAAGCGATCAGATTCAGAACTGCCGCACAGTCTGACACATCCTTTGCAATCGGCCCGATCTGGTCAAGTGAAGAACCGTAAGCAATCAACCCGTATCTTGACACGGTGCCATAGGTTGGCTTTAACCCGACAACTCCGCAGAAGCCGCTCGGCTGTCGGATCGAACCGCCCGTGTCGGAGCCGAGCGCAAATGAACACTCTCCTAATGCTACCGCCGCACAGCTGCCGCCCGACGAACCGCCCGGCACATGCATCGGATTATTCGGATTTTTTGTCACTCCATAATAAGAGGTCTCCGTTGTACTTCCCATCGCAAATTCATCCATATTCGACTTTGCAAGAAGGATCGCACCGGCTTCTTCAAGACGATATACCGCCTCGGCACTATAGGTCGGTATGAAATTTTCAAGTATCTTCGAGGCGCAGGTTGTCAGTATGCCCTTCGTACACATATTATCCTTTACAACAACCGGCACACCTGCAAGCGGTCCCGTAAGTTCACCGGAGGTAATCCTCTTTTGTATCTGGGCCGCACGATTTTTTGCGCCTTCCTGGTCCACCGTGATTAATGCATGGTACTGATGATCCTTTTCCTCTATATTAGAAAGAGCGGCCTCCACAGCTTCCATTACGGAAACTTCCTTCGCCTGTATTCTTTTTCCCAGTTCTACGGCTGTTAAGCTCATTAAATCCATCATAGTACCTCCTATTCTACTGTTTTTGGCACCTTGAAGCTGCCGCTTTTTTCTTCGGGTGCGTTTTTAATCATTTCTGTGTGATCATCGCCGTTTATCACAATGTCCTCGCGGAACACATTATTAACAGAGAAAATATGTGACATCGGCTCGACTCCCTCCGTATCCAACTCACTCAGCTTGTCGATATAATCCAGCATATTTCCCATATCCAGTTTAGCCTGCTCCTTCTCATCCGGAGAGAGTTCAAGCTTTGCAAGGATGCCCACATAGTCGATTGTTTCATCTGATATCATATTTTTCATACAGCCGCCTCCTAAATCTCATATAGTTACTATTGTTTTTGTATATAATCTGCAAGCAGACCTATTTCTTATGTGTGAGTTTCTTTCTCCTGCAGGCTCTAATTGCAGGCATTAGGGCTCCAGTCTGTTTAAATCACGCGGAAACATTGTTGTCTCACGCACGTTCGTCTCTCCCAAAAGCCGCATCGTGAGTCGTTCAAGGCCGATGCCAAGACCGCCGTGGGGAGGCATGCCATGCTGAAAAGCAGACAAATAGCACTCCATTCCATCTGTTTCCATTCCTCTTGCAGCTATCTTATCAAGCAGTTTGTGATAATCATGAATCCGCTGTCCGCCTGTTGTAATTTCCATTCCGCGAAACAGCAGATCAAAGCTTAGTGTAAAAGTTTCATCCGCCGGGTCATCCATCGCATAAAAAGGACGTTTCTTAGATGGATAGTGTGTAACAAATACAAAATCCGCATCATATTCTTCCTTATAATACCGGCCAATCAGCACCTCTTCTTCCGGCTCTAAATCATAAGGATTCTTAATCTGTCTGTTGAATTTTTCAGAAACCTGCCGCTTTGCCTCGTCAAAACGGACGACCGGAATCCTGTCCGTCCTCGGCAGCTCCACAGCAAGCAGCTTAAGCTCCCTTTCATATTCCCTCTCAAGCAATGCCATAATGGACTGCAGCAGCCCGGTTTCCATTGCCATGATATCTTCAAATCCGTCAATATAACCCATCTCAAAATCAAGGCTTGTATATTCATTCAAATGCCGTGCCGTGTTATGCTTCTCCGCACGAAATACAGGCGCCGCCTCATAAACCCTGTCAAATACACCGACAAGCATCTGCTTGTAAAACTGCGGGCTTTGTGAAAGTACTGCCTTTTTTGTAAAATAATCCAGACGGAACAAATTAGAACCGCCCTCGGCACCCTTGGCTGCGATTTTCGGCGTCCTCACCTCCGTAAAACCCTGCTCATGCAGAAAATCACGGAAGCCGCGTACGATGCCCTCCTGCAGCTTAAACTTTGCACGCTCCCTGATATTTCTCATGGAAATTGGGCGCAGATCCAGCAGTGTTTCAAGGGAAGCCGACATTTTCCATTTTGCGATCGGAATCGGCATTGGTTCCGCCGGTTCGGAAAACACTCGGATACCTGTCAGCCTGATTTCAATACCTCCCGATGCCTTTTCCTGTTCACAAAGAACACCCTCTGCTTCTATTGCAGCGGCTTCTTTTAGGAGGTTCATACTGTCCCCCAAATAGCAACCCTCGCCGCTTTGGGATTTGCGCTCATATACACACTGCAGCAGTCCTTCCCGCTTTCTCAGAATCACAAAAACCACCGTTCCCATATCGCGGATCGTATGAACTGCCCCGTTCACCTTGATGTGCTTTCCCAGATAATTTCCGGTCAGCAATTCTCCAATTTCCAAAATTTCTTTTTTGTTTATGCCTGTCATAAATTCCATAGCTTCTTGCTCCTTTCTTAACTCCTGTGAATCAGCGCGAATTTTTAATTCGGCATGTGCAGGTGCTGCATAACTGTCCATAACCCGCGTGTGCGAGCATTCTCACGATGTTTTCCCATCGAAAACGCAGAAGAATTTCTCATAAAAGAAAGCAAAAGAACAGGGCGCAATTTCCATTACACTCCTGTTCTTTCATTTGCTTAGACAGTCTCTCTGTTCTCTATCCGCAGGCCAAAAAGTTTGCCTGTGCAAACTCTCGCGCCGAGCGCCGTTGACAAAGTCGACATCATGCCCTTCGTGCAAGTGCGCATCCCGCACGAAGGGCATTCTTATTTTATAGGAGCGTTCATGAAACTTTCCTATAAAATAAAAAATCCCAGAATCAAAAATTCTGGGACGAATTAACAAGTAATCCGCGGTACCACCCGCATTGTCTGACGCCGTTGTCAGACCTCTCAAAACACTTAACGCGTGCAACGTACTGACCTACACGAATTAATAAATCCGATTCGAACAGTCGGCTCCGGAGTGTTCCCTTCGTCTGTCTGCTTAAACGGTGCTCTCAGTCGGTGACACCATATTCCTGTCAAGCGCGCAGGCAAGAGTCTCTTTCATTGCCTTTACTTAATTTTGCTTATAGTAACATACTTCCTTTTATATTGCAAGTGCTTTTTTCTATCCGCTGCATGCAAATTCCCCAAATTAATCATGACACATAAAAAGGATGATTGAAATCAAAAAAAAATGGTGATATGCTTAAAGCAGATCTGCAGCCAGCTTTAGGCAGATATCCGGAAAAAGCATTTAAGGAGGTACTTGCGCAATGGGAATCATTCAAACGAAAAAAATGGACATTCAAGATCTTCACAGCAGTCTTTCCGCTTATCGTCCCTGCTGCCTGCAGGAAGCGAAGGATAAGGATCTGATGCTGAGATATCTTAACACTTATCCCGATATTCTGACCAGAAACAATGAACTGGCCCATTTTACGGCATCCTCGTGGATCGTCAATCATCAAAAAACCAAGGTATTGATGATTTATCATAATATTTATCAATCCTGGTCATGGACCGGCGGCCATGCCGACGGAGATGCGGATTTATGCACGGTCGCTCTGCGTGAGGCATATGAAGAGACGGGAATTTTCATTCCGATGTACTCCAATGAGATTTTCTCCATCGAAGCAGCTACCGTTTCCGGACATATGAAAAACGGCGGATGGGTTTCCGCTCATATTCATCTGAATGTCACCTATGCTTTCTTTGCCGATGAAGCAATGCCGCTAAGGATAAAGCCAGATGAAAACAGCGGCGTACAGTGGTTTCCTATCGAACAGGCCCCCTCCGTGTCCTCCGAGCCTGAGATGCAGGTTATCTATCAGAAGCTGAACAATAAGCTGTTCGGATACAGCATGTTCTGATCATTACAAAGCGATTATTCCAGCGGTATTGTTGTGGAACCGATATCCGTAAACGTCTCATAATTATCATGAATCGACAGTGTTAATTCGGAGGCCGTATTTTGCAGCTTAACGGAATAGCATGCCTCAATTGATGCACCGTCCTGTATTTGGATATCCTTATTATACAGTTCATCAGGCGGACTTTCCAGCGATGCAAATGTTTCACAGTCTACGCCGTCCTGCACAACCTTCGGCGGAAATACCTCTCCAAGGCTCAGTGGGGTGTCCGTCTTATTTACAAATGTAAAATAAATCAATGCAGCCGGATTTCCATCGATATCTGTAGTAAGCTGCACCTTCGTACAGGTCAGTGAGAAGTTGTCATTATTCACATTGACAGACCCGTCTGAACCTTCTGCGCCTTCTGAAACCGCCGCCTGTTCCGTTTTTTCCGTCTGAAAGTCCCCATTTTTTAATTTCAGACTAAAATAAACCAACCCATATATGACCGCCCCAAGAATGAGGAACTCCACGCATAATATTATAATCGACACTGTTTTGCTGCGCTGTTTGAGATGTCTCTCATGCCTTCTTTGATCTGCATCAGAAAACCGTGACGGCTGTTCCTGCGGAGGCCGGACTTGTCTCTTTGATGACTCTTCCATCCCGTTCTCCGACGCTTTTTTCTTACGCCGCCTTATCTGCTTCCTCTCGCCTTCCAGTTCCTTTTTCATTTTAATTGCTCCCCTTACCACATATCTACTGTTACGATCCAGCCTATGGCTTCCCCATAACCATTTACTGCTCGCTGTTTTTCAGAATCACCACAAGCTCCGGAATATCTGCCGCAAGATACTCATAGAGAGTAGCATTGCCCCCATATTTCTGCTCAATTAAAAGCTGCAGCAAACCATTTAATTTTGCCGCAAGTTCCTCCCGATCCAATTTAGTACATAACTGTTTCAATCTTGTCCGGTGGGCTTCCGAATAATTCTCAGTAAGCGATTTTTCTGCCAACATACTTTTAAGAATCTGTTCCAATACAACTTGGCAAACATTAATCAGCAGTCCCTCATAGTCTGTCCAATAATCCACAAGACACTGCCTGACATATTCTTCCGGCAATTTTTTCAAAAAGCGCTGCTCCAGCCGTATTTTTAACAGATAATCATAAATCCGGTCAATACCGCTAAGCTCATAATTCCCCGAAAGCAGGGGATAATCCAGTGTTAGGAGATGATCCTGCGGTTTAAATCTGGGATTATAGCGCAAAAAGAATTCGGGCATTCCTTTTATAATTGTATCATGATATGCTTCGTTTTCATAGGCCTGAAATTTTTCCGTAATCATCCGGTATAACTGTTCGGCCTTTTTGAGTTTCGCAAGAACAAGCTTATAACCCATTTCATACGCCTCTGCGGCTGTTTGGACAAAAGCTCCCTCCTCCTCTGCCTCCCGGATGCAATAATAAACAGCTTCCAGCAGCATCCTGGCGGTTTCCTCCGAAACCGAAGTACTCTCTTTTCCCGTATATTTTTCTGCAAGCTTCCCCACAATCGGAAACAGGTCTCCCGCCTCTATTTGCAGGATCCGCTTGATATCCTCCATCTTCTTCTTCCTTTCTTCAATTTTGCCTTAACCGTTCAGACTTAAGTTGAACGGTTGCCTCTCGCCTGCTCATTTTTACTGAAGTTTTGTTTCCAGATCCTTGAGGGACAAATAGCCATATGCCCTTGCAATATTTTCATTAATTAACTCTGCAAGATTTTTTCCTTCCCTGGCGATTTCTGCGATAAAGCTTCCATAGAGCAGAAGGGTTTGATCCGAATAGGTTCCAAGCTCGCCCCTGAGATACGTTTCAAAGGAAGTATGATACAGATTGTCCTCATAAGTATGAATGCTTCTTGCCGTTTTCGCCGTCTTTGGATATCGCCGTGCGAAGTCATCCATCCAGGATACCTGCACGTGCACAATTTCCTCAATGATCTGTTTTTTTTCTTTGCTCAGTGCCGGCAGTTTGTCCTTAATTTTTGCATACTGGTCAGGCGCCGTGCTTTCCTCCATCCGTCCGTACTTTTCCGCAATCAGATTCCAGCCTGCCGCCTGTGCCGCTTCAAAATCCGAGATATAAGCCCTGAGCATTGCATCCTTCCATGTCTCATACTGGCTCATGCGCATGATGGAAAATGTCTGCCAATCATCCTGGCAGTCGGCCCGCCCGCCTTCATTCTTTACTTTATCAAACGCTGTCCACTCCAGATGAATCAGCTTTTCGATCAATGCCTTTCTTTTTGCATCCATACTCTCTTTGGAGGTAAGCAGGCTGTCCGCATATACCTCCAGATAGGTTTCCGGACTGACTTCTTCCCTTTCTGCAAGCCCCAGCTCCCTCAGTTTACCGATGATAAGCGCTGCAATTATTTCAATTGTCATCGGGATCCGCTCATCCCCCTTTGGCATATCATACATTGCCTGCAAGATGTCCATAATTTCGGGCAGATGAGAAAGTTCCGCCATACCACGGTGAAGCCATTTATAATAGGGTGCATACCTGCGATTCAAAAGATAGATGAGCTGCATCGTGTGTTTCATATAATCCGAAAGGATAATTTCAGCCGTCACCTTTTCACCGCGCTTTAACATCCGTTCATAATTATATTGCCCAAGCTGCGCCATGGTAAACAACTCTGCCGCAATTTTCTTTTTCCATACAGTTTCCGGATAATAGGCACACAGTCTTTCACGTATCTCTGTAAATTCTCCGGCATCATCCCGAAACACTTTTCCGTTTACGGCAGATGCCAGGCGCCATTCCTCAATCGCAAACCACTGATCCTCTGTTTCAGGCATCGTATTGACAGCAAGCAAGCTTCCGTAAAAACCGGAAATGGAAAAAACTCCTGTCCTTCCCTGACTCCGAGGTGTCGTAATACGTGTGATTCCCTGAAACGTCACGGGTAGGGCTTCGTAGGCAGCCCCCAACCGCTCTCCGATCCGGCTAAAATCTTCCTCATTCAGCCACATACAAAAACCCGGCCCAAAATCATGATCTCCGGAATACTGATCATCAAAGCCAAAGCAGTCGGAGCCTTCACCGACAAGTCCTACGGCAATATGCGATTCATAGTCCGGAAATTTTTCTCTGATCATTTGCCTGCCATAGGTCTCGTAAAACTGTTCGCATAAAGCCAATCCACTGCTTTTCTTACCCTCCACGGGCTTTTTATTCACATCAAGTTTCTTATATACTTGTTCCAGATTTTCTTTGATCGTCTCATAGCCGGGCGTCTTTCCAACATGGCTTTCCAATTCCGCAAGCGCCCTCTCATAGTATTCTGCGGCCGGCTCATAACGTTCCGCACGAAATTCTGCCTCCCCCATCACCGCAAGTGCCGCGCTGTAATGATAATCCTTTTCTTCATCCTGTTCAAAAATAGTAAACGCTTCTTTTAGATGAAGCGCTGCTTCTTCGTCTCTGTCAATTCTAAGTAAGGAGGATGCCAAATTGGTATGCGTAACCGCGAGCGCTATCCGTTCTTCTTTGTATAAGGAAATAATGGAAAGCGCTTCTTCAAGCGTCTCCACAGCCTTCACAAAATCTCCCATTTCCTGATAAAGCAGGCTCAAATTGTTATATAGGGCTGCATAGCGATAATCCGTTCGTTCAATCACTCCATCATAAACAGAAAGCACCTGCCTGTACAGCTTCAGCGACTCCTCCAGCCTTCCCGCAGCGCGATCTGCATTAGCGATATTCAAAAGTGTCGTCGCATAAGGAATTGTACCGGCAAGCCCCTCCTTTTGCATAACCGCAAGCACTTCCCTGCTGTAAACGGCTGCCTCGTCATATTTTCCCGTATCTCTGCAATACCCGATAATTTCATTCAGCAAAGTAATTAATGACGAACTGTCCTGCTCCTCTCTTGCTTCTTTTATACTTTTCTTTAAAAATATGCCGACCTCATCTATTTTTTTCTTTTGAAATAAAACATCCAATTCCTGTAATTTCGATTGTATTTCCATGCCATTCCTCATGCTGTTTCTGTCAAATTCACAGATTTCCCGTTTTCCGTGCACAGCACTATCTCTGCCGGCAACAAGATACCTATACCATATCACAAACGACATGAAAATACGATGGAATTCTTTAATTTTTCATTTTACTTGATTTTGTTACTTTGTCAGGAACTCAGTAGATCCGTCCTATCTGATTATGAGTTGCCCATGATATTCAGAATTGTATTAAGAATTGCAAATAGACTTTCTTTTCTAACTTAAATACTCGCAGAAATCAAGTCCCCAATCTGGCCGGTATGCTCTCTGCAAACGGTTTCCAAGGCAAACAATCTGTCTTCCGTTTTCGGCAGACGGTTGATGTACTCCTTCTTATCCAGTACAAGGTTGTGCGCCCCATCCACCTTATACTCAAGCATTGTTACCCGATCCGTCAGCAAATCAATGGACTGCTTCAGGGAATCATGCGCAACCTGCAATTCCCTTGAGGTGACATAACGCAACTCTTCAAGGTCTGCTTTCGTCGCCATAACATCCCATATCCTCCGGATGTCGTCTTTCGTCGCCATATTCTTGATATCGTCTTTCGTTGCCATATTCCTGATATCATCTTTGGTCACCATATTTCCGGCTATTGACGAAATCATTTCTTTCAACTCTCTAAATTCATCACTTTTCATTTTGGTTCCTCCTTTCTAAAATTACACTTGCAAGTGATTTTCACTCATTGTATCATAAAACATATTATAATTCCACATAAAAAATAAAAATGAACGCAGTATTAAGTATTATTTTATCACTGTGTAAGAACATGATTCAAGAGATGATTTCTGCTTTGCGGAGCGAATTTGTATGCAAAAATTATGCGGTGCTGAGAACAGCGTGAACAGCAATATTATTTTGAATACATTTATTCATCCCTTGGAAGGGGAGGTTAACGTATGGGAGAAGAAGATATCAGGAAACTGAAAAACAAGTATTCCGTTTTTTATGAGGAAAAAACAATCAAATCCATTCGCAGGAAATTGACCGGCATTATGTTTGAGCGGCAGGAATACGGGCTATCGCATAATACCCTGCAGTGGGAAGAAAATGCGTTTGAGGCTGTCAAGTCAGGAACGGAAGCAATCCGCCGGTTCTTATGCCAGGATGCTGACGGAGAAATGGGAATGCTTTCAGGAGAATGGCTCCGCAATGTGAAAAATCATTGTATTTGTACGATCTGTGTATTAACCCGTCAGATCTTAAATGCACACCTTCTGGATCTGGAACACGCATTTTCCCTGTCGGACGCCTGCATTCAATGTATCGAAGAGAGCTTGGAGGAAACGGAATGTATTCAGGTGACAATTGCCGCCATGGAGGAATTTTCCTCCCTGATAAAGGCAAAGCCGCAGACCGAATATCATCACCTTATCAGGGAAACGAAGGAGTATGTATTTAAACATCTCCATACAAAAATCGAGGTAAAGGCAATTGCCGCCGGGCTTAAAACGAACCCGGATTATTTATCACGAATCTTTCACAAATATGAGGGAATTCCCCTTCATCAATATATTATACAAAAAAAGCTGGAAAACGCAAAGCACATGCTTCAATATTCGGAATATACGAATGATGAAATCGCTCAATTTCTCGGTTTTTCTTCGCAAAGCCATTTGCAGACACTCTTTAAAAGATCTACGGGATTGACGCTCGGAGAATTTCGTCTGCGTCACAATGAAACATACCGAGACACCTTTTGATTACATAGCGCCTCGATAGGATAGTAAGAATTTCGATAAGAAGGTAAGATATCTGATATATTTTTCCTTCTTTTTTTTATATTCTAAACAAAAGAGTTTTCTAACAAACAGGATTGGAGGAGATGGATGATGATTTCAATAAAAAATCAGAACGGATGGCAAACCTCACGCATTGAACGGATAAGCTATGGATTATATTTTGCGGGACAAAATTTATTCTATATGATCGTTTCTACTTTTACAGCATTGTTTCTGATCAACAAAGGTTTAAGTGAGGTAACTGTAGCCAGTGTCCTGCTTATTCCGAAAATTTGGGATGCAGTGAACGACCCTGTTTTCGGCATCATCATGGATAAAGCCAAATTCCGTAAGGGACGCTTTCTGCCTTGGCTAAAAATATCATGGATTTTGATTCCTGCCTCAACTGTTTTTTTATTTGCGATGCCCGAAACTCTACCCCAAAGTGCAAAAATTGCGTGGGCAGTCATCGGCTATATTTTCTGGGACACCAGCTACACGATGTGCGATGCTCCTATTTTTGCGCTTTCGACCTCAATGAGTGCAATTGTGGAAGAGCGCACCTATATTCTCTCTTTCGGCCGGCTTTTTGCTACGGCAGGTTCCATTTTAGCAACACTCGGTATTGAAGCGCTTTACTTGTCTGCCGGATGGACAATTCTCGCCGTCTGTCTGGCTATACTCGCAATGCTTTTGATGTTTCCCGTCTTACTTTTCTGCAAGGAAAGAAGCCATGCGCATAATGAAAATGATCCGACACTCCATGAGATGTTCAGGGCACTCAGGAAAAATAAATATCTGCTTGTATTTTTTATTTCTTACTTTTTCATTGCGTCGACGATGTCGGTTGAAATTTTGATTCCTATTTTTGCCCATTATGTGCTCGGAAGCACTGCAGTCGGAACAATTCTTCTTGGCATCTGCACAGTGCCTATGATCGCGATAGCTGCCCTTATCCCCACCCTTTCCAAAAAAACAGACAAATTTCTGCTCTATATTTTTTCCATTGCCTTGTTTATTGCGGCAAGTATTTTGCAATACGTCACCGGCTATCAGAATCCCATACTGCTGTATGGCACCATGTTCATTCGGGCGATCGGCTTCGGCGGTTATAATATTCTTTTGTTTTTGTTTGTACCCGACCTCGTCGAATACGGACACTATACAACCGGAGAGCGGCAGGAGGGAATTTGCTTTTCTCTGCAGACCTTCATGACAAAACTAACCGCGGCCATTGTCTCTTCTCTTTCACTCATCATCCTCGGCTTGTTCGGCTTTGCCTCCGCAAACGCTGATCCCGTAACAGGTGTCGTAGACGCAGCGGCAGGGAAAGGGTTCTGGACGGTATTTACTCTTGCGCCTGCTGTCGGCTCCATTCTGGCCCTTCCGATATTAATTCAATTTTATCGACTGAGAGACAAAGATGTTCAGTTGATGAGCCTGTGTAATAACGGCGAACTGCCACGGGAAGATTGCGAAAGACAACTGTCACACCATTCCTGATAAGGAGGCACTTAAATGAAACTTACAAGTCAAATAAAAAAAATGACCATAAAAGAAAAAGTCGCATTTTGCAGCGGGAAGGATGAATGGCATACAAAAGCATTTCCAAAGTACGGAATCCCTTCCGCCATGATGAGCGACGGTCCAAACGGACTTCGTAAACAGACCGGAGCGGGAGATACCCTCGGAATCATGCGTTCGGAGGAAGCTGTCTGCTTTCCATCCGAAAGCCTGCTGGCATGCAGCTTCGATAAAAAGCTGGCGGGAGAAGCTGGCGCTGCAATCGCAGAGGAAGCCGGTGCCGCTGACGTTTCCATGTTTTTGGGGCCCGGTGTCAATGTAAAGCGCAATCCGCTGTGCGGAAGAAATTTTGAATATTTTTCTGAAGACCCGTATCTGTCGGGAAGGCTTGCAGCGGCCTACATCAGTGCGGCACAGGAAAAAGGGATTGGCACGAGTTTAAAGCATTTTGCATGCAATAATCAAGAAGATTTCCGCATGATTTCAGACAGCCGCATCGATGAGCGAACACTGCGGGAGCTTTATTTGACTTCTTTTGAATATGCAATCAAAGAAAGTCATCCTTGGTCCGTCATGTGCGCCTATAACCGGCTCAATGGCGTTTATTGCAGTGACAACCGTTATCTTTTGACGGATATTCTGCGCGGTGAATGGGGTTATGAAGGCCTTGTCGTGACCGACTGGGGCGCGATTCATGATCGCAGCAAAAGCTTTGCGGCAGGCTGTGATCTTGTGATGCCCGGCGGAAATGCATATGGAGAAAGAGATGTCTGCCGGGATATAAAAAAAGGTGTGCTGAACGAATCCGTTGTCGATCAAAGTGCATTGCGTATCCTCCGCTTTGTGGAGCAGGCCGAACAGACAAAGAAAACCCGCAGCTTCGCTGTCGACAACAGGAAGCAGCATGCACTTGCACAGCATATTGCAGAGGAAAGCGCTGTGCTGTTAAAAAATGACGGCGGCATTCTGCCATGTAAAACATCGGAAATCGTACTGATCGGCTATATGGCGGAGGACTTCCGTTATCAGGGACACGGCAGCAGCCGGATCAGTCCCACAAGGGTAGACAATCTTCTATCTCTGCTGCCCGGAGTTCCTTATGCCCCCGGCTATGATGCGGAAGGAAATACAACGGAGGAACTGCTGGCGCAGGCGGCGGCCTTGGCAAAATCATCCAAGAAGGTAATTCTCATCGCTGGCCTTCCCGATATTGCGGAGGCAGAGGGTCTGGACCGGAGTGATATGAAAATACCGGCCGGGCAAAATCGTCTCATTCAGGAGATTATCTCGGCAAATCCCAATACCGTCGTTGTGCTCTGCTGCGGATGTGCCGTGGAAGCACCTTGGGCAGAGTCAGTGAAGGCCATTCTTTACATGGGGTTATCCGGGCAGGCCGGCGCCGGCGCCCTTGTGAATCTTCTGACAGGCAAGGTAAATCCGAGCGGCAGGCTGGCCGAAACATGGCCGCTTTGCTATGAGGATTGTCCGAGTGCCGCTTTTTACGGAAAAGAGGAGAAACATGCGGAGTATCGGGAGGGAATTTATATCGGCTACCGTTACTATGAATCGGCAGGGAAGTCCGTCCGCTTCCCCTTCGGTACCGGACTTTCCTATACAACATTCTCTTATCAGAACTTATCAGTGACGCAAACGCAGGTTTCTGTCATAATTACCAATACCGGTTCCCTCTATGGAGGTGAGGCCGTTCTTATGTATGTGCAAGCGCCATCGAATGGGATCCACCGCCCTATCCGGGAGCTGAAGGGTTTTGAAAAGATATTTCTGGCACCCGGGCAAAGCCAAACGGTCTGTTTTTCATTTGACGAACGCACCTTCGCCGTATGGAACGGCGGCTGGGTAGTCTATGCCGGTGAATATACGATTCATATCGGCTCCTGCAAAGCGACGCTTTTTGTCGCAGGCGAAGTATTTCAGGAAACCGCCGATGCCGGATGGTACCGCACACTCACAGGAAGTCCCGATCGGAACAGCTGGCTCAGAATACTTTCCCCGCCGCCTTTTAAGACACCTCTGCACCCTTATACCATCGACAGCACTGTAAAAGAAATCGCAAAGGACAGCCTGATTATCAGACTGATGTACGGTTATTTTGAAAAATTGCAGGCTAAAGTCAGCGGCCGCGATACCGTCAATTACCGAATGGCAATGAAGGGCGCGCAGGAATCTCCGATCCGCAACGTGCAGAACAGTTTTTTACTCAAAGGGCACTTTGCGCAGGCTGTCGCTGATTTCGGAAACAAAAAATTCCTGCGGGGAATCTGGCATCTGATTCACTAAAAGCCGATTAAAAAACTAATCGGCAATCTGACGGCCTTCATGGTTCATGTGGTAATTTCCGCGGATAACAAGCTCGGAAATCGGAACAATCTTATAGCCTTGATCCTGCAGTCCCTGAATAACGCTTTCAAGTGCCTGTGCGGTATAGGTCGCCCCGTTGTGCATTAGGATGATGGAGCCGTTTCCGAGATGCTTGTGGTTGCATACCGTATTAACTATGGAGTCCGCTCCGTAATCCTTCCAGTCAAGAGAATCTACATCCCACTGAATCGTATAATACCCGCAGTCTTTTGCCGTATTGATGACGGCATTGTCATAATCTCCATACGGCGGACGGAACAACTCCATGTCCACGCCTGTCAGCTCTTTTACCCGGTTATGTACCGTCATCAGCTCCTCTTTCTTTTCCTGATCGGAAAGCTGACTCATATTCTTGTGGTTTTCGCTGTGGTTGCCGAGATCATGCCCCGCCGCCTGTATCGCCTTTACATCCTCCGGGTACGTTTCTACCCATCCGCCTGTCATAAAAAATGTTACATGCAAATTATTTTTTTTCAAAATTTCCAGGATCTTTTGTGTATCTTCATTCCCCCATGCGGCATCAAAAGAAAGTGCCACCTTTTTTTCGGAGGTTTCGACGCTGTAAATCGGAAGCTCCCGGCCGTCCACCGTATTACTGACTGTCGTTGCCCGCGGAATGTAAATCATTGCAGCAAATACAAGCATTAGGGCAAATGCCACGATAACTCCTTTTTTCATAAAATCAGGATCGGCGCATTTCCCCTTTGCCTTTTTTATCAATTCGCTTATTTTCTCAAAATAATCCATAATAACCTCGCGGAAGTATTTATACAATATATGAACAGCGACGCCTCTTCTATTACTGATGTACACAAATCAGATGTGATAATACTTAATAAATTTAACATATTGCATGCTTTTTATTTCCGATCCTAAATGTTTTTGGTTGCTTGAGTTTCCGCAAACTGTAATTGAAGGATGAATCAATCAGCCCAGAGCAC